>JAAWRH010000053.1 GCA_022800935.1 Oscillospiraceae bacterium
TGGTCAGGTACAGACTGGGAAGAAGAAACAGAGGTTGAGGAAGATGGGACAGAAGAACTTGGCGCAGACTGAACCTCGGAAGCACTGGAAACAGGCGCAGGCACAGAGCTCTGTTCCGTCTGGCTGGAAGATGATGTTTCACTGGAGCACCCAAACAGAAAAAGGGATGCAAGTACAATAGACAGGATTTTGAAACGGTTCATTGATCCCCCTCCATTTTCTTTAAAATATTCTCTACTTCTTGCACATAACCGTCATACACTTTTTCATCTGTTGTCCTGGGAAGGGGAGTAATCTTGAAATAATACTGCTCGGATGGAATCCGCAGGGCAGCCAACTCCACATAATGAGAATTGATTCCAACGTTATAGTTAGCATAGTTTCCAAGATTCCACGTCAAATGGTAAAGTTCTAAAGTCTGTTCCTCCGTTCCATATTCACCCGTTACAATATTAAACGCCTTGTCGTTAAACTGCATATAAGTTCCGTCTATCAGGTGAACTTTGGCACGGTACGAGGGAACATAATTCCTTGTCGCCTCTTCCAACTCAGGGAAGGGAATGTCGTGGAGAAGAAAGCTGTCCGAGGTTGTTCTCCAAAATCTGTCCTTTTCTACTGGCAGCCTGTGATTCGAGTAGGACAAATATATATTGTCTCCGTCCATAGCGGCATCAGAAAAAGTCATGCCGGGATAGGGATAGCGAATGCCGTTCTGGTCCAGATAACCTAAATGGTATCCCTGACCTGACGACTCATATCGATAGAAGAGAATACAGGCATTTGTGTGGTTGGATGCCCATATATACCCGTCTTTAAAATCCTTTCCAATACAGGTGAGTTTGTTTTTAGACGGGACGAAATAGTACAGAGCCACATGTCCTGTAAGTCCAAAATCCTTTTCATCGCCTCTCTTTTCACACCAATAGAGTCCTATGAAAATTAAATCATCATTGACACATTCAATGTGAAAATTAGCACTAGATTTCACGGAAACCGGCTTACCCTCCAGAGAAAAGTGGAAATCACCGCTTTCATCCTGAGAGACATCCAGAGAGGGGATTTGTAAAAGAACATTGCCCTCCAAATCCAGTATCGTTAGTCCGCTGAGATATGCCTGTCCATCCTTTTCGTAAAGAAAAGGAGTATAACTATTGTTATAATTATCAATCTGCTTAGGGACATCATAGTGGCTGAAATCCCAAAGAAAAATACAATTGGATGTCGCATAAAATCTATAGCTTTCAGGGAGATGGGAGCTGTCAAAGGGAACTGAACGAAGGAACTGATTGTCCAGGCTGTAGAAGTCGAGCATGGAATCATGGCAGAAGACAAATTCCTGACCGTCTTTTACCCAGCCATATCTCCATCTGGAGGTAGAGTAGTGCCAACCCTTTTCCAGCATCCGGGGAACAGATCCGTTTGCAGGGTCAATGGGAAGGTCAAGCACAAGCCTGGAAGAAGAAACAGAAGATGTGGAAGATGAGACAGAAGAGCTTGGCACAGGCTGAACCTCAGAAACACTGGGGACAGGCGCAGGCACAGAGCTCTGTTCCGGCTGGCTGGAAGATGATGCTTCATTGGAGCACCCGAACAGCAAAAGGGCGGCTAGTACAATAGACACAGCTTTTAAACACATCATCAATATCCCTCCAAAATAATATGGCTTTAGGGTAGGGACAAATGATGTCCCTACCCCGGTCAATGTTAGGCTTCTTCCATAAGGTCAAGAAGATTATAAGCGCCAAAGTAATTTCCTGTCAAGTGCAAACCTGCACTGCTGGGAACCATAGGGTCGTGACCTGGTTCTTAAACTTCAATGTGAAGATGAACCGGAATATTGTCCCCCTTATTGCTGATTTCTCCAAGTTGAGTGTTAAGAGTAACAGTATCATTAACACTGAGGTTTTCATTAATCTTCATATGCAGATACCAAATGACATACTCTTGAAAGGTATCTGTTTCAGGAAGATAGAATGAGGACCGAATACCAATTGCAGAGTAAGGACTGTTTATATCTATGATGTCACAAACAGTGCCACCTTTCAGTGGATATACAGGTGACTTTTCACCATAGTTGATATCAATCCCCATATGGTAATAGCCATCCAGTCCGTCTCCCTGCCCATATGCAAGTGCTCCAGGGAAATTGTAGAGGAAAAGGCTTTGATTGTCCTCAACAGACAGGCCGCCGCCTCCGCTTTGTTTTTCGGCATTTTTCATGCTCTCTTTCTTCACAATCTTTTCTGCTGCAGCGTTCCCGATTGCTTGATTTTATTATACCATCTTCAACGTGAAACGCAATAAAAAAGAACTAATGTTTCCTAAATATTTACAATCAACAATTTTCTCTTTAAGAGAATTTAATAAAAAATAATCACAAAACAAAATTTAACCCTGGAATTAAAGAGAATAAGTCAAAATAGAGCATTAATATTTTCAAGTAAAATATATCAGCAATACGAAAACATATGTTCTTGATACTTATATATTTAGTTATATTCATATTTTCAACCAAGTGCCCAAATATGGATAATTGTTGATTAAAACTAAAAAACAGACATAAATATTCCCTGGCGTTTTGTTCACAATTTATTCATTTTTTTCAGAAAAAGGCTTTTCCTGTTGTAAAAGCGGCTCATTTTTGATATAATATCGGATTAGGTAAACTGTTATTACTGGGTGTACAAAAAATATGGGATTTTAGGAGGCAGCCGCATGAATGTGAGACATCTCATTGACCTCAACGATTTCACCACAGCGGATTGGCACAGGATCATCCGCCTGGCCCAGGAGATCATGGAAAAGCCCCAGGATTACTATGGAACCTGTCAGGGGAAGCTGATGGCCACCCTGTTTTATGAGCCCTCCACCCGGACCCAGATGTCCTTCCAGGCCGCCATGCACCGCCTGGGCGGCTCGGTGATTGGCTTTGACAATCCCCTCAACAGCTCCGTCTCCAAGGGGGAATCCCTGGCGGATACCATCCGCATCGTAAGCGGCTATACCCACCTGGTCACCATCCGCCACCCGGTGGAGGGCGCCGCCCAGGCCGCCTCCCGCTACTCCTCCTGCCCGGTGATTAACGCCGGGGACGGCGGCCACCTCCACCCCACCCAGACCCTCACCGATCTGGTCACCCTCACCAAGTATAAGGGAACCCTGCAAAATATGACCATCGGCCTCTGCGGGGACCTGAAAAACGGCCGCACCGTCCACTCCATCCTCAAGGCCCTCAGCCGGTTCCCCAACAAGTTCATCCTCATCTCCACCAAGGAGCTGGCCCTCCCCGCCTATGTCAAGGATATCCTCAACGCCAGCGGCTGCCCCTTTGAGGAGGTGTACAGCCTGGAGGAGGCTATCCCCCGCCTGGATGTGCTGTATATGACCCGTATCCAAAAGGAGCGCTTCTCCTCCGAGGAGGAGTATGAGCGGCAGAAAAACGTCTATGTCCTGGACCGGAAAAAGCTGCTCCGTGCCCGCGCCGACCTGGCCGTCCTCCACCCCCTGCCCAGGGTGGACGAAATTACCCCGGAGGTGGATTCCGACCCCAGGGCCCTGTACTTTGAACAGGCCAAATGCGGGATGTACGCCAGAATGGCCCTGATTACCTGCCTGCTCCAGGACGACGCGTCCCGCAGCTTTAAGGAAATCCCCCTCTCCCACCCCAGGAACGACATCAAATGCACCAACCCCAAATGTATCACCAACCACGAGCCATCCCTGCCCCATACCTTCCGGGAAAACGGCGGAATGTTCATCTGCGAATACTGCGACGAACGCATGATTCTGCAATAAACGGGAAAAATGGTAAGAGCCGTTTACAGTTTGCTGTCTGCTGTCCGCTGTTTACAAAAAATTCGATATTTTCCTATTGGAAATATACGGATTTGGTATATAATAGAAAAAAAGAACCGGCAGAGGTTATCCTGCCGGATACAAAGGAGGATGTATCAAATGGCTGTTAAAGAAATGACTTCGGAAAACTTTCACGCCCTGGTATCGGGGGACAAGCCTGTGCTGGTGGATTTCTTCGCCACCTGGTGCGGTCCCTGCAAAATGCTCTCCCCCCTGGTGGAGCAGCTCGCCGAAACCCACGCCGGTCAGGTGACGGTCTGTAAGGTTGATATCGACCAGCAGATGGCTCTGGCCGACCAATTCGGGGTGGAAAGCGTCCCCACCCTGGTCCTGTTCAAAAACGGACAGGAGGCAGACCGCCTCATTGGCTTCCGGCCCATGCCGGAGCTGGTGAAATTTATTTCCTGAATCCTGAAAGAGAACCGTATCTTTCCGGCAAAACTGCAAAGGATAAAGGCGTACCGGCAAAAACCGGCACGCCTTTTCTGTCTTTCTATGAGAAGACAGACGCATCCATATCAATCATCCGGAAAAGAGGGGATACCAATGGTACAGTTGATCGGGAAAGGGGGCCTCCCGGCTCCCATGCTTTCCTGGCTGCTGGAGGAGCTGTTTACCTGGCAGGGGCAGCCCCAAAGGGTTGAGGTCCTGCCCGCGCCCGCGCCGGCGGAAGGGCTGGGGCCGAAGGAATGGCTGCTCCTGCTGTTTCAGGATTCCTTCAGCCCTCCCCCGGAGCTCCCCTCCCTGAACCTTCCGGAACATACCGTGGCCATCGCCAACGCCCAGAATGTGGAGGTCCTCCAAAGGCTGGAGGGCACCGCCCTGCGGACCGTCCCCTGCGGTCTGTCCTCCAGGGACACCTTCACCCTGGCCAGCTCCACCGAGGAAAGCCAGGTGGTGGCCTTGCAAAGGTCTCTGGTCAGTTTTCATGGGGAGACGATTGAGCCTATGGAGTTTCCCGTCCATGATCCCCGCCTTCTGCATCTGTCCCGCTACAGCCTGATGGCTCTCTGCGCCGTAGGCTGTCTGACGGGGGAGATAGAGATTCTTCTGGAGTTTCTTTCACAAAAAGACCAATCGCTTAAAATCGATACCAAAGAAATGCTTTGAACTCGTCCTCTATGATTGCCCCCGTCTCATCCCGCAGGATATACAGGTCAACCCCGCCGTCCTTCCAGGAGGAGGCTGTGGTGTAGGTTGGACTGTCCTTTTCACGGTCGTAAATGGCGTGGACCAATGTGCCTTCATAATAGTAGCGGCTGTCCTTCATGGTGATGCCCAGCCGGGCATACTGTTCCAACACCACCTCGTGGGGAATGACCAGATAGCTGTTCACCCGGAAGGCTCCCGGCTCCACGCCGAATTCCTGGGAAAGGGCCTCGGCCACCTCTGCGTCCACCTGGGAACGCCCCTTGTTCTTCCCGGCGCTTTCCGCCAGCACCCTGTAAACGGCGGCGTTGGCCCGTCCCTGGGCAAACTCTCCCAGACTGACGTCTCGGTTAAGTCCCACGTCCACCAGCATATAACAGCCCTCTGCCTCGATCCCCGAACACAGCCAGCCGTCATAGAAGGTGGTCCCGCCTGTGGCAAATACGGTGGTGATTCCAAGGGCCAGTACAACCGTCAGGCTGACCAGGAATTTCCCGGCCTTTCGGTAGGCCAGCACCCCTTTCACCCGGCGCTCCACCTCGCTTTTGCTGAAGGAGCTGTACAGCAGGCTCCCCCGCTGCCCAGGTACCGCCATGGCCATCAGGCTGCACGCATAGCTTTTCCGGCTGTCCCCCTCTAAAAAGGAGAGGGTGGCCTCGTCGCAGGCGGACTCCAGGTCCCGGCTTAGCTCCCGCGCCATCAGCCAGATAAGGGGATTGTACCAGTGGAGGCACAGCGCCGCCAGCATCAAAAGCTTCATCCAGTTGTCCCGGTATTTGATGTGCATGGCCTCATGGGCGACAATGTGCTCCAGCAGCTCCCGGTTGTGGAAGTCCATCCGGGTGGGCAGGAATATCTCAGGGCGGAGCGCCCCCGCCGCCATGGGGGAGACGATGCGGTCACAGGTAAACACCGCTGCGCTGACCCCGCATTTTTGCAGCACCGCCTCCGCCGTCCGGTTGGAGATAGGTGCGGCGTCCTGCAAAACGCCTTGGCACCTCTTCCACCGCCAGAGGAGCCATGCGGCGCTCCCCATTGCCCCCGTCGCCCAGAGGGCCGCCAGAACCAACTGACCGGCATTGACAGACACAGGGAAAAGCGAGCGATACTCCGTGATCTCCTGGTCAATGGCACCGCTTTCCACGCTGGCACTGTTTAACAAAAGCGGGTCCATATCGGTCAGGTACGTTGTCGTCACTGTGGATTGAACGACGGCCTCCTGTTCGACAGACCAAAGCGTACTCAGTCTGCCGTCCCCCTCTCCCAGCATCGGGATGTGCAGGGACAGGGGACTGGAGATGGAAAAGGGCACAAACAGGCGGAGCAAAACCACCGCCCACAGTACCGGGAAAACCCGCTTCGGCAAATGCCTGCCCAGCAGCACCCGGAGCAGAAGCACGCAGACCGCCATAATTCCGCCATACAGCCCCATCAGCCAGAGGGGCATATCAAAACGAATGGATAACATCTTTCTCCTCCTGTTACAATAAAGATACGGTCAGAGGCACGGCAGCCAGCCGTGTCACTTGTCGTCTATTTACTCTCTTGAATCATTTTCATCAGGCGGCCCACCTGCTTTTCATCCAGGCCCTTCCCCTTCAGAAAGGCAGAAAAAAACAGTTCGCTGCTGCCAGAAAACATCTTGTCTATCAGCTCATTGGTCATATCCTGACAGGCCTCCTCCCTGGTGATAAGGGGGGTGCATTGAAAATCTGGCTCATCCCGCCTCAGATAGCCCTTTTCCACGCATTTTTTCAGGACGGTATAGGTGGTGTTTTTGTTCCAGCCAATCTCCTCGCCCAGAATCTCCACCACCCGTTTGGCGGGCAGAGTCCCCTCCCGCCAGAGAACCTCCATCACCTTAAGCTCCGAATCAAATAAGGTCGCTCCCATTTTTCTGCTCCTTTCTTAGACTATTGCAATAGGCTATATTTAGACTATCATATTAGTCTGGACATGTCAAGGATTTTTTCAAAAATTTTTTTGCCGCTGTATAGGGCAGGGAGAGGGGTACCATACTTTTCCATGTAACAAACTCATCGTGGAAAGGACAAGTGGATATGAAATTAACTCGTTGGGAATGGTCGTTACTTACCGCGTTTCTGCTCAGCTTATGGCTGTGCTGCTTTTCCGCCTTTGCGGAGGACTGCAATCAGGTGCGGCAGGACACGCTCCGGCTGCACATTCTGGCAAATTCCGATTCACAGGAGGATCAGGCGCTGAAGCTGCTGGTCCGGGACCGGATATTGGAGGAGACGGCGGAGATTTTCTCCGGCTCTGCCTCCAGGGATGAGGCCATCCTGGCGGCCCAGGAGGCCCTGCCCCGGATTCTGGACACCGCCCGGCAGGCAATACGGGAGGAGGGCTTTTCCTATTCCGTATCAGGGAAGGTGGAGCGGGTTTACTTTAACACAAGGCAGTATGACAGCGCCATTCTGCCCGCCGGGGTATACGACGCGGTGCAGATAAGGATTGGAAAGGCGGAGGGGAAAAACTGGTGGTGTGTGCTGTTTCCGCCGCTGTGTGTAGGGGCGGCTTTGCCGGAAGACTGCGGGGAATGGGAAGAAGGAGATATTCTTTCGGCGGAGGAAAGCGCTGTGATGGAGGAGATTGAAAAAATCTCGGTGGAGTTCGTCCCCAAATTCGCCGCCGTGGAATGGGTAGAGGAGATATTGGAGAAGCTGAGGTACAGCGAAACACCGTGAAAACAGAATTATGGCAGTCTCAAAACGATGATTATATCGTTTTGAGACTGCCATATTTTTATGGCTTATAAAAATTTTAACGAATTTCTTGTTCTAACGCATCAAATTCTGGTGTTGAAAAGAAAGTCCCCAAGGTAATTCCAAAACCGTCACAAAGTTTTTTGATGGTAACCGCCCCCGGATTACTGCTTTCTCCATTTAGGATACTTTTAACGGTGGATTGCGGAACAGCAGAAATAATACTTAATGCATTTGGCGTTATATTCCTTTCGTTACATAGTTCTCTGATACGGGCCACGATAGCCTCACGAGTATCCATAGGACGCACCTCCCTATCAACCCGTTACTATCCTATATTATTTTCAAATTCCTTGTTAGTGATACTTCACTAATTTCAAAAATTATGATATAATTAAGGATAGAATCACAATAAATCAGAGAATTACCTCGCTTTCACACAATTCAACTACTAAGATATCTCTTGCTCCAGAGAATCAAAGATGGGTGTTGAAAAGAAGATACCCAAGGTAATTTCAAAGCCATCACAAAGCTTTTTAATCGTTACTGCCCCCGGATTGCTGCTTTCTCCATTTAAAATACTTTTAATGGTGGATTGCGGTACGGCAGAAATGTTGCTTAGTCCATTTGGCGTTATGTCTCGTTCATTACACAACTCCATAATACGGATTGCGATTGCCTCCCGTGTATTCATAGGCAAGTCCCTTTCTCTTGGACGATTTTTCACTATAATATAATATTTTTTTAGTCAAATTTAGTGATATATCACTAAAACAGATTAAATTCATTAAATTTTCCTAATTTGAATATGGAAATTGGGATTGAGAAAGGAACAACCAAAATGATGAAAAAAATCAAATACCGGTTTCAGACCTGCCGTTTCATTTCCATGAGTTTGAAGAGAAAAAGTATGGTTTCATCCGCTACAGGGAATTGATATGCCCAGGGGTCTATTATATTTCCACTAAGTTCACCGGCTCCAAATCCCATTTTACAGGGGAATATATTGTAGCAACCGCAGATTCTCCGGCAATTTCTTCCACTGCGCGTACCTTTTGTACGCCATTATCGGTGGGAAACGCAATCCTATGTGAGGAAGAATGTTCTGACAAGGGCAGGCATGTAATTAAATACGAAGCCTACAAATATCTTGCCGAACATAGTCCCCCCTTGCCAGAAGGATGCTCTGCTGAGGAGGAAAAGATATGGGGAATGGAAATCTGTCCTGAATACTTTGGGGAATTCCCAATTCCAACAGAAACCCCCTGGGGAAAAACAATCCGGCACGACCGCATTTCAAATGGCCTGTATTGGCTGCGGACGACAGAACAGGGATGGGTCTTGGCGATTGCATACCCGCTTTGCTGTGGACTGTCCGAGATGGCTGAGGCTCTTGCCGAATTCACAGATTATGACAAAAGATATGGACTCGATAATACCTTTGGGTATCACTTCTATCAATATGAGGCGAGCTGCATCCCGCTTTTTGAATTGATGGAGTTTGAAGAAAATGGTTGGAAAGAAAAATTTAATATGACAACATTAAAGAATGCGATTTTAAATATATCCCCACATTATATTTGGAATTTTACTGAAGGTAAAATGAATGACTACGCAGCACTTTTCGTTTACAAGGAAACCTCGGCAACGCTGAAGGCTGGTATCGATTTTTATCATTTTCAATAAAGATGCAGCCTCAAAACGACGATTACGTCGTTTTGAGGCTGCTCCCTATCATTCCGCCAACAGCTCCCCAATCAGCGCATTGGATACCAAAAAACCTTTCGCCGTAAACCCAATAAACCCCCGCTCCGGGTCCGGCGACATCTCCAGATATCCCGCCTCTTGGAAGCTTTTGGCTTTCCCGCAAAGCGCCTCCCAGCAATCCGCCTGGGGGAATCTCTCCCGCAGCTTCCGGGCCGCTATCCCCTCCCGCAGCCTCAGCCGGAGCATCAGATACTCCTCCAGTCCGCCCCCCTCTCCCTCGTCGGAGAACAGCTCCTTCAGGCCCTCCGCCGAAAGGTATCCCTTTAAATCCCTGGGAATAGAATACCTCCGCCCCTCCCAGAAGGAATGGGCCCCTGGTCCAACCCCCAGATATTCCGCTCCGTCCCAGTATTTCAGGTTGTGTACCGCGTACTGTCCGTTCCTGGCAAAGTTGGATATCTCATATTGATGAAATCCCCGCTTCTCCAGCCCCTCCGCTGCCGCCAGATAAAGGGCGGCCTGCCCGTCCTCGTCCGGGCACAGGCGGTCCACCCCCCGGCGGTAAAACAGCGTGTTTGGTTCGATCTTCAGCAGATAGGCGGAGACATGGTCCGCGGGGGTCCGGGCGCAGAAATCCAGGGACCGCTCCAGGCTTTCCTCCGTCTGCCCCGCAAGCCCCAGCATCAGGTCCAGGGAAATGCGGGAAAAGCCTGCGTCAAAGGCCCACTGTACCGCCTTTTCGCTCTCCTGCGCCGAATGCCGCCGCCCCAGGAACCGCAGCTCCTCCTCCACCGCCGACTGCACCCCAAAGGAGATGCGGTTATATCCTCCCCTTCGCAGAGCGCGGAGCATGGGCAGCGTCACCGTCCCCGGATTGGCCTCCAGGGTGATCTCCGCGTTTTTGGGAAGATGCAGCACAGACGCCGCCGTGTCCAGAATCCGCAGGAGACGTTCTTCCCCCAAAAGGGAAGGGGTTCCTCCCCCCAGATAGAGGGTGTCCGGCTGAAACCGCGGGAACTCCTGGGGAATCCGCCGGAGAAGCCGGCAGGTTTGGCTGACATACGCCTCCATATGGGCCGAGTCGGAGGCGACGGAGTAAAAATCGCAGTAGGGGCACTTGGAGGCGCAGAAGGGAACGTGTATGTAAAGGCCGGGGACAGGGCGCGGGGATGCCGTTGTCATAGCTTGACTCCTTTCCTTGATAGGGGCAAAAACAGGCTGCCGCAAATCCCGTTTGTGGCAGCCTGCTTTTCCTGTTTACCCTTTGCTTTTGCTCTGCCGTGAATGTCACTGAATGGCCTTTCCCATGGCGGAGATGGGGTCAACCCATTTTCCGTCCTGCTTCAGGCCAAAGTGTACATGGTCGTCCAGGGAAACCTCTGACAGGATGGAACCCACCACGCCGATGGTATCCTCAATCCGCACCGAATCCCCCTGTTTGACCGCGACTGCGGGGTCGAGCCCGCTGGTGACAGAGGTGAGACCGCCGGCGTGGGTGATCTCCACCACCGTGCCCCACATGGGGTCATGGTAAACCTGGGAGACAACGCCGTCCGCCACAGCCCGCACCGGGGACCCCTTTGCGGCCCGGATGTCCACGCCGTCATGGGTGCGCCATTCCCCAAGGGTGAGGTTGCGCACCAGCTCGCCCTGAGAATAGGGGGCGAATACCTCCCCTTCAATGGGCATGATAAAGGCCAGCGGTTCCTGTGTAGTAAGGAGCGTCTCGTCAACCGCAACGTCCTCTACCGGAGCTTCCGCCTCCTGGGTGGGGGCATTACCAGCGATATCCTGATCTGAAACCTCTGTGTTCACCTGAGCGGTTTCCTCACCGGATACATTCTCAATGGCGGGCATGCTGCTGGATGAGGAGACGGCCGCGGAGCTTGACCCACTCATGGAAGGTCCCGCCGCAGATGAGCTCGACGCCCCCGGCATGCTGGAACGGCTGACCGTCCGGCTGCTGGAGCTGGACGAAGTGGATGAACGGGAAAGCTGAGAACTGCTTTCCTCCAGGATAGCATTCTGGGTGGAATCGATGGCAACCCAGGCCGCGGCCGCTGTGCCTACCAGGCAGAGAGCCAGCGCCACATAAAAACCCTTCCCGGAGAGAAAGCGGGAAAATTTGCTGTCGTGATTCTGATTATCCATAGTTAGATTACACCTCCGATTCTATTCTGCTACCGGAGATGTGGGATTATACCAGATACCTGGAAAGAAAAATGGGATTCTGTGATTTTTTTAGGAGATACCGGAAATCTCTCCGAAAATACCTTTACGCCTGCCCCTCCGACGGGGCGAGGGGGAGCGGGTCCTGGCTGAACAGGTCCCCGTACTGTGCCGCCAGCGCCTCATTGGAATAGGAGTTGTACCCATCCATGGCGTCCTGGAGCCGCTGGAGGTCCAGCCGGGCCGATATCACATGGCCCTTGCCGTCGGCGGGCGCTTCCGTAATCACGCCGTGCTCCCCCCGCGCGCTGGCATAGGGGCCGTAAATACCCGCGTGGTCGTTTAGCTTTTCCCCGGTCACATACCGCCCCACCATGGCCGAGCGGATACAGTACAGCCCGCATTCATAGGCGCGGGCCGCGATGGTCCCCATGGCGCGGAACTTGTCGGGCCGCCCGCGGTAGGCGGAGGAAAAGGCCACCAGGTCCGCCCCGGTCAGGGAGGCAATCTTAAAGGGCTCGTAGTATTCATCGTCCTGCCCGATGAGCATGGCGATGCCTCCTAATGGGGTTTTGGCCACATTGACCGAGTCCCCTCCCTGCATCCCCATATCCAGCTCCTCCCCGGAGGGGAACAGCTTGTCCTGCCAGGATATCTCTTTCCCCGACGGGTCGTATAAAAAGGCCCGGCTGCGCAGGGAATCGTCCTCAAACACATAGATGCTCCCCGCCGCGAGGTAAACCCGGTGGGCCCTGGCAAGCTCCGAAAACAGGGTGCTGTAAACCTCATAGAAGTAATCAATCAGCGCGTCGGATATCTCCTCCATGGCCTCCAGCTTGTCCTCCTGGGCCGCGCCCTTGAGGCGGCTGCGGATGCTGGAATACATGGGCACCAGCGGCAGGCTGGCAAAGCCCATTCCCTCCGGAAACACCACCAGCTGCGCCCCATCCTTCACCGCCTTGGCCATATAATCGTTGACGTCAGCCACAAAGTCTCTCAAGCTGCTGTAGGACTCCATCTCGTACTGGACAGCAGCAACCCGCACCGCCCGGCGGTCCACAAAGCCCATATTGGAGGAGGGCTGTATTCCAAGGGAATCCACCGCCTTCCGGATGCTCTTCTGCGTCACCTTAAAGGACGCCATAAACGCCGACATTTGCAGCGGCATATCCATGACAAAGGTCCCCCCTTTTGCTATTTTTCCAATATATTCCGATAATGGGACAGACAGTTGCTGCCCAGCAGGTTGTCCAGCAGCACCCGGCGAAGGATGGCCGCGTCCTCCCAGTCAAATTCCACCGTCTGTTCCCTGCCGGAGGGATAGGCCAGAAAGCCGCTTCCGTCGGAGGTCAGCTCCGGCGGGCAGATCAGGGCGGAGGAAAAGGGGGTGGTGTGGAGGATAAACACCCGGTTGGCCACCGCGGCGCTCCTGGCCCCAAAGAAAATGCGGTCCTCGTTAAAGTCCACCATGGGGAACATCTGGCTGGAGATGATAAAGTCACATTCCTGAAAGACGGCCAGCCGCAGCACCTCCGGATGGTAGATATCCACATCCACCGCCAGGAACACCTTGCCGATGGGGGTGGGGATAATATCCACGCTGTCATAGGAGGAGACCTCCTCCAGCATGGAGAGGTTCAGATGGGTTGCCCGCTGCACCCCCAAAAGCTCTCCATCGGGGGCAAAGAGGGCCATACACAGGTACCCCCCATCCCGATACAGGCCGGTGGCGAGATAGACCTGATATTTTTGGGCATACCGCTGGCAGGAGGATAAAAAGAGCTGGGAAAGTTCCTCCGGCACCACAGCTTCGCCGTTTTTGAACACCACCAGCTGGCAGGCATCCTTCAGGGGGGTAAAGGGATCGGTAAAGCAGACATTGATTTTCATAGAGTCACAAGCCTCTCTGTTCTCAGAAAATTTCGTCAGGATTGGATATAGAATTATTATATCGCAAAATTCGCCTTAATACAAATACTGTTTTCACAAAAGCTTAAAAAACGCCAGACATCCCCCGGCTTTTCTTCCCCTTTTCCCCAAACTTCCAACAAAAATACCATTTGTAAAAGTTTTTTAAGTTATCCACAAATTCCACCGATTTTTCAACATTTCAAAAACCATTCCCCTATCTACACAGGATGCCAAAGTTATTTTTGCCGTCGAATCTGTGTTCGGAATGTTGAATCTCTGTAGAATCAGAAGTATTATACAATTTGTAAATTTAAATATCTCCAGGTTTCAAACCATTTCCACCGAGTTTTCAACCAAACGGGGAAACAAAACAAAAAAAGAGCGATCCGCCAAAGCGAACCGCCAAAAAAAGAAGAGGAAAAAAAAATAGTTAAAAAAGAAGGGGATTGACTGAAAACATCACTGTCTTCATCTCATATTATAGCATAATTCCGGCGGCAACTTGTTAATATTTTATGAACGAACGGCTATTTGCCAATATTTCACAGTTTTGTGGTGAAAAAAAGGGAGATGACCGCCATTATTCCCGAAGTCCCTGAAAAAAATCCTCCAGCACCTGGGTGCACTCCCCCGCCAGAACCCCCGCCGTAACAGAGGGGCGGATGGGGAAATCCAGGGCCATCAGGTTCATCAGCGACCCGCAGCACCCGCCCTTGAGGTCGGCCGCCCCGTAGACCAGCCGCCGGAGCCGGGCGTTGAGAATCGCCCCGGCGCACATGGGGCAGGGCTCCAGAGTCACATAGAGGGAGCAGCCGGTGAGCCGCCAGTCCCCCACCGCCCGGCAGGCCTGCTCAATGGCGAGAATCTCCCCGTGGGCCAGGGGGGAATGGAGCAGCTCCCGCTGGTTATAGCCCTCTCCGATAATCTTCCCCTCCCGCACCACAACAGCCCCCACCGGTACCTCCCCTAAGGCGGCAGCGCGGCGGGCCAGCTCCAGGGCAGCACGCATATGGGCCTCATCCTCAGCGTCGCGATAAAACACAGCCTCTTTCCCCTCCCCGTCAGTACAGCGAGGAGATGTTCAGCAGCGCCATAAGACCATAGATGACAAACACCGCAATGATGCCGCCACTGAAAAAGAAGGTCTTCAGCTTGGCGGGCCCGTTAAGGAGGGTCTGGGCGGGTTTCAGGCTGAACATATCCCGACGGGTCCGGACCAGGTAAATCAGGGAGATAAGACCCAGAATCAGGTAAAGGGCGGTCACCAGGGAATCCACCAGCAGCATAAATTCATAGGGAACCGCTGAATAAAGCTCGTTGAGGAAGATACTCATTCCATTATAACAGAAATGGACGATGATGCCGGTCCACAGGGAACTGGTGCGCACCACAAAGTAGCTGATGCACAGCCCCACCACCAGCGCCACCGGGAAGACAATCACATTGCCGTGGGCAGCGGCAAAGAGGATGGAGGAGATGAGGATGGCAAACCCATCCCCGAACCGGCGCAGGGAGTGGAGGATAATGCCGCGGAAGATAAATTCCTCCAAAAAGGCGGGGAGAAGCACCGAGTTAATCAGATACAGCACGGAGGTGGTGCGCTCCACCGGAAGAGCGTCCACATTACCAGCGGCATAAAGTCCCAGGTTGGAGAGGATATTCTGAATCATCGAGCTGCTGACCGACGCTACCGTGGAGGCCCCCAGGCAGATAAACACCGCCGGAAAGATAATGGAAAGCTCCGGCATCTTCAGCGGGATAGCCCGTTTAACGGGGATGTGGATGCTGGCGGCATAGATAGCAAAGGGAATCCCCATCGCCAGGATAGTGGTAAAGAAGGTAATCCCCTGATAGATGATATCCGGAAGAAAACCACTGCTGTTGAAATAGCGGAACTGGGGTAGATAAACCGTGACCAGGGCCGCCATCAGGCTGGGCAGCAGTGTGGCCAGGATTAGATAGCCGATAAAGGCGATGCCGATGGAATTTGCGCTGCGGCGCAGGGCATGGCGTTCGCGGGCAACGGCGGGCAGGGGGGTAAAGCCCAGGCCGTGGACATAAGTATACTCCTGGGGATTATATCTTTGAGGATTGATCTCGCCTGGGGCGGTGGAGCCGGAATAGGGTTCGTTGTTATACATAGCGTATCACCTTTAATTAATAAAAGAGTTTAAACCGGACGCGTGGCCTGCACTGGTGAAATTTTAGATTTCCGTTTATAATAATGGAATTATACCATACAACTTTTATAAAGAATACGGAGGTTTTGTAAACATTTTAGGGGGATTCCCGCTGATTTGATGCCGCTGGCCTTTGCCGCGTAAAATCGCCGCCCTGGTCAGGACGGCGATTTCTTTCATCAATATCCGATTCTCTTCAAATTCTTCGGTATCACCACAGCGTTATTCGCCCTGGTGATCTCATGGAGCTCATTCTCCGGGTCAATCTCCACGGTCCACCCGCTCAGGTCCTCCGGCAGCCCGTAAACGGGGATTGGAACCTCCCAGTGGATGGGGAATAACTGGTCCGGGGCAGGCAGGGCACGTATGGGCGCGGTCCGCACAATCTCCCCCTGGGGATTGCGCAGGGCAACGATGGTGTCAGTGGACTCCTTCGCCCCCAGGCTGTGTATCCGCACCTGGAGCCCGTGGGGCATCATGGTCAGGTCCTCCTCGGTAATGCCCAGGTCGCACCGCTCAAAGTAGGGAACCCCCTCCTTTTTCAGCTTCAGGCTCAGTATGGTGTAAACCTTGGGCGGGAAGGTGACGGTCACCGGCAGCTCCCGCTCAAAGGTCACGTCCCGCGATGAGATGTCCTCGTCCGGCAGGTCGTCCCCGTCGGTGTCAACCCCCTGGGTAAAGGTCCAGGTCCCCGGCAGAATCTCCCCGCCGATGACGTCGGCGACAATGGGCTTGTCGGAGATGTTGAAGGCCACAATCTTAATCTCCCTGTCACAGCAGTAGGGAACCACAACCGCCAACTTTTCTACCTCATCGTCGATGTGGAACTTCCACGAAATCCCGTTTTCCGGGTAGTAGCAGTAGAAGCGGGTATTGCACATACCCCCCATGCGGTCCGCCTGGATATCGAACATATTGTAGGTGATGCGGTCGATCCAGGGATGGCCCAGGGTGTTGATGTATTCCCGGTTCCAGGCGCCCTCCACCATCCAGTTATACCGGCCGGCCAGCTTTTCCTTGTCGGTGACCTTCCGGCTCAGCCGCTGGTAGCTGGGGCGGGGCGGAATGATATCCTTGTACATCCGGTTGCCGGTGAGGCGGTAGGCGGGCATGAGGATGGACTCCGCCCCGTGGGAACGGCCCTTTTTGGGGTCCAGCTCCTCGTCGGTCTCGTAGACGATGTAATGGTGCAGTACGCCATCATGGTAGTGGGCGGCCAGGCCGTCCGCCAGCTCCAGCAGAATCTTTTTCAAAATAGGCGTCCCATTAAACCGCGCCAGCGTCACACAGGGGGAGAAGGCGTAGAAGGAAACCTGATCGGTGACACCCCAGGGCCATTCGGTGGCCATCTTCGCCCCGTTGTAGTAGGAGGACCTGATGTGCCGGTGTCCCGCGCAGTTCACCCCGGTAATCCACCAGAGGGCGCGGCTGGTCTCCATGGCCCTTTCCAGGTACTTGGGGTTGGAGGGGTCCAGACACAGGCACTGGTTGACCGAAATCAGCCCCTCCTCGGAGGAATGGAGCTGGTCGGTCTGCAAGGAGGGCAAGCCATTGGTGAACATCCCCTGGTCATAAAAGGCATCGCAGTTTTTAAAGAGGGAGCGCTTTACCTTCTCCGGTTTGATGCCCATGGCCGCCCCGGCGGCCCAGATGGTGGTAAAATCCCCGTCGTCGGAGAGTCCGCCGCCGAATTCCCCGTTTTCAATCTGCCGCTCATCGATGAAGAAATCCAGCAGGCGGCGCATATACCCCATAAACTCGCACTGGCGGAAGGCCCACAGGGGCACGTCCTCCGGGCAGGGGGTTGGATTCCAATGGGGCTTGAATTTGTCCCCCCGGAATTCCTGGACATATTTCTTGGTGGTGTTAAAGTAGTCGTTGTAATAAAACCGGGCAATCTCGTTTTCCGGGTCGTACTCCAGCACGTCCATCAGGTCGGCGTACAGGCGGTTGAACATATCGAATTCCTTGTGGCGGGGCCCCTCCTCCAGGATGTTGGCGTAGTTGTCCCGCACCTGAGTTACCCGGTCGGGGATGTGCTCCTTCAGCGCCTCCGCCGCGGGCTTCATCACCAGCCGCAGGGATGCGCCCTCCAGAAGGGCAGGGGTAAACGCCGCCGAGGAGCAGGAGAGAATCAGGTAAAGGCAGCGGCCCTTGGGCAGGATGCGGTCGCGGGTATCAAACCACAGGACCGGTCTTTCCCCGGCCCGGACGGTAAAGTTAAAATGGGTCAGATTGCGGTGATACCAGAGGGGGTCCCGAATCTGTACCGACAGGCAGGCGGCTTCCGGCAGGGCGGGCAGGGAGAGCTCCACCCCGTCCAGCCCCTGGGAAGGGTCATATTCATAGGGCACAACGATATTTACCATGGGGAAGCCGCCGTCGGGGTCAAGCTCCGGCGCGGCCAGGGAATCGGGGGCCGTTCCCTCTGGGAGAGCGGTCATAATATGCCGTTCATAGGGGGCAAACCGGCCGTTGACAAACCGCCGCAGCTCCGCGGTCTCCGGCCTCTCCCCTCCGTACAGCCCCGGATGGAGGGTGTAGGAGCGGGAAGGGGCGTCCTTTGGCACGCCGCCCTCCTTCAGACAAAAGACGCTGATATCCCCGATGGGCTCCTCCTGGACCTGGTTGGTGAAGCGGATGCGACTTCCGGTGTGGGGGTGAACCTGATGAAAGCTTCTCTCCCGGCCCTGGGGACGGCTGAAGAGGTTTTCCATGGCCTGTCCGGCCTCGTCCACCACCTCCATCTTCCCCCAGGCGGAGCCGCTAATCTCCACGTGGTTCCAGGGCTCCTCCGGCAGGTGGAAGGTGATGGCCTTGCCGGAAAGGGAGTAGCAATCCCAGTCGGGCAGCATAAAGTAATCGCTTCTCCCCTTGAGCTTGGAGCGGTTGTACACCCCCGGCCAGGTGGTTTCCCGGATGCCGTC
>JAAWRH010000054.1 GCA_022800935.1 Oscillospiraceae bacterium
ATACAGGCGGTAGACCGGTTCCATCCGCTTGAGCAGCCATATCTCCGCCCCGGTGACATAGCGCCTTTGCAGCGGCGCGGAATCAATAGAAACAAAACCCTTCAGCCTGCCGGGAAAACGCTCCATAAAGGCCTGTCCCACATATCCCCCCATGGACTGCCCGATGATGACCGGCTTATCTATCCCATCCCTTTCCAGTATTTCCCCCAGCCATTCCGCCTTGTCCATCAGGGTAAAATCCAGCCTGAAGGGCCAGGAGGCGGCGTGGCCCGGCGCGTCCCAGACCAGGAGCGGATACCTTTGGCTAAAATATTCGATCTGCCTGTCAAACAGCCTGTGGTCCGCCGTCAGGCCGGGGAGGAATATCAGCGTGTGTTCGCCCTCCTGCGCACTGCGGTTGGTCCAGTAGTGAATCTCTCCGCTGGGCACTGCGTAAATTTTCTCTGTCATTTTCTTATTTCCCCATTTCACGATTCCTTCGGGCGCAGCAGACGCAGCAGGTCCCCCAAGTTGGCCACCCCATATAACTGCAAATGGATATCCGTCTCCTTCTCCAGCTTCTTCTTCTCAGTCATGGGCAGGATGCACCTGGAAAACCCCAGCCTCTGGGCCTCCAGCACCCGGCTCCTGCCGTGAGTGACGCTGCGGAATTCCCCCGCAAGGCCAATCTCTCCAAAGGCAAACAGGTCCTCCGGTATGGGCCGGTTGATGTACGCCGAAATCACCGCCGCCCCAATGGGCAGGTCTGCGGCGGGCTCGTCCATCTCCAGGCCGCCCACCACATTGATATACGCGTCGATGTTCCCGAAAAACAACCCGCCCCGCTTTTCCAGCACCGCCAGAATCAGGTTCAGCCGGTTGGAATCAAATCCGGTGGACATCCTCCGGGGGTTTCCAAAGCCGGTCTTGCACACCAGCGCCTGTACCTCCGCCAGAATCGGCCTTGTCCCCTCCATCATGCAGAAGACGCAGGTCCCGGACACGTTGGCGGGCCGCTCCGCCAGCAGCATCTTCGAGGGGTTGTCCACCTCCTCCAGACCCTCCTCCCCCATCTCAAAGACGCCTATCTCGTTGGTGGAGCCGTAACGGTTCTTCACCGCCCGCAGAATGCGGAAGGAGAGCTGCTTGTCCCCCTCAAAGTACAGCACCGCGTCCACCATGTGCTCCAGCACCTTGGGCCCCGCAATGGCGCCGTCCTTGTTGACGTGGCCGATGAGGAAAATGGGAATGTCGGAGGTCTTGGCAGTGTGAATCAGCATCTGGGTACACTCCCGCACCTGGGTGATGCTCCCCGCCCCGGAGGAAAAGGCGCTGCTGGTCATGGTCTGGATGGAATCCACAATGACAATCTGGGGGGCGGTGGATTCAATCAGCGCCGTCACCGCCTCCATGTCGGTGAGGGAGACTAGGGAGAGGCTGTCGGTATCCACCTTCAGCCGGTTGGCCCGGAGCTTGATCTGCCGCTCGCTTTCCTCCCCGGATACATAGAGAATGGAGTATTTCTGCCCCAGGTGCTGGCATATCTGGAGCATCAGGGTGGATTTCCCGATACCGGGGTCTCCCCCCACCAGAATCAGGGACCCCCGCACGATTCCGCCCCCTAGCACCCGGTCCAGCTCGCTCAGGCCGGTGTGGTAGCGCTCCTTGTCGTCGGCGGTGATGGAAGCCAGCTTTTTCGGCTGGACAAAGCTTCCGCCATACACCGCTGGGTTTTCCCCGCCGGGGGCAGGCCCCCCGCCCAATCCCTTTCTCGACGACGGCGCGGTCTGGCGTATCTGCTCCTGAAGGGTATTCCAGCTCCCGCACTGGGGGCACTTGCCGTACCATTTGCCGGATTCATAGCCGCATTGCTCACAAACATAGATGGTTTTGGATTTAACTGCCATGGCTTCCTCCTGAGAAAAGATTTTTATGAAAATCCTTTGTAATATACTTTTAGCATTTTATACTTCCCCTGAACCTGCCACCGGGGACAGATACCCGGATACCGCCGAAAGCACCGCCAGCGCAGCCTGTCTTTGATACTCCTGCTGTGTCAGCATCCGGCATTCCTGGGGGTTGGACAAAAAACCGCACTCCACCAGCACGGCGGGCTGCTTGGCATTGTAGAGAAGAAACAGCTCGCTCCCCGCCTTTTTGATCTCCCGCTTGTTTTCCGGCTGCAAAAGAGCCCTGAAGGAATCCTGTATACGCTGGGCCAAAAGCTGGCTTCCGGGATGGTTGGGGCTGTAGAAAACCTGCGCGCCGCTGTACTTGCTCTGCTGGAACTTGTTCTGATGGACGCTGATAAAAACGGCGTTGTTGTGGGACTGCATCAGCTTCAGACGGTTGTGCATATCGGAGACCTTTTTCTTCCGGGTGGTGTTCCCGGCGGAGGGGTCGGCTGTGGAGACATCCTCCTCACGGGTCAGGGCCACGCGGTAGCCGCAGACCCGCAGCATATCCCGCAGCTTCAGACTGATGCCCAGGTTGATGTCCTTTTCCACCACCTGATTACAGACCGCGCCTCCGTCGAAGCCCCCATGTCCGGGGTCCAGGATGACGGCAGGGGTCATGTCCGGGGACATAGAGACGGCGGCATCCACGGCGGCGGAAAAGGCGATCCGGCGGAATGCCAGGAAAGCGGCAAATAGGATGAGTGGAAGAGAGAACAGGGCGAGTTTGCGCATCATACAGGCCTCCTAACGCCGGTAAATTTATTATACTCTAAAAATACAGAATTGGGAACACAAAAACCCAAAAAAGGACAGGTCAGATCATCCGCTCCCCTACACACTATGAAATCCCGAAAAAAAATATGTGAAAACCCCGGCAAAAACAATTAACTTGATAGATAAAGGTTGACAATTCCTCCTAATCCGATTATTCTAAATATAGAGGCCGCGCATTGCATGAAAAAGTGCGGCAAGGCCAGCGTAAATTCATAGAAAATACACAGGAGGAAACACAAATGAACTATGTAATAGGGATTGATATCGGCACGTCCGGGACCAAATCGGTGCTGTTTGACGAAAAGGGCGGGGTCATTGCCTCCAGCACAGCGGAATACCCCATGTACCAGCCCCAGAACGGCTGGGCGGAGCAGAAGCCGGACGACTGGTGGAACGCGGTGGTGTACACCGTATACGATATTATCCGCTCCAGCGGAATCGACCCCTCGGACATCAAGGGGGTCGGCATGTCCGGGCAGATGCACGGTCTGGTTATGCTGGGGGAAAACAACGAGGTTTTGATGGACTCCATCATCTGGTGCGACCAGAGGACCGCCCGCGAATGCGAGGAAATGACACAGAAAATCGGGGCGGAGCGGCTGATTGAAATCACGGCCAATCCCGCTCTGACCGGCTTTACCGCCTCCAAAATCCTGTGGGTGCGCAACAACAAGCCGGAAATCTACGCCAAGTGCCGCCACATTCTGCTCCCCAAGGACTACATCCGCTTTAAGCTGACCGGCGAATTCGCGACAGACGTTTCCGACGCCTCCGGAATGCAGCTGCTGGACATCCCCAACCGCTGCTGGTCCGATGAGGTTCTGGATAAGCTGAACATCTCCAAGTCCCTGCTGGCCAAGGTGTACGAGTCGCCGGAGGTGACGGGCCGGGTGACGGCGGAGGCCGCCGCCAAGACCGGGCTGAAGGAGGGCACCATCGTTGTGGCCGGGGCCGGGGACAACGCGGCGGCGGCCATCGGCACCGGTATTGTCCGGGACGGCCGGGCCTTTACCACCATCGGCACCTCCGGCGTGGTGTTCGCCCACACGGACAACATTTCCATCGACCCCAAGGGCCGGGTACATACCTTCTGCTGCGCAGTTCCGGGCTGCTGGCATGTCATGGGCGTGACCCAGGCGGCGGGCTTATCCCTGAAATGGATTCGGGACAACTTCTGCCAGGCGGAAACCGAGACCGCCCGCTCCATGGAGGCAAGCCCCTACTACCTGATGGACATGGAGGCCGCCAAGTCCCCCATCGGCTCCAACCGGCTGCTGTACCTCCCCTACCTCATGGGCGAGCGCACCCCTCACCTGGACCCGGACTGCCGGGGCGTGTTCTTCGGCCTGTCCGCCATGCACGAAAAGCGGGATATGATCCGCGCCGTCATGGAAGGGGTGGCCTTCTCCCTCAACGACTGCATGAACATCCTGCGGGAGATGAATATTGAAATTCAGGACATGATGGCCTGCGGCGGCGGCGGCACCAGCGCGGTATGGCGCCAGATGCTGGCCGATCTGTACGGCTGCCAGGTGAGCACTGTCAACTCCAAGGAGGGCCCGGCGCTTGGCGCGGCGATACTGGCCTTTGTGGGCGCGGGGATTTATCCGGACGTTGTAACCGCCTGCGACGCCCTTGTGAAGAAGAACAAGACCCAGGAGCCCGACAAGGAAAACGCGGAAAAATACGCGCCGTTCTACCGGCTTTACACCCAGCTTTACAAGGACCTGAAGGAGGACTTTAAGGAGCTGGCGGCGATTCAATAGGATTTTTTATGTGCCGTTTCGGGAGAAGCGGCACATGTTTATTTATGTGCATCTCTTTTTGACGCTTTATCGATGTTATATTAGTAAAACACACAATTAATCCAATTGATATATGTTAATTTTATTAATTGACATTTAAAAAAATGTTATATAATAAATTATGATAAGTAATATAAAATCTTGTTTTACATAATTTAAAGATATTGTTCCCTTTTTGTAAGACATTTATGTTACTTTCAAATATTCGGCTGAAAGCGGGGGACGGATAAATGTAAATTAATTACGTACATAAAAAGAAACGGTAAAAAAGAAAGTTGAGGTAGAAAATGAGTAAGAAAGTTTTAGCGCTTTTGCTGGCAGTTATTGGTTCAATTTATATGAGCTTTTCATCTGTTTTTGCATATAACAGTAGTGAAGAGCCTGTTACCTTCCTAAAAGGAAGCGAGATTTCTACAGATTTTCAACATGAATTAACTGAACTGGGTATCAGGGTCAATGGAATGACAACAATTGAACTCGTTTCTGCTTTAAATCAGACACGTTCGACAAATATAAATGCTCTTGTGGTCACTAATACTGACAAAGCAATGGTGTATAAAGATGTCCTTCTTTTCGTAGATAAGGAGGGAACCTCTGGCATTGATGATCTCCGCGCAATTACTCCTAGGGCTAGTTCTACAGTTCCATACTCGTATAAAAACTTTGTAATTAAGGGAACAGCAAAATATAAGAGATACGCTAAAGGTACTAATGCTAGTTACGTTCAACCTCAAGGGGTTAGCTTTGTTCTCAATGTAAATGGAGATACTTATCCCAGTTATGTTGAAGTGGAGTACTCAGCTGTTGGTCATAAGTTCTCACTTCCAGATTTTACACTTATTGGAAGTAATGATCTTGAGGATATGGATGAATACTATATTTCTGCATATGAATATGATCCAGAAGAAAATACCACTTATGGGAAAAGCAGACAATACGATACTGGTGCTGTTATTTATGTAGATGGATTACTTGAATATCATTGTTTAACCTTCACATATACATATTATAATAGTAATAACACACCAAAGACGGAGTCATATAGTATTAGACTTTCTTAATTGAACTGATAATGAAAAAAAATATTTTATTCCTACTGTTTATCTTTACTTTAGGTCTCTCCACAGGTTGCAATCCCCAAAAAAGTCCTGAAAATGGAACCGGCCTCCTAACCGGCGATGAATTGGAGCACTACACCTCTCAATTCGGCCTTCCTTTAGACCAGGTAAAAGAAAACCTTGCCTTTTCCGACTTAACTCTGACAGACGATGCCCTCGGTATTTGGCAGACCTCTGAAAAAAGAGCGGTAAACGGCCTTGAATTTTCTCTGCTTCTATATGAAAATCCATATGACGGCAGTCTTTACCGCTACAGCTATGGATTTGGAGCGCCGGACGAAACCGTTCTGGAAACCGGCTTTTCCATTGCCTCCCAGGCCATGGAAGCCTACGGCTCCCCCTCAACCTATCCGGGCATCTCCACCGGCATTTTCAACGAGGAGGGCAAGCCCAAAGAACCGGACCCGTCTGAGGAATTCTTCTGTGAGACCTGGCAGATTTCAGAGGAAGTTCAGTTTAAACTGTCCATTTTCCTGACAGAGGAGCAGAACATTATCAATTTGGAATATTCCAATGAGCCCGCGGAGTGGCAGCCGAGGCCAAGAAAAAAATAAATACAGCAGAGTGGGCTTCCAACATCTCTAAATGTTGGAAGCCCATTTCTGTTTCAGCGTTGTCAGCGCCGGCGGAAAAGCCCGTTCGCGTCTCCCCGGCAGCGTCCCCTCCGCGGCTTGGCGCGTCGTTGAGAGTGCCCCCGGTTCGGCGAAATCAGCAGTACACTATTTTAATGTGATAGCTGTCAAACAGCCTTTTCCATTTGACGTCGGGTATCCTGTCGGTGATAATGGCGGAGATTTTCTCCAGCGTACCCAATTTCACATGACCGATTCTCCCGAATTTGGTGCTGTCGCAGAGCATGATCCGCTCCGCCGCGCACTGGATCATCGTGCGCTTGACAGCGGTGTCCGCTTCATCGCTTTCAAACATCTCCCCCGCCTCAGAAAGCCCCCGGCAGGAAAAAAACATCTTACTGGCGAAATAGTTGTCCCGTATCAGCCGGTTGGCCGCATCCCCTACCAGGGATTGATTGGTTCGGGAAAGCTGCCCCCCTACCGCCACCAGCTTGATATCCGGCTGATGGCTCAGCTCGTTGATGATGGGCAGGGAGTTGGTAATCACCCGTATCTCGCTGAACTTCCGAATGGAGCGGGCAAGGTACAGCGCCGTTGTGCTGGCGTCCAGAAACAGGGTATCCCCCGCTTTGACAAGCCCGGCCGCGGAAGCGGCGATCTTTGTCTTAAGCGGCAGATTCATATTCTGCCGTATCTCGGCGGAAATGTCCCCCAAGCTGCCTTCGTTTGGGACAGCGCCCCCATGGGTCTTTATGATGTGTCCCTCCTGCTCCAGCAGCATCAGGTCGCGCCGGACAGTTTCCTCCGTCACGCCGCCCATCTGGGCCAGGCCGGAAACGGTGGCGATTCCGTTCTGATTGATGGTGTCCAAAAAGAGCTTTCTCCGCTCAATCGCCAGCACATCGTTCACCTCCCCTCTGTTCCTTCATCAAACGCCGGGACAAGCTTTTTTGGGGCATGGGTTACAGGTACTTCCAGAGCTCCTCATGGGGGGCGGCGATCACCGAGGTCCCCACCAGAAGCCCCTGCTCCTTGGCATAGCGGCTGCCCGCCTCCACCGAAGCGGTGACGTCGCCCACATGGCCGGTGAGCATGACAAAGCCCTTTCCTCCCATACCCCTGGAAATGCGCAGGTCCAGTATCTCCACGCTTGCGGCCTTGATGGCCGCGTCGGCGGCCTGGATGGCGCTGGCGCCGGAAAAGGTCTCGATGATGCCCAGCGCCCCCTGGGGAGCCTGAGCGGGGGCGCCCATCAAGGCCTTGACCACCCTCTGGTCCACCCGGCCCAGCCGGACAGCGTCGATGACATACTTGTCATAGTTGGCCTTAATGCGGTCCAGGGCCACCTGAACGCTGGCAATTTCCCCGGTGAGGATAATCTCATACTTTCCGGGGCAGGAGGGCTGTGCGGCAACAATGTTTACCCCCGCTGATTTCAGCGCCTCATCGCAGGCCTCCACACCTTTTGCGATGCTTTTCAGCTCCGCGATTCCGATTGAATACAACATTCTGCTACCTCACTCCTTCCGTGCATCGGATTGTAATCTTCCCGCCGGGTCCCTCGTCAACGCTCTCCACCACCCCGTCCCAGGAGGCGTGGATGGCCGCGGAGGGACCGCCTTCGGCGGCTTTGGCCACTATATCGCCCTTGGACACCCGGTCTCCCGGCTTCACCACAGGCTCCGCCGGTTTTCCGATGTGCTGGGACAGGGCGAGTACCAGCCGCGACGGGGCCTTATCCAGCTCTCCCATGTCCTCCGGGACCTGGTCAAAGGGCAGAACCCCCACGCGGGATTTGAACCGCTCCGCCGGTACCATCCGGTATTCCCGCTGGGAAAGGGCTTTCACATTCGGGCCCGTATGGCTGTAGCGGATATGGTTTGCGCCCAGGGTCTTCTTAATCTCGGTCATCAGGGTGACGGGACTGATTCCCTGGCAGCAGGCCATCAGCTCGCACACCCCGCAGCCGCTGCAAAGCTGGGCGCTCAGGTAGTCCTGGGGATTGTCCACCGCAAAGGCGGCCACTGCCCGGACTGTGCGGCTCGGACTGATGGGATATCCCAGCAGTGCGCGGGTACACAGGTCGGAGCACATGCTGCACTGGCAGCACACCGAGGAGGCCTTCTTGAGGATATGGGCGGTGGACGCGGTCTTGCTGATAACCGCGGGAGTGTCCTCCGGCAGAATCAAGATAGATTTAGTGGTCTTGCGGATGAACGACGCGCTGGGGTCGATGAGCTTGCCCATGGCGGGCCCGCCGTCCAGCACCGCGCAGTCCTCCGGAACCTTTATCCCGAAGCGGCTGAGCAGCTCCCCCACGTTCATGCCGATGGGAACCTCCACAAAAATCTTTTTCGGAACCTTGCCGGAGATGGTCACCCACTTGCTGGTCACCGGTTTATCCTCCGCCGCCCGCTTGACGTTGTACACCGTCTCCACATTGGAGACAATCACCCCCGCGGTAAAGGGAAGACACCCCGGCTGCACCACCCGCCCGGTGGTCTCATAGATCAGGATGATTTCGTCGCCCACCGGGTAAACGTTGGGCAGCTCATGCACCGTGACCCCCTCACCCAAGGTCTGGCCCTGGGTCAGGCGGAGGCTGCTGGCAGTGTGCTCCTTGACCGAGAGAAAGCACCGTTTGATGTTGGTGGCTTTCATGATAATCTGCGCGCCCCGCACAATGTCGTCCAGATACTTCTTCATGAGATAGTAGTCGGAATAGATGAGGGGCTCGCATTCCGCGCCGTTGATGATAAGGGTATCCACCAGGTCATCCCGCAGCTTAAAGGCCAGGGGAAAACCCGCGCCGCCCGCGCCGACAATGCCGGCGTCAGTGGCGATTTTCTTCAGCTCCTCCACAGTAAACTGCGGAGACTGGCTTGTCTTCAATCTTCCATCACTCCCCTCCTGGGAGAATAACTGCCTCCCGTAAAAACGCGGGAGAAAAGGGGAACCGCTGTCTACTCGTCCACAATACCGACGATGACCATATCCACGGGGCAGTCCCTGCTGCCGGAGGCGACGCGTGCGCCGCTGCCGGAGACAATCAGGACCTTTTCACCGGTACCGGCCCCCACGCTGTCCACCGCCACGACATGCCGCTGGGTAGGCTGCCCGCGCTCGTAAACCTGCACCTCCAGGAACTTAAAGCCCACCAGGTGCTCGTTTTTACGGGTCGAAACGATGTTGCCCACTACTCGTCCCACTAACATAAGGCTATTTCTTCCCTCCGCACTTGCAGTCCTTGCCGCAGCGCCCGCAGGAGCCTTCGGGGACAATATGTACAACGGCCCCCTGGCCGATGCCCGCGGCGTTTGCGTCGTCGGTGTCGATATGCATCTCCAGACGGAATTTATCACCGACCCGGATTTGAACATCATAGAAGCGAGTGCGCCGCTCGCCGTCCGTCACTACGTCCACAAGGTCCCCGTCCTTCAGGCCGCGGGCCGCGGCGTCATCCGGGGTCATATGGATATGGCGGTTGGCGATGATGCAGCCCTCCCGGATAGAGAGCACCCCCTTGGGCCCCACCACTGTCAGCGGGGCGCTTCCGGCGATATCCCCGGAGGGGCGCACCGGCGGCTTGACTCCCAGAACATAGGTGTCGGTCCGGGAAACCTCAACCTGGGTGTGCCTGCGCACAGGGCCGAGGACCCGCACCCGTTCAATGGGCTTCAGGGACGGCCCGATGATAGTGACGGTTTCCTGGGCGGCAAAGTCGTCCCCCATCAGGGGCTTTGCCACGGTGAGCCGGTAGCCCGGCCCGAACAGGGTTTCCACATCCTCCTGGGTCAGGTGGATGTGGCGGTTGGACACCCCCACCGGAACAGCGTTCAGGTCAGGCTGTCCGATGCTCCCAGCCGGGGAGGCCGCCAGCACGTTTTTCACGATTTCTGAAATCAACTCTTGGCTGACTTCCATGGGAATCCCCTCCCTTCTGATTTCTCAAAGGGGGCGCAGCCCTCTGTCCTTTACGCCGCCCGGAAAGCTTCGCGCCCTTTCCGGAACGGCAGCGGCATCAGGCCGCGCACCCCACTCTTTTCCTTTTTGGGAGAAAAATTACTTGAGGGAAGGAAGAATCTTTTCCACGTCGGTATGGGGACGGGGAATCACATGGGTCGCGATGATCTCGCCGAGGCGTGATCCGGCGGCTCCGCCCGCTTCCACAGCGGCCTTTACCGCGCCCACGTCCCCGCGGACCATTACGCTCACCAGTCCGGAACCGATCTTCTCGGTGCCGACCAGGGTCACGTTCGCAGCCTTCAGCATTGCGTCGGCGGCCTCGATTGCCGCCACAAGACCTCTTGTTTCAACCATACCCAGAGCTTCCATTGTATGCTCCTCCTTACGTTTTATCGGATTGATATTTGTTGCGGCCTCCGCCGCAGGGGCGGCGGACTTGACCGCTTCCGCCTTGATTGCCGCCGCTTCGCTCCCGCCCGTCAGGGCGGAAGTCTCCGGGACAGGGTTCCCCTGACCGGGCTTCTGCCCCCCTGAGGAAGCCTCCTTCGGGCGGCGGCCCTTTGCTCCGCGCCGTTTGGACGGCGTTTGTTCGTCAGCCAACTGCCGCACCTCCAGTTTTCGTCCAAATGATGTGTGTTCGGTCAAGCGTTCGGCTCCTTCAGGCCGGAGGGCAGCTCTTCAGGGTCGTCCAGCGCCTGGATATCCTGGTACAGAAACCGCAGGATTTCCTTGTGGGGCCGGGCAATCACCTCACAGAGCTTGACCTTTCCCACCTGGGCCGCGGCCTCTCTGCCCGCCTTGGCGGCGGCCTCCACGGCGGAGACGGTACCGTCAACCACCACTGTCACCAGCCTGCCGCCCAGCTTCTTTTCCACATGGATAAAGCGGACGTCGGCGGCCTTTAACATTGCGTCCAGCCCGACAGCGGCGGCAACCATCGCCTGCACCTCCAGCAAAGCAATCGCTTTCTCCACCTGTCACACCCCTATCCGGATCATGCCAGGGAGGGCAGGATCTTTTCCACATCCGAGTGGGGTCTGGGGATGACATGGACGGCGACGATTTCGCCCAGGCGGGCTCCGGCGGCTCCGCCCGCCTCTACGGCGGCCTGGACCGCGCCCACGTCGCCTCTGACCATGACGCTCACCAAACCGGAGCCGATCTTCTCGGTGCCGATCAGGGTCACGTTCGCGGCCTTGACCATGGCGTCCGCCGCCTCAATGGCGGCGACAAGTCCTCTGGTTTCAACCATTCCTAATGCTTCCAACATAATTGCAAATCTCCTTTCAGGCGGCTTTTGCAAAAGCGCCGCAGGGGGTTAATAAAGGGGTTCTCGGAATATCTCCGGGAGGAACTCCGGGAGTATCTCCGGAAATTTTTTCAGGAATTCTTCTGGAGAACCTTTAACCGGTCCTTTCCCGCCTTGCTTAGGCTGGCGAGGACCTGGGTGGAGGGCTCCTCCCTGGCAATGATGTGAGATGTGATGTACAGTCCCCGCTTTTCCGCCTGGGCCACCCCGGCGGCCACGGCGGTCTGCACGTCGGCGACGTCGCCCTGCATTTTTACAATCATCACCAGCGGCACCTCGGCGGCGTCCCCGGCGGCGGGCTTGTTATTGTCGATGTTGACAATCCGCACATTGCCCGCCTTGGCGGCCGCGTCCGCCACCACGATGGCGGTGGTATAGCCGAATACCTCAATGAGTCCAAGGGCCATGGGGCATTAACACCTCCCAATGGGTTAATCGGCAACGTAGGCTATCTTGATGCCCTTGTGGGCCACATTGGTTTCCATAGCCTCGTTGAGCTGGTCCAGCGGGAAGCGGTGGGTGATCAGGTCCTCCACTGGGAGCCCGATCTCCTTGGCCTGCCGCAGGAAGGCGATAACCAGCGGATATTCATGAGGCCCGTAGGTCCAGGAGCCCACCAGGGTGATCTCCTTGTTGCACAGGTCGAAATGGGGGTTGATGGTGCAGTCTCCGCCGTTGACAAAGAAGCCCATCTCGCACAGTCCGCCGCCCCGGCGGATGTACTTGTAAACGTCGGCGGCCGCGGCGGGCGCGCCGGTACACTGGAAGGCGAAATCCGCGCCCATGCCGGTGGTGACGGCCTTGACCGCTTCCACCCGGTCCTGAAGCTGGGGAATCTCCTTGAAGTTGATAGTGGTGTGAGCACCCAGGCGCTTGGCCATCGCCAGCCTCTGGGCATCGCCGTCCAGGGCGATAAGGTGGTTGATGCCGAAGGCCTTGGCCACCGCGATGGTCATCAGGCCCACGGGGCCGCAGCCCTGGATGAGCACCTTGGAGTTAAAGTTGAGCAGGCGGGTGGTGTTGGCCCGCTCCACCGCGTGGACCGAAACGGCGGCCAGCTCCAGCAGCATTCTCTGGTCCAGGCTCAGGTCGTTGACTACAAAGAAGGTGGAGCCGCCCTTGATAAGGATGTGGGTGGAGAACCAGCCGTTGAGCCGGTGCTCCGGCTTATCCCCCAGCAGTCCGTAAACCCCTGCGTTTTCGCACATTTCCGGCTGATCCGGGTGGAGCTTGCAGATGTTGCATTCCCCGCAGGGGATGATGGAGGTAACCAGCTTGTCTCCCAGCTTAATGGGATTGCCGGCAGTGTCCTTTTTGACGTTTTTACCCAGAGCGACTACCTCGCCGGTGCCCTCGTGCCCAAGGACCACGGGAATCAGTCCGAAGGGATCGCCCTTCCACTCATGGACGTCGGTGCCGCAGACGCCGCAGCCCTCCACCTTGACCAAAATCTCGTCGTCCCCCACCTGTGGGATGGGGACCTCCTTGACCTCGATCTTCCGCTCGCCGGTGAGCATGGCAATCCGCGCGGTGGCGGGAACCGCGGACGCGGCGGGCATGGCGGACATCTGGGCAATTACCTGCTTGACCAGGGATTCAATTTGATCAGGATTCATAGGTTAAACATCTCCTTTTCTCAAAAGGATGCGCGGACCCCCAAAGGGATCACACGATGTGGAACGAATCGGAGGCGACGCAGCGGCGCAGCCGGGTAAAGGACCGCGCGGAGGTCAGACCCTCTCCGGTGGGACCGGCGATGGTGAAGGTGCAGTGCCCCTCCCCTCCAAAGCCTATGCCAGCGTAGGACGGCGCATTCTTGACAAAGATGGTCGTCTCCACCGCCCTGGCAAAGGCGGTCAGGTTGTCGATGTTTTTGGAGTGCATGTGGGCGGTATGGCGGTTGCCGTGCTCCGCCCGGACCGCTTCTTCAATGGCCTCCTCGATGCAGTACACCCGCACGATGGGCAGGATGGGCATCATCAGCTCGGTCTGGACAAAGGGATGGTCCTTATCTGTCTCACAGATGACGCAGCGGACAGAATCGTCCACCTCCACCCCGATGGCGTGGAGTATCTTTTTCGCGTCCCGGCCCACCCACTTTTTGTTGATGACCAGTTTGGACTCGCCGGTGTTCTCGTTCTCCTGTTTGACCAGGACGGTTTTCACCAGCATATCCACCTCTTCGGGGGACGCCAGATAGGCTCCGTTCCGGGTCATGTTGTAGATGAGCTCATCGGTGATGGCGTCAAAGGCGAATACCTCCTTCTCCGCGATGCAGGGAAGGTTGTTGTCAAAGGAGCAGCCGTCGATGATGTCCTTGGCCGCCTTCGGCACGTCGGCGGTGTCGTCCACAATGACGGGGGGATTGCCCGCCCCTGCGCCGATGGCCTTTTTCCCGGAGGAGAGCATGGCCTTGACCACGCCGGGACCGCCGGTGCAGACCAGCATCCTCACCGCCGGGTCGTGGGTCATGATGTCAGCGGATTCCAGGGTAGGCTTTTTCACCGAAACGGCGATTTCCGGCCCACCCACCGCCTTGGAAGCCCGGTTGCAGAGGTCGATGGCATAGTTGGTGGTCTTGATGGCGTTGGGATGGGGGTTAAACACCACAGCGTTGCCCCCTGCCAGCATGCCGATGATGTTGCAGACGGCGGTTTCGCTGGGGTTGGTGCTGGGGGTGATGCTCCCGATAATCCCGAAGGGGGCCATTTCCACCAGGGTGAGGCCGCCGTCGCCGGTCATGGCGGCGGTGTGAAGGTCCTCGGTTCCGGGGGTCTTCCTGGCGACCAACTGGTGCTTGAGGAGCTTGTGCTCCACCCGGCCCATGCCGGTTTCCTCAACGCCGAGCTTGGCCATAATCTCCGCCTCCGCGTAGCAGAGCTTGCGGATTTCGGAGATGATGGTTTCGCGCTGTTCCACCGTCATGGCCCGGATGGCTTTATAGGAATCCTTGACAGCGGCGAGGGCTTCCTCCATGTTGTCGTAGATGCCGATATACCTCCGGCCAAAGTAAGATACCGAGTCGTAGGAGGCGGTTCCGGCGGGGGCGTTGGCTTCGCCCTGGACCGAAAGCTGGGAAAGCACCTTGGCAACGATTGCGGAGACGGTTCCCTCCGAAACAGCTGTCTGGTTCATGAATGAAAACCTCCTTTGTAAAACTGGAGTGCAATGTCCGCCAAACGGGTGTCCTGCTCCTCCGTCCCGCCGCTGACCCCAAAGCCACCGACGACCGTTCCGCCCTGTTCCAGGGGAACGCCGCCGCCGAAGATTACAATCCGTCCCCCGTTGGTAAACTGGATGCCGTAGAGGGACGCGCCGGGCTGGGCGAGAGGCGCGAGCTGCTTGGTGGACATTTTCATGGAAACGCTGGTAAACGCTTTGTTGGCGGCAATGTCAACGCTGGCCAGCAGTGCGCCGTCGTCCCGAATGGAACAGACGGGAAAGCCGCCGCTGTCGCAGACCGCTGCCGAAGCCCGAAAGCCCATTTTCCTGGCCTGGGCCAGAACCTTGGAGCAGAGCTCCACAGCCTGGGCGGCAAAGCCGGGTCCGCCGGAGCCGTAGGGCAGCGGCGCGTCCCCGCCGGAAACCTCGTCAGAGGCATCGGACCGGGTGAACTGGACGGGCTGGATTCCGGGGACGGAAAGGGTCTGGGAAGCCGAAGCGGAGTTGGATGCCGCGGCCCTCTCAGACTGGCCCGAAAGCTGGTCAGCCAGCCGGGCCATGGCGTAGACAAGGTCGGAAATCCGGTTGAGCCACGCCAGAATATCCCTGGAAAGTCCCCGGCGCTGGGAAAGGGCAACCGCCTCCCGCTCCGCCCTGCGTGCAATGGCGCGGGCCAGGTCGAGGGCAGCGCCCGCCCTGGAAGCACCGGGAACCGCCTCCGGGGCCTCCCCTATGGGTTGGGGGAGCATCCCGGAAAGGGATTCGATGGCCTTTTCCAGGTTTGCCACCCGCTCACGGGTGGCAAAGCCGGGCCCTCCGGCAATTTCTCCGGAGAGGGCGGCCGTATCATCCTGCACCTGCCGGACGATATCCAGCAGCTGGGGGGGCTGGGCGGGAAGCCACGGTCTGGCCATCCCCAGGGCACCGGTAAACTCCTCAAGAGTTCCCAGTAGATGGAACACCGGACTGCTTTTTTCAATCATCATGCGGTTCATGGTGCTGGAAAAGCCGGTGTCCCCTTGTTTGGTATACTGATTCACGGCTTAGCGGTCACCTCCCAAAGCTTCCGGTCCGGACCGGATATGTCTTGCGGGAAACGCGGGTTCCCGGCGGTTGGGTACTCATGACAGGGCAATTCTCCGATTGGGCAAAGGGGCGGGGTTCTGTTCTTCCATGCAGACGAGTTTTTCACCGAATCAGCGAGGGTACAGAAAAATAAGCTTACAAAACATATTCGCGGTATTTTATATGCCCTTTGCTAATTTTTCAGTGGAATCTGCGTGAATAACTCGTTGAATATTTGTGAAGAGTTTTCCACATCCTTTTGCGGCGGAAAGGAGCGCTGCGTGATCCGCCGGAAAGCCTGTCCCGTGTTATCCGGTCATAGGGACTGGGAAAGGCTTATTTCTGGAGGGCTGCCAATACCTTGCGGGTAATTTCCTCGACTATCGCGGGATCGGTGGCTGCCGGCGCTGCCGCGGGGGCAGGAGTGGGATTGGAGCCGGGGGTCAGGCACTTGCAGCTGGAGGTACCCCTTCTGGAGCACTTGGCACAGCCGGGATGACGGCCGGGGATGTTCATTCTCCGTCTGACCTCCAGCAGCTTCTCAATCTGGTCGCAGGTGAACTCGTTCTCGTTGCCCAGCTGGCGGGCAACCAGGCTGATCTTGGCGAAGAACTCCAATGTCTCCATCTTGAAGTAGGCGTTGAGCAGGGACACTCCCACTGTCAGCGCGCCGTGGTTCTGGAGCAGGAAGGCGTCGTGGTTTTGCAGCTCCTTGGAAACCGCGTCGGGAATCTCCATGGTGGAGGGGGTTCCGTAGGCGGTCAGTGGGATTTCACCCAGGGAGATAACCGCTTCCGGCATGGTGTACTTGTCCAGCGGAATTCCGGCAATGGCAAAGCCGGTTGCTGTGGGGGGATGGGCATGTACCACCGAACGGACGTCGGGCCGCTCCTTGTAGCAGCGCATGTGCATCTTAATCTCGGAGGAAGGGTTCAGCTTTCCTTCCAGCTTGTTGCCCTCGGCATCGATCTTGATGATCATGTCCGGGGTCATAAAGCCCTTGGAAACGCCTGTGGGGGTGCAGTAGAACTCGTTGTCGCTCACCTTAACGGAAATGTTTCCGTCGTTGGCCGCCACAAATCCGTTCATGTAGATGCGTCTGCCGATCTCACAGATTTCCTTCTTAATCTCGTAGGGGGAGGTCATTTCAGGTCAGGCTCCTTTACGTTGAATTTTAGGGATGCGTTTTGCCGTGGTTGTCCGCCGGAAGCAGGCAGAAAAAGCCTTTTCCTTCAGGCGGCATAAGCCCCTATCGCTTATGCACTCTATTATACAATATTTTTTTTAAAAGGAAAAGAGCTTTTTCCGATTTTTTTGGTTTTTGTTGTTTTTGTTGTTTTTCTGGTGCTTTTTGCCTCATAGAACTGATTGAAATCATTATATAATTTTTTCAAGCCATTTTCTCTTGAAAATATACAAAAATTTGGTAAAATAGAAGGTACAAAACTGTATAAGATATGCATTCTCACCTGTCAGGCTGTTTGGGGGAGCCATGCGTATCCGAAAAGACAAGGAGGCACAACAATATGATGCAGACACGCTACATGCCCAATACCGATGCCACCGTATCCCTGCTGGGCTTTGGGGCCATGCGGCTGCCCACCGATGCCCAAGGGAACATCGATTATCCCCAGGCCCAGGCTATGGTTCAGCTGGCCTATGAAAACGGGGTCAATTATTACGACACCGCTTATATGTACCACGGCGGCAAGTCCGAGGGCTTTTACGGCGATACCCTGACCAAGTACCCCAGGGACAGCTACTATCTGGCCAGCAAGTTCCCGGTGGGCTGGTGCGAAAAGGAAGAGGATATCGACCGCATCTTTAATGAACAGCTTGCACGCTGCAAGACGGAATACTTTGACTTCTACCTTCTCCACGCCCTGGACAAGGAGAAATTCCAGAGGGTCAAGGATTTTAAAATCTACGAGCGGATGCTACAGTACAAAGCGGAGGGAAAAATCCGCCGTTTAGGCTTCTCCTTCCACGATACCCCCGACGTGCTGGACGCCATCACCGACGCTTTTCAGTTTGACTTTGTCCAGATTCAGTTCAACTACCTAGACTGGGTACAGCAGGACGCGGAGCGCTCCTATAAAATTCTGGAGAGCAAAAACCTGCCCATCGTCGTCATGGAGCCGGTCCGGGGCGGCTACCTCCACCGTCTGCCGGAAAAGATTGCCTCCGTCTTCAAGGCCATTGACCCGGAAGCCTCCAACGCCTCCTGGGCGCTGCGGTGGGTGGCGGACCATCCCCAAGTCAAGGTGATCCTCAGCGGCATGTCCTCCATGGAGCAGGTACAGGACAACCTGAACGTCCTGGGCCAGGCCAAGCCTCTTTCCCCGGAGGAGAACAAGGCCGTTGAGACGGTGCGGGAGATGATACGCTCCCAGAAAAACGTCCCCTGCACCGCCTGTGAGTACTGCATGTCCGAATGTCCCAATGGAATCAAGATTCCCGGCATCTTCAAGCTGTACAACGATTACACCCAGTCCCTGAATGTGGGCAAATTCCGCCGGGAATACAGAGAAATCCCGGAGGAGAGCCGGGCGGACAAATGTATCTCCTGCGGCGCCTGTGTGGCAAAGTGCCCGCAGCACATTGAGATTTTTACCGAGCTTGCGGAAATCGACAAGCTGCTGCACACGCTGTAATTCCTTCACCGGAACGCAATATAAAAAGGGAAGCTGTCAAATGGGCGGTGGTCGTAAAACAGTATTAGGCAAAAAGCCTGAAAATCTTGTGTTTTCAAGGGGCGGCGCGACTTCGGTCACGCCGTTTCCCCTTTCATCAGTTCATCCAGAGGGATAAAGCCCATGCCGTCATACTTGATGTGGATGCTCTGGCGGCGCTTGCCGCTGGACTTGTCCGGGGCCTCCACATA
>JAAWRH010000055.1 GCA_022800935.1 Oscillospiraceae bacterium
TGCCGAGTACATTGAAATCAATACCACTGACACCGCCGAGGCGGGCTGACCCCCGCCAAAGCATAAAATCCTTTTGACAGTGTGTTTTCCTAATAAAACACAATCATACCCTTGCGGATAATCAGCTTGACATTGCAAAGACGGTTTCAGCGTTGGGAATCATACCCTGGGCAGGGGATGTGCGCGAGGATATGACATTGTGTATAGAGAATATTCTTAAATGGATCGATATCTATTCGTCGGATTATCAGATGCGGAAAGATATCAGTTCAAAAATGCAGTCGTATATTGACGGAAAAGGGGCAGAGAGGGTTGCAAGGAGTCTTTTGAGATAGGGCTTGAAAAAGGATTGATTTTATAGATAAAGTGCACAGATAAGGTATCCATTGTCTGTGCACTTTTTTGACTGTTAGAAAAGGGTGCATCGCAATAAACACTCGCGATGCACCCTTTTCACATTAAAATTACCGGAGAAGAGCATGACAGAAGCTTCGGTAATAAGGTCTTATGACGGGTCAATCAAATTTTCTTTGATATAATCCCAATTTATATCATACCCTAGACCGGGAAGCTGCGGGATTGCCACATATCCATCCCTATCCATGGAGTCAATAGGCTGATTCAGCCACGGCGGGCAGTTGTTATATTCCAGGAAAGGATGGAGCATCCCGCGTTCATAATATTTACCCGGTACCATCATAGCCGCCATCACATGGAGATTGGCGCTTCCTGTCCCATGGATTTCCAGGGGCATCCCAAAGGATTCACAGGTGTGGACGGTTTTCATCATGGGAGTAATGCCGCCTACGTCACCGCTGCCGGTGCGAACGATATCGCAGACCTGATTGGCAATCCACTCTGCACGGGTAAAATATTTTCCCTTTGCCACCTCCGGCCCGATGATCGAAATGTCCAGCTTGGATTTCAGCCACTTGTAGGAGCTGACGTTGTATTCCTCCATGGGCTCTTCGTACCAGAGATAATTGAGCTCCTGTATTGCTTTGCCCAGCTCCAGCGCCTCATAACGGTCATAGTAGTGGAAGCAGTCAAGCATCAGGTCGATGTCTGGCCCCACCGCTTCCCGGACAGCGCAGCAGCAGGCAATGTCCTTCTTTACATCGGGTTTTCCGATTACATTGTCATTCTCCCAGCTGTCATCCGCCCAGGTGTGGAGCTTTATCGCCTTGTAGCCTTCCGCAACGCACTGCTTGGCAAAGGCCGCATAATCTTCGGGAGAACTTAACCCGCCGGGAAAGTGGTCTCCCACCATTGTGCTGGCGTAAGCCTTGACCTTGTTCCGATGCCCGCCCAGCAGCTTGTAAACCGGCTGGCCGCAATATCTGCCGAACAGGTCCCACAGGGCCTTGTCCACCTGTGCCAGCAGGGAATCGGTCAAGCCGGAATTGTGGTTGCTGCGCTGCATTTTGTACAGCATATGGAAAATTTTTTCACGGCTCATTGCGTCCTGTCCCACAATGACCGGGCGGATACGGTTTAACAGGAGGTTAATAGATGCGTTGGCGGTGTTTTTTACCGCGACAGGATCGACCTGGCGGAGCGCCGTGCTTACCGGGCCGCTGGGAAGCTCGACGCCTTCCTTGGGGGTATAGTAGGTTTCACCGGAAAAGCTGTATCCGGTAACGCCTTCATCGGTTTCTATCCGAATCATTGTTACCGTGGAGGGACGCTCGGTTCCAGGGTGAACATGGCCGATATGGTCGGCGTGGACCCAGGAGCGGCTGCGGATCAGATCTGCTTTCAGATCAGTAATAATCATGGGAAATTCCCCTTTCAAAGAGTTTATCACAAAGCAGGGAACAGCAGAAGCATTTCAGTTTCCATTGTACCAGAATACTGCCGGAGATACAATTATCCCTTTACAGAACCTACCATAACCCCTTTGGTAAAGTATTTTTGCAGGAAGGGATATACGATTAAAATCGGCACGGTAGAAACAACGATGACCGCCATCCTGACGCTCTGCTGGGGGACAACATAGCTCTCCTCCATGGCTCCGGAATCCCCCAAACCTGCGCCGGAGGCCAGAATGACCATCTGCCGGAGGAGAATCTGGATAGGCCATTTTTCGGAGTCATTGAGATAAAGCAGGGGCTGCTGGAACTGGTTCCAGTGTGCCACGGCATAGAACAGGGTGATTGTCGCCAGGGAAGCCATGGAAAGCGGCAGAATAATCTGGAGCAGAATGCGGAACTCGCTGCACCCGTCCATCCGGGCGGATTCCTCCAGCGATGGGGGAATTTGTGCAAAAAAGTTGCGCAGCACAATCAGGTTAAAGGCGTTGATGGCCCCAGGCAGAATGACGGACCAATAGGAATTGATTAGGTTCAGTCCCCTGACAATGATGTAGTTGGGGATCATGCCGCCGGAAAACATCATGGTAAAGACCACCAGGAAGTTGATTACTTTTTTTCCGGGGAGGTAGTTGTGGGCCAGGGGATACGCCATCAATATTGTCATAACCATATTGACGATTGTGCCGCAGACGGTGATAAAGACGGTGTTCCCCAGGGCATGGAAAACGGTAGAGGTGGAGAAAATATACTGGTATGTATCCAGGGAAAACTGCACCGGCCAAAGGATGAATCCCGCGCTGGCCAGGTATTCAGGGGTGCTGAGAGATGCGGCGATAACATGAATGAAGGGAATCACACAGAACAGGGCGATTAAGGCAAGGAGAGCATAGATAAGCGTCATTCCTGCACGGTAGCCCAGAGATTTTGTTTTGACCATGGAAAAGCTCCTCCTTTCTCCTCAAAATACGCCGTCCTCGCCCATATTCTTGGAGAGACGGTCGGTGATGATAACTAGCACCAGGGCAATGATGGATTTAAAGAAGCCGACAGCGGTACTGTAGCTGTACTGTCCGGCCACCATGCCGAGCTGATAAATATAGGTGTCGAATACCTCACCCACATCCCGGTTCATGGCGTTGAGCATATTGTAGATCTGATCAAAGCCGGTATCCATGAATTTGCCCAGACGCAGGATGAACATTGTAACGACGGTTCCGCGGATAGAGGGGAGGGTGACGTGCCATAGCCGTTGGAAATTGGTGGCCCCGTCGATATAGGCCGCATCGTAGAGCTGCACGTCCACTCCTGCCAGGGCTGCCAGAAAGATAATGGTCCCCCATCCCGCCTCTTTCCACATCATCTGAATGACAATCATCGGGCGGAAGGCCTTCGCGCTCATCAGGATGTTGAGCTGCCCGCCGGTGAGCTGGTTGTAAAGCTGGGTAATGCTGCCGTTCTGGTTGTTGAACATAATGTAGCACAGCCCCACCACAACCACCCAGGAAATAAAGTGGGGGATGTAGATAAGACTCTGGACGATTTTCTGGAACCACTTGTTCCCCACCTCGTTGAGCATCAAGGCAATGATAATGGGGAGCGGGAAGTAGAAGACCAGATTAAAGACCGCCAGCAGCAGGGTGTTGCGGAACAGCTGCCCGCACTCAGGGCTGGTGAGGAAGCGCTGAAAATGCGACAATCCTACAAATTGGCTGCCCAGCACCCCTTGGAAGGGGTTATAATTTTGGAACGCGATGGTGAGCCCCCACATGGGGCCGTATTTGAAGATGGCAAAGTAGAGAATGCCGGGAATGAGCATCAAATAAAAGGCGTGGTATTTTTTCAGAACTGCCCAGAAGCCGTTTTTTTTGGCAGCTTGGGTTTGAATAGAAGAAGCGGCCGTTTTCGGCATGGTATGGTCCTCCTTATACAGATTTCAAGGAAAAGGGCGTTCCCGCCGGTAAATCAGGAACGCCCTTGGAAATGATGCTGGAAAACAGGACTATTTTCCTCCGGCTGCTTTGTAGGCGTCGGAATACTCCTTGATGATGTTGTCTCCGCCCTGGGCACGCCACTGTGCAACTACAGCGTTGAAGCCGTCCAGGTCAAGCGCTCCGATAATGTATTTATCCCTTGCGTCATAGATCATCTGATCCAGGGTTCCGCCCAAAGAGCTTTGGGTTTCGGAGATAAATGGGTTTACAACATTGGGAATGGCATAAGGCTCGTTGGCGGCAATGCTGTCCAGAACCTTTTTCTGGAGGTATTCATAGTTGGCAGGGCGTTTGTTGTCAGACCAGTTGAGCTGGAGCTGTCCAAAGTCCCCGCAGACAGTGGAGAAATCTTCACGGTTAATTAGGTCAACCGTTCCGTCGGATTTTACAGTGAAATGGTCGCCCTCTACGCCGTAACCGGTCAGTTCCTGCATAGCCTGATCCTCCATCTTGTCAAAGAATCCAAGGATTTTCATCAGGTTATCCTCGCTTTTAACTGCCTTTTTGGACATCATGTACATTCCCTTCCAGCCAGAGGTAGGATAACAGCGGTAGCTGCCGTCTATCTTGGACTTGATAAGGGAGAAGAAGTCGTTTTCTGCTTCGGGAATGGTCTTTTTAATGTTCTGTACGCTCTGGCCATAGGAATCATACATGGACATATAGAACATCCCGCATTGGCCGGAAGACCAGTATTCATAGATGTTGTTCTTGGAGGCAGAGGGATAGTCCTGGTTCATTGCCTTTTCCGCATAGATTTTGCGGAAAAAGTCCATAGCGTCAATATAAGGCTGGGTCATAAAGGTGGGCTGTACGCCGCCGTTCCCGTCGGCTTCCCATTCGTTGCCGCCGCCCATAGCAACTACCATACTGTGGAATTCCAGCTTGACTGCAATATCTGCCGCCATCGCCAAGCCAAAAGTGTCATCCTTGCCGTTGCCGTCAGGATCATTAAAGGTAAAGGCATGGATCACATCATAGAGCTCGTCAAGAGTCGTCGGTTCAGACATTCCAAGCTTATCCAGCCAATCCTTGCGGTAATGCCAGCCGCTCCTTGCCAGGTCCGCGGATTTGTACAGGCTATAAATTTTGCCGTCATAGGAAACGTTATTGGCTACGTCCTTATTCATCTTGCTCAGATTGGGATACTGCTGTAGGTATTCATCCTTAATTTCCCAGAATACTCCGCCGTTGACCGCCTGCACAATCACGGGAGCCTTATTGTCCCGGACGGCTGTCACCATGGGCAGGTCATTGGAGGCAACCAGAATGTTGATGTTTTCATCGAATCCAGCAGAGGGCTTCCAGGTGATGTCCAGCTTGGTGTTGGTGTACTCCTCTATCTTTTTCCAGACAGGGGAATCCGGCTTCTGCATCTCTGTGGCAAAGGTTTGGGCAAGAATGGTAATGGGGAAGGGTTCCTCGCTGCTGCTTGTGTTGACGTTTCCGGCGTCAGTACCGGAAGACGCGGCTGTGCTGGAACTCCCAGCTGGTGCGGAGATATTGCTGGAGGATGGAGAAGGACTGGAAGAGGATGGGTTGCTGCATCCCGTCGTCAAGCCTGTGAGTATTGCACCCGCGCATACTGCGGCAAGCGCTTTCCTTTTCAGATGTGTCATAGTAAGATAGCCTCCTTGTTTTTATTGATTTGTTGTTTTTTTTTGTATAATATGCTGTAAAACTTCCTGCTATCACTTTATCGCAGCAGGAGGAAAAATACAATAATCATTTGAGAGAACATATCTAAAACATCAGAATTTAAGGGAAATCCCGGCCGAAAACAATACTCATTTCTTATGAAATGTTTGGAAAATGGACGGGTTTCAGGTTTTAAAATGCGCATTTTTATGCTCATTTCTTTCTTTTTTAAGGTTTTTTGAAAAGCAACGTTATTTATGGAAGATTGAATCGGAATAAAAGCATTTGTTTCATGTCCATCCCTATGGTATAATTAGAAAAGGTGTATTGATGAAGAAATGATACTGCGGCAGGGGGGCAGACTATGAAGATTCAAGCCTTTTTCCGAAGAAAACCCAAGCTCCTTTCCAAATTTCTCATTTTCGGCTGTATCCTGTCGGTGGCTCCGGTAGTGATTTTCAGCCTGTTTTGTTATGTAAGAGTCACCCGCCAGATTACCGCCAATACGGATATGGTTGAGGAAAAGCTCCTTTCCTCAACCCAGACAATGATTGAAAGGAAGCTCTCCCATATCGACCAGAGCATCTACGAGCTGAGCGTTCTTCCTTCTACCATGGAGTCGCTCCAGCTTTCGGTGGTCAAATACAACTGGACCACCTTCTCCAACGTCAACAGTCTGCGGAGGAAGATCAACGAAACCCAGGCGCTGATTGAAAAGGAGGGGATCACCGCCAGCATCACCCTAATCAGTGAGCTTGGGGACTGGGTGCTGGACAGCTCCGGTTTTTTCCAAAAGGATGTGCAGCGCATCCAACCGGTTCTGGAATTAGCTGGCCTTGCTCTGTACTCCGGCGGCGGGCTCGCCCAAACCAAGCTGGGGACAATCCTGCTGAGCCGGGGAGACAGCCTCTATATGATGCGGCTTGTCAGCGGCTCCTCTACTACAGTTTATGGTATTTTTCTGGTGGAAATACCCAAATCTCAGCTTTTTGATACGAGCTGCCGGGAAAGCGGAGCGGAAAATCTTCTTGTACTGGACAAAGCAGGGGAAAAGGTGTCCTTCTACCTCTCTTCCGAACCGGGAACCCCTGCCCTGAACCCGGATGAATTCCTTGCGGAGTATGGTGAACAGCTGGAACAGCGGAATCTTCATCTGACCGTTGGAATCAGCGGGGAAAAATGGGGAGTCACAGAACTTTCTTCCAACTATGAGGAATGGCGCTTTTATTCCTTTACCCCTTACGGACAGCTCCGTCTGGAAGCAACCTTTTTTACTGCGACCCTGTTGACCATAGCGGTTTCCATCATCTTTGTGGCGCTTTTCGCTTTAAATGTCTTTGCAGCCCGTATCTACCGGCCTATGGAGGAGCTGATTTCCAGTGTACGCCGCCAGGACGGAATGGGAGACGGGACTGAAGATGAGGCCTGCGACGAGCTTTCTGTTCTCTCTCATTATATGGATTCCATGCGGGAGTCCAACCAGCTTATGGAATCCATGCTAGGGGAACAGAAAACCCAGGTGGAAAATTTGTTTTTCCTCAATCTGCTGGATGGGCGCGTCTCGGAACAAAGAACGGTGGAACGGTGTAGGTTTCTATCCCTTTCTCCAGAGGGAAAATGGTTTTTCCTTTCTGTATATAAAATAGAGGATTCTACAGATTCCGGGTTCCACAGAATGGATACCGATCTCATTCTGTTTGCAGTGAAAAATATTGCGGACGAGTTGTTTTCCGGTCAGAAGCTGCTGTTTACCTCGGTAAAGGGAAATGAATTTTTGATGGTCCACCGCTCCGCTTCCCAGAACCTCCAGGAAGCGCGGACCGAAGCGGAAAAAATGTCCGGCGAACTGCTGCATATGGTGCTGTGCTCCCTTCACGTCCAGCTTGCGGCGGGGGTCAGCAGTCCTTATGAGAAGCTTGCAGGGACGAGACTAGCTCTGCTCCATGCGGAGGAGGCCCTCAAATATCCTTCGTTTTCTGTTCCGGCAGAGGGTCAGGCGGTTCGTTTTTATGACAAGATAGACAGACAGATACAATCCCAGTTTCTGTTTCCCAACCAATCTTTAGACACCCTGATGGCTGCCTTAAAGGACTGTGACGGGGAAAGATGCGCCACTTGCCTGCATGATTATATCGATGTGCTGTTCCGCCACTCTGTATCCTATGGGGAATTTGAGTATGCCATAGCGAAACTGGCAATCACTGTCAGCGAGTTTTCCCGTGAAAAGGCAATTTCCACCGGAATGGAATCGCCAAAGGCCCTGGAACTGTCAGAACTGCTTTCCCTGGGGTACAGCCGGAATGTGGAGGGATGGCTGTTGTCGGAGCTGATATATCCCACGCTGATAATGGAGGCGGAGCAGCCTAAAAGGTCGCTTGCCCAGCAGATGGCGGAGATCGTTCATCAGGAATACGATACGCCCTTGACGCTGGAATACTGTGCGTCTAAAATTGGATATCACCCCTCCTATGTCAGCAGAATTTTCAGACAGCAGATGGGGTACAGCTTTAAAGAGTATCTCTATTTATACCGGATTGAGCAGGCAAAACGATTGCTTGCCCAGAGCAGTATGAAGATACAGGAAATCAGTAGTCATTTGTGCTATAATAATCCGCAGAATTTTATAAGGGTTTTTAAAAAGGTAGAGGGGGTCACTCCGGGGGAGTACCGAACAGCGGCGCAGAAGGGGGAAGAAAATATAACATATAGGGTCTAAGGGGGCTGAGGGGGCTATCGGGTCCATCTGCTCTTTTCACACATCATACGGCTGCCCTGATAAATTTCATTTGCTCCAAGACAAACTCCTCCATATGTGCTATAATGAAAATGCTCCCGCATTAAAATTAAGGGTTATATGGAGGACATATGTTTAAAACAAGACAGACGTTTTTTACCAAGATTTTTTCTGCCATTGCCTTTGTGGTCATTGTCCTCACTGCCGTCTATGGGGTTGCCTTCAGCCGGGTGATGCAAAATTATACCGAGGTACAGATCGGCGAGTCCAAGAAAAACGACCAGCGGAAAAACGAAGAGTATATGCAGGAACTGGAAAGGACCCTTCAAAGGGATGCGCTGAATCTGTCCCTGATACTGGCACAAAGCGGTTTGACCGACGGGGAGACCGACATCACCCGCCTGCGGGAGGCGCAGGCCAAGCTTTCCTCCGCCGCAAGGGTGAACCAAATGGTGTACTCCCTCTACCTGTACCTGCCGGGTTCAAGTTATGTGATTACCTCCTATAACGGCGCCTACCGGCTGGACAGCTTTCTGGATCAGGATTGGCTGGAAATATATCAGCAGTTGGACACCAACAACAATTCCGCCTGGATGAATACGAGAATCGTTCACGATCCAAAGGCGATACAGGGCAAGACCGCGGGTAATCCTGTTTTGTCCTTTGTCTACCGCTTTTCCTCCTTCGCGGTGCCGGAATTAAAAGGGGCTCTTGTATATAACATCAATGAATACCATGTGATAGAACGGCTCAATGCCGGGTACCGGCAGGAAAACGAAACCCTTCAGGTGATTGACCACGCCGGAATTGTCCTCTGCCATCCCCAAAAGCTTCTTTTGGGAGAGGATATTTCCGGCGAGGACTGCGTCCGTAAAATTCTGGAAAGCGGGGAAACGGAAGGGTATTTTACGTCAAAAGGGGAAAGAGGTCAAAAAATTCTGACATCCTGGAATAAGTCCGGCTTTAACGATTGGATTTTTGTAAACACCACCTCCATAGAGGGGATGGATTCGATACAGAAAAGCTATATGAGCGGCCTCCTCTTTTTGATTGTCCTGACGTTGCTTGTGGGAATTCTTGTCGCCTTCTGCCTGAGCAGGTATCTGTACAGCCCCATCCAACAGCTCACCGCGGAGATTTTACAGGGTCATACCTTTAAGGGAAATCCCCAGGACCTGGCGATGCTCAAACGCGCTGTCTCCCATATGAAGCGGGAGGCGGAGGAAAATCAGAAAAGACAGGAGCAAACGCAGCTTCAGCGGGAAAACCACTGCCTTCGCTCCATTGTGCTGTATGAGAGCTTTCTGGAGGATATTCCCCAAAGTCTGGAGGAGCTTTTGGAAAACCGCTGGCTTTGCGTTGTATATTTTCAGTTTCAGCCCTCTGACCAGGAAGCGGAGCAGATGGAGGCAACGGAGAAGCTTTATTTTTTCAGCCTGCTCAGACAGCTTCTGGTACAGATGCTCCCGGAGGATTACGAAAACAGGGAAATTTCCCTTGGACGCCAGGGGATGTATGTGATTCTGTTTGCCCGGCAAAAGGACAGTGAGCTTCCGGCAATCGCCCAAAGGTACCTGGACTATGTCGAAAAAAGGTTTGAAACCCGCCTTTGTATCGGTCTTTCTGACTGGTATCAGGGGGGCCCGCAGAGCATGGAACAGCTTTCGACAGCGGCTAAGTGGTCGCGCAAGGCCGCAGAGCGGGTCTTTTTTGCCGGATGGGGCAATGTGATTACGGAAAAGGAGCTTCCCCCTGAGGATGTCAAGGGGGATTTCTATCCCCGCCAAAGGGAAATAGAGATTATCTCCGCCCTGGAGGCCGGGGACGAAGATCAGATACGGAAATCGGTTCGGAGCTTTTGTCAAAGTCTTCAGGAAACCCAGGACATCTCTGTTGACGCCGCTATGCTGATTCTCCACCAGCTCACTGGCACAATTTTAAAAAAGCTGTCGGACCGGATTGACAGCTCCAGGGAGCTGTCGGAATCCAGCTTTCAGATTCACAGGATTTTCAGTCTCCAGGGCCGCCTGCTGTGGGAATACGAAAAGGACCTGGAGGAGTGCCTGTGCCGCCAGGCATTCGTCAAAAATCAGGAGGGCGGGCAGGAGCTGTATCATCAGATGGTCTCCTACCTGCATGAGCATTATCAGGAGAATATCGGCGCAGCAGAGCTGGCGGCGGCGCTGAATATCAGTTATTCCTATACGCGGCGGATTTTTAAGGAATTTTCCGGCATTACCCCCTCAGATTATATCCACCACCTTCGGGTACGGGAATCCAAAAAATTGCTGGGCGCCTGCGGGAATCCCATTGCGGAAATCGCTAAGGAGGTCGGGTACAACAACGATCAGAGCTTTGTGCGGGCCTTTAAAAGGCTGGAGGGCATCAGTCCTGCCGCATATCGCGCGTCTTTGAAAAAATAGCTTCCGGCTGTCCGGTACTGTCAATCTGCACAAAAAGAGATGCTGTCTTTATAGGCAGTATCTCTTTTTCTATCAAATTTGATGGTCTCAAATCTTCAAAATGATGATTCAAAAGCAAATTTAAAGCCTCCAAAAGCAAAATAAACAGTTGAAACAGGGATGGATTCGTCATACCATATAATTGAAGCCGGTTATTTAAGCGAAAAACAGTTAAAATGACGAAGGAGATGAAATTGTGCAGCAGAGCTTACATAAAAAAAGGGGATTCGGATACTACTTAAAACGGGATTGGATATTGTATGCCATGCTGGTCCTGCCCGTTGCGTATTATATCATCTTTAAGTATATCCCCATGTACGGCGTGGTCATAGCCTTTAAAAATTACAGCGTTTTCAAAGGCGTGTTGGGCAGCGAATGGGTGGGCCTCAAGTACTTCAAGGCCATCTTCTCCATGGATGAGTTTTACAGGGTGTTCCGCAATACGCTGATGTTAAATGTGGTGGACCTTTGCTTCAGCTTTCCCGCGCCGGTTATTCTGGCCATCATGCTTTCAGAAATGAAAAGCGTCGCTTATAAACGGGTTTCCCAGACGATTGTCTACCTTCCTTATTTTATTTCTTGGGTTGTTATCGGGGGAATCACACTCCAGATGTTCTCCCCGGAAAGCGGTCTTGTCAATATCATCATCCGCCGGCTTGGAGGGGACAGCATCCCCTTTATCACAGAAAAATGGCACTGGCTGTTTACATACTGCGCCATAGGCGTATGGCAGAGCGCGGGCTGGAACTCCATCCTGTTTATCGCCGCCATTGCGGGCATCAATCAGGAGCTGTATGAGGCCGCGACGGTGGACGGAGCCGGGCGCTTCCAGAAAATATGGCATATCACCCTGCCGGGCATCCGACCCACCATCATTATGATGCTGATTCTGAGAATGGGCTCCCTGGTCAACATTGGGTTTGAACGGCCTTATGTGATAGGCAATACCATGGTGCGGGAATTTTCAGACGTGATAAGCACCTATGTCTATCGGGTCGGGCTGGAATCCTCCAATTTCAGCATGGCTACGGCGGTTGGGCTGTTCCAGTCTGTCACCGGAATGGTCCTGCTGCTGATTACAAACGCCATCGCCAACTGGGGCGACGGCAGCGGAATCTTTTAGGGGGAGGGAGAAACTTGGATACCAAAAAGAGAGAAAAAATATTTGACGTCTGCAACTATACATTGATGACGCTGATTGTCCTGGTCTGTGCGGCCCCCTTTGTGTATGTGTTTTCCCTGTCGCTGAGCTCCACACGGGCGGTTCTTTCCAGAGAGGTATTCTTCTGGCCGGTGGAATTTGACCTGGTTTCCTATCAAAATGTTTTAAGCGACCCCACCCTGATGCCCGCCCTGTGGGTGAGCGTAAAGGCCACGGTCCTGCATACCGCCATCGCCATGTGCCTCACCATTTTAACCGCCTATCCCTTGGCCCAGAAAAGATTGAAGGGACATAGGGTCATCATGCTGATGATTATGTTCACCATGTTTTTCAGCGGCGGGATTATCCCGGATTACATCCTGGTGAACTCTTTGGGGCTGACCAATAATATATGGGGTATCATCCTTCCCTGCGGGATCAACACCTTTAATGTCATTATTCTCCGCACCTATTTTATGAATTCCATCCCATCCGGCATTCAGGAGGCAGCACTGATCGACGGCAGCAATGATTTTATGACCCTTGTGCGCATTGTGCTCCCCCTTTCCAAGCCGGTTTTGGCGACGGTAGCCCTCTTTTATGCGGTTGCCAGATGGAACGGCTTTCAGGACGCGAAATTTTTCATCAATAAGCAGGAGCTCTACACTCTGCCCCAAAAGATCAACATGATCATCAACAGCAGCCAGCTTTCCAGCCAAACTGCGATGAACAACCCCCAGCTTGCGGAGCAGCGCACAGCCGCGGAGGGGATAAAGGCGGCTAGCATCATTTTTACCACCATACCGATCATGCTGGTGTACCCGTGGCTGCAAAAATACTTTGTGCATGGGGTCATGATTGGCGCTATCAAAGAATGAGCTAACCCTGAACGGACAGATTTCAGGTTAGTATAAAGAAAACACAAAAAAACGCAGCAGGTATACAACCGTGTTTTCTAAAAATGAACAGGAGGTTTTCCAATGAAAGAGAAAAAATTGATTGGCCTCACACTGAGCGCCGCAATGCTCGTTTCCATGGCGGCAGGCTGTTCTCAAAGCAGCTCCACCGGCTCTTCCGCACCGGGCAGCAGCTCCGGCACAGAGCCAAGCTCTTCGGAGGTCGCTGAAAAATCAAGCTCCGCCGCTTCGGGACCGGCCTCCGGCGAAAAGACCCATCTGAGCATTCTGGCATGGGACTTAGGGCTGGACGGACAGCTTCCTCTGGGAGATAATTACTGGTGCGACTGGATTCGTGAATCCTTCGGAGACCCCAACAATATCGAGTTGGAGTGGGTGGTCATGCCCAGGTGGGAGGAGGTAACGACCCTTAACGTGTGGATGGCCGGAAAGGACGCTCCGGACATTGTCTATACCTACGACGTCAACGTGGTGCAGAACTATATCAGCCAGGGCGGCCTGACCGACCTGACCGAGTATATAGCCGAATACGGAAAAAATCTCAGCGCTTTTGTCGGAGACGAAACCATGGAGTATGGAAAATTCGACGGCAGGCAGATGGTCATTCCCTCCCCCCGTCCGGTTTCCGGCATTGTCGGCTCCTCCATCCGGGGGGATTGGCTGGATAAGCTGGGGCTTTCCAACCCCGCCACCACAGAGGAATGGTACAACACCATGATAGCCTTCCGCGACCAGGACCCCGGCGGTCTGGGGGAGCAGACAATCCCCTGCGGCATGGGAATGCAGGAGATTTCCTTCGGTTACTTTAATATGCTTTACTCCTTTGTAGACCCGTCCCTGACCGAGAAGGACCTGACCCTTACCTATCCCTTTTTGTATCCCGGCTATAAGGACGGCGTCCGCTTCCTGAACCAGTGCTACAACGAAAAACTCATCAGCCCGGAATTCGCACTTGACAACGACTGCTCCAAGATGTACTCTGATATTACCAACGGTTACGTGGGATTCTTTACCCAGAATCTGCTCACCGGGTACCGCCCCGGCAGCTACTTTGACAACATGGCGGAAAATGTGCCGGGAGCTTACTACATTGCCTGTGACCCCTTCACCAATTCGGAGGGCAAGCATCCCAAGCTGTCCAACCAGCCCTATGGCAAATTCATCATGGTCCCCGCCTTCTCTAAGTCCGCTAAGGAAGCGGTTATGTACATCGACTGGCTGTTGTCCGATAACAACCTGATGCGACTGAGCCTTGGCGATGAAGGTGTCCACTACACCCTGACCGACGGCATCTACGACTACAACACCCTGTATGACGGGGCGGACAAGCTTTCCGCAAACAACAACTACGAATACCGGTTTATCGTGGAGGACGTTTGGTATGGCAGCAAGGAAGCGACCTTTAAAAACTGGACCTCTTCCTATCACAGCGAGCAGGCCGATACCCAGTTTACCATGGCTATGACCGACTCCCGCCGCGACCCCTGGTTCTTCCCCTACTTTAAAAAGCCCATTGAGTCCGAGGCCCAGTACGCCACCTCCATGCAGGACAAATACAAGGAGATGTTTACCACCCTGTTTATGTGCAGTCCCCAGGAGTTTGACAGCCGTTATGACAGCCTTGTCAATGAGTTTATGTCCCTGTACGGCAAAGAGGTCTGCGAAGAGCGGGCCAAGGTCTGGGCGGAAACCATGGAGTAAGCCGGAGGAGAAATCTCCGAAGGGGATACCGACAGACGAAAATTGAAAAAATTCGCTCACCTTAGCAAGGTGGGCGAATTTTTAAATCAGACAAATTTTGGAAGGAGACATAAAAATGAGCAAAAAATGGATGGAACGCGTCACACCGGAAAGCATGGGGATTCCCTCCCGGAGCATTCTGGCTTACCTTCAGGAGCTGGAGCGCTCCGGGTGCTGTATGCACGGATTCTGCATCCTGCGCCACGGGCAGGTCATCGCGGAGGGGCATTACAAGCCCTTTACGGCACAGCAGCGGCACAGGATGTATTCCTCCAGCAAGAGCATGACGGCCATTGCCGTTGGACTTCTCCAGGACGAGGGTAAAATCAGCCTGGAGGATTCCATCTGCGATTACTTTAAGGACCGCCAGCCGGAACAGGTTCACCCCTGGATCAGAGAGACCACCATCCGGGATATGCTGCGCATGGCCACCTGTTTTGTCACCTCCCCCTATCAGATGGTGGACAATCCTCAGCACGACTGGATTCGGACGGCTTATGAATGCCCGCCGACCCACCGGCCCGGCCATGTGTTCTCCTATGATACGGGGGTTGCGACCGTGCTGGCCGCCCTGGTGGAGGAGCTGAGCGGGATGGAACTGATGGAGTATCTGCGCCAAAGGCTTGCCCCCCTCAACCTCAGCCCGGAGAGCATCTGTGTAAAGGTGCCGGACGGAAAATCCTCCTGGGGCGGCTCCGGTGTGCTGTGTACCCAAAGGGATTTCGCAAAGCTGGCCCTGTTCAGCCTCAATCTGGGCCAGTGGGAGGGAAAACAGCTTATCAGCAGGGAATTCATGGAGGCGGCCACCTCCAAGCAGATTGAAAACGGAAAGCACGGCTACGGATACCAGTTCTGGATGGGCCCTCACGGCTTCTCCATGCTGGGAATGGGCGGACAGATGGCCTTCTGCATCCCTGAAGCGGATATGATACTGGTCACTACGGCGGATATGCAGGCGGACAACGACAAGCGAATCTGCGTAGAGGATAGGTTCTATGAGCTTGTGCTGGCCCAGGCGGCGGATTCTGCCCTTCCGGAGGACAGGGAGGCAGTGGAGAGGCTGGAGCGGTACGTCTCTGGTCTGGAGGTAAAGCCTATCCAGGGGGCGGTACATAGTCCCATAGAGACACAGGTTTCCGGAAAACGCTATGAGATGGCCCCCAACGAGGAGGGCGCTTGGTCCAGTCTGCGACTGGGGGAGGTATCCCTGGAGTTCCAGGGAGATCAGGGAGTGTTCCAATGGGACAACAATCGTCTGGAATTTGGTTTGGGGCATTTTGTGTTTCAGGACTTTCCCGGATTTGCCTCCGCAGAGGAAGCAGAGGGCGTGCCGCCGGTGGTGTACTGGTATGAATCCGAAAGACCTGTTCTGCATATGCCCTGTATGACCAGCGCCGCGTGGAAAAACGACTCTGTCCTGGAAATTCTCTGTTATGCCATAGGGGACTTTTTGGGAACCCTGAAAATCCGCTGTGTCTTTGAGGACAACGGAATCACCGTCCAGATGCAGAAGTTCGCGGAAAAATTCTGGGAGGAGCTTCAGGGATTTCAGAGTGGGTTTTGCAGAAATTAAGCGATGCCAATGTAAAAACGGTATACAGGCAAACGCAAAAGCGTGTTCTGCATAAAAATATAAATATGGGCTCAGGAAAAATGGAAAAGGTTTTTCTGAGCCCATATTTTATGTTTGGTTCTAAGGAAGGCCGATTAAACCTACGTATCGGATCGACGGGGAAATTTTCTGTCAAGACGTATGTGCGGATTTATTTGGAGGTTTCCTAACGGCTGACTTATTGTCGTGCTCAAATATTATTCCTCTCAAAAACCCGATTTCCATCCAACTGGTGGTCCAGCATAATTTCCGCTTTTCTGCGAATCTGGCCTGCAATATTCCTGCTGAGCACAAAAATATCCTCCATCTCCGGCTCCGTTACCTGAAGCAGCTCCTTTTCATGGCCCTCTATCAAATCCGCCAGGCGATAGGCATTGTCAATCTCGCTTCTGGAGATGTCTTGGTATTGCTCGATTCGCGGATCGTTGCGGGTGGGCCATTGGCAGCTTAATGCCGGTTCCGCTTCATAGTCAATGCTGTCCGCCAGGGTCTGGAAACGGGAAGCGTTTACACAGGTTTTCATCAGACAAATGTACACCTCTAAACGCCGCACCACCATGGAAAGCTTTTCGGCAACCTCTCCGTCAATATTTTGGCGTATTTCCTCCAGGGAGGCGATTGCTTTGCGGAAGGAGCCTGTTGCCTGCTTTACCGTTTCGGACAGCAGGAAGGATGCAGAGAAGCCGCGCACACATTCAATATTTTGCATATCCAATAAATCATTGGCGTGTTTTTCATCCAATGCCTGGAACTGGAAGGGCCGGTAATAGCTCCTCTCTTCCTCTGTCAGTTCTTCCGGGAACAGCACAAAGGGACGATTGATCCAGCGCTGATGGATACAGCCGTACATCAAATCTCTCAAGTGTTTTTCGTGTGTACTTTATCCTGTATGCCTGGGGCGTCTCCCCCTGGCAGGCTTTAAAGACAGCAATAAAATACCGAATGCTCTGATAGCCCAAATCCTGCGCGATTTCATACACCTTTTTATTGGTGGTTGCAAGGAGAATTTTTGCCTTTTCCACCTTGCACACCTTGATATAATCCACAAATGCCGTTCCTGTCTCCTTCTTAAAAAGCCTGCTGAAGTAGGAAGAACTCAGGTTGACATACTCCGCGACATCCCCTAGGGAAATTTCCTGATAAATGTGCTCATCAATATATTTTTTTGCTTTTTCAATCATATCGTACCCAGCGGCGTTTTCCTGTTCGGCGGGCTGAAAGCCTGGATGGTTCCGATCGTTTTGGATACTTTGCACTGCTTGAAGAACAGTATTGACAATTACAGAGCTTCTGACAGGTTTGACCAGATAAGCCTGTACATTCAGCTCAATGGCCGTTTTGGCATAGGAAAACAGTTCAAAGGCGCTGACAATGATAAAACGGGCATGGGGTACAATATGCCTTACACTGAAGAGAAAGTCAAGCCCGTCGCCCCGGCTTTGTCAAGTGAAGTGTGTAATTAATTTTTTGGGGATAGGTTTGCAGCGAATTTACCGCTTGGAGGGAGGGGCGTAGCCCCGAACGGAAAGCGGT
>JAAWRH010000013.1 GCA_022800935.1 Oscillospiraceae bacterium
TAGCGAACATGGTATAATTGAAGTACCACCAACAAAAAACCAGGAGGTTCACTATGCCCCAAGAACAGTATAGCAGAAAAAGGAGAAAATTTAAACACCAATGATGGTATCTCCAGGCAGGACAACCCCATCAACGGCACATCCGCCGATGACTGCCACAGGTTTATCCGTGAATGCGGATATTTCTTTCTGGCAACAGCGGTGGAAAATCAGCCAAAATTAAGGCCCTTTGGAATGCTCCATTCCAGCGGCGGGAACCTGTTCATCGCTACCGACCAGCGGAAGCAGGTGTATACTGAACTATCCCGAAACCCCAGAATAGAAATCGCGGCTTACAATCCGCAGGCGAGAAGATGGATCAGGATAACGGGCAGGGCGGAGCCGGAGCATTCCCTTTCCATCAAAGCGGAAATGATGGGCATCTACCCCTCTTTGAAGCAAAAGTATCAGAATGAGAAAGAAATGTTTTTAACCATTTTTAAGCTGACGGTTGATAAAGTCAGCATTTTCTAAAAAAGGAGAGGCGAAGATGGAAAAATTAACACAGGAATCAAAAAAAATCATGGACGAGCGTTTTGGCCGGGACAATGTTGTAGCGCTGGCCACCGTAAAGGACGGCGTTCCGTGGGTCCGAAATGTAAACGCCTTTTATCAGGACGGCTGCTTTTATATCATTACCCATGCCCTATCCAATAAAATGAAGCAGCTGGCCGCAAACCCCGCAGCGGCGATTGCCGGGGACTGGTTTACCGCCCGCGGAAAGGGAATCAATCTCGGCTGGTTCGGCAAGCCCGAAAACAAGGATATCGCCGGTAGGCTGAAAAAGGCTTTCAGCACCTGGATAGACAACGGTCACAACGATTTCAGCAGTGAGAACACCTGCATCCTCTGTATTCAACTGACAGAGGGCGTCCTTTTTTCCCACGGGAGCAAATATGTCATTGATTTTACCAAGGAATAAAATGAGCAGTACGTAGGCGCACCCGTTCCCCTCAATTTACAAAATATATGATTTTTCGATAACACCAGTTTGCTTTTTATCTGTATCATAAATTTGATTGTAATGATAAAATCTGACATCTATGAAAGCAGGGTGTATTGATGATAAAAAGCAAAATTCTCATGGGAATTTCTATACTGGCAGTCTTATTTGGGGGATGTATACACTTTCCTGGAGATATGGTGGCGGAAGAAAGCGGCAGCTCGGCAGATCAGACTGCCGGAACACAGGCAAGCCAAAGTTCATCCGCCTCTCAGGCGGCCCGGACAGTGACCGCTATCTTCAGCGGCGAAAGCTTATCCGAGGAAAAACTAGAGGAAATTCAGGCAAAGTATGCGGAATTGGAACCCCTTTGTCAAAGCATCTATGCCAGCGCGGAAAAGAAGCCCCTCTCCGATTGGGACACCAGAAAAGCCGTCAGCAGGGAAGCGATTGACGAGATGGAAGATATGATAAAAAAGGCCGGATACCCCGTTCTCAACAGCAGCGGTGATTACCCGGCTTTTTTGGAGCGCTCGGAGGAATTCTATGCCTTTTGGAACTCGGTTCAAAATGGAGTTGACGCGGAAACGTCCTATTGGGAGGTTTCTGATTCCGGCGGTTTGAACTACTATGAATTCCAATATACCAATGGGAAGCCGTACAGTGTCAGCGCCTTTGCCCAGTGGAGTACGGACGGACAGCTTAAAATAGAAACCGCCGGAAAGCGGAACGTCCTCAACTGGGACATGACCTATCGCGGCGATTTTTATTACCAGGACGTCCCGACCGACAGGCATTGGGAAGCATCCATCTTATTGAGATTAAAGCCGGTTGACAAAACCCTGTGGGAGCTCAATCAAAAATACATCAAGCCAATCGGCTACTACAATGTAAACGCCTTTTTGTGCGATTGGGACAAAACAGAGTATGGAAATCTGTCCTTCAACGATCTGTTTGAATCACTATACAAAATGAAAAACGACGACTATGTTTATACAGACCGTTTTGAAAAAGACCAGTACCCCTATTTTCATTACTGTGTCCCCGCGGAGCTGTTTGAGAATACCATATTACCCTACTTTGAAATTCCCCTAGATGAATTCCGGGAACGGGCGCTGTACAACCCCGAAAAGGATATCTACCCGTGGCAGGATATCGACATCTCCAACGTCTCCTATTTTCCGAATGTTATACCAGAAGTAATAGAATATGTAGAAAATACCGACAACAGCATCACTCTGAAGGTGCAAGTCATGTGTCCGGATATGCAGACGGACACCCTTTTCACCCATGAGGTGACAGTGATGCCCGGCGAAGGCGACAGCTTTCAGTACCTAAGCAATAAGGTCACATACCAAGGGGAGCAGGAACTGCCCTCCAGCCAGCCGAGAATCCCCGCGCAGAGAACGGATATATAAGCTTTGGTATATAGGCTTTAGGTCCAAATTTTTCTGGACTTTATCAAGGTTCTTCATATCCTTGGTTTAAAGAATACTCCAGATACCGGTCAAACTCTGTATCCACAAACTCGTCTATGACCTCCTCTGCATCCAGGCACCCCATTTTAAAATAGAATGCAACCGTCTCATAAGAGGGAACCGCGGAAATAAAGAGCTTATCAGCCCCCATACCGGCGGCGCAGAGGCACGCCTGCCGGAACAGCTTTGTTCCTATCCCCCGCCTTTTCCAATTATCATCAATAAAGAGCAGGGTCAAATTTGCGTATTTTCCGCTTTGTCCCTTTATACCGCCATCTACAGCGGCAAAGCCAATCAGCCGGTTGTTCTCAAACGCCCCCAGCACACATCCGTTCCTGTCCAGCTGTTGGCGCAGGTATTGGGCCATCCAAACTTTTTTCGCCTCATCCCATTGGCGGAGGGCAGATGCTTTTTCGAGCTCCCACGCTCCGTCTTTTTTGACCCATTTGGAGGTAATAGACTGGATGTGATGAAAATCTATCAGCATTTGAGGATGAAGATCAGAAATATTCAATCTTCTAAGGGATATTTTTTCCATTGCAAATCACTCCACAATATCAATCTAAAGCGGCACAGCCCCAAAGAGCTGTGCCGCCGCGCCAATTACCTTAATTTTACTGCTCGTCGTTCCAGGAGTACATCTTCCTAAGCTCCTTGCCGACCTTCTCCAGCTGGTGCTCGGAGTGAATCCGGCGCTCCGCGTTGAAGTGGGGACGGTTGACCCGGTTCTCCAGAATCCAGTTGCGGGCAAAAGTGCCGTCCTGAATCTCGGTGAGGACCTTTTTCATCTCCTTCTTGGTCTCGTCGGTGATCAGCCGCTTGCCAATCTCGTAGTCGCCGTACTCGGCAGTGTCGGAGATGGAATATCTCATGCGGGAGAATCCGCCCTGATAAATCAGGTCAACAATCAGCTTCATCTCGTGGATGCACTCAAAGTAGGCGTTTTCAGGGGCGTATCCAGCCTCAACCAGCGTCTCAAAGCCAGCCTGCATCAAGGCAGTGACGCCGCCGCACAGCACACACTGCTCGCCGAACAGGTCGGTTTCGGTCTCATCCTTGAAGGTGGTCATCAGCACGCCCGCTCTGGCGCCGCCGATGCCCGCCGCATAGGCAAGGCCGGTGTCAAGGGCTCTGCCGGTGGCGTCCTGCTGCACGGCAATCAGGCAGGGAACGCCCTTGCCCTCCACATACTCGCTGCGGACCGTGTGGCCGGGGCCCTTGGGGGCTATCATGATAACGTCCACATCCTTGGGGGGAACAATCTGGCCGAAGTGGATAGAGAAGCCGTGGGCAAACATCAGGGTCTTGCCCGCGGTCAGGTTGGGCTCAATGCTCTCCTTGTACATGGCGGCCTGCTTTTCATCATTAATCAGAATCATGATGATGTCCGCGTTGGCGGCAGCGTCAGCGGCGGTCATCACTTTAAGACCAGCAGCCTCTGCCTTAGCCCAGGATTTGCTCCCGTTGTACAGGCCGACAATGACATTGACGCCGCTTTCGTGCAGGTTCAGCGCATGGGCGTGTCCCTGGCTGCCATAGCCGATAATCGCCACTGTTTTGCCGTCCAGACGGCTCAGGTCGCAGTCGCTGCTATAAAAGATTTTTGCCATAACAAATTCCTCCTGTTGTTTCCGCGGGGAAATCCCCGCGACTTTCCCTTTTATTTTTTCACCGATATGGTGTCGGTTCCCTTTTGCAGCGCCACTGTTCCGGTCCGGGCAATTTCCCGGATGGCAAAGGGCCTCAGCAGCTCTGTAAATAAGTCGATTCTCTCGCTGGTATCCGCCAGCTCCAGGGTCATGGTTGCGCGGGAGATGTCCAGAATCTTCGCGTCCATAATCTCCGCGATGTTCATAATATCGGACCGCTCCGTCTGTCCCGCATTCACCTTAATCAGAACCAGTTCCCGGCTGATCAGCTCAGCAGGGTTGATGGTCCGGACCTTTATCACATCAATGAGCTTGTTCAGTTGTTTTTCCACCTGCTCCACGGTATAGTCGGACCCCTCCGCCACAATGGTCACACGGGAAAAGGCGGGGTCCTCCGTAACGCCTACCGCCAAGCTTTCTATATTGAACGCACGCCGGGCAAATAATCCCGCAATTCGGGAAAGCACGCCGGCGCGGTTTTCCACCAATACCGAAAATGTATGCTTCACGTCGGTCTCCCTCCCTTATATTGACGATTCTTCCGGGTCAACGACACATTCCAGCAGATACGGCCCTTCCGCCGCCAGCAGCCGCTCTATGGCCCCGCCGGTCTCCCCTTGGATCTCCACCCGCTCCGACGGTATCCCGTAGGCGGAGGCCAACACCGTGAAATCCGGATCCCCCTCCAGGCTGGTGGCAATGTAGCGGCAACCATAGGATTTCTTCTGTATCTCCTTGACCATGCCCAGCTTCCGGTTACGGAAGACGATAATCTTAACTCCCACCTTGTCCTGACAGATGGTGGCAAGCTCCATCATCTGCATCTGGAAGGAACCGTCCCCGCAGCCCGCAATGACCTCCCGGCTGGGGTCGGCCAGCTTGGCCCCCACGGCGGCGGGAATGGAATAGCCCATTGTCCCCATGCCCCCAGAGGTGAGGAACCGGCCCTTGCGGATGTTGATATGGTTGGCGGACCAAATCTGATTCTGCCCCACGTCCGCGACATACACCGCGTTGTCCGGCATTTTCTCCGACAGCCTGCGGAGGAAGCTTTTGGGATTGATTCCGTATTCACGGGGCTCCAGGTCGGGCTTGTACTCATCCCGTAGGCCCTGGGTATAGCGGACCCACTCAGAAAAATCGCCGGGGCGGGTGTGGGAGTCACAGTGATCCATCAGCTGCTGGATGACTGTCCGGCAGTCGCCCACCAGGGGGATGGCGGTGCCGATGTTCTTTCCAATCTCCGCCGGGTCGATGTCGATATGCACAATGGTGGTAGACGGAGAAATCACATCCGGTGAGCTGACCGCCCGGTCGCCCACCCTTGCGCCGATAATCATCAGCAGGTCCGCCTGGCGGACAATCTGGTTGGCGTGCCTGGCCCCGTGCATTCCAAGCATTCCCATATACAGCGGATGATTTGTGGGGAACACGCCGATGCCCATCATGGTGGAGATGGCGGGGATGCCGTACTCCTCCGAAAGCTTCCGCACCATTTCGCCTCCGCCCGCCGCGAACGCGCCGCCCCCCACGCAGATCAGGGGCTTTTGGGCAGCGAACAGGGCGTCGGCAACCTTTTTAATCTGCAAATTATGCCCCTTGATGCTGGGTTTATAGCCGATGATGTGAACCTGGCGAGGGTACTCAAACACCTTGGTCAGCTCCCGCCTCTGGATATCCACCGGGACGTCGATGAGCACCGGACCAGGGCGGCCCGTGGCCGCGATATAAAAGGCTTCCTTAAATATCCTGGGAATTTCGTTTACGTCCTTTACCAGATAGCTATGCTTGGTAAAGGGCTCGGCCGCGCCGGTGATGTCCGCCTCCTGAAAGACGTCCCTGCCCAGGACGTCGGTCGCCACCTGGCCGGTGATGGCCACAACGGGGATGCTGTCCATATACGCCGTGGCAAGGGCGGTGATCAGGTTTGTGGCGCCGGGGCCGGAGGTGGCGATGCAGACGCCGGGCTTCCCGGCGATGCGGGCGTAGCCGTTGGCGCTGTGGCCGCCGTTCTGCTCCTGGCGTACCAATATATGTCGGATTGCGGAGGCCGTTAGACTGTCATAAAAGGGGCAGATTGCCGCGCCAGGATAACCGAATACGACGCTGACGCCCTCGCTTTCTAAGCATTTTACCATTGCCTGTGCGCCAGTTATCATGACTACCGCTCTCCTTTCCATGTTTTTTGTGTCTGACGTTTGGGGCTTGTCCAACAAGTTGGAAAACCGGTTGCTTATTATTATAAAATGGTTCGGGCAAAACGTCAACCATATTTCCGGGATTTTCCCGGAAAAAGCAAAAAAAACGGAAAAGGTTCTCTCCCGATTTCCACCACTTACCTTGCAACTTTCCCGCTCCCCCGGCCACAATAGTTACTGCCCGTTCCGGGAACCAATTCCGGAGCGGACATGACCATAGTCCTGCACCCTTCCATTCAGCCGCATTGCTGCGGAAATCGCCAAACCTGACGCAATTTCCTGAATCCCTCATCCCTCCCGCGAAAGGAGGAATCCCCATGGTACCCCTGCGCTGTCGCGGAGCAAAACACGCATCAGCAGCATCCCGTTTCTCCCAGCGCCCCCAAAAGGCGCTGAGAAGCCAAAAAAGGCATCGTTTGCTTCCCGCTGCTGTCCCGCTGCTGCTCCTCGTCTGTTTATTCAGCGCCCCCTTCTTTCAGCGGCCCGTCGTGGTATATGCCCAGGATAGGGCAGTTGTCACCAGAGTGCGGGAATATTTCCCCCCGACAGATTCCCTGCCGGAGGCGGAGATATACTATCCCCAGCTTTCCTTTGGCGGGAACCCCAACGAGCTTCAAACCGCCAACACGATGATGCGGGAATACGCCATCCGAACGTGCCATACCCGCCGGCAGGCCGCCCAACAGGGCCGCCAAAGTCTTCCGGCAGACGGAAAGCTTGTGGATTACCGGGTCGCCCGCAACAGCGGCGGATTCTTCAGCGTTGTTTTTACGGAGGGTTGTTCTCTGGCCGCGTCTCCAACCGGCTCCCCTGAGGAGGCCGCCCTTACGGCGGGCGAAAACCCCAGGGGCTTCACCATCCGTTTATCGGACCAGAAGGTTTGCCGGCTGGCAGATCTCTTTCTCTCCCACACCAACTACACGTCTCTTTTGGACCAGGAGATTTCCAGGCTGCTCCAATCCCCCTTTGAAGGCGTCCGTCATGACTCCCCCTTCTTCCTCACCGACGATTCCATTGTCCTTTTGCCGGATAGCCGGGCGGAGCAATGGCCCCAGGAGGGCTCCCTCTCCGTTTCCCTGACTGCCCCGGCAGTATCGCGGAAGCTGGCGGCGGGTCTTTCGGTGGGACGCACCAGGGCGGAGCTTTGAGCAGTTAGCTGTTTACCGTTTACGGAAATTTTCTGCGTGAAACGAACCGCCTCTGGCGAAAAGGCGGAGACAGAGCCCGGCTTTGTCTCCGCTTTTTTGGCAAAAGCAGGAAATTATAAAAAAATATGGATGAGTTTTGTTTTTTCCCTTGAATAATCCGCCCGTTTGGTGTATCCTAAAATACATAAGGGGTGATTCGATGAACAGTGAACCGACGATTTCCTTCACCATCCGTGAGGAGCGGGAAAAAGAAATGAAATCCATCCTGACAGCCGTCTATGACGCGCTGAAGGAAAAGGGATATAATCCGATCAACCAAATCGTCGGGTATATCCTTTCTGAGGACCCAACCTATATTACAACCCACAAGAAGGCGCGCAGCCTAATCCGGCGGCTGGACCGGGACGAGCTGCTCCAGCTTTTGGTGAAGTCTTATCTGGACGAGGCTGAGGCGGAGAACACCCGGCAGGAAGGCCAATAGCTGTTTCAGACTTTTGGCCGAGGTCCGAAAAGCGCTTAACAAAGGTTGTTCCAAAAACGGGACAGCCTTTTTTCTGCTTTGGCCCGGAAGGCTTTGCCCCCTCCGAAGCCCAAAGTGGCGGACCGCTGAAGAAAATTTACAGAATGTTCAGAAACCCTTTTCCGGCGGGATAATGCCCTTTGAAAGGGTCCTTTTTTAGAAGATATCCCTTTTTCAGCGCTCTATACAAAATCCGTGCCCGTCCCCAGAAGGATTTTCAGCGCATTTACAGGAGCCCGGTATTATGCTATAATAAGGGTATCCTTGTACTCCATACTCCGCCAGCCCATCGGGCTGAGCGGTTCGTTTTCTGCTTTTGCCGTCTGACATACGGCAAATGTCAAAATTCCACAGAGCGGACATAAAAGCCTGCCGGTTTGCGGTGTCCGCCATTTACTTTTTATATTTTGGAACAGGAGGAAGCTTATGGCCGAAAAAAAGAAAAACGGCAAAATGATGTCATACAGTGGGCAGAGCCTTGTCCGATGCGGCAACGTCCTCTACCTGGGGGATATGAACGCCAGCCATTTTGCTATGATGCAGATTATCAGCGTTGAAAAGATGGACGACCTGGAGGTTCCCCAAAAGGTCGCCGTCCAGCTGGTCGCCAACGACCCCAACCTTGCCTTAAAGGACAAAATTGTAAAGCGCGCCATGAAGGATGGGCTTTACAACGCGATGAATATCGCCAATGTCTGGCTCCAGCAGTACACCCAGAGCTAAAGGACAAGATGCCCGCAAAGGAATCCCCCGGAAGGAACAAAAAGCCTTCCGGGGGATTCCTTTGTTGAAAAATCGTTTAAATATCAACATTATCATTGTAAAAATGCGATATAATCCAAAATTCACCTGTTTCACATGGCTATCACACAAACAATGAAAATTATTGAAATATTTTTCAGCCTTTCGTTTCAAAGCGTTTATGTTTTTATCAAATTCGGAGGATATACTAAGACCATAGCAAAAAGGCAATGCCCCATACATTCAAAAACATTTTCAGGAGGTCTTTTTTATGAATGAATTCAACGATAAAAACAACTCCCTGGCAAATACCAACTACAGCACATCAAACACCGGCTCCTCCTATTCCTCCGGCAGCTACTATTCCGGCTATGATGAGGAGCCCAAGAAAAAAGGGAGCGGAAACACAAAGGTCATTGCCGCGGCCATGGTTTGCAGCATCATACTGTCCGGGGCGGCGGGCTTCGGCGGCGGAATTCTCGCCTCCCGCTTTACAGAAAGCGAAAGCGTTCAGGACACGCCCTCCAGCAGCATCTCCTCCAGCATGGCCCCCTCCTCCCCTGCGGAGGCCAATACCGTCAACACAACGGTTTCCTCCGGCGCCATGTCAATTGCGGAGATAGCCGCCGCCACCGCCAACAGCGTGGTGGAAATCACAACAGAATCGGTGGTGACAGGGGGCGGCTTCTGGGTCCAGCAGTATGTTGCCTCCGGTGCAGGCAGCGGCGTTATCCTCTCGGAGGACGGGTACATTGCCACCAACAACCATGTGATTGAAAACGCCACCTCTGTGACGGTCCGCCTCCACAACGGGGAAAGCTATGAGGCGCAGATTATCGGCGCGGACAGTGAAAAGGACGTGGCGCTTATCAAGATAGACGCCACCGGCCTGACCCCTGCTAAAATCGGCGACTCCGACGCCCTGGTGGTGGGCGAGGACACCGTAGCGGTGGGCAACCCTCTGGGCCAGCTGGGGGGCACGGTGACAAACGGCATCGTCAGCGCCCTTGACCGGGAGATTACCATTGACGGTCAGACCATGAACCTGCTCCAGACCAATGCGGCCATCAACCCCGGAAACTCCGGCGGCGGGCTGTTCAATGAAAAGGGCGAGCTGGTGGGCCTGGTTGTGGCAAAGAGCGCGGGCAGCGACCTGGAGGGCCTTGGCTTCGCAATCCCAATCAATGACGTGATGGAGGTTGTGGAGCAGCTCAAGGAATTCGGATATGTGACCGGCAAGCCCTATCTGGGAATCTCCCTAGTGGACATCAACACAGTCCAGAGGGCGATGCAGTACGGCGTTAACCAGGCTGGCGTGTATGTCATGGAGGTTGATCGCCCGGAATGCGGATTGCAGGCTGGGGACTGCATCACACAGATCAACGGCTTTGAGGTTGAATCCAGCGACGATATCAGTGATACCATCAAGGCCTATTCCGCGGGGGACACAGTGGAAATGACAGTCATCCGCAACGGGGAAACCATTACGGTTGACGCCCTGTTAGGGGAAAAGGTACCCCAGTCCGTTCAGAAAAGCGTCACGGCACAGTAATCGAGCTGAATTCGCTGGAGCAGACAAACCAATAAGAAAAACGAACCGACCCCGCTGCCGCACAGCAGCGGGGTCGGCCTGTTTATGGTTGCTTCACAGAAGATATCCGTCTGTTATTTAAGGGTAAACTTGCTGGAATTGGATACAACCAGGTCATATCCCCGATGTACAGCCAGAAAAAGCATTACTCCCAATCGAAGTAACACCATCAGGAATGGCTATTTCTGTCAAGGATCTGCAATCAACAAAAGCTCTACTCCCAATCGAAGTAACACTTGCTCCCTCTATTTCTTTGGGGATGACAGCCTCTGTCACATCCCTATCACAGTATGTAATGGTGCCAGCAGCCTTATAAAATAGATGTTTCCACCTGTCACAGGGTAAGCGATATCTGTTTCTACCTCCAAAGAGGAGATATTATTTTCAGATGCTTGGTTTGGAATGATTTCCAGGTTGCCCGCATCCGGCGTGTTTCCATCCTGGACTTCACCCTGGCCCAAATCTTCCCCTTCGCCGTTGTCCGCATCATCTTCCGGGGCGGGATCGTCTTCATCCACAACGGTATCGCTTGGCGTTTGGTCGGTGTTTTCGTTTTCCCCAGTATTATCCCCGCTGCCGGGTTCCGCTGGGTCTGCCGGTTCCGTTATGACCGGTTCCTCACCTGTTTGCTCAGGCAATTCCTCCGCTGCCATAACTGGGACAGCAAATGAGCTGGCTAATATGGCGGCTGCCAGCAAAGCCCCGATTGTTCCTTTGAACTTTCGCATTTTGTCCTCCTCGTTGTCAGTAAATTTAACGCCTTGCAGTGTCAAAAGGTATACCTTTTGACACTAGCACTTATCCTATCCAAAAATTAGGGGACCTCAGAATCAGCCGTAAATTGATTCTGAGGTCCCCTTAAATTTTCTACAGCGCGCTTCTGGCGTGTAAAATCCACTTTGCCCTATCCCTGGGGTCAATCCCCCTTCGCTTTGCCGTTGCCCCCAGCTCCAGGGGGCACTCCCGATACCCCGCAAAGCTGCTGGACATCACACCCTTGCCCCCGGTCATAATTCCCCATGTCACCGGGTACTCCATGGACGAGGCCACCGGCAGCAGCGCCTCCATGGTCATCTGACCCTTGTGCATCACCGGCGGCTCAAAGCTGCCCCGCATGGCTATCACATCCCCTATCAGCTTTCCCGCGTACTCCTCCCCCGCCGTAAACCTGGCCCGTATCACCGGCTCCAGCAGGGTGGTTCCGGTCTGCTCCAGGGTGTTCATCACCGCCATGGGGGTGGCGGTAAAGAAGTCCAAGGGATGGGTGTGGATCAGGTGATGGCTTCCGCCGATAAGCGTAACCTTTAAATCCGTCACCTCCCACCCGTAAAGCCCCTGCTTTAACACGCCAGGCAGGGCGGTTTGGATGTGGGTCTGGTAGCGGTACAGAATCTGCCGGTCCTGTACCTTGGATTCAAATACCAGCCCCGCCCCCCTGGGCAGCGGCTCTATCTCCAGGTCGATGCATGCCCAGCAGGGCTTGGGCATGGTGTAATGGTCCCCGCCGGTCCCCCGACGGGTTGGGGTCTCCTTGTAAATCACCGCGGGCGGGGAAAAGGAGGCTTTCAGCCCGAACCGGTCCAGCAGCAGGGCGGAAAGGACCTCCAGCTGAATCATGCCGGTGATGCTCACCGAAAGCTCCCGCTCCTCCTTCTCCCAGTCCATGTTCAGCAGCGGGTCCTCCTCGGTCAGCTCCCGGACGGCGGCCACCAGCGGGGAGAGCTCCCCCTCCTCCTGGGGGTAGACCCGCACACGGAGCATGGGAACCGCCATGGCGTATTCCCGCAGAAGGGGAGCGTCCCCTATCACATCCCCGGTTTTCAGCCCCGGTACCCCGTACAGCGCCCCGATGTCCCCGGCGGATAAGCTGCCCATATCCAGATACCGGTTGCCCATAATCCGCCGTATCTGCGCCACCTTTTCCGCCTCCTCCGGCGGCTGTCCCCGCAGGGGGACCGGGTCCCGGTTTTGCAGCGTGCCGGAAAACAGCCGCACATGGGCGGCCTTTCCCATGGATTTATGATGCTCAATCTTATAGACCACCCCAGACAGCGGCTGGTCTGCCCGCCCTGAGGCACAGGGGAGCAAGCGGACCGCCGCGTCCAGCAGCTCCCGAACGCCTGTCCCCATGGCGGCGGAGGCGTAAACCAGCGGGAACAGCCGGGCGGAGGCGGTCTGCTCCGCGGCGGCCTGGGTCAGCCGGGCCTGGGAGATGGGCCTGTCCTCCAGAAAGAGGGCTGAAATTTCTTCGTCAAAGTCCGCCGTCAGGGAGACCGCGTTGTCGTAAAGCTCCCCCTCTGTCCAGGACAGGGGAAAGACAGCCGTCTCCCGGCTCCCCTCCCCCGTCACCCCCTGGAGCGGAAGAATGGCCGGGGTGAACTGCTCCCGGAGGGATTCCAGTATTTCTGGGAGATTCACCCCTGTCCGGTCTATCTTGTTGACACATAGCAGGGTGGGTATTTTCAGACTGGTCAGGGCCTTCCAGAGGGTTTCGGTCTGGGCCTGTATCCCCTCGGCGGCGGAAACCAGCAGAATCGCCCCGTCCAGCACCGACAGGCTCCGCTGCACCTCCCCGGCAAAGTCAACGTGGCCGGGGGTGTCGATGAGGTTGACCTGCACCCTGTTCCATTGGAAGGTGACAGAGGATGCGCGCACCGAGATGCCCCGCTGGCGCTCAATGGGCAGCCAGTCGGTCTGGGCGGTGCCAGAGTCCACCTTTCCGGCGCTGCGAACCGCCCCGGAAAGGTAGAGCATCTGCTCGGTCAGGGTGGTTTTTCCGGAATCGACGTGGGCAACCACTCCCAGGTTGATAATCGGTGTGGAGATGGGCAAAACAATCTCCTCCTTTAAAAAAGCCGTCTTTTGTCTTATGGCCAATGGTGTTGTCCACAATACGCGGTACAGTTCCATTGTAAGGTATAAGCAGAAAAATCTCAACAGGGGCAAAGAAAAATACAAATAAAAACAATCAAAATCCATGCGAAATGGTAATATATCAGGGGCCCGCGAGCAAAATATATAGAAGAGACTGTTTGGAAAGGTTTTATTTTTTAACAACTTTTACTAAATTTATCATAATTTTTTAACCCTGTTTTAAGCGCTTTTTTATTTTATGCTTGCATATCCAAGGGCGATATGCTATAATGTTATAAATTCAGCAAAAAAAGCCCTTTAAAACGGGCAAAATGCCGAATACAACTGGCAAGGATACAAGACGAATTTAAGGAGGACTTACGTATGTCTAAACGTTCCAAAACTGCTGCGGTTCTCAGCGGTGTTCTCGCGTCCGCGATGCTTTTGACCGCCTGCTCCGGCAGCACCAGCAGCTCTGGCAGTTCCAGTACAGCAACACCCCCCCCAGATGCAAATTCAAGCAGTCCCGCTAGCTCCGCTGTTCCCAGCGCAAGCGATTCTCAGCCTGACAGCAATGAGCGGTATGTTATCACCATGCTGGCTCCCTTTTATCAGCAGGAGCCCCCGTCCACCAAAAATAATCCTGTTTACGATTACGTTCAGGAAGTCACCGGCGTTGACCTCCAGATTACCTGGACCCCCAACGGCGAAGCGGAGAACAAGTTCAACGTCATGATGGCGGGCAACGATATGCTCATGGTCATGAACGGCGGCAACGCCTCCTCTTCTAACTTTATCCGTATGTGCGATACCGGCGCTTTCTGGGATTTGACCGATATTATCGGGGACTACCCCTTTATCACCGAGACCCTGATGTCCGCCGTTCAGGTCAACTCCAGCCTGACCAAGGGCCGCCGCTACTGCATCCCCTCCGCTGTGCCGGATGCCCGTATCGGTTTGGTATACCGTCAGGACTGGGTGGAAAACCTGGAGAAAACCGTTGGCTACAAGATGCCGGAAATTCTCTCCGCCCAGGATATCTACGACCTGGCGAAGATGTTCACCGAAAACGACCCCGACGGCAACGGCGTCAACGACACCACTGGCTTTAACTATGTAGATGACCAGGACAAGGAGGTCAACTATGGCTTCAACACCATCGCCGTGGCCTGCGGCGCGCCCAACCGTTACGGCTACCGGGACGGCAAGGTCGTCGCCTATTTCCAGACAGAGGAATATCGCAACGCCCTGCGCATGATGCACGATATGTACGCCAACGGCTACCTGAATTCCGAGTTTATGACCCTCGGCTCCGGCGCCAAGTACAATCCCATGCTGGAAGGCCGCGCTGGCTTTATGTTCACCACCGCCACCAACGCCGTAACCCCTGGCGGTAAGTTCGACACTCTGATTGCCACCAACCCGGAGGCAAAGATCGGCTACAAGCTGCTGACACTGGATCCCAACGGCAATAAGGTCATCAACTCCAACATCACCGGCGTTTCCGGCGGCGTTGTGCTGACCAAGGCAAAGGTTGCCACCGAGGACGATGTGCGCCGTATTCTCCAGTTCTTTGTGGACGCCAACCAGGGCGAGGCCGCCAAGGCCATTGACATCGGCATTCAGGACATCCACTACACCGTCGGCGCCGATAACACCATCACCATTTCCGAAGACCAGAAGGCCCTCCGCACCAGCGACGGCTCCGAGGAAATCTTCGCCTCCATCATGCCCCGCCGTATTCTGGCGGACGACTGGGGCCAGCCCCTCTCCGCAAAGGACAAGATCAACAAGGAATTTGCGGAAAGAACCCAGTTTGCGGTTCCCGATATCTCTGTGGGCCTGCTTTCCTCTGAAAACGTTCAGCTGGAAAACTCCATCGCTTCTCTGATATACGATGCCCGCGCCCAGTATATCATGGGATTTATTGACGATGCCGCTTTCGATAAGGCCGTCGAAACCTGGCTGTCCTCCGGCGGCCAGCAGATTCTGGATGAGCTCCAGGCAAACTACGTTCCTGAAAAATAAAATCTGAGCAGAGAGAAGCTTTGTCAGATTCACGTTGAAGTCCGCAGAAAACGGGGTGGATTCTCCCACCCCGTTTTTTTCCAAAAAGAAAAACAGCATTTTGTACAAAATTTTAGAATTGTTTGACAGAAAGCAGAGGAAAACCTTCTAAAAACATTTGGAACGTTTTCGGACAATTTTAATGACGGCTGTTGTCTTTTATTTTGTGGGCAGTACAATTTAGAAAGGAGCGCTGTATATGTCTGCTGCCTCTGGCACGAACCCGGCGGGAAAGGTGAAAGACCAGCCCCATTGGGTAAAATCCATCATCCGCAACAAATGGCTTTATATTATGCTGATTCCCGGAATCATCTACTATATTGTCTTTAAATTTTACCCGGCCTCCTACCTGGTCATTGTGTTTCAGGATTATTTTCCAACCCTGGGCGTTCAGGGGAGCCCGTGGATCGGCCTTGACAACTTTAAGAGGATGTTTACCTCTACCGCCGTCTACAGCTTCCCGCTTCTGTTTAAGAATACCATCCTTCTGGCCCTTTATAACCTTCTGTTCTACTTCCCCATTCCCATTATACTGGCCCTGCTGTTAAACGAAATCCGTCATTTCACCTACAAGCGGGTGCTCCAGTCCTTTATCTACCTCCCCCACTTCCTTTCCTGGTCGGTATTGGTGGGCTTGGTGTACCTGTTTATCGGGCCGACGGGCGTTATCAACAAGATGATTACCTCCGCCGGCGGGCAGGCAGTTCAGTTCCTGCTCAACCCGGCCTGGTTCCGTCCCCTTATCGTCATGGAGGTCATCTGGAAGGAGGCAGGCTGGGGAACCATCATCTACCTTGCGGCTTTGTCCGGTGTGGACGAACAGCTCTATGAGGCCGCTGTGGTGGACGGCGCCAACCGGTTCCATCAGCTCTGGCACATCACCCTGCCCGCCATCCGGCCAACCATCATCACCATGTTCATCCTGCGCATGGGCAGCTTTATGGACACCGGCTTTGAGCAGATCTACCTGATGCGCAACTCCATCAACCGCCAGGTTGCCGAGGTCTTCGACACCTATGTCTATGTGGAGGGTATTGTCAACGGAAACTTCAGCTATTCCACCACCGTGGGGCTTTTTAAATCCCTCATCAGCCTGATTCTGGTGATGATTACCAATAAGATCGCCAATCAACTGGGAGAGGAGGGGATTTTCTAATGTCTATCATAAAGAATCAAACTGTGGGAAGCCGCATTTTTGACGTTTTTAACTACACCATCATGGGCCTTATCGCAGTGGTCATGGTCTTCCCTCTCTTCTTTGTGGTGATTGGTTCCTTCTCCATCTCCGGCATGATCGGCGGCTTTAACGCCTTCAGCCTGGATGCCTACAAGTATATCTTCACCACTAACTCCCTGGCGAGGAGCACCATCAACTCGGTATTTATCACCGTTGTGGGCACCTTTATCAACATCGTCATGACCTCCATCACCGCCTATGCCCTTTCCAAAAAATACCTGGCGGGACGCAATGTCATGATGACCATTATCGTCATCTTCATGCTCTTCAATCCGGGTATGATTCCCAACTACCTGGTGGTCTCCAAGCTGCACATGACCAACTCCTTCCTGTCGCTGTGGCTGCCGGGTGCAATCAGCGCATACAACATGATCATCATGAAGAACTTCTTCCAGGGACTTCCCGATTCCATTGAGGAATCCGCCAAAATCGATGGATGTCACGATCTTCAGGTCTTTTTGAAGATTGTTCTGCCCATCTCCAAGGCGTCTCTGGCAACCATTACACTGTTTTACGCGGTCGGCCACTGGAACAGCTACTTTAACGCCATGATGTACATCAATGACATCGACAAATGGCCGATTCAGGTGTGGCTGCGGCAGATCATCGTCCTTTCGGTGGGCGGCTTTGCCGGAAACGAAAGTCTGGCGGAATTTGCCAAGGTTCCTTCCGACGCTGTAAAGTATGCCGTTATCTGCGTCAGTACCCTGCCGATTATCGTGGTATATCCCTTCCTGCAAAAGTATTTTGCAAAGGGTGTACTGCTTGGGTCCGTCAAGGGCTGATGAATCCTTGATAAATTATCTTCCAAAAAGAGCGGGATGAAACGGATTTCTGTCCGTTTCATCCCGCTTTTATGCCATTGCCATAAAAACGCCCCATGGAACAAAATTCCATGGGGCGTTAACCGCTTATTTACATGTATTCCGAAGGATCCAACTCCAGCGCAGGCGCCTGGGGCATCTCCCACGCCTCATGGTCGGTGTGCAGCAGGTGGTGCGCCTTTTCCGACATGGGCTGCTGGAAATACTCCCGGTAGATCTTCTGAATGGAAGGATTCTCATGGGAGAACCGCAGGTTGGAAATCCGGTCCAGCCCGTACAGGTTCCCGGCGCGGACCTCCGCCAGCTCCTCGCCGTCGTGGATGGGCTGGCCGCCGCCGCCCACACAGCCGCCGGGACAGGCCATGACTTCCACGAAGTCATAGTGTACATCGCCGCGGCGCAGGGCGCGGATCAAACGGCGGGCGTTGCCCAGGCCGCTGGCAACCGCCACCCGGACGGGGGTTCCCGCCAGGTCAAAGGTGGCTTCCTTCCAGCCGTCCATGCCGCGGACATCCTTGAAGGCGTCGGGGTCGGGGTTCTTGCCGGTGGCCAGATAGGCGGCAGTCCGCAGGGCCGCCTCCATCACGCCGCCGGTGGCCCCGAAGATGACCCCCGCGCCGGTGCCGATGCCCAGCGGCAGGTCGCAGGCCTCCTCCGGCAGGTTTTCCACCTGGATGTGCTCCGCGCGGATCATCCTCACAATCTCACGGGTGGTCAGCACCAGGTCCACATCCTGTCCGGCTCCGGCACTGTCCATGGTAGACAGCTCCGCCTCCGCCTTTTTGGCGGTGCAGGGCATTACCGATACGGAGAAAATCTTCTCCGGCTCCACGCCCAGCAGCTCGGCATAGTAGGACTTAATCACCGAACCAAACATCTGCTGGGGGGATTTGGCGCTGGAAAGCTGGGGAACCAGCTCCGGATACTGGGACTTGAGGAACCGCACCCAGCCGGGGCAGCAGGAGGTGAACATGGGGTAACGGTCCAGAGAATGGTTCTTCATCCGGGCCATGAACTCGCTGCCCTCCTCCATAATGGTCAGGTCGGCGCTGAAGTTGGTGTCAAAGATGTGGTCAAAGCCGATGCGGCGCATGGCGGCGACCAGCCTGCCCATGGTGGCCTTTTCACGGGGAAGGCCCAGGGCCTCGCCCCAGGCGGCGCGGACCGCGGGGGCAACCTGAACCACGGTGATCTTGTCCGGGTTGGCCAGCATGTCGAACATCTTCTGGGTGTCGTCCCGCTCCCGCAGGGCCCCCACGGGGCAATGGGTGATGCACTGTCCGCACAGGGAGCAGTCGGCATCCTCAATGCGGCGGTTATGGGAGACGTCAACGGTGGTGTGGGAGCCGGTGTTGGAGATATCCCACACGTTCAGGCTCTGGACCTTGTCGCAGATCTGGACGCAGCGCATACATTTGATGCACTTGGCGTAATCCCGAATCAGGGGGAAATCCTTTTTCCAGGGGGTGTTGGTCAGCACCTTCTCATAGGGTTCGCTGGTGATGCCAAGGTCGTTGGCGATGGTCTGCAGGGAGCAATTGCCGCTGCGGACGCAGGACGCGCAGTGGCTGTCGTGCTGGGAGAGGATAAACTCCACATTGGTTCGGCGAACCTCCCGGACCTTGGGGCTGTTGGTGTAAAGGACCATCCCCTCCTCCACTACGTTGTTGCAGGCGGTGATGAGCTTCTCCTTGCCCTCCAGCTCCACCATGCAGACGCGGCAGGCGCCGATTTCATTTACTTCCCTCAGGTAGCACAGGCTGGGAATGGGAATTCCGGCGGACTTGGCCGCGTCGAGGATAGTCGTCCCCTCTGGGACGGTGATCTGTTTGCGGTCTATGGTCAAAGTCACCATTTCGCTACTCTGCCTCCTTTAAATACGCCGTAGCCGAAGTGGTCGCAGCGCAGGCAGCGGGAGGACTCCTGACAGGCTTCCTGCTCCGTCATGCCGCACTCAAACGGCTCAAAGTTATTCTTTCTCTCGTCTGCGCCCAGCTCGGCCATGTTGACCCGGCCGCAGGGAGGACGGTCGTCCAGACGAGCCTGGGGAATCTCCACATCACAGCCGATGGTGTGGTGGAAGCCCAGGTATTCGTCGATATTCGCGGCCGCAACCTTGCCCGCCGCAATGGCCCGGATCACGGTGGCGGGACCGGTGACGCAGTCGCCGCCTGCAAACACGCCGGGAACGTTCTCAACGCCGCTGGTCTGCATGGCCTCAATGACGCCCCGCTTGACGGGGACGCCGTGCTCCGCAAAGTGCTGGGAGGCAATTCCCTGTCCAATGGCCACAATGACGATATCCACCGGAACGCGCTTTTCCTCTTTGTTGGCCTTTTTTGGGCTTGGACGGCCATCCCAGCCCACGGGGCCGATGATCTGGGGCTGTACCCACAGGGCGCAGACCTTGCCCTCCTCGTCCGCTTCAATGCGGGTGGGGGCCTGGAGCTCCAGGATTTCGCAGCCCTCGGCGATGGCGCCCTCCACCTCTTCAGGCAGGGCGGTCATATCCACCTTGCGGCGGCGGTAGGCCACGCAGACGCTCTCCGCGCCCAGGCGCACCGACGACCGGGCCACGTCCATGGCCACGTTGCCGCCGCCGATGACGGCGACCCGCTTGCCCGCAAAGTCGGGCATGATGTCGTTGCCGATATTGCGCAGCATCTCCACGGCGGAGATGACGTTTTTGCTGTCCTCGCCGGGGATGCCCACCTTCTTATCCGTATGGGCCCCGATGGCAATGTAAACCGCGTCGTACTCCTGGCGCAGGTCCGCCACGGACATCTGCTCCCCGATGGAGACGCCGGTATGTACCTCCACCCCGGTGGAGAGGATCACGTTGATATCCTCCTCCAGCCGCTGGCGGGGCAGGCGATAGTTGGGGATGCCGTAGCGGAGCATTCCGCCCAGCTTGGGCTGTTTTTCAAAGATAACCGCGTGGTGGCCCATCAGCTGGAGGTAATAGGCGGCGCTGAGTCCGCCGGGGCCGCCGCCCACAATGGCAACCCGTTTGCCGGTGGAGGGGGCGTTTTCCGGGGCGGGAACTACGCCGGAGTGATCGACAGCGTACCGCTTGAGGCCGCGGATGTTGATGGAATCATCGATCATATTCCGGCGGCAGCGGGCCTCGCAGGGATGCTCGCAGATGAGGGCGCAGGCGGTGGGGAAGGGGTTATCCTTGCGGATCAGGCGCACTGCGTCGGCATAGCGGCCCTGGGACACCAGGGCGATATAGCCGGGGATATCCACCCTGGCGGGGCAGAGGGCCACGCAGGGCACCGGCTGGTTCAGGCTGCATGTGCAGCGGCCGTTGCGGACATGCTCCTCGTAATCCTCCCGGTTACCCCGGACGCTTTTGAGCACCATATTGGCGGCTTCATAGCCGATGGCGCAGTCAGCGGAGGCGACGATGACGCGGGCGGTTTTCTCGATGAGGTCAATGGTATCCATGGTGGCCTTGCCGGAGAGAACCTCCTCCAGCATAATCTCCAGCTGGCTGAGGCCCACGCGGCAGGGGACGCATTTGCCGCAGGTTTGGGCGTGGCACAGCTTGAGGAAGGAGGCGGCCATATCCACTGGGCACAGTCCCGGAGGGCTGGCGACGATACGGCGTTCCAAATCCTTGTAGAGGCCCTCTACAACGACCTGGGCTTGGTTGGTACTAGCGATGGTGAGTCTGTTCACAGGTATTCAGACGCTCCTTTCGTCTCACGTATAAAGATTTATCCCTCCGGCGGAGTGGGACATCCCTTTCCGCGGAAAAGGGGATAAACATTATTATGTTAATCATACCATAATATTACCGCTTTGCGCAATAGTTTTTGGGGGAAGAAAATAAAATTTGCAGATTTCGGGCGGATTCTGGAAGAAAGGGGCGAAACAAAAAACACCGGTCCCCCGGCAAAGCGGGAGGACCGGCATTTTAAGGAAGGAATTGGCGGAAAATTAACGGGCGGTTACGCTGGTGGAATACTTGGTGGTGCTTTCCACCATTCTGCCACTGCCGTCATAGACTTCGACGGTTGCCTTGGCGCGGTATTTCTTCCCGCTTTCCAGGGAGCAGGTTTCGGAGATGGTTCCAGACCTTGTTCCATCCAGTGACCAACTGTCAATGGAATCCCATGTGCCGTCATATTCCTGAAGCTCAAGGGTTAAGGAATAATCGAGGTCTGCACCAAGAGTAAGGCCAACTTTAATTCTTCCAGTAGATGTGATTGAAGGATTAAGCGACGTTATGTAAGCATATCTAAGAATAGAATATTCAGTTGTGCTATTTATATTTTCCCAGTCTGCACAATCATTTGCCAAAACAGTTCCGCTTGTGGTGCATATTACAGCGGCAGAAGCTAGAACGGCTGCTAAAATTTTTTTCATTTTCATTGCAAATCCTCCTAATTCGTGCTAATATTTATTTTGTAAAGAGAGTCAGCTATTTTTAACATCTCGTCTTGGGTAATGCCTCCAGCGAGTATAAGATATCCATCTTCATAGAGAAGCAGTAACCTTGTTTTAGAATCGTCTTCGGTTGTATACAGATATCCGGAGCCGCCAGAAATTCTAATTTCTTGTTTTTGGGTATCTTCTGTGTCAAAAGTTGGAGTACCGTTTAAAGGAATTGTAGAAATGTCCAAGTATGTACCACTTTGGCTTTTATATGACAGGATGGTTCCCAAATCAGAAATATCCGTATAATCCAAAACATACCCCTCCGGGACATAAGCCGCGTCCCAGTAATACGAGATGGTTTCGCTGTTCTCCCCATCGTCCGGGGGGATCACCGCCACGTCGGTGGCGATTGGGGTTTCGCGGAGAAAGAACCTGCGGAGCTGGTTCTGAAAGGCGGAAACCGTCACCATGCTGGCCGCAATAGCCACGGCGGCAGCGGCAATCGCCCAAAATCTTTTTGCGCGCCGCAAAGGCTGCGGCATGGGTTCGCCAAAAATCCGCCTGTGGGCCTGGTCCAGCTCCTCCCGCGTGAGCAGGCCCTCTTTGGGAAAGGTTTTGCAGGCTTCCAGGAATTCCCGGTACGCCTGTTCCTCCTCCGGGGTCCATGTTTCCGGGATTTTTGTTCTGGGATGGTTCGGCATAGATTTTCCCTCCTCATTGATTGATACGCCCATAACGCCCTAAAGCTGTTTTTCCATAAGGGAACGCAGCTTTTTGGCGGCTCTGCTCCCCAGCGCCCTGGCAGCCTCGCCGGATAAACCCATTATCCGGGCAGTCTCGTCATAGCTAAGGCCGTTTATGTAGTGCAAGCGGATACATTTCTGCTGTTTAGCGGTCAACCTGTCCATTGCGCTGTAAAGCCGCGAATATTTCTCCCGTTTTACCGCTTCTTCCTCTATATCCTCATGGGGGGCAGAGAGCATATCTAAAAGAGAAGGGAAATCCTCCTTTCCATTGTCCAGTGAGAGATGCTGCCGGATGCGATTAGAGTCAGCCCAGTTCAGGCTGAGGTTGCGAACGGTGACGCACACATAGCCCATGGCATCTTTCACAGTCTCCTCTTTCAGCTCCGGCGCTTTGTCCATGAACTGAATCAGGGCTTCCGTTACAATTCCCTCGGACTCGTCGGTATTTCCGGTTATCCTGGAAGAGTACCAGACCAGTTTTTCATAGTACTTCAGGTATATCTTCTCAACCAGCTCTTTCCGTCCCTGGCTCACAGCCTGAAATGTCTGCTCCTTTGCATCTCTCATGCTGCTTTTCACCTCCTTCCCCTAATAATAACAGTTGAGAAGGAAAAATGTGACGTTTTTTCGCAGAAATTTTTTAAAAAATATTTTCGTCACATTTTGGCGGGTCGGTTGTTATTTATAGGCATAGGGGTTTTTCCCTAGGAATTTCCCAAATGTGCGCACAAAGGGAAAAAAATTTAATTTTCGATATGATAGTCCCTAGATTTTCTCTAGTGACTGCAATCGAAAAACAAAGGAGTAATAATATGAAAAAAATTTTGTCCGCCATCCTTGCCGCTATTGTTATCTGTTTTTCTGGGGTTCCGGTCTTTGCAGCTTCACCAATACCCCATGAAGCAGAATTACGGGCTGCTAGTATAGAAGAGGAAATTGTCAAGTTAGAAGAAGGTGTTTACGCTGTTGGAGACGAAATATTTATTGATGTGAATGTTTATCAGAGTGAACATTGTGGAGAACAGAATTGCAACATACCAGAGTATGGGCTTGGCAATAATCCAAGTGAATATGCTTATGCCGCAACGCCTTATGGTTCCGGTCCTGCAAGTTCTAGTTCAGTATGGGATTGGTCCGACGGAGATTATATTGGTGATTTTGAAATGAAATATAGCGTGTATACCAATTATCGTTTTATAGGTTACAGTAGCTACACTACCACTGTTTCTGTTGAAGATTCTCCCCACGTTACCAATAGTGGTGTTTTCCATGTCAGCTTGGTGAACAAATATGGTCTACCTACAACTACTTATCATTGTAAAGATGGATATGCTAAATTAACTTTTACAGGAATAAAGCCTACTGATAAAATTTCCTTTCTTGTTGGTAAAGCTAACGATTCATGTACGGTTGAAGGACGGATTAAAGTTTCTCCTGGCGAATAATCCTCTGATATAGACGATTTACTGATCTAATACAAATTGGCCATAGACAAGATATTAGTTCTATGGCCAATTTGTATCGTTTAAAAATTTATTGTTTAACCTTAGAAATAAAGTTTTTCAAATTCATTAAAGGATATGTATTATGAAAAAATCAATACTCAAAAAACAAATCTTTACAATAGTTCTTGATATATTTGTTTTATTACTTCTTCTTGCTTATAATCACAAACGAATCATGGGAATATATAGATTTGGATTTCACGGGAAACCCTATTCTGTGAATTTAATTCCAATTTATGAGTTAAGAAACAGTGATATCAGATTTTTACTAAGATATCTGATAAAAATAGTGTTCTTCGGTTTTATAGGTATGATTGTGGAAAGTGTTTTGTATTTACACAAGAGAAATTTTTGTTATTTTTATGTTATGTTTGGCATTTCACTGTTTATGGAATTACTGGCAATATTTACATCCGGTTGGTTTATCATTCCACTGGATATTGACAACTGGATTTCATATTTTATTGGAATCGTATTGGGATTCTTTGTGTGGAATATTTTGAAAAAAGTGTTGCGTAGAAGGATTAGATAATAGTGGATTGATAAGGCATAAGGGAACAAAATCAAAACACTATTTTATGGATATATCAAATCACAAAAGAGATAGCTGTTGGCGATATTCTGCATCTTGAAATGGCAGGTTTGATGAGTGCATCATATCCCCCGACATATCATATTTGCTATCGAATAGATATTCTTGAGCCTGGTGAAGAGTTTTATAAAGAATCTATGGAAGCCTATGAATTTTTTCAATCACAATGGTAGCAAAATAATAGCAATATAGAGGTACAAAAATGAATCGCCTTTTTCCGTTCGTAACTATACTTCTTCTTTTGTCTATGACAGCCTGCACCACAGAACAGCTTCCGGAAGTATCAGAACCCGTCCCCGCCTCCGGCCAACAGGAAGAAATAAAATCCTTAAACGACCTCCACCTGGAGCAACCCGCCGAAAGCTACCGGCAGGCATTCCCGGAGGAAACATTTTCTTTCTTACCGGATAATTCTGTTCGGTTTTTGTATGTCACAGACCCGGAGGGAAATCCGATGGCCAATATTAAATGCTGTACCAATGCGGAGCTTGAAACCTTGACCAATCAGCAGACAATCGGCTGGGACAATCCACTGCTGTTCAGCGGACTTTCAATGAAAAACGGCCTTCTTCCTGTTACACAGTGGAGAACCGGGACATTTTCTTCCAAAAATGATATTCAAATGGGTCCGGACCCGGAGATGTTCCGCTCCAAGGAATACGAAATGTATCTGGTAAACACAGAATCGGAGCAGCCTTATGTCCAGAAGATAACGGTTGACTACACCGCTTTAACCGAGGAAAACGCCCTTTCCGTTGTCTGGGAGGGACCATCTCAGGAGGAAGCCGCCAAGTCACGGGAGGGATATTTTTCTGTGGTGGTTCTGGATTCCGAGCGCCAGCCCGTTTCAAATTGTTTTGTAAGCGTGGATGACAACCGGCCAAAGACAGCGGAACAGATCGGCTACTATTCCCGGAACGACGGCCGCTATACCGATGACAGCGGAACCGCCTATTTTGCGCTGGACCGCACCTTTTCCAAGTCCTTTCGGGAGGGAATCTCCACTGACCTGTATATAGAGCTTTCCCATTTTCCCTTTGAGACCGTTCTGCCCACAATTCATCATGGGATATTCGTGGACGGATATCAAGATGGGGAGCTGGTGGAAAAAATTACATTGATTTGGGATGAGCAGGAGGTTTCTGCGCTGCAAAATTAAGCTTTATCATTTATTTTCCCATTAAACTGCCGATAAATAGAGTAAAGGGACTTTACCAAACCCAATTCAAGGAGGAAAAAAGGGATGAACATCAACAATCTGCCATATCTGAGCGCCTACAAACACCGGCTGCAAGCCGCCTCCGCAATAAGCTCCAGCCCGGTCACCGTATCGTCCAGAAGAACCACTGACGTTTCCGAAATCAAGCAACCATTGACCCCGCTGGACCGGCTCTTTGAGGAAATTCAAAAAATGGCAGTGGAAAATGCGCTGAACCCCAACTCAGATTCCTGCAATTATCTTTTGCTCCGCGACGCCTACATGGAGGAAAATATCTCTCCCCAGTCCCCAAGCCGTTCCGAAATCATGGCTGTCCTTTCACCGCTGGCCGAGCAGATGTCCATAGCAAAGGCAAAGCGGATGGCCGACGCGGCGTTTGCCGAGGATGACCCAATGGACTTTTTCCAAACGGTCATCAAATATGTTTTTGACGGCAAAAAGCCGGAGGATTCCAGCAAGTTGTTTATACAGGTTTCTCCCAAAGGGAATGAAACCACGTTTCCCGTCAAATTTTCCATCGGCGACGCCGAGGTAACGGTGGTAGACCCCGGCTACATGCTTGTCCACGACCAGAACGGCAATGAAATACTCTCCTTCAGCGCGCCGCCAGGGGCCGGTGGCTGGATTCCCCACAAGACAGTGGGAGAGGCAATGTTCATTGAGCATACAAATTTGGTATACCAAAAGGCATTCGATGCCGCCCGCGAGTTTATAAAGGAGCAGGAACAGGCGGATGCAAAGCCGACGCTGAATACAACGGCCTAAAAATGCAAAAGTGATCGGGAACAACAACCCGATCACTTTTTTGTCTACAATAAAAGTTCCATGAGCTCCTCATAGCTGCGGACCGTGTAATCCGGCAGCCCGCTCTCCCCTCCCTCCGGATTGTACCAGCAGGTGTCCAGTCCCGCGTTCTTTCCCCCCTGAATGTCGGAATTGAGGGAGTCCCCTATCACCAGTACCTTCTCCCGCTCTGTAATCCCCATGGCCTCCAGCACCTTGTCGAAAAACAGCTTCTGGGGCTTCTGGCACCCCAGCTCCTCCGATATGAACAGGTACGGAATGTACTCCCGCACCGGAGAACGGTCAAACCGCCCGTGCTGGGAAAGGGAAAAACCATTGGTGACAATCGCCATTTCGTAATGTGGCGCAAGCCAGCGGCAAAGTTCCAGCGCACCTGGATACAGCACCCCAAAGCCCCCCAGGGATGCGGCATAGTGCCGGTCCATCTCCGGCCCCAGGGCCGGGTCCCCTCCTATGGCCTCTAATAACTTGGTGAACCGCTCCTTCCGTATCTGCTCCCTGGGTATCTCCCCCAGGTTGAACTTCTGCCATAAGGCATGGTTGATCCCCGAATAAAGGGAAATCATCTCCTCCCCACAGGGAAAGCCGTAATCCCCCAGGGTCTTGACAATGGCCAGCCGCTCCGATTGGGGGAAGTCAAAGAGGGTTTCGTCCGCGTCAAAGAGAAGATACCGGTATCGATTCATTTGGATTCATCCTTTCTCCGTTTCAGCAGGGCAAAGAAATTTTTCTTGGGTGTGGGAACGTATCCGGGGAGGTCGAACAGCAGGGCGCATTCCTTCCGGTCCAGGTTTTTCAGGTGGTGGCGGGTTCGCCCCTCACATCGGGAGTAGATGAGCACGTCGCACTTCTGGTCCCCCCATTGCAGAACCGACTGCCGCAGGCATATCTCCACAATCCGCTCCTTGGGGATTACCACCGTGTGGAGATAGAAAAACTGGGAATACCTCAGGGTAAAGGTGTCCCCATCCCTGGAAAGGCCGGAGGTCCTAAAGTCCAGTATCCGCACCGTCAAAAACCACAGCGCCGGAACCATGGCGATAAAGCCGATGTACCGTATCACCTGTTCCCAGTCCGGCACCAGCCGGCATAGCAGCCAGGAGGCCGCCGGGACCAGGATGCAGCACCACACCGCGTCCAGCAGGAACTTCATGATTGCCCCGAAATTGGGCTGTATCGACCGGGGGGAGGGGACCAGCTCCGGCGCGAGCATCTGTAGGGTGCGCTGGGCGTCCCGGTTGTGGGCCGCAGGGATGAGGGCGGAAACGTCCTCCTTGTTTTTTCCATACCCCGCCGTGTGGAGAAAGGCGGACTGCATCTGCAGCGCCTTGGTGGAAACTGATTGACGGATGTCCAGGTAATTGACTTGGGAAAGGTCCAAGGTATAGCTGCGCTGGGTAAAGAGCCCGCCTCGGATAAAAAAGCTGTTGGCCCGGCGGACCACAAACAGATTTTTGTTCCGCAGCAGGTTGGCCAGGAAAGCCAGCGCCCATCCCCCCAGCAGCAGATAGGCCAGCGCCGCGGCGGCGGGGGGAACCCCGAAGGCCGCCAGGCGGGCCAACTGTTCCAGGGTGCCGTAGATACGCTCCGAGAACTCCTTGCCCATCAGGTCGCCGATACGGGAGATGGCAGCGGAGGCCAGCAGTATCCCCGCCAGGGAGTTGGAGGTCAGCGCCGATAAGATGATGACGTAAAAGCCCCTGGGCCGGTACTCCCTGGGGGCGAAGGGTGGGGCCTTGAGGCTGGGGAGCAGGCGGTCCAGGACCGTGAAGATGTATTCCGCGTCGGATTTGTACAGCAGCATGGTAAAGTCGGATTCGTTCTGGCTTCCTCCGGGGGTATCGGCCCGAAACTCCACGGCGCGCAGGGGGCGCAGGTACCAGGGCCGGACGATGGAGGCCCAGGAGATTTTATCCAGGGGGATTCTGCGGACCCGGCGGAACAGGATGCCCTGCCAAAACAAAAGACATCCACTGTCAATACAATAGCCCATACAGAACCATTCCGCGAATCCCATTGCGGCAATAAGAACCACCACGGCGATATCCATCCACGCGCTGGCCAGCCAGAACTGGAAGCCGCCCCGCAGGGAGACAAGCAGACCGCGAATCAGGGGGATAACCAACAGGATCAAGAAGCGTCCGATATTGGATAGGATGCTGATAAAATGGGGACGGCGTTTGAACATGGCAGCCTCCTTTCTGGCCCTTTGGCCTATTTTCTGGAATCAATCTGTTAAGGCAGCGCCTTTTTCCCGCCGCCGGCATTGGCGCTCCCCCAAACCCGCAGCATCTCCCCTTCCCCAGCGGAGATGCAAGGGATAGACATCCTCCCACCAGCCAGAATAAAGTTGACGCTGCACAGGTGAAAAATCCTCTGAAGCGGCGTCGCCGACACAGAAACATACTGGATGTTCTCCAAAAAGGTAGCGCTGAACCGGGTGTAGACGACGCCCCACCGGATGTAAAGGGTGTTCCCGTCCAGCCGGTAGGAAAGCTTGAGGTATTTCACCGGCAGCCACAGGAGGGAGACGAACGCGAACCCTGCCCCGGCGGCTATCACACACAGCTTCCAGACAAGGGACTGGGGGTAATAAAAGAAGAACAGCAGAAAGGCCGGAATGAACATAAAGAAAATAAGCCGAAGCTGCCAGACCGACATGGCCAGCGGGCTGACCCGTTTCATGGACTCCAAAGGACCCCCTCCTTTCAGCGGAAATCAGCGGGAGGGCTGCGCGCCGGACACATCCCGCATGGTCAGGGAGATGCGCTTTTTCTTGGTATCCACCGAGAGGACCTTGACCTTTACCACATCCCCCACCTTTACCGCCTCGGAGGGGTGGCGGATGTACCGGCCGCAAATCTGGGAGATATGGACCAGCCCGTCCTCGTGTACGCCGATATCCACAAACGCCCCGAAGTCCACCACATTGCGAACCGTGCCGGTCAGCTCCATCCCCTCTTTAAGCTGGGACAGTTCCATCACGTCGGTGCGCAGCAGGGGCGGGGGAAGCTGGTCGCGGGGGTCCCGTCCGGGCTTGGAGAGCTCCGCGATGATGTCGGTCAGGGTCGGAACCCCGATTCCCAGGCTTTCGGAGAGGCTTTCATACCCCCTGGCCTTTGCCTGGCGCTCCAGCCCGGCCAGGGCGTCCTTTTTCCGGAGATCGGGGTTTTTCAGGTCATAGCCGCAGGTCTCCAGCAGCTTTTCCGCCGCCTGATAGCTCTCTGGGTGGACGGCGGTGTTGTCCAAAAGCTGGCTGCTTTCGGCCACGCGAAGGAACCCGGCACACTGTTCAAAGGCCTTTTTGCCCAGCTTGTTGACCTTTAAAAGCTCCTTCCGGGAGTGGAACGCGCCGTTTTCCTCCCGGTAGGCGATGATATTCTTGGCCACCGACGGGCTGATGCCCGCAATGTGGGAGAGGAGGGAATGGGAGGCGGTGTTCAGGTCCACCCCCACGGCGTTGACGCAGTCCTCCACCACGCCGGAAAGCGCCTCGTCCAGGTCCGCCTTGGGCATATCGTGCTGGTACTGCCCCACCCCGATGGCCTTGGGGTCGATCTTTACCAGCTCTGCCAAGGGGTCCTGGAGGCGGCGGGCAATGGAAACCGCGCTTCTCAGGGAAACGTCGTAGTCGGGGAACTCCTCCGCCGCCAGCTTGGAGGCGGAATAGACCGACGCCCCCGCCTCGCTGACCACCATGTAGGCCGCCGGAACGCCGGATTCCCGTAGCAGCTCCGCCACAAACTGCTCCGATTCTCTGGAGGCGGTGCCGTTGCCGATGGCAATGGCCGTCACCTGGTATTTCCGCATCAGTCCGGAGAGCACCCGCTTGGCCTCCTCCACCCGCTTTTGGGGCGGCGTGGGATAGACCACGGCAGTCTCCAGTACCCGGCCGGTCTCGTCCACTATGGCGATTTTGCAGCCGGTGCGGTAGGCGGGGTCCAGCCCCAGTGTCACCTTCCCCTTGACAGGGGGCTGCATCAGCAGCTGGCGCAGATTCAGGGCAAAGACATGGATGGCCTGCTGTGCGGCCTTGCCGGTCAGCGCGTTTCTGAGCTCCCGCTCCAGGGAGGGGTGGATCAGCCGGTCATAGGCGTCCTCCGCCGCCTCCCGGAATGCCTCGGAAAGCTCCAAGGGTGTTTTGGGCGGGATAAGCTGTCCGCAGATGAGCCCCACCGCCCACTGGCGGTCCACCTCCACCGTCACCTTGAGGAAGCCCTCCCGCTCTCCCCGGTCGATTGCCAAAATGCGGTGTCCGGGGATTTTGGCCGCGGCCTCGGAGAAGTCATAATAGATTTCGTATACGTTTTCCTTTTTGGGCTCCGCCTTGGCGGTTTTCTTCTGGGCCGCCTCTTTGGTGACTATCTTCCCGTTTTTCTCGTAAAAGCTCCGCAGGATTCCCCGCAGGTCCGCCCGGTCGGAGATATCCTCGGCGACAATGTCCTCCGCCCCGGCCAGGGCGGCTTCCGGGGTCTCCACTCCCTTTTCTGCGCTGACGAAGTTTTCCGCCTCCTTTAACAGCCCTTCACGGGTCATGGAAAAACCGGAGACAAGCTGTGCCAGGGGCTCCAGCCCCTGCTCCCTGGCGGTGGAGGCCCGCGTCCGGCGCTTAGGACGGAAGGGCCGGTAGATGTCCTCCAGGGCGGCGAGAGTTTCCGCCCGCTGGATTTCCTGTTCCAGCTCCGGGGTCAGCTTTTCCTGCTGGGCAATCTGGGCGGATATCTCCTCCCGGCGCTTATCCAACCCCCGCAGGTAGTCCAGCCGCTCGGACAGGCCCCGCAGCAGCTGGTCGTCCATGGAGCCGGTAATTTCCTTGCGGTAGCGGGCGATAAAGGGGATGGTACAGCCCTGGTCGATAAGCTCCACCGTGGCGGCAACCTTATCCTGGGGCTGAGAAAATTCCTGAGACAATGCCTTTATGATATCCATTTTGTGTTGATTCTCCTTATGATTTTGATGGCGCCGGACAGCGAACGCCCTGCGCGCTCCTTTGATTTCTGCTCACATGCGCAGCTTTTGGCCTCTACATTTTACCATTTAACGGGTTCTAACGCAAGGGGAGATTTGGCGGGCCCCATACAAGCTTAAAAAGAGGATAGCACGCAAGGATTGCGCGCTATCCCCTTGTCTCATCGGGAATCAGATTCTGGGGCTGCACCGTATCCAGTTCAAACCAGAAGATGCTTCCCTGGCCGACGGAACTGATTACCGAATAATTGGCATGGTGCATATCCAGAATGGTCTTCACGATGGACAGCCCCAGCCCTGTCCCCACGGCGGCCCGCTTGTGCTTTTTGTCCACCTTGTAATAGCGGTTCCAGATATAGGGAAGCTGCTCCTCCGGTATCCCCTCGCCGGAGTCGATGACCTCAATCTTCACCTTGCTGTCATAGGCATTCTGGCAGACCGTCACCTGTTTGTCCGGGCCGGTGTAGTTGACGGCGTTGTTGATGAGGTTGTAGACCACCTGATTGATCTTCACCTGGTCGGCGTTGACAAACACATCCCCGCCGCAGATAAACTTAATCTTATAGCCGTTCTGCTCCATCAGCTTGGAATACCGGCCGATGATTTCGCGGATGTTGCCGGTCAGGTTGAAGACCGACGGAGTGAGGGACTGCACCCCGGACTGGAGCTTGGAAAGGTCCAGGATATCGTTGACCAGGGTGGTCAGCCGCTTGGCCTCGTCGATGATAATCTGCACGTTTTCCGGGGTATTTTCTCCGGGAAGGTCCCGCATCACCTCGGCATAGCCGGTGATCATAGTCAGGGGGGTGCGCAGGTCATGGGAGATGTTGGCGATAAGCTCCCGGCGCAGGGCCTCCACCTTGGAGAGCTCCACCGCCGCGTAGTTGAGGGTATTGCTCAGTTCGCTGATTTCCAGAAAATCATGTCCAGCAAAGTGTACGTCGTAATCACCGTTCGCCAAAAGCTTTGCAGTTTGATTAATCTGTATGATAGGACGGGATATTTTGCGGGAGATTAGGAATGCCAGCGTCAGGGAAAGGGCCAGCATGATAAGGGTGATGTACATCAGCTGTACCCGAAGGGTTTCTACCGTAGCATTGATGGGCGTTATGGTGGAGTGGACCATTACCATAACATTGGAGCCGTCCTTCCGCTCCACCAGGCGGACATAAATCATGGTTTCGCTCATGAACTCAGTTTGCGGGGGAACCTTCCCGCCGGTCCGGCGCTGGATATCTTGGCTGGCGAATTTAAAGGATTCTTTGGAAAAGGTTTCAAACAAAACGCCGTCATTCTCCTGGGCTCTCTGATAGAACACCTGCATATCCTCCGGCGGCAGTGACCAGAATTTGCCGATATCTCGGCTTTCGCTGAGGATATCTCCCCCGTTTTCGTTGGCGATGCGCACGCTTACATTGTGCTGAAAGACAATGCGGCTCACAAGCTCGCTTAAATCCTCACTGTCGATATTGCGCACAATGGTTTCGCCGGAGGACCTGAGCTCCCGCCGCTTGATGCCCCTGTAAAAGCTGTCCAAAAACGCCACCTGAAAGGTCCACAGCAGACCCAGAAGGATTCCGCAGAACAGCGCCAGCCATCCGAACAGCTTCCACTTGATGCTGATTTTACGTCCGAAGTTCCGGTGATCAATCTTCAAAGCGATATCCCACTCCCCGCAGAGTCACGATAAATTTGCTGTACTCCCCCAGGCTTTTGCGCAGCAGCTTGATGTGGGTGTCCAGCGTCCGGTCGTCGCCGAAAAAGTCATAGCCCCACACGTCGCTGATGAGCTTTTCCCGCGTCAGGGCAATTCCCCTGTTCTTCACCAGGTAGAAGAACAGGTCGTATTCTTTGGGGGACATATCCACCTTCTGCCCGTCCACATATACCAGTCGGCCGGTAAAGTCTACCTTCAGTCCCTCAAAGGTCAGGATCTCCTTCTGGGGCTGGGAGGGCTGGGATTCCCGCGCCTTGCTGCGCTTGATAACTGCCGCGACCCGCATCATCAGCTCCTTGGGGGAGAAGGGCTTGACGACGTAATCGTCTATCCCCAGTTCAAAGCCATGAATCTTGTCGTACTCCTCGCCGCGGGCCGAGAGCATAATCACCGGCGTATTGGAGAAGCGGCGTATCTCCCGGCAGGCGGAAAAGCCGTCCAGCTCCGGCATCATGATGTCCATGATGATCAGGTCAAAGGTTTTTTCCTTGCAGATTTGGATGACCTCCATGCCGTCGGCGGCCTCCTCCACCTCATAGCCCTCAAAGACAGCGTATTTTTTGATAACCTCACGAATCCCGGCCTCATCGTCTACAACCAACAGGCGGTACAAAAAACCCACATCCTTTCCCGTTTCTTAAAAAGCGGACCTTGAAGCATCCGCCGGTTCTGTGAAAACATGATATACTCATTATACACTTTTTTTTCACAAAATTGTGAAGGAAACGTGAAGCCGCACTGAATCATAGTTGAAGGATTCCCTTATGTGAAAGGAACGTAAATAAAACGTAAACACCGGCAAAAAGCCTTGACGTTCCCACCGGCGGGGGATATAATGAAAAAGCTGGGACAGCACCCAAAAACAAGAAACATTCAGCGGTCTGCCGCCGCGATGGAAAAAACAACATAGAACCTATTTCGCTTACGGTGTGCCGGGAGACGGCGAAATGGGTTTTCGGGAAGGGAACCATGAAACAGACTCCGAACCATGCAGAAACGTACAAAACAAAAATCCTCACCATACCGAATCTCCTCTCCTTTTTCCGCATCTGCCTGATACCTGTCTTCATCTGGTTGTACTGCGTCCGGAAAAACGAGCTTTGGACCGGCATCGTCCTGATCCTCTCCGGAATAACGGATGTGGCCGATGGGCTGATTGCCAGGCGTTTTCATATGATCAGCGACGTGGGAAAGGCCCTGGACCCTGTTGCGGATAAGCTCACTCAGGGCGCTATGCTGCTCTGCCTGATTTCCCGCTTTTCACTGATGCTCATTCCGCTGCTGCTGATGACGGTTAAGGAAATCTACATGGGTGTGGCGGGCGTTATGGTAATCCGCAGGACCGGGAACGTGCCCGGAGCGGACTGGCACGGAAAGGCGGCCACCGGCCTGCTGTTCGCCATGATGATTCTTCATATTTTCTGGCCGGAAATTCCCTCTGCCGTATCGATTGTTTCCGTTGCGGCGTGTACGGTTATGGTCGGCATTTCCTTTGTCCTGTACGCGATGCGCAATATCAGGGACCTGAAGCGGGGCAGCCGTAAGGCCTCCTGAACCTTCGGAATACGCTGAAATGAAAAAAGCAACTGCCGGACCGCAAAACCTGTTTCAGGGTTTGCGGTTTGTTTTTGCGCCGTTATTTGATCATTGAATAGAAATCGCCCTCAAAGACGCCGTAAAAACATTTATTTTTCGTCAATTTAAGCAAAATCCACAATACATTATCTATCTTTTCTCACTTTGTACACAACTTTTTTACAGTCAACCACTTGATTCTAATGGAGTTTCTCTGTATAATTACACTATATTGAAAAAGTGCCAAAGGTTGCTTTATGTCTAAATTGCCAAAATCTGTAGAAAATCATAGTATACGGCATAAATTGCTCTTCGTAAGCCGCCGGGGCAGCTTCGGACAATGAAATGTTTTTATGATTGTTGAGAGTTGGCAGCAGGGCAGGCACATCGGCGGGAGGAAGCCGGCCGAAAATTTCATAAAATATGACAGCGGCAGGCGCAAGCGTCCTATCGCCAGTAAAAGGAGAGAAAAGCCATGAGACAGTATTTAGCGGGTAAAATCAGAAACGTTGCAGTTGCGGGCCATAACGGAGCGGGGAAAACCTCGCTGTGTGAGGCCCTGTTATTCAAAGCCAACGCCATAGACCGCCTGGGCAAGGTGACGGACGGAAACACCGTCAGCGACTTTGACCCGGAGGAAATCAAGCGCAAGGTGTCGGTATCCTCGGCGGTCATTCCCTTTAACTGGGGCAGCGCCAAGATCAACCTGCTGGACACCCCCGGAATGTTCGACTTTGAGGCGGGCCTTTACGAGGGCGTTATGGCGGCGGAAAGCGTACTTATCACCGTCTCCGGCCGTTCCGGTGTTTCGGTAGGGGCGGAGAAGGCCTACAAAATGGCGGTGAAAAACGGAAAATCCTGCATCTTCTTCGTCTCCAAGCTGGACACGGAGCACGCGGATTTCTATAAAGTGCTGGAGGGCCTGAAATCCAGCTTCGGCCCCAGCGTCTGCCCGGTAGTCGTTCCCTTTATGAACGAGGGCAAGGTGGAGTGCTATATCAACCTGATCGACATGAAGGCCTATACCTATGACGCCCAGGGCAACGCCGCCGAGGTGGCCATGCCCGACGCGGGCCACCGAATCGAAGGACTGGTGGAGGCCATCGGCGAGGCCGTGGCGGAAACCGACGAGGCCCTTTTTGACAAATTCTTCTCCGGTGAGAAGTTCACACGTGACGAGATGATCAAGGGCATCCACGACGGCGTTAAGTCCGGGGCCATCTCCCCGGTGTTCTGCGGCTCCACCGCCACCCTGGAGGGCGTGGATATGCTGCTGGACGCCATGGTCGATCTGCTTCCCTCTGCTTGGGAGAGCATCTCCATGACCGCCGAGGACGCCGCGGGCGAGGCTGTCGAGGTTCAGTGCGACGACGAGCTGCCCATGTCCGCCGTGGTCTTCAAGACCATCGCCGACCCGTTCATCGGCAAGCTCTCCTTTGTCAAGGTCATCACCGGTCAGCTTTCCGGGGACATTACCCCCGTCAACGCCCGCACCGGACAGCCGGATAAATTCGGCAAGGTCATCTTTGTCACTGGCAAAAAGCAGGGCGACACCTCTTATATCACAGCGGGCGATATCGGCGCCATCACCAAGCTGTCCGAAACCCGCACCGGGGATACCCTGTGCGATCCCAAGCGGATTCTCTCCTACCAGCTTCCCGCTTTCCCCCGTCCCACCTACTCTATGGCCATCAAGGCAAAGGCCAAGGGCGACGAGGGCAAGATTGCCAGCTCCATCCAGCGGCTGATGGAGGAGGATCCCACCATCGGCTACGAGCAGAACCCGGAGACCAAGCAGCAGATTCTCTCCGGTTTGGGCGAGCAGCATCTGGACGTCATTCTCTCCAAGCTGAAGACCAAGTTCGGCGTGGATGTCACCCTGGAGGCCCCCAAGGTGGCCTACCGGGAAACCATCCGCAAAAAGGTGCAGGTTGTCGGCAAGCACAAGAAACAGACCGGCGGCCATGGACAGTTCGGCCATGTCGTCATGGAGTTCGAGCCCTGGGAGGGACTGGAGCTTAAATTTGAGGAAAAGGTCGTGGGCGGTTCGGTGCCCAAGGGCTACTTCCCGGCTGTTGAAAAGGGCCTCCAGGACTGCATCCAAAAAGGTGTTCTGGCGGGCTTCCCGCTGGTCGGCCTGAAGGCCACCCTGCTGGACGGCTCCTATCACCCTGTCGATTCCTCCGAAATGGCCTTTAAGCTAGCCGCAGGGCTGGCATACCGCGACGGTATTCCCCAAGCGTCCCCGGTTATCCTGGAGCCCATCGGAAACCTGAAGGTTCTGGTTCCGGACAGCAACACCGGCGATATCATGGGCGATATCAACAAACGCCGCGGCCGCGTACTGGGCATGAACCCCGACGAGGAGGGTCTCCAGCTGATTGAGGCCGAGGTCCCCATGAGCGAGATGCAGGACTTCACCACCGCCCTGCGCTCCATGACCCAGGGCAGAGGCTCCTTCGCTCTGGCCTTTGACCACTACGAGCAGCTCCCCTCCGCGCTGGAAGCGGCTGTCATTGAGGCATCCAAGAGCGCCGCGGAATAACATTTCTTTCATGTTTTGATTTTTAGTGAACGGCACAGCTCCTCAGGGGCTGTGCCGTTGGCATATCTGCGTATTGGCTTGTCCCTTAAAAGAGAGAAGTTGGGATAAATTCATGTCTAATTATTTTATTTACTTTAATTGTTCATAAAATTTCTACAAAATCCCCTAAATTGCTTGCCTTTTGAAAAAACCTCATTATAATAATTATGTAGGCTTCCGCTGTCTCATGCGGGACATCAGGTCGCGGCAGCCGCAGGTGTGCGCGGACTCCAGGCAGCATGGTATCCGCCCGGATTGAATCCCCTACAGCCAGTGGTGAGGTTTACACGCTGCTGGGGAACGGAAACAACATTTAGAGGAGGCACAGCATGAAAGTACTCAGTCTGTTCAAAATTGAGGAACGGAAAAGCAATGTCAAAACGGAAATCATCGCTGGTTTGACTACGTTTATGACCATGGCTTATATCCTCATCGTCCAGCCAGGGGCGATCTGTGGATACGGCCCCGACGCTGGCATCACCGACCCCTCCGGGGTATTTATCAGCAAAGAAGCCATTATGGTGACAACCGCCCTGATCAGTGCGGTAATCACCTTCCTGATGGCGTTTTACGCCAACATGCCCTTCGCATTGTCCACCGGTCTCGGCTCCAACTTCATGTTCGGCGCGCTGATCCAGTCCGGCCAATGCACCTACGGAAGGGCAATGCTCATCACCCTGATTTCCGGTATTATCTTTGTGATCCTCAGCGCATTGGGCATTCGCGACCTTATTGTCCGCATGATTCCCAAAAATATAAAGATTTCCATCAGCACCGCCATCGGCTTCTTTATCGCCTATATTGGCTTTAAGAACACTGGCATCGGCACCTATACCAGCGGCATCGCCATGGGCGATTTTACAGACCCGGCTGTGATTCTGGCTATTGTGGGCCTGCTGCTCATCGGCGTGCTGACCGCCTATAAGGTTCCGGGCGCCATCCTGATCGGCATTGTCGCCATCACGCTGCTGGGAATTCCCTTCGGAGTGACCGCTCTTCCAGAATCCTTCTTCAAGATTCCCGCAATGGGCGAAATCAAGAACATCGTCTTCCACCTGGATGCAGGCGGCCTGTTCCAGGCGTCCACCCTGACGCTGATGTTCATCGTGTTCGTGGGCGACTTCTTCTCCACCCTGGGTACCGTGCTGGGCGTGGCCGGAAAGGCTAATATGTTGGATAAGGACGGCAACCTGCCTGACATCCAGAAGCCCTTCCTGGTGGATGCCATCGGTACCTGCATTGGATCCCTGTTCGGCTGCACCACCATCACCACCTTTGTGGAATCCAGCTCCGGTGTGGAGGCTGGCGGACGCACCGGCATGACCTCCCTTACCACCGGCTTTATGTTCCTGCTGACCATCTTTGCCGCTCCCCTGTTCCTGATGATTCCCAACGCCGCCACAGGACCCGCCCTTATCTTTGTCGGCTTCCTGATGATTTCCGGCTTTGCCAAGGTGGACTTCAGCGACTTTACAGAGGCCTTTGGTCCCTTTGTCATGGTCATGTTCACCGCCTTTGCCGGGTCCATTGCCGCGGGCATTTCCGCCGGTATCCTGGCCTATGTGTTCATCAAGGTTGCCACCGGCCGCTTTAAGGAAGTTCATCCTGGCATGTACATCCTGTCCATCCCGCTGATTATGTACTTTATCTTCAACTGATACGTTTTTTGACGGCCCCGGCCGCCGAGGAGATGACTCCCGCCAGAATTGCTGCACTGACGGGGGTTGTTTTTTCAGTTCATGAAAGGAGCGAATTGCCATGAAAATTCAACCCGCCGACAAGCGCGAGCTGCTGAAGGCCGCTATGGGGAAGATTCCCTGCGACCTGGCAGTTACCAACGTCCGCTATGTCAATGTATTCACCGGTGAAGTCTATCCCGCCACCGTATTTGTACACCAGGGCTTTGTGGTCCATGTGGAGGACCAGGACCCCGCCAAGGAGCTGAGCCTTGCCAAACAGGTGATAGACGGGGAAAATCACTTCCTGATTCCGGGCTTTATCGACGCCCATATCCACATTGAAAGCAGTATGATGACCCCCCGGAACTTCGCCAGGGCTGTCATTCCGCGGGGCACCACCACCGTGGTCACCGACCCTCACGAGATCACCAACGTCTTTGGCGAGGAAGCGGTACACTATATGCACGACGCAGGGCTGGACCTGCCCATGCGCCAGTTCATCGACATTCCCTCCTGCGTGCCGGCGGTGCCAGGGCTGGAGAACGCCGGGGCGGTCATTGACGCCGCCGCGGTAGACCGTCTGGCTAAGCTGCCCAACGTCATCGGGCTGGCTGAGGTGATGGACTTTATCGGCGTGGTAGAAGGGGACGACCGGATGGTGGACATCATTGAGGCGGCGGAGAAGAACGGCCTGTATATCCAGGGCCATATGCCCGGCGTGGAAAACCGGCGGATGTTCTCTGCCTATCTCATCGGAGGACCCATCTGCTGCCATGAGACACGGGATACCTGGGAGGCTGTCGCCAAGCTGCGGACCGGCATCCATGTAGACGCGCGGGAGAGTTCCATCACTAAGAACATCGCGGATATCATGGCCGGGGTCCGGGACCACACCTTCCACGACCACCTCTGCTTCTGCACCGACGACAGGGAATCGGACGATATCCTGTATGTGGGCCACATGGACGAGGTGGTTCGCCAGGCGGTGAAAAACGGCATGGACGGCATCAACGCCGTAAAGTGCGCCACCCTCAACACCGCCAGGGAAATCCACATGGACAACCTGGGCGCGGTTGCCCCTGGATACACCGCGGACATGCTGCTGGTGGACAATCTGTCAGACTTCAATGTCAAGAGCGTGTTCTATATGGGACAGCTTGTAGCCAAGGACGGCAAGCTGGTTGCGGACATCCAGGACAAGCCCGCCGAAATAGAGAGCCGTTATTCCATGAACGTTCCCAACCTCACCCTGGAGGACTTCCGGCTGAAGGCACCGGAAGGCTGTGGGGACAAGGTAAAGGTCAACGTACTGACCTACTACTCCGAGGAGCTGGCCATCACCAGGGCGGTGACAGAGGAGATACCAGTAAAGAATGGATTCGTGGATATTTCCAGCGATCCCGGCCTCTGCTATGCGATGATTATCAACCGTTACGGAACAGGAGGCCGCGCCTTTGATCTAGTGCGGAACTTTGGGCTGATGAAGGGCGCGGACGGCTCCACTGTTTCCCATGACTGCCACAATCTGTGCATTGTATTCAAGGACGCGGAAAGCGGGTATGCCGTTTACAAGGCCCTTGTGGAGTGCGGCGGCGGCATGGCCTGCGCGGACGGGAATGAAATCACTGGTCTGCTGCGGCTCCAGGTAGGCGGACTGATGTCCACCCTGAGGCCGGAACAGATGGCGGAGCAGTCCGATGCCATGAAGAAGGCTCTCAACGCCCTGGGCCTGCCCCAGAAGAACCCGCTGCTTCGGATTGCCACCATGGCGCTGCCGGTTATCCCGGAGGCCAAGTTCAGCGATTTGGGGCTGGTGGACGTCATGGCCAAAAAGCTAATCCCGATTTTCCCCCAGTAAGCGAAAAGTTTTTGCAGCCATAGAGAAAGCAGCAACTCCCAGCAAATTAAAAGCTTTGGCCGCTTTCTCGAAAGTGGCAGGTTTCCAAAGGGCGGCGCCCTTTGGTCGCGCTCGCAAGCGCGAAATACCCCTGCACCAACTAAAAAACTCGTTTAAGCACATCAAAAAGCACTAAAATGAAAAAGCCCGTCTTTTGCCTTCTTCGGTGGTAAACGTATCTTAGGTCTTTGCAAACCCATTAAAGGAAATCAGACGGGCCTTTTGCCCCAGCGAAAGGCCGTCAGCGGCGCACACGCGCCGCTGACGGCATCTTTCGCGGACCGGGAGATGGCGCTCATAAACAACCGATTCGTTTTAATAAAGTTTTACATAAGCAGTATGGGAAGTGTTTGATATGAAAAAGAAGCCGTCTGTTGGAAGCCGGATTCTGTTTATTTTCTCTGTTCTGCTCTGTCTTTTGGTCTGTAGCTGTTCCGGCCCAACGGGGGACATAGACAACGTCGGAGCAGCGGAAAACATCAGCCATTCAGAAAGCGCAAGGAGCAGTTCAAAAGGCTCTTCAACGTCTAAGGCAGATTCTTCCTCATCCGCCGCACGTACCAAAAGTACCGTCAGCTCCTCAAATTCCTCCTCAAGCAGTTCAGCCGCTCCGCTGTCAAGCTCTTCTGTACAACCAAGTAGTTCGGAGACTCCGCTGTCAAGCTCTTCTGCACAGACAAGTAGTTCGGAGACTCCGCTGTCAAACTCTTCTGCACAGACAAGTAGTTCGGAGGTTCCGCCGCCAAACTCTTCTGCGCAGACAAGCAGCTCGACTGCTCCACCGCCAAGTTCCTCTGTACAGTCCGACAGTTTGACTGCTCCCAGGTCGAATTCTTCCAAACGGTCTGGCAGCTCATCTGTACCGGATTCATCAAATGCAGCGCCCTCTATTGAAACCCCGCAGTCAGATAAGACAAGGACTGCCCCTTCCACAGGCGGCAATCACAGCAACCCCTTTACCGAGGTGAGAAACGACTTTGTCCCTGAGACAACCTATGTCCTGAATAACAACACCCAAAAAATACATTATTCGGATTGCAGCTCGGTGAAAACCATTAAACCAGAAAATTACGCGGAAACAACCAAAACCGTAGATGAACTGAAAGCGGCAGGCTATAAGCCATGTGGAAAATGTAAACCTTCATAAAAATTCATGGAGAAATTCCTGAAAAAATTGTAAATTCTCTTGTTTCCTTCGGAAAAATGTTCTAAAATAGAGATAGAACCCAAAAATACCGATGAAAGGAGCGGCGGCTAAAAATGGACTGCTTATTCTGCAAAATCGCAGCCGGGGAAATTCCCTCCAAAAAGGTCTATGAGGACGACTTGGTCTTGGCCTTTTACGATATCGAGCCCCAGGCCCCCATACATTTTCTGGTCATTCCCAAGGAGCATATCTCCGGCGCGGACGCGATTACTCCTGAAAACAGCCGGATCGTATCCCATATATACGAGGTAATCGCCAAGCTGTCCAGGGAACTGGATATGAAGGACGGCTTCCGCGTTGTCACCAACTGCGGGGAAAAGGCTGGACAGAGCGTTCCCCACCTGCACTTCCACGTCCTGGCGGGCCGGAGCCTGGCATGGCCTCCCGGCTGATTCTTTGACAAACAATGGAAAGGGGTCTTTTCTGTGGAACAGCAAGATAAATTTTATTCACTTACCGTAGCGGGCGTACAAAGGAACCTGCCCATCTGCCCGGTCAGCGATACATTGGACATCGCCGCCTTCGTCATGTTCTCCGACGTGGAGCTGACGGTGGCCTGTGCCCGCGAGCTGCTGAAAAAAAGCCCGGATTTTGACGTGATGATCACCGCCGAGTCCAAGGGCATCCCGCTGACCTATGAGATGGCGCGGCAGTCGGGCAAGCAGTACTTCCTGGCCCGCAAGAGCATCAAGGCCTATATGCGCCAGCCCATCTGCGTGGAGGTCCAGTCCATCACCACCGCGGGCAGCCAGAAGCTGTACCTGGACCAGGAGTACGCGGAACAGATGAAGGGCAAACGGGTGCTGATTGTGGACGACGTCATCAGCACCGGGCAGTCCCTCCAGGCCCTGGAAAAGCTGGTGAATTCCGCGGGCGGGAACATCGTCGGCCGGGCGGCGGTACTGGCGGAAGGCGACGCCGCCAAGCGGGAGGACATCACCTTCCTGGAGCCCCTGCCCCTGTTCTTCAAATAACGGCATTTTCCCTGCTGCATATACCAACATATCCCTCTCATTCTTTTGGGGATGGGAGGGATTTTTATAGAAGGAGGTACCCCCTTTGGAGGATAAAAAAGCAAAGGCCAAATGGATTATTGGCATTGTCGGTATCTGTATCGCCATTTATGTAGGGCTTCAGCATCTGGACCGGGTGGTATGGGCGGTCCGCTGGCTGTTCAGGCTGTTTGTCCCCTTGGTTATGGGCGGAGCGGTAGCCTTTGTCATCAACGTCCCGCTGCGCCCGCTGGAAAGGCATTTCTTCCCCAACAGCACCAAGCCCTGGGTGGGGAAGCTCCGCCGCCCCTGCTGTATCGTGCTGGCCATTCTCATCATTCTGGGCATGTTCGCGGGGGTGGGCGTCCTGGTCATCCCGGAGCTTGTCAGCGCCTTCTCCATCCTGGGGCACAGCATCTCCTCCGCCGCCCAAAGCCTCCAGCAGCTGAATCTCCAGGTGTACGGAGAGAATTCCGCCATCATGCAGTTTATTGATTCCCTGGATATCAACTGGGCGGATATTCAGGCGGCGGTGATCGACTGGGTCAAAAACAGCGCCATGGGCGTGGTAGATTCCACCGTTTCGGTGGTCAGCCGGATGGTATCCTCTGTAATTAACTTTGCCGTTTCCCTGGTGTTCGGGATCTATATCCTCAGCTCCAAGGAAAAACTGAAGGCCCAGGCTGTCCACATTCTTCACACCTGGCTCCCGGAGGCTTTCACCAAAAAGTTCCTCCACATCGCCGGGGTAGTGAATGTCTGCTTCCGGAAATATGTGGTGGGCCAGACCACGGAGGCCCTGATACTTGGCAGCCTCTGCGCCATTGGCATGGCAATCCTCCGCCTCCCCTATGCGCCGATGATCGGTGCGCTGGTGGGGGTCACCGCCCTGATTCCCATTGTGGGGGCCTTTATCGGGGCGTCTGTAGGGGCGTTTATGATTTTGGTGGTCAACCCGGTGCAGTCATTGGTGTTTATCATCTTTCTGCTGGCCTTGCAGCAGGTGGAGGGCAACATCATCTATCCCCGTGTGGTGGGCTCCTCCATGGGCCTGCCCGCCATCTGGGTGCTGGCCGCGGTGACCATCGGCGGCAGCCTTGGCGGCATCGGTGGAATGCTGCTGAGCGTCCCCACGGCCTCCGCCCTGTATATCCTCATCCGGGAGGAAACCGCCAAACGGGCTAAGGCGAAGGGACTCCCCCCTCTCCCGGCGGAACCTGCCCAGGCCGTGCCGAAACAGTCCATCCGGAAAAAACCTCGAAAACCCTAGGGAAAAGGGATGAAATAATTTTTGGCTCCCCGCCCGGTTTTTACAGCCGGGCGGGTATACTATATGGGTGAATTTAAGGTAAAAGGAGTAACCGGAATGTCTTATAAGCCCTGGCTCCAGCGCTGTCTCGCCCTTCTCGCCTCCGCCGCCCTCCTTTTGGGCGGCTGTAAAGCGGATAGTCCCTCTGCCTCTGATATCCCCGCCTCCCGGTCCGAGGCACCGGTATACAGCGATCCCCAGAATCAGCTCTTCACCGTGTCCCAGGCCGCACAGCGGCTTTCCGATGCCGCTGCCCGCTACCATAAAATCTCTGCCGGCGCCCTGATGCAGGCCCTTCCGGAGGGAATACAAAATGCCCCCGTCACCCGGATAGAAACCCTCGTGATGCTCTCCGCCGCCTTTGGCCCCCTCCCCGATCCCGGCATCTTCGCCATCTATGCCTACCCCATTGACGCGGACTTTTCCGATGAGAAGATTCCCAGCTGGGCGGAGGAATCACTGGCCAATCTGACTCAGGCGGGGCTTGTCACCGGGACCAACACCGAAAACACCGTCCTTTCCCCCGATGAACCCATCGGCGCGGATGAGCTGGAAACCCTGATCCGCAGGGTATACGCCTATCTGGGCCGGGAATTTCAGGATGATTTCTGGGCCTACGTCAACCGGGACTGGCTGCTGGCTGCAAATATTCCATATGGGTACGGGAAGACCGACCCCGCCACAGTTCTCTCCATGTCCAATGTTTCCCAAATTTCCAAGGACATCCGGGAGCTGGCCCGGACCGCCGAACAGTGGCCGGAGGGCTCCGACGAGCGGAGAATCGGGGACTTTTACAACAGCGTCATGGATGAGCAATCCCGGAACCAGGCTGGGGCAGGGCTGCTTCAGCCCTACCTGGACCGGTTCCATCAGGCAGAAACCCTGGAGCAGCTCCTTCAATCATTATACGATTTGTATAGAGATACAGGAATCTCCCTTTTGTATGATTTTACCCCTGTAGTGGACAACCGCAACAGTGAAAGATATATTCTCAGCTTTACCTACAGCGACATCTCCATGGACAAGACCTCCCTGACAGACCCGGAACAGCGCTGGCTGGTCAATGCCCTAAAGGAGTATTTAAAGGAGCTTCTCCTGTTCGGCGGCCTGGGGGAGGAGGACGCCGAAGGGCAGGCCCAGCTGCTGGTGGGCTACAACCTGGAAATGGCCCCCCTCTCCTGGGAGGCGGAGGAGCAGGGCAACGTGGACAACACCTATAACCTCTACACCTTTGAGCAGCTCCAGGCATTGTTTCCGGAGATTGATTTGGCAGAAATGGCAGTGGTGCAGGGCTATGATATTGATGAGGTAAAGGCGGGGAACATCCTGGTCCCCAACCCCAGAACGCTGGAGTACTTTGCCTCCCGATGCCGGGACGAGGATTTGGAGCTGCTGAAGGCCATCGCGGCCTCCAACCTGGTGGGAGGGCTCAATTCCTCCCTCACCACCGGGCTGTACCTGGAGTTCAACCGGTTCCACAACCTTTATACTGGGACGACGGGGGAACCAACCCTGGAGGAAACCGCCAACTACCTGACCCGGAACATGATGTCCCTGGAGGTCAACCGCTACTACGCCAAAACCTACTGTTCGGCTGAGGTCAAGGAGGAAGTGACTGGGATGATCCGGGAGATTCTGGAGGTGTTCCGCAGGCGAATAGACGCGCTGGACTGGATGAGCCAGGCCACCAAGGAAAACGCCAAAAAGAAGCTGGACACCATGCGCCTCAACGTGGCCTACCCCGAAACATGGGACACGGACTATGACAGTGTGCCCGTCTACGGGCCGGAGCCGGGCAGAAACCGGCTGCTGGACAGCTCCCTGGAGATGTCCAGGCGCACCGCCGCCCTTTACCCGGAGCTGCTCCACCGGAAGGTTGACAAGGACCTGTGGGGCGGGGATTTGATCACTGTCAACGCCTATTACAATCCCATCCGCAACAGCATCACGGTTCCCGCGGGAAGTCTTCAGGTCCCCTTTTACAGCGCAGAGCAGTCTCTGGAGGAAAACCTGGCGGGAATCGGGTTTTTCATTGCCCATGAGATCACCCATTCCTTTGACAACGGCGGGGCCAAATACGACGAAAACGGAAACGCCGCCAACTGGTGGACGGAGGAGGACTACGCCGCCTTTCAGCAGAGGTGCGGCCAGGTAGAGAAGTTTTACGACGGCTTTGAGGCGGCTCCGGGCTATCCCAACAACGGGACGCGGACGCTGAGTGAGAACATTGCCGACCTGGGTTCGGCGGAATGCCTGGTTTCGTATCTAAAGGAGCAGGACCAATGCGACCTGCGGATGTTTTTTGCCTCGCTGGCATGGAACTGGAGGGCGCAGTATTTGCAGACCTATCTGCGATATCTGTCCAATGTGGACGTCCACAGCTATGACAAGGTGAGGGTCAACCGCACCCTTTCGGCCATGGATTCCTTTTATGAGACCTTTGGGGTTGAGGAGGGAGACGGGATGTACGCCCACCCGGAGGATAGGCCAAAGGTGTGGTAATGATAGATGAGGCTGCGCTCCCCCGTGCAGCCTTTAAAATAATCTCTGTAAATTTTAAATTATTTAATAAAAATATAGATTTTTCTAAAATAAAATGATATAATCAGCCTATGCGAACCGTTCCGCCCACATAACCGTCAAAGGAGGACAATTTTCATGTCTTTTACACTCCCCTTCCGGCAAATCCATATGGATTTCCACACCAGCGAAAAAATCACCCCCATCTGTGAGGGCTTTGACCCGGAGACTTTTGCCTCCACCCTGGAAAGGGCACATGTGAACTCCGTCACCTGCTTCGCCGTCTGCCACCACGGGATGCTCTATTATGATTCCAAGAAATTCCCGGACATGGTTCACCCCGGCCTAAAAAACAAAAACTTCCTCCAGCAGCAAATCGACGCCTGCCACCGCCATGGGATTCGGGTTCCGGTGTACATCACCGCACAGTGGAACTACCTCCAGAGCCGCCGCCACCCCGAATGGCTGTGCTATGATGAACACGGAAGTATCCTGGACCACTTTAAAAGCGGCCCGGCGGAGACCTTCCAGCCCGGCTTTTACCGAACCCTCTGCGTCAACACCGGCTATCGGGATTTCCTGAAGGAGCTGACCGCCGAGGTTCTGGATACCATCGACCCGGTTGACGGCCTGTTCTTTGACATTGTGGGCAACACCAACTGCAGCTGCCCCTCCTGTATCGCCAAGATGAAGGAACAGGGCTTTGACCCCACCCAAAAGTCCCAGAGGATTCAGTTTTCCCAAAAGTCCCTGAACGAGTTTAAAGCAGAAATGTCCGCCCTGGTCCGTTCTAAAAACCCAAATGCCTCCATCTTCTACAACTGCGGACACATCGGGCCGTATGTGCGGAACAGTCTGGACAGCTACTCCCACCTGGAGCTGGAGTCCCTGCCCAGCGGCGGATGGGGCTACACCCATTTCTCCAACACGGTCCGCTATGCCCGCACCCTTGGCCTCAGCCTTCTGGGGCAGACCGGAAAATTCCACACCGACTGGGGTGACTTCCACTCCTTTAAAAACAAGGAGGCCCTTTCCTATGAGTGCTTCCGCATGCTGGCCTTTAACGCTAAATGCCTGATTGGAGACCAGCTGGACCCGGATGGCCGTATTTCCCCGGCAGTATACGACCTGGTGGGCTCCGTTTACAGCGAGGTGGAGAAAAAGGAGCCCTGGTGCGCCGGTGCCGTCCCTGTGTGCGATATGGCAATCTTTACGCCGGAAAGCTATGTTACGCCTATCGGCACCGGAGCGGTCCCCCCTTCGGTCTGCGGCGCTTCCGCCATGCTGGAGGAGATGGGCTGTCAGTTTGATATTATCGACAACCTCTCCGATTTTACCAGGTATAAGCTGCTGATTCTCCCCGACGAGGTTTCCGTCGATGACGAACTGAAGGCAAAGCTGCAGGCTTATCTGGCCCAGGGCGGAAAAATCCTGGCTTCGGGCCTCTCTGGTCTGGAAAGGACAGAGGACGGAGCAAAACCGGAATTCGCCCTGCCGGAGCTGGGTACCTCCTACATAGGCCCCGCCCCCTGCTACCCTGATTTCATCCTCCCCAACGACACCCTGGGCAAACAGCTCCCCAAAACAGAACATGTCATGTACCAGAAGGGCCAGGAGGTAAAGCCCACCACCGGCAAGGTCCTGATGGACTGCGCAGTCCCCTACTTCAACCGCACCTGGGAGCATTTCTGCTCCCATAAGCACACCCCCTCCTCCCATGAGATAGCCTATCCTGCCGCTGTCGGAACAGAGAACACCGTCTATTTCAGCCATCCGGTATTCTCCATCTACCGGGAGAGGCATCCCCAGTGGTGCCGCCAGGTGGTAAACGACGCCCTGGATATGCTGCTTCCTCAGCGTATTCTCCGCCACCAGGGGCCCACCAGTCTGCTGACCTGCGTCAACGAGCAGCAAGGGGAAAGTCGCTATGTCCTGCATCTCCTCCACTATATCCCCGAAAAGCGCAGTGATAAGCTGTTTACCATTGAAAATGTGATACCTGTTTATCAGATTCCGGTGGAGCTCCATCTGCCGAAGGAAATTTATAGGGCCTCTGTCGCTCTGGAGGGGCCGGAAATCCCTGTAGAACGTCTGCCCGGCGGCGGGGTTCGCTTCACGGTTCCCAAGGTGGAGGGGCACGCCATGATTGAACTGAATTATTGATTGGAGGACCCATTGGATGGAAACAGAGGTCTTTGATTCTGCTCTCATTTCCTATCTTGCCGGGCCGCTGATTGCATGGTTTGAAGTGAACGCCAGGGTGCTCCCCTGGCGTTCGACCTCTGAGAAAAAAGTATCCCCCTATGGGATATGGGTTTCGGAAATCATGCTTCAGCAGACCAGGGTGGAGGCGGTAAAGGGATATTACGCCCGGTTTCTCCGCGCCCTGCCCGACATGCAAGCGCTGGCCGGTGTGCAGGAGGACAAGCTTCTCAAGCTGTGGGAGGGGCTGGGTTATTACAGCCGGGCCAGAAACCTGCAAAAGGCGGCAAAGACCGTTGCCGCCCAATATGGCGGAGAGCTTCCCGCCGATTACAAGGCCCTGAAGTCCCTGCCGGGAATCGGCCCCTACACGGCGGGGGCGGTGGCCTCTCTGGCCTTCCGGATTCCGGTCCCGGCGGTGGACGGGAATGTTCTGCGGGTGATTTCCCGGATTCTGGACAGCCATCTGGACATATCCCTGCCGGAGACAAAGGCCGCGGTAGAGGACATGCTGTCCCAGGTCATGTCCGGCGGCCCGGCCCATGACAGGCCGGACCTGTTCAACCAGGCTCTGATGGAGCTGGGAGCGGTGGTATGCATTCCCAACGGCGCGCCCCAGTGTTTCCTGTGCCCGGTGCGGGAATTCTGCCTGGGATACCAGCATGGGACAGCGGAAGACCTTCCGGTAAAGGCACCCAAAAAGCCCCGGCGCGTGGAAGAACGAACGGTTCTTCTGCTGCGCTGGGGAAAAACAACAGCCCTCCGCAAGCGCCCCGGAAAGGGCCTCCTGGCGGGAATGTGGGAGCTGCCTAATATAGAGGGATTTTATTCTGCCGGAGAACTGGAAAACTGCCTGCAAATTCCAAAGGGATGTATCCGTTCCATAAGGCCTTTGGGAGAAGCCCGGCACATTTTCACCCACATCCAGTGGGAAATGCAGGGGTTTGAGGTGGATTTATCTGATGGATGTGTTTTAAATTGTTTGGGGGCTTTGGTTTGGGAATCCCCGGCGGTAATACGGAAAAGTTACCCACTGCCCTCGGCGTTGAAGGCATACAGCAAATTGATTTAGCCGGTTATTTTACCTTGTCCCTTGTAAATTGTTAGATTCTGCCCTTTCAATCACTCTTATGCCTCCTTTTACTTTTGCGCACCGTTTTTTATGGAAAACGCCCTGTTCATGCGGAAATATTGACTTGCGAACAGAAAGCTGCTATCATAAAAACATGAAATTGCAGCAGGAGGATGAATGATGGACAATGCAATCATTGAATATTATAATTCTTACGACGAAGCTGGACGGCTTTTCCGAAATTACAGCCACCAAATTGAATGGCTGACTACAATTCATTATTTTGACAAGCTGATACCGCCGGCAAGTACAATCTTCGACGGCTGCGCAGGTACTGGGAACTATGCCTTCCGTCTGGCGAAGCAGGGGCATCATGTTGCTGCCAGCGATATTGTCCCCCATAATGTGGATATCATGCGGGAGGAACAGCAGAAGAATCCTATTCTAAAAGATATTTTCGTTGGGGATATCTGCCAGCCTAACCATTACGCTGATTCATCTTTTGACGTTGTGCTGTGCATGGGGGCTTTTTACCATTTGGATGAAGCTTTGCGCCAGAAAGCAATGGAACAGTGTTTAAGGCTGTTAAAGCCGGATGGCATACTGGTTATTACTTATATCAACCTGGCTGCTGCCCTGTATTTGAATCTTGAACCAAGGCTGGGAAATATAGATAAGATTTTAAAGTGTTATGATACAAGGACATTCGGTGATCCGTTTGTTTACATGACGCCGGATGAAATCAGCCGGACAGCGCAAAGGAACCATCTGAAAATACTCCGCCATTTGACATCCGATGGAAACTTCTCTATGAGGAACCCAGCGTTCAACAATGCGAAACAGGAAGATTTCGAGAAATATATGGAACTTCACCTGCGGATATGTGAAGATAAAAGCATTTTGGGTTATGGGCTCCATGGGCTTGTGTTTCTGACCAAGGAGCAATAAAGCAGAAAAAATAATGCTTTAAATGAACTACTGCTATAAAAAGAAGTAATCGCCGCGACCCTGAGAAGTTCGGCGATTACTTTTCCACTTTTTAGGGGCTGACCATCTATCGGCAGCTCCATTTTGTATCTTCATTATTTTCGGGCACCGAAGCCAGAGAATTTCCTGGGGATCTGTCAGCTTCCCCAAAAGAACCAGGTCTCCTGTACCGGCGAAGTTTTTTCATCGTCCACAAAATGTCCAATGCTTATGTTTTATATATGATTATGCAATATTCTCCGGTGGTTCATCCAGAGGGAAATTATAGGTTTTAAGCATAACAAAAGATAAGATAGAAGCATTGGACATTTTCTTTTCCCGGCCTTACAATAAAAACAATCTAATTTTGGACAGGAGGTGACAGACTTGACCAGCCACGAGGCAAGCGAACGCTGAGGGACGGATACGGATGCTGAACCATCAGTAGAAAAACACCCTGAATGCGATTTATTTCCGTGAGAAGCAGCTAAGCCAGTTGGACTATCCCCGGTATAAAATACAAAGGGCCCAGCAGGGCCGGCATTGAAATTTTTGAGAATTCAAGAAAAAGGAGAAATTTTATGAAACGACTGTTTGCGGTTTGGACCGCCTTTGTTCTGACCCTTTCCCTGACGGCTTGCGATTCGTCTCTGGCCCCTGGCAGTATATCTGCCCCGGACAGCAGCTCTGTGCTCCAAAAAACTGAAACCTCTTCCGCTCACCAGAGCAGCTCAGCCGAGGTGCCAGAAAACGAGCCCGCACCCTCTTCCAACGTACCTGAAAGCACATCCAGCGAAGGGTCCTCCAGCCAACTGGAAAGCGTTTCTTCGCTGCCGGAACCTTCCAGTTCCAAGACTGAGGCTCAGACGGAGGAGACCGAGGGCAAGGCTCTGGTGGTTTACTTTTCCCACACTGGCACTACCGAAGGGGCAGCCAACGAAATAGCCGCCCAGACCGGGGCGGATGTGTTTGAGATTGTTCCAACCGAAACCTATACCAGTGATTACAACACCCTGCTGGACATCGCCCAGCGGGAGCTGGATGAAAACGCCCGCCCCGTCATTACAGGCAGTGTGGAGGATATTTCCCAGTACAACACCATTTACCTGGGCTGGCCCTGTTGGTGGAGCGATATGCCCATGGTGGTCTGCACCTTCTTGGACAGCTGCGATCTTTCTGGCAAGACCATAGCCCCCTTTGTCACCAGCGGCGGCAGCGGTTTCGGCAGCGCTCTCTCCCGCCTGCGTGAGATGGAGCCGGGGGCAACGGTCACCGAGGGTCTCTCTTTGCGGGGCTCCGGAAGCAGTGAAGCGGTGATCCAGTGGCTAAACAGCATCGGGCTGGCTGAATGACAAGGGTACAAAGCACGAAGGAGGATATAAAAAGGATTATCTCCTGCGGGTGGTGCTTCAGTGCCTGCCCTATGTGGGCTATCCCCGGAGCCTTAACGCCATCACCTGCGTGAACAAGGCGGCGGAGGGTTGACCCTTCCATCTCTCTTCTGCTATACAAAAAGCAGAAGAAATCACCGAAAGGAGGGAGTCCATGGAACTTCGGGTCCTGCGCTATTTTCTTACCGTGGTCCGGGAGGAAAACATCTCCCGTGCGGCGGAAATACTGCATATCACCCAGCCTACCCTCAGCTGGCAGCTGGCTCAGCTGGAGGAGGAGCTGGGGGCCTCTTTACCCGCGGCTGGGGAGTCGCCCTCACCGAGCAGGGGATGCTGCTGCGCCGCCGAGCGGAGGAGCTGGTGGAGCTGGCGGACAAGACCGAGCAGGAGTTCCTCGCCCAGAGCCAGGAGCCCACCGGCGTCATCTCCATCGGCAGCGGGGAATCCGCCTCGGCTCAGGTGCTGCCGGAGATTCTCTCCTCCTTCCACCAAAAATACCCTTCCATCTGCGTTTCGGCTGTACTTACCAATAATTTTGGGGTCAAACATACCCTTCCGGTCACGGGGGACCTTGATGTCTACTTCCCCCAGCTGGGTCTTTACCGTCTTTTTCGAGTAGCCGTTTCGGTAGTTCGGCGTTGTCTCCGATGCCTCTGCTCGCTGGCACCGCTCACGTCCCAGCTCCTCGTCCAGTTCCACTTCCATCACTGTCTGGACCACATCTCGGAACATTTCCTTCATTGCTGTCATGATTTCTGCTGTGCTGGTAAAATGTTGGCTCTTGACGCATTCTTTTAGCATTTCCTGGGGGGCTGTTTTCATTTCTCTTCGACTCCTGTCTTGAATTTTTTCTTTCTCCCATTCTTGACTGAGTCGTGTTTTTCATTCTGTCTTTTTTGGTCGTTTACACATCTTTTTATGCGGTCTTTTATTAAGCGCTTACGAAAACTTTTAGTCCCTCCCGAACAAATCTCGTGTATACACTTTCTCCACACAATCCCCTAGATTTTTTTCATTATACCGGTTCGCTATTATGGCCTGACTCATTTTTTTAAACTCTTCCAGGTCATTTACTACTTTACTTCCAAAGAACGTGGATCCATTTTCCAGCGTCGGCTCATAAATGATTACAGTTGCTCCTTTCGCTTTGATGCGTTTCATGACACCTTGGATGGATGATTGACGGAAGTTGTCTGAATTCAATTTCATCGTAAGGCGATAAACTCCAATAATAACTTCTTTTTCCACTTCGTCTTTATATTCACCATTATCGTAATAATCATAGTATCCGGCTAGTTTCAGTACACGGTCTGCGATAAAGTCTTTCCGCGTTCGATTACTTTCTACAATCGCCTCAATTAGATTCTCCGGCACATCAGCATAGTTCGCCAATAACTGTTTCGTGTCCTTGGGTAAGCAGTATCCGCCATAGCCAAAGGATGGGTTATTGTAATAAGTACCAATACGAGGATCTAGACACACACCGTTGATGATCTGTTGTGTGTTCAGTCCTTTCATCTCCGCATAAGTATCAAGTTCGTTAAAATAGCTGACTCGCAACGCCAGATATGTATTAGCAAACAATTTAACCGCTTCCGCCTCTGTGAACCCCATAAAGAGCATATCAATATTCTTCTTGATCGCGCCTTCCTGCAGTAGTTCTGCAAATATATGAGCTATTTTCACTAATCTTGCATCCTCTACATCTGTGCCAACAATAATGCGTGAAGGATATAGATTATCGTACAACGCTTTACTTTCACGTAAAAATTCTGGACTAAAGATGATGTTATCACAGTGAAACTTCTCACGAATACTTGCTGTATATCCTACAGGAATAGTACTTTTAATGACCATAATTGCTTCCGGATTATACTGGATTACCAGCTTGATAACCGTTTCGACCGCACTCGTGTCAAAAAAGTTCTCTTGGCTATTATAATTCGTAGGTACTGCAATCACAACAAAATCAGCATCAGAATATGCTAATTTCGCATCCATTGTCGCAGTCAAATCCAAATTCTTTTCAGCTAGATATTTTTCAATGTACTCATCCTGAATCGGCGATTTTCTTTGATTGATCTTCTCCACCCTTTCTGGAATGATATCTACAGCCATAACCCTATGATGCTGGGATAATAGTATAGCAATAGAAAGTCCTACATAACCCGTACCAGCAACAGCAATCTTCAAATTCTTAAAATCTCTCATCTTCAAATCCCCTTCTTGTTTTATCCAGCCTATCGACTAATCATTTCTAACTACTCTGCTAGCTTTTATACTTTATAAAACTCCTTATACCACTCCGCAAATTTCCTCAATCCGTCACGCAGACTGGTATTCGGCCTAAATCCATAATCTTGCTCTAGTGCGGAAGTATCCGCATATGTAACAGGAACATCTCCAGGCTGCATCGGAACAAGTTCCTTATGTGCTTCAAAGTCATAATCTTCCGGCAGCACCCTTGCCCTTATAAGTTCTTCCTGAAGGATGGTAACGAAATCTAAAAGATTCTCCGGTGAGCTGTTTCCAATATTATACACAGCATATGGCGGAACCGGCAAGCCGTCCTCACCAGTTGCTCTTTCTGGCGCACCACCCATAACACGGGTAATGCCTTCCACAATATCGTCCACATAGGTAAAGTCACGCCTGCAATTCCCATAATTGAAAATCTGTATGGTTTCATTATTGCGCAGTTTGTTGGTAAATCCAAAGTACGCCATATCTGGTCGGCCCGCCGGCCCGTAAACCGTGAAAAAGCGTAAACCTGTGGATGGAATGTTGTAGAGCTTGCTATACGCATAAGCAAAGAGCTCATTGGATTTCTTTGTTGCAGCATAGAGGGATACAGGATTATCTGTCCTGTCATCTACAGAATATGGTATTTTTTTATTGCAGCCGTAGATACTGCTGCTGCTTGCATAAACCAAATGCTCTACTCCGCTATACCTCTTATTATCCTCGGAACTTTCCGTCCCGTCTGCCTTACCCTCTTCTTCATATTTATTATCATAACTATTCCTGCACGCCTCTAAAATGTTGTAAAAGCCAATAAGATTGCTTTCTATATACGCATCTGGGCTTGTTATAGAATACCTCACTCCGGCTTGTGCGGCAAGATTAACTACAATATTAGGTTTGTATTGGGTGAATATCTGGTTAATTAATTCTTTATCAGCTATACTTCCCTTAATAAAAAGCCAGGAGCTGGCTTTTTGCTTTTTTGCCCTTTTCTCGATCTGTGTTAGCCGCCATTCCTTTATACTTACATCGTAATAATCGTTCATATTGTCTATACCAATTATGATGATATTATTATAAAGAGAGAGTAATTTAAGAGTTAAATTGGCTCCGATGAAACCAGCTGCACCTGTTATGAGAATAGTTTTATTATTTAGGTTGATATATTGCATCGTTTTATTGCCCTCCCGGTTTAGTTTTTCAATGCCCTCAAATTTCAATCTCTGCTTTAGGTCATAATAGACCAACTCTCTCTTCCTTAAACGGACAGACTGCCAGGCACATATAGCATCTCACACACCTCTCTGGATCCACCTGTGGATACTCAAAGCCCTCTTCATCCTCTGCCATTGTTATTGCTTCATTCAGGCAGACAGCATAGCAGGCTGTGCAGCCGCAACATTCTTCTTTACGTTTATAGAGTATTGGTAAACCTTCCACAGCAGTATCCTCCTATCCATCGAACTCTTTGGCTTCATCCAAGGGTTTCTCTGCTTGTGTCAATGCCTATTTTAAATTGAGGCCTGTCGTATCATGTCCAATTAATTCAAATCAGCTCATGTAATCTTACAGGTTACATTGGGATGTATCCATCAAGGCCATCAGTTATTCCCTATCCTCCCGCGTTCCTTCAAAGTAAAACATAAACAATAGCCCATAGGAGATGCCATTGTTATACCCCCCCTCACATAATCCAGCCTTAATAAGAATTTTCTTAACCCCCAACTTGATTTTTCTCTTAATTGAAATGGGGGCAGGCGTGCCATATTTCATCTTAAGTTCTTCAAAAGCCATATGATACATATCATCAAAGAAAGTATCCCGCTGAACTGGACGCACTGCTGAACGGTATTCTGCCGGATTATATTTTACGCCATCCTCGTAGGAAACTTCTTTCATTTTTATTTCCTCTCTTATTTTATCTAATAACCCCTTACCTTTTTCTGTCCTAACAAGGATTAATGATGTTCCTTTCCTATCTGTCATTTCGGGAGCAACATTTTCGATTCCCCAAAAATCTGCTAATGTAAGGTCAGATAGTTTCCTTTTTTTCACTATACACTCATAGCACGAAGGGCGAAGGCAATAGTCACTTAAAAACATAATCATAAAAGGGTCCATGTTCTTAGGTACATATAACTCCTTATGGCTATCGTCAATCTCCTTCATACCAAAATCCACCCAACTATTATCCTTACAACGGAAATTTACGCTAACGAGCCGGGCTCTGTTCTGTTCCTCTACATACCCTACATACTGCCGCCAAAGAGCTGGCGAAGGCACACCATGGCAAATGACATCAACGCAAGAGAGGTTAGGATACTTTTCTTTTACTGTGCTAACATCTTTTCCCATACTGAGAAACCCAAGCAAGGCGTTAATTTGGCAGCAGGTTCCAGTAAAAAAAACTTCTAGCCCATTTTCCAAATCCTCTTTTACTTGTCTGAGAGTGTTGCCGACGTGAGCCTGCATATACTTAGAAGTACGAAGTTTCTCAAGTTCAGCTTCTTCACTAACTCTAATGAACTCTGCCCTTCTGCAATCCGCAGACATTGCTACGCCATAAATCACTCCGCAGCCCAGCAAAACTTTCTTTGCAAGCAAGGAAAAGATGCCGCCAGATGAACTTGCAAGCCTCTCTGATAAATTTAAAGAGTATGCAGCATAAGCGGAAATCACGGTTGATTTATTCATACTTACACCTCCCCAACTTATTTGCACTTGGCCAATCAGTTTACTTTTTGTGTAAAAATTTCTTATAAATAACGTTTATCTCCGTTCGGTACATATAGAAAATAAACATTAAAGATATGCTGCCTAAAACCAATACAGCCATTTCACCATACATAATCAAGGTATAAGACTGCAATAGCAGCAAGATAAATACTACAAAATTTAATCTAAGATCAACAGATATTCCCATTTCTTTTTTCATATCATTGACCCGTACTGCAAGCACAACTGCATAGCCCAAACATGTTCCAACTGCTATTCCCTGTATCCCAAAGGGCCCTACAAGTATAAAATTACAAATGAGATTAACTGCTGCCCCCAGTGCCGTAGTTAAAAATGCCTTTTTGGTTTTCGTGCCAACAGTATACACAACCCCAAAAAAGGATGAATAACAGCTTATAACTGTTGCAGCCGATAACAAAGGTACATATTTCCACGCAACAATAAAGTTTTTATTCATAACATTTGAATAAACAGGTTTAACCAACATTACTATCCCAGTTGCAATAAAAGCCATAGCAAAAGAAGTTACACTAAAAACTTTTTGATAAAATTCACCCTTATTCTCACTTAAATTTACCTCAATAGCTGACATTTGCCATGCTTGAATAAACAATGCGTATACCATATTTATAATCTGAGGTATTTTTAAAGCCAAGGAATAAATACCATTTGAAGCATCCCCTAAAAAATAATTAATAATATACTTGTCCCCAGCCGACATAATCCACCACATCAGGCTATTAGGTACAAGAGGAATACTATATTTTAATATCTTAGTCAAAACCTTTCTATCAATATTCCTCAGTGATACGGTCTTAAAAAAATCACTGAATATAAGTATATATATCGAACTCACTACTGCCGAAAGCAGTGTAGCATACAGATATCCTCTTATCCCCAGCTTAAAATATAATAAAAACAGCAAATTAAATCCCAGCGTACATACTGTTGAAACAAGCCCCAAAATCGTATACTTTACATTTTGATCTATTGCCTTAAAATATTCACTATAAATCCGATTAAAAGTCTGGATGACTAAAAGCGCAACAAACATCCACATATATCCATCAAATTTAAAAATCCGTTTATAAATCGGAGTAAGTAAGATAGAACCTATTGCTCCAAAACAAAATATTACAAGACAATTGCTCGCTGCCTCACTAGGGGTCATTTCTTTCCCTAAAGTAAACCTGATAAGCGCCTCATTCACCATCATTGTTGAAAAAGGAATCATTAAGCCTAGGGATGTAATAAAGAGATCAATCATTCCATATTCTTCGGTAGTTAAAACATATGTATATAACGGAACAATTAAAAAAGACAATATTTTACTGCCAAAATTTCCAACAGCAAAAATTACTGTGTTTAGCGCCAGTTTTTTATATTTATTCTCGTTCATTCAATTCCTTTTCTGAAGCAAATCTATCTTTAACAAAACACGATAGGCATATTCAGTGTAGTGCATTCTGTAAAAAGTGATCCACTTTTCTTCTCTCCTTTTCAAGAATCTGATTGGGCTCATTGTAGTTAAAGGTTAAATCCATATCAAGTATATCACCAGAATATTTAGCGCAGGTTAAATGAAAAGTGCGGAGCAGTGTTTCAATACGGCTGCCCATTCTATTATATTTTCCTTCCCTATCAAAGGCAATAAATGGTTTGTTATATAAGATAGAAAATGCAGAAGCATGGAACGAATCAGTACATATACAAAATGCGTTTTTTATCAACCATACAAACTCTGAAGGCCCACAGCAGTAATAATCAGATTCTATATTAGTCAAGTCAACAATATCACAGCAATTTTTTTCTGCTAAAGTCCGAATCTCATTTTGATATTTTTCATTAACCGGTCCAAGAAAATAACAGGTTATAAATTTTTTTGAAACATGATTTTTAGGCTTTAATAGGATTTTATCCCACTCTGCCGCAGTTAGCATCATTGTCGGATCTATTAAAACTTCGACGCAATTCCTGCCTATTTCTTTTTCAATGATTTTTTTACCAGCATCTTCTCTTACTGAAATAAAATCAAATTGAGAAATATATTTATAGACCCGCTTTTTAAACTCGCTTGATATCTCAGATATTCCAAATGATGCACTAATCGCAATCTTTTTTGTGTTTACAAATGTCAGGAGAGCTAAATCACTAAGCCCTCCATATAAAGGGTTCCAAATTTGATCAGAACCAACAAAATAGTAATCAAAATTATTGAATTCTCCCAATCTACGAAATGAAAAGAAATGTTTTGAATTAGTGATTCTCTTATTAAATCTTAAAAAATTTTTCTTTCTCTCTTTTGGATCTTTATGGTCTACACAATCTATTATTGTATCTCCATTTGTTATCAAATGAACTATTCCCTTCAAGTAGAATTTGAACAATTCTTTTTTATTTATTTTCCGATTATTCAAGCAAGGAACATTTACAATATTAACCGTTTCTAATCCCTCTGACTTCAAAACTTCCTGTACAGCATAATTTTGCAACTTATTCCCAAAATTACAATTTCCATATAAAGAGATAATTGCAGCTTTTTTTTTCAGATGACTCATAATTGTCCTCCATAATAATATTTCCTATGACTGCATATTAAACCTTTTGTCTTATATATTCTTTTAGCCAGCTATAATAAAAAAATAATGTAATTAGTCTTTAAAAAATGAAGGCTATATAGAATTGCTGGTTGATTCATTTCAGCTCTAACTAATAAATAATAGAATCCTGTAACTTATAGCCTTAATTCTCTTTTTCTCATGGGATTTAATTTTAACTTTACTATTTTTTAATATTCCAACAATTATACGAATATTCTTCTTTATTAAATTAGATTTACATATATCCTTATCTGTTATTTTGATCTTCCAATAATGTGTAAACAAAGATGCCATTCTATATTCAAGTGTACGTCTTAACGATTTTCTTTTTGTTTTTGAATAAACCAGCAAAATCATCTCTAAAGTTTTCAAAAATGAGTTTTCAGTTTCATTAGAAGAAAGAGATGTTGATTCTTCTTCATGATATATTGTATAAAAACAGCTAGAGGAATAATAGAATTTATTACATTTTTCTAAATATTCATAAGTTGTATATAAATCCTCATAAACTGTGGATTCATAAAACATTTCAGAAGTTAATATGTCCCGTCTTAAAATTTTTGCACCTAATCCCGGTCGAATTTCTTCATTTATCTCATCGACACTATGAATTCCCTCCTTAATCTCTTCAAAAGCAACAATAATATTCCTTTTTTTCCCTATGATATCTTCTCTGTCAAAAAATAAAACGTCAATCTCTGAATTTGTTTCAAAAATAGTATTAACTTTCTGAAGTACATCTGTTGAAGTAATCCAATCATCACTATCAACAAAAAAAATTAACTCACCAGTAGCTTTTTCAAATCCATATTTCCTTGTCAACCCTGGCCCAGTATTTTCCTTTCTATATACTTTTATCCGCTTGTCATTATCTTGATATTTTTTTATGACAGAATAACTTCTATCTTGCGAGCCATCATCTACTAAAATAAGTTCATAATCTTCATAAGTTTGGCTTAAGACTGACTGTAATAGTTTATCTATATACTTTTCAGCATTATATACTGGCACAATTATACTAAACCTCATATTAATCTTCCTTCATTATATGCTAATCCTAAAATAACGCCATATGCTATTGCCATTGGCTGAATTATGTTTGATTCCTCAAAAAAATAGCTGAATAAACTTAGAAATATTGTGATGACAAGCATCATTCCCATAACAGGTGCATATTTACTTTTATTCTTAATTAATTTAAATTCTATACCAATTAAAGCTATCTCAAATGAAACTAATAAGATTAACCCCAGAATTCCATAATCATACAAATACTCTAAGTAACTGTTGTGTGCAAATCTTGAAAGCCCCTGTGGTCTAAGTTGATAATATACACTTTGAAACCCATGCCCAAAAATCTTATCCATCAAATCTGAATTTATATATGCCCGAAGTGTAATTTTCCAAATTTCATCTCTTCCACTCCCACCATCTGAAAAAATCGTGGAGAACCGTTTAAATATAGATAGCTGAAATTCTTTTTCTAAATAGATTAGTAGTATACTTCCTATACAAATCACTAGAAATAAATATAAATACTTTTTCCGTTTTTTATTCAAAGTTCCCTGTATATGCGCCTCAATTATACCCATAGAAAATAAACTTGAAATTAGAGCCAACGTTCCCGCTCTTTTTGTTGAAGCAAACAAAACTACTATGCAAAAAATGATACATAGATATCGGTATTTCTTCTGCTCAGTAAGAACTAACATTAGCGGCAATAATGTCAAACAATAATACGTTGGGAATATAACCTGCCCGCCTCTACTAATTCCAGACATTAAAATAGATATCAATTTAAACGAAATCGCACACAAGAAAGCATAAGATACCCATGTCTTTACCCGCATTGAATTTGGAATAGTACCCTGGTAAGAGAAATTATAATATACAATAATACTTAACGGCCAAGTCAATACATCAAGAAGTGTATTTGGAAAAAGGAACGAATGTTTAGCCAGAGATATTATACATTGATAAATAATCAAAATCATAAGAATAATATTAACACTGTTTATTTGGCACCTTTTCAATGTTATCAATCCATATAATATATAGCATAATAAAACAAAAGCTTGAAATAAATATCCTAAATTTCTCAAAAAAGTATCCTGGTTTGCTATAGACAATGCTCTGAATATAATAGATAAAAATATACTACTATATGCTAGATTAATAAAAAAATTCTTTTTAATTTTGAACAATTCTTCTCAGTCTCCTAAATCTCATTACTTGGCTCAGAAACCAATCGTGTATTTATTTTCTAATTGACAGCAATAAGTAATACAAATGCCTCACAAATCGAAATGCTAACAGCGGCAAATATCATCCATTTCCATGTTTTTTTGATTGCATTAGCCCAGTTCCCTCCTCGACAGTCCATACCCAGTAAATAAAAAACGAACCATGCAGGAAAGAATGTCTCATAAAATCTAAGTTTATTATCGTGCAAAATTGTCTCAGATATTTTTTTAGCATTGCTATTTTACCTCTTTTATGTATTGAAGAAAAATCCCCTTTTTTTATTACTCAGATTTCTACTCAATGTGCCCGTTCAAAATTTCAATTCTTGATCAACCTTAAATAAATATTTAATTATAACTTATGTCAATCACATTTATCTTCTCGACATAAGTTATTCCATTTTTCCAAATTGATATTTATATCTTTGTGAAGCAGGTGTGCGTTTCATAAGATTTATCCATCTCAGCACCTCAGATGTTCTTTCTCCAAATGGACTACAACCATGTGCCATTTCACTCAGCCAAATTGAACCACCTTCCATATTGGCCTCTATAACTATAGGACTTCCATCAGCACCAATCGTAAAATCCCAATTAATACTTCCTACTTGTGGAACCATTAAGCACATTCTTTCTGCGGCCTCAATTACATTAGGCAACAGATCAATTTTATAGCCATCAAAAACAACACCTGTATCTGGATGTGCAGTATATTCTGTTTTAAATTCTGTTCTTGCAGTTTTATGCAAAGTACCATCATCATCTATAGCAATAAACATTCCACCCGCATGTGCATTATCAAGATACTTCCCCCCCTGCCCAATACGCATAGTAATTGGCATATGATAATACTTATCCTTCCATCTATATGTTATAACCCTAAATGTATTAACGCTTTCTGCGTAAATTGTCGATATAGACTCATGGCAATGTATCCTTTTTTGTATAACAAAATTGTTTCCCAAAGAGACTAAAATCTCCTGCACAGATTTACCACTCAATATATCAATGCCATTTTGAAAGCATACAAGGGTACAACCTCTCCCGCTACCTGACTCAACGCTTGGCTTTGCAAAAGCTTCACCTGTATCAGATAGAAAACTTATTACATCCACAATAGGAATCTCCCTGCCTTCAGTATCCTGAAATATACCGCATATGCAGGTAAGAATAATCTCTGGTGTTTTTACCCCCCCCCCATCCAGCAATGCGAGACAAAACATTCTTATCTTCAAACACATGTACATAACTTTTATCCAAGTTCATGTAATGCTCAAATTCTGGAATATAGAGAGTTTCAGGAATATATGCAGGATCAAAGTTTCTGGTAAAAGCTGTGAAATGCTGATGCCACGTATAGGGAATCTTTGAGCCGTAATTTTTGACATATAAATCATCAATCTCATGTTTTTGCTCAACCGTGAGGGTAATGCTTTCATAAATAGCTTTACGACGTGCATCTTCGTATTTTCTTATCTCTGCTCTTTTAGCACATATATGTCTAATACTATCCATGTAATCAGTAGCTGTTGTTTTTATTTTCTTTTTTAAAGAAGACATAAACTTTTCTCCTTACCCATAGATTTTGTATCTTTATTTAAGTTTCATCGTGGTGGCACGTCCTTCTGGGAAATTGAAGGATATTTCCCAGAGGATAAAGGATATCGCATCAAATATGTGCAAATTCTACTGAATACGTATCCGGGCATAAGTAGTGGAATTGCAAGCATATTATAGACACCTATGAAACCCCGTTACTGGGGTGTGAGAAATATATCTTCTATATTTGGAGTTTATCATTGCACCACTAGCAACACAAAAAACATGCAAGAGAAAAGATATTAACATTATGTTGTCCCATTTGGAAGTATAAGTTTTTCACCCCACATTAAATCAGTCTCGTATGTGATATCCGTATCAAACCCTGATTGGTTATATAATGTAAGCTCCCCAAAATAAACATGGTTATCAATCAAATATAGATCAACACGAATATGTGGATATCCTTTCGACAACTTTTCAGCAATCTTCTTCATTTCATCATATTTTTCTGGTTTTTTTTCTTCATATTCCTTAGATGGTTCGTAGTATTGATAATATAGCCTATTCCAATCCTTATCATAGAAAATAAACTTAGGATATCCTTTGTCACGCTCTTTACACACCATCACAGAATCTATTACGCCATTAAAGCAAAAAAACTTATAATCATCTATTTGTCCCATATATCTCTCTGCAATAATTTTTCGAGGTACATCCTTATATGGCCATTCTCTTTCAAACAAATAATAATCTTGTTCAATGCCTTTTTTCAGCTTTTTTCTTGTATGTTTTATATTTAATGTTGACTTATCTTTGCAAATACACATCCCAAGCCCAGAGTTATGATTGCATTTTAAGACAAACTGATTTGGCAAAGCATCAAAGTTGATATCACTTGGATCTTCCCACACGCCAAGAAGTGGTATTAAATATTCCTCTCCAAGCATTTTAGTTATATAATCCCTTACTTTATATTTATCCACCATAATTACGTATTTCGGACTACGATCATGCAATTTCAACCACTGAAGCTTTTCATTATAAGATTTTGGGGATACAAGATTTAAATCTCTGCCTAGACATGCTTTGAAAAAGCGCTTAAGATATTCCTCATCATACATACTATCATATATTCCCATTTTGGCCTTTGCCAAAAATCTATAATCCTTATCAAATATAAACCGAAAACCTTTTTTTAATACTCCTAATACATCCATACAATTACCCTCAAATCCAAACACTATATTTACGAAAAGATTCATTGAAATTATAGTTTTTGATTCAGTAATTTGAGTCTATAACACGTTCTACTACATTCCGATTATACCCTTGTCTTCTCAACTTTAATTAAAGCTGCTTTCAATGAACTAAAATTGCTCATTTATGCTCTTTCCTCAAAAAAAGTGGATTTTGATTAACTGAAGCCCCAAAATTGATAATATCAGAAAATTGATAACCTTGTTTATAAATAACATATGTAAAATACAGCTGATCCCTTTTTACTCCTTGTAAATATAACTCCCACCAATTTTCCATTATTTTTTGATAATTGTCGTTATTATGATTTCGTACAATAACATTACATTCACACATACCAAAATGCCTCGGCATCCCATTTTCCTTGTACATTTTAAGTACCTGGTTCATTTCTGACTTATTAATTTTTCCGACATGGCATACTGTCTTCGCTTCTTCATAAATACAATTTTCACGTGGAGCAAGATGCATTTCTATGCCAGTTAAACATGTTTCAATTTCTCTTTGAACTAACAAAGATGGATGACCAACAATTTGCAGATTACCATCAAGATAAATGGAATAATCACAATCAAAAAATTTGTGAGGGAACATCTTTACATATCTATTCTTTTTTGCGGGAGTATCACATTCTTTAGGCATCTTTGAATCGTCTGCTAATTTCCAAACCGAATTGCTTGCCACCTTCTGATCAGTAAAAATAAAATATTCACAATTACTATCGACAGTTAACGGCTCCAAGATCAAGTCGTAGCTTCCGTAGATAGATGTATACACTACCACTTTTTTCTTGAATGAGGTTATCGCGCCTTGCGAAAAGTCAATAATCTTATGAATATCAACTTTTTTATTAAAATAAGCGTAAACATCATGGCTAAATTCTTTTATAGCACTTCTAAATCTAAGTTGTTTGAAATAATTTCCATACTTTAATAGCTTCTTTCCCCAAAAATATTCTCTACTATTCGTTACTTCAAGACGTTTTTCATTCAAATATATCAAATTGCGCTCGTATTGTTCAGTTTCCATCAGTTTATCTCCTCACCATTGCAAAGATCAATTCTCGAAAATTATTTTCCATAATATCCTCTCTTTGCATCCTTTATTGCTTTACCTATAGCCTTAAAGTATTCCTTTTTATTTTCAAAAAGAAGCACTACTTTAAGATATTTATAAAGCATAAAGAAATCATTCCAAGTTAATCCATATAGTTGATGTATGTAATAAGATGTCCGAAATTGATAATAAAATCTTTTTGGCGGGTCAAAACCATAGGCAAAAACGCTCTTACCAAAAAACTTTAACTCTCTTGTCTCGGCAGGGTTATGATTAAGAACAGCCTCTGAACATTCAATAATTTTATAGCCCAGTTTTTTTACACGCATACAATATTCTGTATCAAGTCCATAAAAATAGGTCTTTGTGTCGTACATTCCTATTTTCTTCATGATGCTCATGTTATACAAGCAACCTGTCATATCCGCATACTTAATTTCTCGGCTTCCAACTCCAGCCTGACGCGGGTGCCTGGCAATATTAAATGTTGGGGCAATTATCGCTACGTCATTTGTGGCAGTGTAACCAATATAGTTTCTATAAATTCTCAAAGCATCATTTGAGAAAGTTCCATCTGGGTTCATGATAAGCACCCAGTCAGCGCCTTTCTCCATTGCTTTACTAATGCCTTTATTAACGGATGCACATAATCCTAAATTTTTTTCATTTGCATAATATTCGATTTTATCCTTATACCTATCAATAAAATCCCTGAAAACAGAAGTATTATCCTCACCAGAGTCATCTGCCAAATAACAATAATCCAATCCTTCAACATATTTTTCTATATTTGCAATTTCATCTGGCTTCGGTCTATATAGAGCCACAATTCCTATTATAATAGACTCAATTTTTTTTTGTTTTGCCATATAAAATCACCCAACAGCTTCATATAGTTTTCATCTGCTATGCTTGTGGTGTTATTACAAGTCAATCAATTCTTCCTCACAAACATTCCTGCTTTTTCCATTTCATTCAGTGATGTCTCGTATCCACTGTTATCTTTATCCTGTCCAATAACCCAGGCACAGAAATCTCTCAAGCCTTCTTCCAAGGAAACCGTCTGTTTAAAGCCAAGAATATCCTTTGCCTTCTGAACATCAGCTACGTTGTGTGCAATGTCACCGATACGGAAATCTCCAGTAATGTTTATATCGCTTAAACTCTTGTACGTCTTTTTTAAAAATTCAGCAATCTCGATAACGCTTGTTCCTACACCACTGCCAAGATTGATAATCTCACCATTGCTCTTTTCTTCCATTATAGATGCAATAACACCCGAAGCAATATCCTTTACATTGATAAAATCTCTACTCTCTAAGCCATCTTCAAAAATATTAACTGATTTGTTTTCAAGAAGGAGCGTTGAGAAGATGGAAAGTATTCCGGTATAGGGATTCTTCAGAGACTGTCCAACACCATAAACATTTTGAAAACGGAAAATGGTATAATTCACACCAAGAGCTGGACACATAGTTTGAAGCATTCTTTCCTGTGTGTACTTTGTAAAGGCATAGAGAGAATTCGGTTTGATTGTACTGTCTTCTGTGGTCGGCTCAGAAGTCAGTTTTTCCCCACAGGTTTCGCAGTACATATTGAAATCCCCATTTACCATCTTCTCTTTTTTCCTTGCAGACGGATAGACAATTCCGCAATGTGGGCACCTATACTTGCCCTCGCCATATACAGAACGAGAAGAAGAAAGAATAATCTTCTTAACCTTACTGTCTTTTCCGGAGCTGGAAATTGCTTGCAGAATATTAGATGTCCCCATAATATTGACTTCATTATATTGATTAATCTGGTACATTGATTGGCCTGTACCGGTTTCAGCGGCTAAATGAATAATGCAATCTGCTGAAGTAACTACATCCCTGATTACATCAAAATCTTTCACATCAGCTTTGATAAAATCGCATTTTCCCTCAATTTTCTTATACAAATATGATTGTTCCCAGTTCTTTCCATGAACCTGCTTTGACATGCAATCGACAACAGTGATGTTGTATCCACCATACTCATTTAGTTGTTCGATAACTTCAGAACCAATAAAACCTGCCCCACCTGTAATCAATATGTTCTTCATACTACTCCCTTATTTCGTAATTGCAGTTTACTAGTTTTCCATAAGTTTGTTAAATAGGTTTTCATGTTCCTTAACTACTCTTTTAATATCAAATCTTGTATGTACATCTTTAATTCCAGCCCTGACTAATTTTTCAGCTAGTAAACTATCCTGATGAAGTTTAAGTAGTGCTTCATAAGCCTGAGTTATATTCTCCGGCTCAACTAAAAGTCCATTCACAGTATTCTTTATGATAGATGGTATTGCATCAACAGAGGTTGCAACAACGGGCTTTTGGGCTAACATATATTCCGGTAAAACCAAACCGAATCCCTCCCACCTGGAAAGAAGAACCGCAGCATCAAAGAGTTCTATATAACTCATAGGATTTTCAACCCAACCTGTAATAAGGAGTGAATCTATAAATCCATTTTGCCTTGCATAGTTTATTATATCTTCTTTTTTGCCATCACCTACAATGATAAAAAAGGAATTTGGAACGACCTCCTTTATCTTTTTTGCTGCTTTAATAAACACATCTGGTGCCTTTTGAGGACAGATACGCCCAACCATACCGACTACAAAAGCGTTTTCAGGAATCATCAAAGAAGTTCGTGTAATCTGGTTGTGAGGTGCTTTTTCATATCCTTCTATGTCAATTCCATTTAATATTACTTGTAACTTATCTTTTTTACATATTTTTTTCTCCACGGCAGACTGCTTTTCAAATTCTGAAATACAGATAATTTTATCGCAGAAACGGGCTGCCAATCTCTCAATCATTATATATAGTTTCTGCCTTTGTCTTGAGCAGTGCATATTAAATGCCCAGCCATGTGGGTTATAAACACACTTGTTTTTCAATCCTATATCGGCTAACCTTGCAACTGCCCCGCCTTTGCTGCTGTGTGCATAAATAATATCTGGATTATATTTTTTAATAACTTGTCTAACAAGTTTTATTGCCTTTAAATCAGAAAAAGAAATTTCCCGTTTCATTTCTATCTGTTCAAACGCGATAACAAAGTCTTTATAATCTTCTGGTTTTGCTTCAAATGAACACAAAATTATATTTTCAAAATTCTCTTTATCCATATATTTCAGCAACATTTGAATATATCGCAGTACTCCACCAACAGATTGTGTAATATGCAGGATACGGATTTTTTTCATTTATACTGATCCTTCCAACTTACTCAAACTAAACCTTCTCGATTACAATCCTCAAACCAATCTCGAATAGATTCCTCTAAAGTATAATGAAAGATATAATTTGTTTGTGCCATTTTCCTCCCGCTGATATTGGTAGACACCATCAACTTTTTCACCCTGGCCGGATGAATTCCCACTTTTTTGCCTCCAAACGGTCCTAATATCCTCGCTATGGGGCTATTGAGCTTATAAATACAATTTTGTTGATTCCATACTGTTCTGAAAAAGCCGTTACATTCTCTGCACCCCGAATGTTGGTTTCAAAATATTCTTCGTCCTGGTGTCCGGGGGTTCTATGTACCGCCGCCAAGTTGAAAATAATATCATCAGGGGTGGGAGTGAAATTTAGGCTGATTGGCTTACGAACGTCAATCCGCACATATTCAACATTATCAATTTTCTCGACAATTCCAGGGACAACACCTTCTTCCCCTGGCATCACAATATCGCAGTCAAAAATCTTATCTCCTGCATGCAATACTTCCTTGTTAAGTAAATGGATTAAATGTGTGCCTATGAAATCTGAGCCCCCGAATACTATATAACTCATTTATGGTTAATTCCCTTCAACTTCATAATAATGCTACTTCATAGCAGTAATATTTCCTCTTAAACTTTTCCGGTTTACTTCACATATTTTCACTGCACTTCTATTTAATTTCTCCAATACATTCTCAATTCACTTAATTGATCAGCAGACAATACCCGTATCCAATCCTTTACTAATCTGCTTACATAAACGAAGTTTCATAACTACCAAAAGCTCTATTTAGAATTTAAATGTTTCTTTTAACCCCAGCCACTTCCGATCTTTATCGCTGAGATTAAACCTTCTGTCATTTAAAAGGTATCCTTCATCTGAAGCTGTTTTCTGGTATTCTCCCACAACTCCTGGCCACTCAATCCCAATCTCCGGGTCATTCCAAGCAATGCCGCCTTCATCGCTAGGATGATAAAAATCATCACACTTATAACAGAGCTCAGCAATATCGCTTAACACCAGGAATCCATGTGCAAACCCTTTTGGGACTAGAAATTGTTTTTTGTTTTCTTCTGTCAGCTCAATTCCATACCATTTCCCGAAAGTTTGCGAATCCTTCCTTATATCAACAGCTACATCAAAAACAGCCCCCTTTATGACTCGCATCAGTTTTGTTTGAGGATAATTTTTTTGGAAATGAAGCCCCCTCAATACCCCCTTTGTTGACATCGACTGGTTGTCCTGAACAAACGTAATATATATGCCATTCTCCTCTAAATCCCTCTGGCTGTATGTTTCCATAAAGTATCCCCGGCTGTCCTCATGGATGGTTGGAGAGATCACACATAGCCCTTCAATCCCTCCAACATTCTTTTCAACTTGAATCTGTCCCATTACAGCTTTGCCTCCTTCAAATACCTGCTCACCGCATCCTGCCAGTCTGGAAGCGGCCTGAATCCTGACCTTGACAATTTACTTCTATCCAATCTACTGTTTTTGGGACGGGCAGCTTTGCTTAATCCATATTCTTCTGTACTCACTGGGATCACCTTAGTATTTAAACCATATTGTCTGTATATCTCACAGCAAAAGTCATACCAGCTAATATATCCGCCCTCATTAGTAGCATGGTAATATCCATATTTATCTGTTTCATTCATATCTACCAACAGCCTTGCTAAATCCAGCGTATATGTAGGAGTTCCGATCTGATCATTTACTACTTTTACCTCATCCTGCGTATTTCCGACATGAATCATTGTTTTTATGAAATTCTTCCCATTCAAACCAAACACCCAGGCAATGCGAACAATGAAATATTTCTCTAATGTGCTAGAAACTGCCAATTCGCCTTCTAGCTTGGTCTGTCCATAGACATTAAGCGGCTTAAAGTTTCCGCAATCCGGTTTCCAGGGTTTTGTACCTTGTCCATCAAATACATAATCAGTGCTGATATAGGTCATTTTGCAGTCAAGTTTTTTGCATATATCAGCAATATTCTTTGTACCGTCAGCGTTGACTTTCCTTACCAGAGCAATATTATTCTCATCTTCTGCTGCATCTACCGCCGTCCAGGCTGCACAGTGAATAACCGCGTCTGGATTGACCTCTGCAATCGCCTTTTCAACTTCTTTTTTGTCTGTTATATCAAGTCGTATGTAAGATGAACTTATAGCAGGACTGTCAATAATGCCGGAATATTCAGGCGTAATATCGCTTCCAATCCCTTCATATTCCCTTGCTGCTAACTCATTCATCACGTCATAGCCAAGCTGTCCATTTACACCGGTTACAAAAAACTTCATCGTTATCCCTCAACTTTGGAGCTATACATTTCCGCATAGTATTTCTGATAGTTCCTGCTTGTCACATTACTTAACCACTCTTCATGTTCCAGATACCAATTTATTGTCTGTACAATTCCTTTTTCAAAAGGCGTTTCCGGATACCAACCAAGATTATTCTTTATCTTGGTTGGATCAATCCCATATCTCCTATCATGTCCCAGCCTATCTTCAACGTGTTTTATCAGATCTTCGGAAATGCCATCATCCTTCAATCTATTGTGCAGATGCTCAATAATTGTCTTTATTATAAAAATATTGGGATGCTCGTTATGTCCGCCGATATTGTATATTTCACCGCTCTTCCCGCCGTTTACCACCGTATCAATCGCTTTGCAGTGATCCTCAACATATAACCAATCCCGAACCTGCATACCATCGCCGTACACCGGAAGCTGCTTATGGTGTCTCATATTGTTAATCATCAGCGGGATCAGCTTTTCCGGGAACTGGTATGGGCCATAATTATTGGAGCAGCGGGTAATATTGACCGGCATACCATAGGTATCATGAAACGACATTACAAAGTGATCCGCGCTCGCTTTTGAGGAAGAGTATGGGCTATGTGGGGATAACGGCGTTTTTTCTGTAAAATATCCTTCATCCCCCAACGCTCCATAAACTTCATCTGTACTCACCTGAAGATACTTTTTTCCGTCTTTCCATGTTTTAGAAGCTGTGTCATACCATGCTTCTTTTGCCCTTTGGAGCAGGTTCACTGTCCCCATAACATTGGTTTGGACAAAAATCTCTGGATTCGTGATGGAGCGGTCTACATGGGATTCCGCCGCAAAGTTTATTACATAATCAAAACTATATTTCTCAAACAAGTTGGAGATCAGTTCTTTATCGCAAATGTTCCCCTGCACAAAGATATGTCGTGAATCTCTTTCTGCGTCTTTTAAGTTTTCCAAGTTTCCCGCATAGGTCAGCTTGTCCAAATTAACAAGTTGGATATCCCTGTACTTTTTTAGCATATAGTAAACAAAGTTGGAACCGATAAAACCTGCACCGCCCGTCACCAGATACTTTTTCATGTGTTTTTCCTCTTTCAATAAAGATGCTCCATGTATTTTCCATCAAGCACATCCTTGAGATACTGACCATACTGACTTTTCTTTAATGTCTCATAAGCTGACAGCATATTTTCTTCGCTAATCCAGCCGTTGAGATATGCAATTTCTTCTAGGCATGCTATCTTCCGATGCTGATGCTGTTCCACAGTTTTGACGAAGTTCGTGGCATCTACAAGGCTCTCATGGGTTCCTGTATCTAGCCAAGTAAAACCCTGACCAAGCAGCTCCAAATTCAAATTGTCCTTCTCCAGATAGATGCGATTCAAGTCTGTAATCTCCAACTCCCCACGGGCTGAGGGTTTCAAGCTCTTTGCATACTCCACTACATGATTGTCGTAAAAATACAGTCCCGTCACACAGTAGTTACTCTTAGGTTTGACAGGCTTTTCCTCAATAGAAACCACACGTCCATTCTTATCGAATTCCACAATACCAAACCGCTCCGGATCATCCACATAATAGCCGAACACTGTAGCGCCCTTGCCTTGTTCCGCATTCTCTACAGCAGCCTGCAAACGTTTCTTAAGGCCATGACCAGCAAAGATGTTATCGCCCAATACCATAGCCGCAGTATCTTTTCCAATAAAGTCTGCACCAATAATAAACGCCTGAGCTAGACCGTCAGGAGACGGTTGAATTGCATAAGAAAGGTTTACACCAAATTGCTGTCCATCACCTAACAAGTTCTTAAATCGAGGTACATCCTGCAGTGTAGAGATGATAAGAATATCCCGAATACCTGCCTGCATCAGCACAGACATTGGATAGTAAATCATCGGCTTATCATAGACTGGTAAGAGTTGCTTGCTCGTCACCTTTGTCAACGGATATAAACGCGTCCCAGAACCTCCAGCAAGAATTATGCCTTTCATATATATCCTCCAACTGCTTGTTGACTTCAATATAATAGATTCGTTATGCTCAATATAAACGTTCCAATCTCCATATACATTTTTAAACCTGTAATGTATCCTCTAAATAATTCAGAGTCGGCTCAACAATTTTCCCTGTATTTTTATTTAACTGCAATGACACTTGAAAAGTCCCGTCTCTAGCAAGCACCTCTTCAATCCACTTAATTGACCGGCACACATTGCTGGCTGCCAGCTTGTAGCTCGCCGCAATCTGTTCGTAGGTCCGCTTCTCATACCAATATTCCATCGCCACCAGCAGCATGTCC
>JAAWRH010000056.1 GCA_022800935.1 Oscillospiraceae bacterium
ACGATATACCGATTGCTCCATCATTATACAGCTTAAGCAACAAGATGGGTAATTCCTTACTGGCTGTAAGGGATATTAACCATATTTATATTGTAGTAGCACTGCAAATTTCTGTTCCCCTTTCCCTTTTAGTCCAACGAGAAGGTCACGCAGACGCTGCCGTTCCCCAACGCCGCCAGCAGCTCCTCCTGTGTCACGCCCTCGATTTTGCCGATGGGGGTGAAGTTCCAGGAGTTAGTGTCATAATAAATCACCAGCGAATTGCCCTGATAGAGGATAATATCTCCGGGGCCGGTGGTGGTCTGGGTATCGTTTCTGGGGAGGCTCTGGCCGATGGGACCTACCTTCTCCATGTTGCCGTAATCGCTCATTTGGATGGTCAGCGGCCCCTGAGCCAGCAGCTCCTTTAAGGCTGCCGCCGAAGAATTGTCCGCCAGGGTGGCGGTAAAGGTGATGTTTCCTGCCTGAATTTTCATGGTGTTTTCGGTCACTCCTTCTGTTCCTGTCTGCTCCGGCGCGGTTTCGCTGGGTTCCAGCGCGCCTGCGGTGATGCGTATCGTTCCCGAAAGCCCGCCGATCTGCTCCGCCCCGGAAACAGCCTTACCAAGCTGGTATAAGCTCCCATTGGAGCTAAAGCTATCATAGAACATGACCACATCCCCCCAAGGGACGTAGTAAGCCAGAGTACCGGTGCCACTCTCCGCTATGGGGGCGTTTGTGGTGTCCAGTTTTTCTGGTGGATAGAAGATTTTTTCGTTGCTGCTGAAATTCTCTACCTCAATTTCCAGCGGAAGCTGGGCCAACAGGTCTTTGGCCGCCTGGCTGTCACTCAGGGCAAAGGGGATGACAATATCGCCGCTCTGTACGGTGATGATCGTTTCCCCAGTTGGCCCAGTTACCTCTGGCTGGGAGGGAGCCGCCTTATCGGGAACTTCTTTTTCGATCACGGCAACTCCCGACATGGCACTAATCCCGTTTACTCCGCCAAGGCATATCCCCAGGCGGTGCATATCGTCCCCGGAGTGGAAATCCTGGTGGAGCATGAATACATCGCCCCATGGTTCGTAATAGCTGAGTTCACCCTTCTTGCCATCGTGGTAGGCTTCTTCCGGCCTGACATTCAGCCGCTGGGGCGGGTAGAACATCCACTGCGCCCCGGCAAAGTCGGAAAGTTCCAGTTCCAGAGGGAGCTGCTCATAAAACTCCGTAGCAGCAGTGGTATCATACAGCTGGAAGGTAGTGGTATTCCCTTGAGAGGTGATTCTCACCACCTTATCGGAGAGCGGCAAAGGCACTGTACTTTCCGATGATTCTGATGGAGCAGCTATCACTTCTTGGGACGGTGCAGCGGAGGTGATAGGAGGAGTTGTTTCTGGTACCGAGCTGGAGGAGGTTGCAGCCTGCGTCCCACACCCCGCCAGCAGGGAGAGCACAAGAAGACTAGATAAGAGTATTGCTTTCATGGGATCATTCCTTTCCTGAGATTTCTGACCCTATTGTAATAGAAGCGGATCAATATGTCCAATACTTAGTTTTTATAAACGATTATGCTTTTTGAGCATCAAAAAACAGGTGAGAAATTATGCCTACTGGTAATTTTACTTATATCTCCAAAAGCATTGGACATTTTTGTATTTGCGATTACACGAATGCTATCCCATTTGAATTTTTGCAAAGGAGATCTTGTACGATGAAAAAAGGCAATGCTGCTTTGTTTTCGCCTATTTTCAGGCTGTAGAACTTCGCAGGAGGCGCTCTCGTCCTCTTCTGTGGAAAGCACCTCTTCCCCGGAAAGCATAGCTTCTTCCAAAAAATAGAGGAAAAACCATTGAGTGAAAGGCGCTTCGATCCAGGTACGAGGATACAAATGGGGACGGCAGTCCCCAAAGTCATTTTAGAGTTTCTACAGACCGTGGCAGCACCGGCTGATGAATGTCCGCTTTGCGGCCTATTCTGAGGACCTGCCGCTGACAAGCATCCAGGCCCTTACCTTGGAATATATCATGCTGCGCGTGGAACAGGGCGATGTGTTCCCAAAAGACGTGGAGGGCTTTCTCTCCATTCGCAATTCGTCAGTGGTGAGTCTGCTCAATAATCTGGAGCGCGATGGCTACATCTGCCGAAAGGCCGCTGATTTTGACGGGCGTTACAGCCGCTTAATTCCTACAGGAAAAGCGTTAGCTATGAGAGAAGAAATCTCCAAGCGGATCGACCAATATATGATGGCCCTGTTTGTGGATATCCCGGAAGATGAACTTCGGATACTGGAATCCGTTCTTGAAAAAATTGAACAAAACGCACGGTGATTTTTTTGCGCAAATACATCGAGTTCTACTTAATATGGGCAAAAAATATTTAACTTTGAGTGGAAGTTCTGAAACCGTCAGAACTGCGGGAAGAGCTTGGGAAGTCTTTTGCGCAGATTGCTGAAATATATGAAAAAGGCAGTTCACAAAGATAAAATATTTTTTGGTATGAGATAATTTAGAGCAAAGGGATGATTTAAATGAATGATTTCTCCTCTATTCAACTATTGGATTATGCAGCAGCGATTTTAAAATTGAAAAAAGAGTGTCCGCCAACACTGGGAGAAAATTTTAATATCTTTTCCATTTTGAATCTGGAGACAGATGAGGTAAATACACATTGCCGCCTGCTTTATGAACTTCTTTCTCCTAATGGCTGTCACGGAATGGGGGATCGATTTCTGCGGGCTTTTTTTGAAATAGTGCTTCATAAGCCTTATTGCGAAAGTGTTTCGGTTTACCGTGAATACACAATTGAGAAACAGACAGATGATGATTATGGCCGCATAGACCTTCTGATTCGGGGAAACGATATTTGTTATCCGATTGAGGTAAAAATCTATGCCGGGGATCAATGGGGACAGATAGACCGCTATTCCCGCTTTGCCTCCAAAGCAAAAGAACACCAAGTGTATTATTTAACTTTTTTACTTTAACAGCCTGGGACAATCGGTACAGCCATCTACGCGGCAAACAGGATATGGTAATTTATTTCTGGATGAGTCCCGCCTTTCGGACAATTTTATCGAAAAGCCTTTGTCATAGAGCCGGAATGCCCTGAAGTATCAACATCCGCAAAAAACAAACGGTTTAACAGTCCGCTCCCCATCCCCCTATTTGTTTTACAGCCAATCTGTGCTATAATTAACCCAATATCCCAAATTCCCCATCTCCCCACGAAAGGAAGATTTTCTATGACAAAAGCTTTTCCCTCCGTCCTTGTGACGGGGTTTCAGCCCTTTGGCGGGCAGACGGTCAATCCCTCCTGGCTGGCCGTCTCCCGGCTGCCGGAGGAAATCGGCCATGCGCCAATCCACCGCGCCGAGCTGCCCGTCAAATGGTTCGCTGTGCTGGATTGCCTGGAGGCCCTGGCAGAGCAATACCGCCCGGATATCCTCCTCCTCACCGGTCAGGCCGGAGGACGGGACGCCCTCTGCCTGGAGCGGGTGGGGATTAACCTGTGCGAGGCCAAGGGCGCGGACAACGATGGGCTTGTCCTCCAGGATACCCCCATCTTCCCAGAGGGCCCGGCGGCCTATTTCTCCAACCTCCCCTACCGGAAAATGAAGGAGGCCCTGGACGAGCTAAAGATTCCCAACCGGTATTCCTTTTCGGCGGGGGCGTACCTGTGCAACCATGTCCTGTACGGGGCGCTGCACCTGGGCGCGACCCGCTTTCCGGAGATGAAATCCCTGTTCCTCCATGTGCCCTACCTTCCGGAGCAGGCGGAAAAGCTGGCCAAGGCCCAGGAAGAGGACGCTGGCGGGGAGCGTTCCAGCCCCGTTTCCCCTTCCATGCCGCTGGAGACAATCGTTAAAGGAGTAGAAGCAGTTCTGGCCGCGGCCATCGCCCAGTGGCGGGAGGAACACTTGTTATGACAGACCGACGTCTTTTGCGGGCAGGGATGCTGACCGCGGCGATGCTTCTGGCACTGTTTGGGTGCCGGAGGGAGCCGGCGGAGCAGGCCCCGACTGTCCAGCCGTCCTCTTCCAGCCTGAGCGTTTCGTCTTCCCCGCCCTCACCCCCGGAGACCAAAACCGTGCAGGGCGTTGTCCACTGGGAGGAGGACGGAAGCTTTACCATATCCAACGAAGCCGCCAAAGAGGTTCGCCTGTCCCTGTCCGGCTTCCCAGGGGACCAGGATATGATACAGGAGGGAGCGGTGATCGAAGCGGAATATCTGGAAGAAAACGAGGAGCCTTACTCCGTCTGTTCCCTGACGCTGATTGCAAAGCCGCCCCTCTGGGCGGAGTACCAGGTCCGGGCAAAGGAAATTCTCTCCACTATGAGTATAGAGGAAAAGGCGGGACAGTTGTTTTTCATCCGCTGTCCCGATCAGGGGGTTGCGGAAATAATCGAAGCATACCATCCCGGCGGGATTTTGATGTTCGCGCGGGATTTTGAAGGACTGACCTTTGACGAGACGGCGGAGAAGATCGCCGCCTTTCAGGAAGCGTCCCAAATCCCCCTGCTCATCGGGGCGGACGAGGAGGGGGGAAGGGTGACGCGGATCAGCTTCAATCCCCTTCTGCGGTCCGCACGGTTCCCATCCCCCCAGCAACTTTACAGCAGCGGCGGTATGTCCGCCATTGCTGAAGACGCGGAGGAAAAGAGCCGTCTGCTGCTCTCCCTGGGGGTCAATGTAAACCTCGCCCCTGTCTGCGATGTTTCCACCTCTCCCTTGGATTTTATCTATGACCGCACCCTGGGGCAGGACGCGGCCCAGACTGCCAACTATGCGGACATTGTGGTCCGGACGATGAACCGGGAGGGGATTGGCTGTGTCCTCAAGCACTTTCCCGGCTACGGGAATAATCTGGACACCCATACGGGGATCGCCTATGACTACCGCCCCATAGAGACCTTTGAAAGCTCCGACTTTCTCCCCTTCCAGGCTGGAATAGAGGCGGGGGCCGGGGGTGTGCTGGTCTCCCACAACATTGTCTTTGAGATGGACCCGGACCGTCCGGCCTCCCTCTCCCCGGAGGTACACCGCATTTTAAGGGAGGAACTGGGGTTTGAGGGCGTTATCATGACCGACGACCTCTCCATGGGCGCGATTGCGCAGTATACAGACAGCGCCGCAGTACAGGCAATCCAGGCGGGAAACGACCTGCTGATCTCCACCGATTACGTCCGGCAGATTCCGGAGGTGCTGAAGGCCCTGGAGGAGGGGAAGCTGACGGAGGGGCAGATTGAGAGCGCCTCCCAGCGGGTGCTGTGCTGGAAGCTTTCCCTGGGGCTGGCGTAAAAACGGTCCAAAAAACAATAAAAATAGCCGGACTGGCCTATAGTAAAGTCCGGTTGTTTCTGATATACTGGAAGAAACGGCCTTGACAGCAGGTCAGGGCCATGTAAATCTGTCCGGCGCCCGCGCCGTGTCTTACAGAAAGAAGATGAGTTTATGTCAGAAACCGATCAGCAGCTGAAAAAAAGCCGCAGTATCCTGGGAATTGTCACTGTCTTTTTCTGGGCCTCTGAATACTGCCACGTCCCCTTTTTCACCCCTTATTTGAAGACATTGGGACTTACCGCCACAGTCATTGGCTTCCTGGTGGGCAGCTACGGCTTTACCCAGATGTGCATCCGCGTCCCCCTGGGGATTTTCGCGGATGTCAAAAGCAAGTACCGCCTGATTGTCATTGGCGGGTGCTTTTTTACCACGGTTTCCTCTCTGGGGTTATATCTGACGCAGAATATTGTCCTGATGTTCTTTTTCCGGGTGCTGGCCGGGGTGGCGGCCTCCACCTGGGTGGGGTTTACAGTGATGTACTCCGGCTACTACCCCGCCTCTGAGGGGACCAAGGCCATGGCAGCCATCAACGCCTGCAACAACACCGGCAAGCTTCTGGCCTTTGTGTTGGGGAGCGTCACCGCCAACCTGTTCGGCTACCGCGCCCCCCTGCTGATGAGCTGCGTTACAGGCTTTATCGCGGTGGGGCTGGCACTGTTTGTCAAGGACGTCAAGGTCACACGGAAGCCCGTCCAGTTCTCCGCCCTGCTGAAAACCTTCGGAGAGGTGGGGGTGCTGCTCCCCGCCGGGCTGGCCGTCGTCCAGCAGATGATTCTCCAGGCCACGGCCTTTTCCTTTACCTCCGAGGTGACAAGGGGTCTGGGGGCCTCCGCCGCCCAGATTGGCTTTTCCTCCTCCCTGTTCACCATCTTCCAGATACTGGCCGCCATGTTTGTCGGGCATAAGTTGGCCAACCGGCTGGGGGAACGGAAAATCATCCCGGCGGCGTTCCTGGTGATGACCATTTACTGTGTCAGCGTGGGTTATGCGTCCAATATCTATGTCATCTACGCCGCCCAGATTTTCGGCGGTTTTGCCAATGCCACGCTGTTCTCCATGCTGCTGGCAGGGTGCATCAAATATGTACAGCCGGAAAAGAAATCTACCGCCATGGGCTTTTTCCAGGCGGTGTACGGCTTTGGCATGACCCTCGGCCCTGTCCTGATGGGCAGGCTGGTGGATGTGGGAGGCAGCCGGACGGCCTTCTCTGTCTTTGGCGTATGCGCGGTATGCGCCGCCGCTGCCGCTTATCTGCTGATTCCCGTGGTGGCCAGACACTACAGCCGGACCGCCGAAAACGCATAACCGCTGTTCTGGGCATTCTTCACAGCAGCAGATATCCCACGGCCAGCAGCAGCGGAAGGTCTGCTTTCTCCGCCCGCAGCAGAATCAGCAGCGCCAAAATCAGCAGCAGGTCCTGGTCCTGGAGCAGCGCCTGAAGGGGGGACGGTGTGTTCCCCCCGTTCCTGGGAACGCCGGAAGCGGAAACGGGCTCTTGTCCATTCCCGGAGGAATTTTCCCCGGAGGACATTTTGGGGAAGGGCGGCGGAAGCGCAGGCGGGAGGTTTCCGGCGGCACGGCGAACCGTCTCGTTGGCCTGCTGCTGCATTCTGCGGACCCGCTGCTCTGCATCCCGCTGCATCCGGAGCACATCCCTTTCCGAAAGAACTGTGGGACTGTGCCAGTGTTCCAATGTGGGCATAAGCTTTCTCCCTTCCTTGGAGCCTGTATTCACAACGGAAAGGCCTTCCTACTGCGGAACAGGCTACAGATTTACGGCTGGCAACAGTCCTGACTCCCGCAGCAGCGGGAACATCCGTGCCAGAACCAGCAGCCGGGCCGCGTCGTCCACCCGCCTGCCCCGCTCCTCGCTGAGCAGCGGCTTCAAGGCCCGGAGCAGGGCGATTCCCTTGTCCTCCTTTTCCAGCTTCCCGGCCCTGTTCACCAGCCCAATCAGAGAGGAAACCATGGCCGGGTCCATAGCTCCAAACAGATTGCCGGCGGATGCCTCCGCTGGTCCCGGTCCAGAGGGAGGGGAACCGGGCGGAGGAGGGGCAGGCGGGTTTTCTCCTCCGCCCAGCCCCAGCATGGACGCCAGCTTCTGCAAATTCTGCATCTGCTCTGGTGAGCTGAGGATCTCCCCGATTCTGGCGCTGATATCCTCCATCCTTTTCCCCTCCTTCCGCTTTTGAGCGTTATTGCTTTATTTTTAACTGCTTCATCAGCTGCTGTGCCTCTGGAGAGGCCAGAACCTGCTTGAGGCGGGCGGGGTCGTTCAGAATTCCCCGCACCATCTGTGCGTCCTGAGGGGGCAGACTGCCCAACACCTCGTTTATATTCCCCTGCCGGAGGCTGTTCTGCAGCTTCGGATCGCTGCCCGCCATCCTCAGCAGCTCGTTTACTCTGTCCGGCAGAAGGTTCTTTCCATTGGATTTCATCATAAAAGCGCCCTCTTTCCCTGTTAAAATGGAGACTTTACGGGTCACACTCCATCATATGCGCGCAATCGAAAAAAAATTACCGCCCTTGCTCGGCAAGGGAACGATATGGAGATGTTAAAAATTGCGTTACCACATTCAGCCCCGAACCCTGGCCGTTGCCTCGGACAGCCACGGTAGCTTTGACGCGTTAGAGCAGATTCTGCTGGAGAACCCCAAAACAGACGGGTTTCTGTTTTTGGGGGACGGTATGCGGGAATTTGAGGACCTCCAGGGACTCTACCCTAATCTGCCTATGGTGGGCGTTCCGGGAAACTGCGACTGGTCCAGCCGGGGGCCGCTTGTCAGAATTTATCAGGACCATGATCTGCGGCTGATGCTGACCCACGGGCACCAGTACCATGTGAAAGCAGGGCTGGAATATCTGTTGGACGCCGCGCGGGACCAGGACGCGACGGCGGTTTTGTTCGGCCACACCCACAAGGAACTGCTCCGGCAGGAGGATGACGGGCTGTGGGTGATCAATCCGGGCAGTCTGGGGTATTCGGGAACCTACGCGCTGCTGGAAATTTCCGAAAACGGAATCAGCGCCAAGCTGAAAGAACTGTAAATCCGAAAGGAATGACGAGTCAATGAATGCAGACGAAAGGATCGGAGCCAACCTGATATGGCTGTCAGAGGTTGACTCCACCAACACTTATCTGAAGGACCGGATGGACGATCCCGCTTTCTCCCACGGAACAGCGGTGTTCACCGACTGCCAGACAGCGGGAAAGGGCCGCCGGGGCAACCGGTGGGGCGGGGATGACCCCAAGGCCATGAACCGCCCTGGAGCCAGTCTGGCGCTTTCCTTTCTGTTGCGGGGGACCTCGGTGGAGGACATGGGGATATTGCCCCTTCTGGCGGCGATTGCCGTCTGCCGGGGGCTGAAGGAACTGCATCCCGCCCTGGAGTTCGGCGTCAAATGGCCCAACGACATCATCTGTCAGGGAAAGAAGCTGTGCGGCATCCTCTGTGAAAGCCGCATCACCCCGGAAGGGGCAGCGGGGGCGGTCTGCGGCATAGGGGTAAACCTGACCCAGACCCAGGAGGAGCTGGATGCCGCCGGGCTTCCCCACGCCATTTCCTTGGAAATCGCGCTGGTGGGAAGGGAGAAGACGCCAAACGCCCCTGAACCGGCGGCCCGCGCCATTCTGGATGCCTTTGATCAGGTCTATGGGAAATACCGCCGAGAGGGATTTGAGGGCCTGCTCTCGGAATACAGGGAGAGGTGCGTCACCCTTGGAAAGGAGGTACGGATCATCCGGAACCGGGAAACTCAGGAGGGGGTTGCCCTGGACATCACCCCGCTGGGGGAGCTGGCCTGCTCCATTGAGGGCAAGGTTCAGGTAATCCGGTCAGGGGAAGCGTCGGTGCGGGGGTTGTACGGATATATCTGACAGATCCAAACGGTCCCATGCCGGAAATACGGAAAGCCCTATAAGACTTGCGGAGCATACCGGCCCGGTATGCTCCGCTTCCTTTCCCTATGCTCGAATTACAGCTTCTCCCTTGTGAGGAGCTCATACCCCTGAAGGTAGATTTTCTTGGTCTGTTCCACAACCTCCTGGGGAAGGGTCCAGTTGTGGTCTGTGTGGGCCTTCAGCCAGTCTCTCGCATACTGCTTGTCAAAGGAGGGCTGTGTGCGTCCCGGCTGATACCCTTCCGCCGGCCAGAAGCGAGAGCTATCAGGGGTCAGCATTTCGTCCGCGACAACCACATTTCCCTCTGCGTCCAGGCCGAACTCAAACTTGGTGTCGGCGATGATAATCCCCCGATTCCGGGCATACTCCGCGCACCTTTGATACAGCAGAATACTATAGTCACGCAGCTTTGCCGCGTATTCCTCCCCCTTGCCGGGGAAGCGTTTCTCCAGATAGCCAATGCTTTGCTCATAAGAGATATTTTCGTCATGCTCGCCAAGCTCCGCCTTGGTGGAGGGGGTATAAAGGGGCTGAGGAAGCTGTTCCGATTCCAGCAGGCCCTGGGGAAGGCTGATGCCGCACACCGTTCCGTTTTTCTTATAGCTTTCCCAGGCGCTCCCGGTGATGTAACCACGGACAATGCACTCTACCGGAAGCATCTCCAGCTTGCGGCAGAGCATGGTGTTTCCGTTAAACCGTTCCTGCCGAAAAAACTCCGGCATATCCGCCGTATCGGTGGATAGCATGTGGTTGGGGACAATGTCCTTGGTCAGGTCAAACCAAAATTTGGACATCTGGGTCAGCACTGTCCCCTTTTTGGGCACCTCGTTATTGAGGATCACATCAAAACAGCTGATCCTGTCCGACGCTACAATGACGAGGGTGTCCCCGTTGTCGTAGATTTCCCGTACCTTGCCCTTTTTCATTTCCTTCATTTCCTTCTTTTGGAAGCTGTCAAAGTCCATTTGATTGTCTCCTTTCAGAATGCGGTCGATGTTGTTTACCAGCTGCTCCATACGCTGTATTTTGGCTGTGAGCATCTTTCGCTGCATTTGCAGGATATGGCTTCTGTTCAGAGAGGGGTTTTCCATCACTGTCATGATCTCCTTTAAGGGAACGTCGAACTCCCGGAAGAACAGAATCTGCTGAAGCTGTTCCAGGGCCTTATCGTCATAGAGCCGGTATCCCGCCTCGCTTTTCCGGGATGGCTTCAGCAGTCCGATTTCATCATAGTAGCGGAGCGTGCGCATACTGATGCCTGTGATATCCGAAATTTCCTTTACCGTCCTCATGGCTGCTTCCCTCCCTTTCCTGCTGTTACTATTATAAACCATAACGTTACGGAAAGGTCAATAGCTTTTAGAAAAAACATTTCGGTTGATTCCGCAAAAAAACTGGGGTATAATGGTGGTAGAATCATATGAGTTTTCACATAGCACCGACAAAATTCTATTTCTTTCATTTCAAAAAGGAGCGATCTATCATGGTTCGTATGGCCTGCCCGGATGACGGCCCCGCCTTGGCCAAAATCTACCGCCCCTATGTTTTAAAAACTTCTGTTACCTTTGAATATGAGCCTCCGGACGGGGCGGAAATGTCCCGGCGCATCTCACAGTTTTACCCCAAATTCCCCTACCTGGTCTATGAAGAAAAGGGCGTGGTTTTGGGCTATGCTTACGCCCATCCCCAACACGAACGCGCCGCCTACCAGTGGAGTGCGGAGCTGTCCGTCTATGTGGAATGGGACCACAGGGGACAGGGAATCGGGAAGGCGCTGTATCAGCCCCTGATCTGTCTGCTGGAGCGGCAGGGGTATTACAGCCTCTATTCCTGCATCACCCAGCCTAACCCTGTCAGTATGGCAATGCACCAAAGGATGGGCTTTTCCGTCGCCGGTATCTTTGATAACGCGGGCTACAAAATGGGAGAATGGCACGGAGTGGGTTGGCTGATTAAGTTTCTCCGGCCCTTTACCGAAGAAGCCCCCGCCGCGCCCCTGCCGGTCACGGATATTCCAGCGGGGGAAATGGAACGTATTTTAAAAGGAGACGACAGCGTATGCCGTTTCAGTTAGTTCATCCTTCTATGTTACATAAAAGGCAGTATGAAGAGATGATGGACGAATGGGAGGCCTTTGGCGGGCGGATCAACCCCGGTGCAATCCGGAGATACGCTTCCGGCCAAAAGGAACCGGTATCCTATGGGCAGTGGCTCTCCTGGGTGGAGAAAGAGAAAAAGACACAGGAACTGTTCTTTTTTATAGGTGGTGAAAGACTTTTAGGGGCCATCAGCATCCGGCTGTATGAAAATATAGGGCTGGAGGGCCACTCCGGATATGGAATCCGCCCCTCGGAGCGGCGGAAGGGTTATGCTGTCAGAATGCTTTCCATGGCGCTGCCCATTATGAAAAGCCGCGGCATCTGTCCCGTTGTGATAACCTGCGCAAAGGACAACATCGGTTCCGCCAGAACCATTCTCCACAACGGAGGAATTCTTCAAGGGGAAGCTCTTGACGAGGGAGAGCTGATCCAAATTTATCATATTCTTTAAAGTTTTGAATAAATTTTTCCCTGAGATTGTTTCATAGGAGAGAATATGGTATACTTGAAAAAGAGGATATTTTGAGCAATCCCAAATTGAGGTGATATTCTGTGTGGGTCATTTATGCGGTTTTATCCGCGGTATTTGCCGCGCTGACCTCTATTCTGGCAAAAATCGGGGTGGGACAGGTGAATTCCAATCTGGCCACCGCCATTCGGACCATCGTCGTCCTGGTAATGGCCTGGGGAATCGTTTTTCTCACTGGGGCGCAGAAGGGAATCCACGATATCAGCCGGAAAGGTCTGATCTTCTTAATTCTCTCCGGATTGGCCACCGGCCTTTCCTGGCTCTGCTATTACAGGGCGCTGCAAATCGGAGACGTTTCCAAGGTCGCCCCCATTGATAAATTCAGCATTGTCCTCACCCTCATCCTCGCCTTTGTCATTTTAAAGGAACCACTCACCCCAAAGGCGGTGATCGGCGGTTTGCTGATTACCGCGGGAACCTTTGCGCTGATCCTGTAACAATCTGCCCAGGAGGACATTTTCATGGTAATAAAGAGTTTCCATCAACTGGATGACGCCCAGGAGGAACAGATCCGGGAGCTGGAAGAAATCTGCAATCTGGCGGAAAAGCCCGCCCTGCAAAGCTACGTCTATCTGGATTCCCAGGCCAACGCCGAACCGGACCGGGATTGCTTTTATCTTCTCTATGAAAACAGCGTTCTTGCCGGGTTTCTTTCGGTGTTCGCGCCGGGGGAGGAAGGGGAGATAACCGCCTTTGTCCATCCAGGCTACCGCAGGCGGGGATTTTTCACCGCCATGCTCCGGCAGGCTTCCCGCGACTGGAGGGGGCTCAGCGCCCTTTCCCTCGTCACGCAGCCCGCCTCCTCCAGCGTTTCCGCTGTGGTCAAAAGGCTGGGCGCTGTCCTCAGCTTTTCGGAATACATGATGACCTATCAGGGAAAGCCCCTCCCGAAGGAAAAGAACGCCAAGGGGGGCCAGAGCGTCACCCTGATAAAGGCCGGACCCGCCGACGGGAAAAAGGCGGTCCCGCTGCTGGCGTCCCTGTTTTACATGACGCCGGAGGACGCGGAGGGCTGGTTTTCCCGCCTGTGCGATTCGCCGGATACATCGGTATACCTTGCCAAAGCCGGGAACGCCTTTGTGGGAACCGGCTGCTTCAGCGTAGAGGAGGAAAGGATGACCGTCTTTGCCGTGGGGGTCAAAAGGGCCCTGCGGGGCAGGGGATACGGGCAGGGAATCCTCCGCGGCCTGATGGAGCAGTGGGAACAGAAGTACAAAAATACCGAGGTTTCCGCCGAACTGGACAGCGAGCATCCCGCCGCCGTTTCCCTCTTTCAAAAATTCGGCTTTGAAACGGAAATCCAATTTGACTACTACCGCCTTCCCTCCAGAAGATAGGGCGGATATTCCATATCTTTCAACACAACTGAAAAGCAATTTTATACAATCAGAAAGAGGTGTTTCCATTCATGAAAAAAACCTTCAAACGTATCGCAGCATTTCTCACCGTCTGCGCGGTTCTACTGGCAGCCGCCCTGCCTGTATCGGCGGCGGATAATCTGTTTGCCGCGGGCCGGAACATTGTGTTTGTGGGAAAGGGCGCTAAAGAGCAGACCGTTGTCATGGACCTGAAGGGTCAGTCGGAGGTAAAGGCCACCTTTTATCCTGTCACATCGAAAAAAATGTCCAAGCCCAAATACTATGTGGATGTGGAGGATGTCCCCGACAACGAAAACCTGAAGGTCCGCGTCGTCTATAACGAAGGGCTGGAGATGTACGGAATAGAGATCACCGCCAAGGAGATGATGCGGTGCAGTTTTGTTGTCAAGTACCTCAAGTACACCGGTCCCAACTACGAGGCGTTCGCGTATAACGATTTAAAGCTGCTGGTCATCAATGGAGAAGATCACCTCCCGGACCCGGACGAGCGGGAGGACGATGACGATCTGTACCGGGGCTATCGTTCCCAGGCGGGGAGCACCAACGTCCTGGAAGGGCTGGAAGCCTGCGCCGATTACCAGACCCTGGCGGTGGATGTCTCCAACGACAACCGGGTTCCCAATGCCTGGCTGAAGGCCCTGAAAAAGTACCCCAACAAATCCCTCTCCTTTGTGGGTGAACACTACTCCTGGACAGTACGGGGTTCGGATATCAAGTCCTCCAGCAAATATCTCTCCCACTATGTAGGAGTTTCCCGTCAGGCAAAAAACAAGGAAGAAATTGAGGAGGTCTGCGGGATTAAAAACGTAAAGACCATTGAAATCAGCGGTATGGACAATTTCCCGGCGAGCAAGGCGGAGCTGACTGTGGAGCTTTCGGGGCAGTCCTACCAGAATACCGTGGTGAATGTGTACCAGTATAAGTACGGGAAGGTATATATCATCGACGAAAATGTGGAGACGGACGGGGATGGAAACGTCACCTTCAACGCGGAGCCCGGAACCTATATTGTGTGCAAAAACAAGGTCTCTAACGCGATAGAATAACGATTGCGGCTAATCCGATAACCAATGCGGCCTGGTGCCATGACACCAGGCCGCTGCTTTTTCATATATCCGCTGGGCGGCGCATTTCAATCCATCCCATTGGACAGGATGTACTCCGCAAAGCTTTCCTGAGATGAAATGTCAAATCCCGTACCGGGCGCTCCAAAGTCTGCGGGGACAAAGGAAATAATCTGCGCTTCGAAAAAATCCCGGTCGGCCTCTTCCTTTCGGAGCCGGTATTCCTCCGCCGTCAGTTCAACCGTACCGCTTTCCCGGTAAATGAAGCCCCCCTCAATCTCCCCCTCAAAATCCCAGTATTCCCTGAAATCCGCCTCCAGGGCCTCGGCGGCCTGCTGTGAAATTTGACCGGAAACGAGTGTATTTCCTGGTATCGGAGATTGAGAGTCCGTTCCGTAAAATGCCCTTTCAATATTCTTATCGGTAAATTCATACCAGACTGCATCCGGCTTTTGGCCCTGTTCGGCCATGGCGGCGTTGTATTCCTCCTCGTCTTTTCCGCTGACAAGCGTTTTGGGGGTATATTCCTTCCCGGAAAAACCGCCGGTGCAGATGCCCCATTCCATCCCTGTGGGGCTGGTAAATCCATAGGTGCCGTCTGTTTTCAGGGACTCAAATTCCCGATAGCTCCGGGGATATCCACGAACCTTTCCGTCTTCCCGGTGGAGGACCAAAAAGCCGCCCATATCCCCGGCAACGTCAATCACCTGCAAAACGGCTTCGCTTTCGCCGTCGCCGTCCAGGTCCACAATGGAAAACCTATCGATTTTGGCATACTCACTGTTCGGGCTGAACACAGCCGGGACCTCTTCAATCGTTATCTGAGAAGATTCTCCGTCTTTATATAAAACAATCTGTGTTTCTCCCAGCAAGACGGAACGGTAAGCCTCATATGCGCTTTCCACCGGCTGCCGCTCCGCCCCAGAAAACAGCGCGCAGCCGCTTATCACCCCAGCGGACAACAAAGAAAGCAATACGGACAGGACGCCCTTTTTTCGATACTTCGCAATCACCGTCAGCCGCTGTTTTAAATGTCGTTTTTCTTCACAAAGGGTAACGGCCATACGCCCCTGCCCGGAAGGCACTCCCGCCGCAAGCTCCAGCAGGGTTTCCCCATAGTGCCACCGCTCATCTTCACCCATGCTGCGGATAACAGCCTCGTCGCAGGACAGCTCACAGGCTCGGCTGATTTCCTTCCGCACGAACCCCATCACCGGGTTGAACCAGTGCAGACTTGCGGTGACAGCCGCAAACCATTTATAGAGCATGTCAAGCCGCCGGGCATGGATCAGCTCGTGGGAGAGGATGTCCCGCAGCAGGGCTTCATCCGCAAGCCCTGGGGGGAGAACAATCAAGGGATGGAGCAGCCCAAGCAGCATAGGGGTGTTGGCGCTGGCAAGGGGACAGACTGCCAGACTGACACGGCCCGCCGGTTCCAGGCTCCGCAGGAGGGCGGCGGCCTCCGGGGACGGCGGCTGCAAGGACCGCTTTATCCTGTGGGAAAACCGCAGATATCCTCCTACATACCACCCTAAAAAGGCCAGCGCCCCCAACCCCCAAACGGATACCCACAGACCGGGAGATTTCAGCATTTCCGGGAGATTCTCAAAAACAGAAGGAGACTTTTCCGGCATATCCGGCTCGGAAACAGCCTGGAAATCCTCTGATCTCCCCACAGGGTCAGTCCATTCAGGGGCCTCCGCCGGGGAGACCGGGGCGGGCGGAGAAACGGGGACGGTTTGCTGCCCAGCGGGCAGGGGTAGGATAACCCCTCCGGGAATACACAGTCGGAGCAAAACCGGCAGCCAAAGGTAATAATACACAGTCTGGCTGAGCCGTCCGCGGAAGATCAGCCGCACAAGGAACAGCAGCCCCGACAGCATCGTTCCCAGGAGGCTGAGCCGCAGCAGCAGGGCTAAAAAGTCCGACATTCTATCCTCCCTCCTTGCCGCACAGATTGCGGAACATCTCCCGCAGCTCGTCCACATCCTCCTGGCGGAGCTGGTCGTGCTCCACCAGGGAGGCCACCATAGCCTTTGCGCTGCCCGCATACAGCTTGTCAATCAAATGCTGTGTGCGGTAATGGCCAAGGTCTTTCTGAGCCACCTTAGGGCGGTAATAGTAGACCTCCCGTTTTTCCTGTGCCACAGCCCCCTTTTGGCACAGGCGGCGCAGCAGAGTCTTGGTGGTGTCCCCGTTTTTCTCCGACAACGCGGTTTTGATTCCGCTCAAGGTCATAGGCTCTGTGGATCCCCAGAGAACCCGCATGATCTCCAGCTCCGCGTCGGTAATTTTGGCTTCCGGTGTTGACATAACCGTTATTCACCCCCTAAAAAATACAGGTTACAGATGTACTTTATATAGGGTACACCTGTAACCTGTATTTGTCAAGGAAAAATTGATTGGTTGTTGAGCCGGAAAAACATGGGTTCATTGTAAAATGAAATAGGACAAAGAAAAGAGCATAGCGAACATGGTATAATTGAAGTACCACCAACAAAAAACCAGGAGGTTCACTATGCCCC
>JAAWRH010000014.1 GCA_022800935.1 Oscillospiraceae bacterium
GGGGCATAGTGAACCTCCTGGTTTTTTGTTGGTGGTACTTCAATTATACCATGTTCGCTATGCTCTTTTCTTTGTCCTATTTCATTTTACAATGAACCGTTTATTTGAAATCCCATACTTTTTCCTGAGATGTCCAGAAAAACAAAGGCTTCCATCTTGTCATTTTTCTTTTTTTTATTTATAATAATGATATAGCAGGGCAATCATGAAAATAAGGGGCGCAGATGGGAATGATCATGACAGCAGAAAGGGACATGACAGAAGAATTCAGGGCATTTGCGAAGAAAACCGTAAAGGATTCCGTGTTCCGGGACCTATTCGGGAACCGCAAATACGCCCTTCAGCTATATAAAGCCCTCCACCCAGAGGATACGGAGGCCACCGAGGAGGACGTCAGCAGCATCACCATCGACAACGTCCTCTCCGACCAGCTTTACAATGATTTGGGCATGCTGGTGCGGGGGACGCTCCTCATCCTGCTGGAGGCACAGTCAACGTGGTCGGTAAATATCATCATACGCATACTGCTGTATCTGGCCCACACTTGGCACAGGTACATTGAAGAGACCAATCAAAACCGTTACGGAAGCAAAAGGTTACAGCTCCCCCAGCCGGAATTTTATGTCATTTATACCGGCAGCCCCAAGGACAAACCGGAATGGATTCACCTGTCCGACGAGTTTTTTCATGGGGATTCGCGTTTTATCGAGATGAATGTCCGGGTGCTCTGTGGGAGCGGCAGCGGTGAGGATATTGTCAGCCAATATGTGCATTTCACTACCGTGTACACAGAGCAGGTGAGGAAATACGGCAGAACACGGAAGGCGATTTTGGAGACAATACGCATCTGCCGGGACCAGGATATTTTAAAGGAATATCTGTCAAGCCGGGAAAAGGAGGTAATCGGAATTATGATGGCATTGTTTGATCAGGAACGGATTATGGAGCAATATATGCGAGAATACGGGGATGACCGTGAACAAATCGGAATCCAAAAGGGCGAGCAGATTGGAATCCAAAAGGGTGAGCAGATTGGAATCCAAAAAGGTGAAAAAATCGGAATTAAAAAAGGCGAACAACAGGCTATCCAAAAAATCATTCACACAATGTCAATCAATCTCTCAAATGAAGAAATAGCGGAACTGCTGCAGATTCCCGTAAAAGACGTAGAGTTATCAATGGAAGACTGAGGTAATCGGAATAATATGAAAAAGCGATACCCACCCTCTATATGCTGAAGGTGGGTATCGTTCTGCTTTTACGGCAGCACATTCCGCTTCATGGTGGTGTAAGCCATTACAATATAGATTGCGTAAATCAGGAAAAACAGTGCAAGCGTCACTGCCAGGACCATCAACGGTCCTCCTGCGCCATACAAAGACCCCGGATCGGTGAGGTTGGCAAGGTTCAGGATAAAGGCGCCGCTGATTATCAGGGACGGCAGAACCGGCATTGCATAGTAAATGGTAAACTGCTTTCTAAGGGCGTTCTGCATATCCGTTTTCCCCATACCCAGCTTGTGGAGAAGGGAAAACTGCCTGCGGTAGCGTTCCGTTTCACTCAGCTGCTGGATCGTCAGAATGGTGGCGGCGGTCATGGTGAGCACCAGGGCCAGGTAGTAGAGGGGGAATACAATAGTGGCGATGCTGGAGGCCATTTCTTTCTCGTCCTCCGACCGGATGTAAAAAAGAACTCCCTCGTCATCCTTATAGCCCTCTATCTTATCGCGGAATCGTGTTTTTACCTCCTCGTAAAAATCATCCCCCATATGTTCAGGGGTTTTGATGGAATACATCCTGTGGTCAACAACACAAGTTTCGGCTATTTCGTCCGGCACCACAAGGATATATTCCCCGCCGTTGACATTCCATAGGTACTGGGCAAAAATTTCCGTTTGGATGCCGCCGAATTCCAGAACCGTATCCCCCACTGGGATGGGCTGGTTCCAGTCCTTCAAAGCGCTGGCAATATATTTTTGGCACTGGAGCAGATACGTTCCGGGCTCCAGCGTCACCGCCGGGTAGCCCAGTATTTCCCGCAGTGCAGCGTAGTCGGAAAATGCCATCACCGCGTCAGAGCTGTAAAATTCGGGAATCCACATTTCTTCCTTGATGTATTTCGATAAAATACGTGAATCTTCCGCGGAATCCCGGAGGCAGATGTTGTATTCCCAGGAGCATTCCGACGGGATGCGTTCCTCTATAAAGTCCACTGTATCGCGGAAATATTCCGCCTGGGGATTTTGGGTGCTGATCATCAGATCAAAGCAGGCGTTCTGTTCATAGCGGTTTTCAAATATGAACCGGAAAATCAGCCCTGTCCCCTCTGAAATGATGGTGGCGGTAAACAGCAGGGAAATGGTAGCCATTAAAACTCCCATAGCCGCCAGCTTTGCGGAAAGGGTGCGGAACACAAGGAGCGTCTGCCCGCCGTATTTCTTTTCGGCGTGTTTCTCAAAATAAGCGGGAACCCCGGAGGCAAAGCTGGCAAAGAATCCGTACAGGAAAGCAATAATCATCCCCGCTCCGATAATCCCTATCGCCAAATCCCCCGCCATAATGAACACAGTGCCGGCGATTCCCAGTACAATCGAAACAATAAAGGCCCTTTTCCGGCGGACACCATTTTGGATGGCCGCTTCCTCGTTGCGGCGTTCAAAGTAGATGAGGTCATAAATCTTCATGGAACGGATGCGCTTTCTGCTTTTCCGCTGAGCCAAAAGGTAAATCAGCAAAAAATACGCCAGTGTCAAACCCAGGGCGGGCATAGAAAAAACAAAGGAAAAATGGTACGCCTTTCCGAAAAGGGCAAGCACCAGTGCCCGGAGCGCCTGGTAAACCAGATTGCCCAGCAGAACGCCGGGAACCAGTGCCGCGCCGCCTACAATGAGGTTTTCCTGGAAGAACATTTTAGCAACCTGTTTATTTTCCAGCCCGATAAGGATGTAAGTCCCAAGCTCCCGGCTCCTGCGGGAAAGCATGAAATTGGTGGTATACTGCACCAACCAGGAGATAATGCAGACCACCACAAGGCTTGCCAGGACAATGATCAAAGGCATTGTGCTCATCATTTTGCTGAGGACGCGCATTTCCTGTGAAAACACGAGCCCGTTAAAGGCATAAATCAAGGCCGCGGTTATGATAATGGTGACAAAGTAGACCAAATAATCCCTTGCCTGGCGTTTGGCGTTGCGCATGGAAAGGCTAGATAACGTCACTGATATCGCCCCCCATCATTGCCAGAACATTGAGGATTTCATGATAGGAATCAGTCCGTGCCCTGTTCCCCCGCAGCAGCTCGTTGAAGACGCGCCCGTCCTTGAGGAACAGCACCCGCGAGGCATAACTGGCGCTGTAGGCGTCGTGAGTGACCATAAGGATTGTCGCGCCCATGCCCCGGTTCATCCGGGTGAAGAGTTCCAGCAGGTTTTTGGACGCCTTGGAATCCAGCGCGCCGGTGGGCTCATCGGCCAGTATGAGGGACTGTCCGGCCACCATGGCCCTGGCGCAGGCGGCCCGCTGCTTCTGTCCACCGGACACCTGATAGGGAAATTTGTTCAGGATATCAGTGATTTCCAGCCTTTGGGCTGCCTCCCGCACCTGTTTTTGGACGGAACCGGGGTTGGTATAGGTGAGAGACAGGGCAAGGCCGATGTTCTCCTCAATGGTCAGGGTATCCAGCAGGTTAAAGTCCTGGAACACAAAGCCCAGCCGTTCCCGCCGGAACCGGGCAAGCTCCTTTGAGGACAGCTCCGAAATATCCACTCCGTCCAGCAGGATTTTCCCCGCGCTCACGGTGTCAATGGTGGAAATGCAGTTGAGCAGGGTTGTTTTTCCGCTGCCCGACGCCCCCATAATGGCGATAAACTCGCCATCCTCCACATCAAAGCTGATCCTGTCCAGGGCTTTGGTGACATTGTTGGCGCTTCCATAATACTTTTCGATGTTTTCAACCTTCAGCATATAATATCTGATGCCTCCTTAACAATTTGTTTTTCTCTGTGACATAAGGATACACCAAAATCCCCTCCGGTTGTAGCGAACTCATATTGATTTATCTTACACTTTTGTAAGATTACCTTTGCTTGACAAGGGAAAACACGGTTTTTGGGGCCGGCCAGCAAAGGCGTTGTTGATATGAGACAGGCAAAAAATGGCCCCCAAAAACGCCGAAAGCTCCCAAAGCGGCTCCGGCGGCGCGGCGACGTTGGAGTTTGCTTTGGGGCGGGTCTGCCCTTGTCACGCAAAGGCATCCATCGCTGGGAAAACAAGGGTGACGTCCGTCCCCTGGCCTTCCTCGGAATCCGCCTGAATCTGAATTTCCAGGAATTCCGTCAATTTCCGGCATAGATACAGCCCCATACCGGTGGAGCCTCCCCTTGTCCTTCCGTTGCTCCCCGTAAAACCCCTATCGAAAATCCGCGGCAGCTCATGGGCTGGGATACCGATGCCGTTGTCCGCCACGGTCAGGCTCACCTGTTTACCCGCCTGCCGGGCTGACATGGTGATAACGGGACTCTCTCCCCGATAGCGGACCGAATTCTGAAGAAGCTGTCCCAGAATAAAGCATATCCACTTTTTATCTGTATAGACGACGCTGTCCAGCCCCTCTGTCTCAATCCGCACTCCTCCCTGCATTAACAGTTCCTTATGGTTTTGTATCGACTGGGAGACAAGCTCCTCCAGGGAAAAAGGCCGGATGACAACATCCTTTTCCGGGCTGCCGGCACGGGCGTAGAACAGGGCCCGCTCCACATGGGCCTCCATCTGGCCCAATTCATGGGAGAGCTTTTTACGGATTTCCCCACCAGCGTTCCGGCAGATCAGGCGGGCGGCGGTGATAGGGGTCTTAATTTCGTGGACCCAGCTTTCCACATACTCCTGGTATTCCCGCTGGGCGGCTTGGGCGTCGGAGACCGCGCCGATCATCGACCGGCCGGAACGCCGGAGCATTTCAAGCAGTTTATCCTCATAGAGGTCCCTGGCAGGCGGGACGCACTCGGAGAAAAGATACTTTTTGTCCAAGCCGTTCAGTATGGCTTCCAGCTCCCTTAAACGGGTACGGCGTCTGAGAAAATCCATCGCCTGCATTGTCGAAGCGGCTAAGGCCGTCACAATCATCAGAATGACGATCACGCCGGTCTGCGTCCCGGTGGCGGAAAGGAACAGCGCCGCCGCTGCCATAAAGGAAGCCCAAAAGAGGATACCCCTCATACGGTCAGCCAAAAATTCCTGTAACGTCATAACTGATACCCCATTCCCCGCCTTGTTTTAATGCACCCCGGCAAACCCAGGTTGTCCAGCTTTGCCCGGAGCCTTGTCATATTGACGCTCAGGGTGTTGTCGTCAATATAAATCTGGCTGTCCCACAGCGCGTCGATCAAATCCGCACGGGGGACGATTTTCCCCTCATTGGCAAGAAGGTAGGAGAGGATTTTCAGCTCATTGCGGGTAAGCTCCTCTGTTTTTCCGCCTGCGGTTACAGTGCCTTTGGACAGGCTGACCTTCATCCCGCATCCCTCTATTACATCCGGCTCCAAGGTTCCTGAGCTCCGGCGGAGGACAGCCCGCACCCTTGCCAGCAGTACGGGGATATTATAAGGCTTTGTGATGTAATCATCCCCGCCCAGGCTCAGGGCGCGGTACTCGTCCATAGCAGAATCCCGGCTGGTGACAAAGATGATGGGGACGCTGCTTTGGCGGCGGATTTCCCCGCAGATCAAGCTTCCGTCCCGGTTGGGAAGCCCCAAATCCAGGAGGATTAAATCCGGCTGCTTTTCTCTAGCCTGCCCCGGAACATCTGTAAAGTCCTGGACAGGGACAGCCTGATAACCTTCATTTTCCAGCAGGAGGGACAGCTCGTCCCGGATCACTGCATCATCCTCTATAATCATGATTTTCTGCATTTTCTTCACCCTTCATCCCTAGCCTATCTATGGTTTTTCGCTATCATCATACAACAAAATATGAAACGAAGTGTGAACACAATGGCTGAAATTCCCTCTTTATATATTAAATGGTATTCGGTTACGCCACGTTTCAGTAACGTTTGATAAAATGGCCGGTAGTTTATCATAATTATCACCCTTAAATAGGGTATCATATTTAAGGGATTGACTATGACCAATATATTGACTATAACATAAATGAGGTGATACTATGCCAGATTACAGAGAACTCTATCTAACGATGGTCAGAGAAACGGAGAAAGCCATCAGCATACTGATTGATGCTCAGAAAAAATGCGAGGATTTATATATAAACTCCCAGGAACCGGAAATAAAGATTTTTGATAACAAGGTAGTTGATCCGGATTTGCCAAAATAAGCAATTTGCACTCTTTTCCATGTTGATATGATTCCCTAAGTTTTAGAAAAAAGGATTGTATATCCCGCAAAACTATGCTATACTTTTTGTAGCATCAAAAAGGAGTGATATCCATGGAAAAATTTATTTCCTATGAAAAGTGTTCCAAAAAGGAACGCCGCCTCCGTGACCGCCAGAAGCGGGGAAGCTGGAACGGGGTCAATCCCGTCACCCGCAGGTCGGAAAATCCAAAGGCATACAGCAGAGCAAAGCAGAATGCTTTGCAAAAGGCTCGGATATGGGGAGATGATACCTCGTATCCGAGCCTTTCTTTATCATTCAATGATTAGGTTTTCCGCCACAACCCCAAGGGCCTCCAATTTTGCCTTTGCCTTGCGAAGCTGATTATTCAGTTCTTTGTCCCTGTCTTCCGCCTTCTGGATTCTCTGCAAATCAGTATAAATATCAATCATAATTGCGGCCTGCTCTTTTTCAGTCATTTCTCTTACCTCCATCTTTGTTCCCCCTTCTGTAAATTTGGATTTACAACTCTACCCATACTTTTATTATACCATTAGAGCGCTTCAAAATCAAATTCCAAGGAGAATGAATTTCTTTCTATAAACTGTTTTATTTCTCTGTTTGTACGCCAAAAGCCCTGGCAAATGCCAGGGCTTAAAATATCGGACAAATTCAGGCTTAACCCAAAATGTTAATCAGCACACCGGCCGCAACTGCGGAACCGATAACACCGGCCACATTGGGTCCCATCGCGTGCATCAGCAGATAGTTGGTGGGAACCTCCTGCTGGCCGACCTTCTGGGCAACACGGGCCGCCATGGGAACAGCGGACACGCCCGCAGAACCAATCAAAGGATTCACCTTGCCGCCGGTAAAGATATACATCAGTTTACCGAATAGCACACCACAAGCGGTACCAAAGCAGAACGCAATCAGCCCCAGGACAATAATCTTGAGGGTTTCGGGAACCAGGAAGTGATCGTAGGTAGCGGTAGCGCCCACCGAAACACCCAGGAAAATGGTGATAATGTTCATCAGTTCGTTCTGGGCCGTCTTGTTCAGGCGGTCCACCACGCCGGACTCCTTAAAGAGGTTGCCCAGCATCAGCATGCCCACCAGGGCGGCGGAATCGGGAACAATAAAGGAAACGATGATTGTCACCATAATGGGGAAGACAATCTTTTCCAGCTTGGAAACAGGGCGAAGCTGACCCATCACAACGCTGCGCTCCTTCTTGGTGGTGAGCAGCTTCATAATGGGAGGCTGGATGATAGGCACCAAAGCCATATAGGAATAAGCGGCTACAGCGATGGAGCCCAGCAGCTCCGGAGCCAGCTTGCTGGTAGTAAAGATAGCGGTAGGACCATCCGCGCCGCCGATGATGCCGATGGAACCGGCCTGCTGAGGATTAAAGCCCAGGGCCAGCGCGCCAAAGAAGGTCAGGAAGATACCGCCCTGAGCCGCGGCGCCCAAAAGAAAGCTTTTGGGATTGGCAATCAGCGGTCCGAAATCGGTCATACATCCGATTCCCAGGAAGATAAGCGGCGGGTAGATGCCCATCTTTACGCCCTGGTATAAATAGTAAATCAAGCTTCCCTCGCTGTAGGAGGAAAGGTTGGCGCCGGGAAGGTTTGCAAGCAGCATACCGAAGGCAATCGGCAGCAGCAGCAGGGGTTCATAGCCTTTGGCAACCGCCAGATAAATAAGAACCATCGAAATCAGCAGCATGACAAGCTGCTGCCACTGCACCTGGCCGAAACCGGAGTTCACCAGGATGTCCGTAATGGTTTCCATAATGGTTGAAAACATATTCTCTCATCCGTCCTTTCCTTGAATCCGTCCGCCGTTAAAAGGGGCGTGTGTTTTGCTGCATACCTGCCATGGCCCAGGCGGGACGCGCTTCCCGTGCCCTCTTGATGCTCTTGACGGTATAACTTCCCTCCGGTATGCCCTGCTCATCCATGACGGCGGCAATCGCGGCGCTGATCACCGCTATCACGTCGTCGCCCAAATCATCCTGGGACGGAACGACAGGCGCGGCCTGCGCCTTGGGTGCCGGAGCGGGGGCTTTCGGTGCGGCAGCCGGAGCTGTGGAGGATGTTTTTCCGGATGACGGGGTCCCTTGTCCGCTGATGCTGCTGATAACCTTGCCCATAACTGATATCAGCAGTACCAGAAGGAGCAGTACCAGAAACACCACCAAAATACCAGTGACAAGCACCGTAAATGCAAACATCCAATCAACGTTCATACAAATCCTATCTCCTTACCTTTTGATTAGCCTTTTCCGCCATTGATTTCCCGACGAAATCATATCAGGATACATTATACTATATTATTCACACTTTTGCAATTCTTTCTTTTAAAAAAACTCAGAGGTTTTTTATAGAATTTTTATATATTACAGATTCTCGTGGACGCGATGATTTCTTTCAGGGGAAACTCGCTTATCCTTCTGTATGCTTCCAGGGCGGAAATACCTTTTTACCGCTTTAACCAGGAGACAGGAAAAACTTTTTGAACCTTACCAATTGGAGCTCATGCAGTATGCGCCACAGGGACGAATTCGCAGGGGATGGAACGCGCCCTCTCCAAAGGCCTCCTCCATTCCGCGCCGGAACTCTTCAGCCATCTCCAGCGGCACATATGCCTGCACCGCCCCGGCAAAGCCGCCGCCGTGTACCCGGCAGGCCCCCCTGCCGTTCAGCAGCCTCTTTCCAACGGCCAGCGCCAGGGGTATTCCCTGTTCCTGGGGGTTGGAGGGGCTGTAGGTGTTTTGCAGGTACATATAGGAGGAATTTCCGGAATCATTGACCACCTTCAGGAATTCCTCAAAGCTGCCCGCTTTCAGCAGCCGCGCCATCTCGCCGGCACGGCGGTTCTCCTGGAAAAAGTGCATGGCCCGCAGGACAGCCCGGTCCCCGCAGGCCCGGCGGAGCTCCCGGATCGAGGGGTAAAATTCCGCCTCGTCCACCTCCCGCAGTACGCTCTTTCCAAAGAACTGCGCCGCCCTCTTCATTTCCTGGGGAACGGCGGCATAGTCCGGGGTCAGGTCGGTGTGGTTGCCGCCGGTGTCCACAATGCAGAGGGCATAGCCATAACGCTCTACGTCAAAGTCGATACGTTCCACCTCAGGCGCCTCCGGGTCCGCAAAGTCCATGGCGGCAAACCCGCCCATGGCGCTGGCCGCCTGGTCCAGCAGGCCGGAGGGCTTGCCGAAGTACACATTTTCCGCATACTGCCCAATCTGGGCAATCTCCATAGGCGCGATTTCTCCCCCGTTATACAGGATATTTTGCAGGGACCCCACAAGGACCTCAAAGGACGCGGAGGAGGAAAGGCCGGAGCCCTTCAGCACGTTGTTGGTGGTGTAAACCTTCAGTCCCCCTATCTGTCTTCCAAGCTGCCGGAACCGGGAACAGACCCCCCTCAGCAGGGAATTGGACTTGTCAACTTCCTCCGGACGGGCCTCCAGTTGGGAGAGGTCCACAAAATTCATGGGATATCCCTCTGACTGGAGTTGAATGGAAAATTCCTCTGTCCTGGCCGCCACCGCCAGGATATCCATATCCACCGACGCGGCCACAACCCGTCCGTGCTGATGGTCGGTGTGGTTGCCGCCAATCTCCGTCCGGCCAGGGGCGGAAATCAGCTCCACGTCAAGGTCCCCAAAAATCTCTATAAAGCTGTCTATGGCCCGGCAGTAGCGGGTCCTCTGCCTGTCCAGGGCCTGCTTTCCGTAAAGGTATATGAACTGCTGGTCAATTTTCCCCTCTGAAACCGCCTTTTTGTACGCTAAAGCCTGCATGATAGAATCCCCTTTCTGTTGTAAACCGCGGCTGAATGTCCGGCGTTCCCGCACCGCTCCGGCGGCAAACACCTTCCTCTTTAATCATAATACTGGAAACCCGCCTGAATTTCAACGCACGGAATCAGATTTTTTCATGGACGATTGTTGTTTTTTCCCTTCTCATCGTTTATAATGGAAAAAAGGCCATCTGAAAATCTCTGTTCGGCGACACTGTCCGGCAACACGGGACACGGGGTTTTATCAGAGCTTTCTTAAATAAAGAGGGGGAAAAGTATGAGCAGCTACGGCGGAGCGGAAAACAGTTTCTTCAAATATTCTTATAAGACCAAAACCAAGGAAAGCCTTGCTATCGCTGTATACAACACCGGTATGCAGCAGTGCGAGAGGGGGCACTCCTGGGGTCCGGCTGTCCGGGACCATTTTCTGATCCACTATGTCATCTCCGGAAAGGGCTCCTACGAATGCGGCGGCAGGACCTACGCTGTGGGGGCCGGGGACCTGTTTCTGGTCTATCCCAATGAGATTGTCTCCTACAGTGCCGACACAGAGGACCCCTGGCAGTACTGCTGGGTGGGTTTTAACGGTACGGAAGTGCAGCGTATGCTGGAGCTGACCCCCTTTCGCCGGGACAGCCTTGTCCTCTCCCTCCCCGACGAGGAGCTGTGCCGCCGTCTGACGGACATCTATGATGCCCGCGGCAACAAGCCCACCGACGAGCTGAATATGATCGGCCGTCTGTACCTGTTCCTCGGCAAGCTGATCGACCTTCGGGGCTGTGACCGGGACGAGACAGATGTCACCAGCGATTACATTGAAAACGCCCTGAAGTTTATCCAATACAACTACTCCCATTCCATCGACATTTCCAGCATCGCGGCCAGCATCGGCATCAGCCGGAGCCATCTGTACCGGGTGTTTATCAAACACCTGGGGCTTTCCCCCAACGACTACCTGACCCAGTACCGGATCAACCGGGCCTGTTCGCTGCTACGCAACTCCAAGCTGACCATTTCCAACATTGCCAATTCGGTGGGGTATGACGATCCGCTGTACTTCTCCCGCGTCTTTAAAAAGGTGAAGGGCGTATCCCCCAGCATTTATCTAAAAAACGCGGATGCGGCGGAAAACAACTGAGGATAACAGAGAGGAACGACAATATGAATGAATTTTCCTTTCGACGGCTGGATAAAGACGCGGAGAACGAGATCAGGGAGCTGTTTGTCAGCGTCTTTACAAGGGAGCCCTGGAACGACGACTGGTCTGACGTACGGCAATTACAGCTCTACATTCAGGATTTGACCGGGCAGGGCAATTCGCTCACCTTTGGATTATATGAGGGAAAAGAGTTGATCGCCGTATCTATGGGACACGTAAAGCATTGGTATTCCGGCACAGAATATTGTATTGACGAATTGTGCATCAGTCCCTTCAAACAGGGAAAGGGAACCGGCACGCTGTTTGTGTCTGAAATAGAGAAAGCCTGTAAGAATATGGGATTTATCCATCTCTTCCTGTTGACAGACGACGATGTTCCGGCCTATTCCTTTTATAAAAAGCTGGGATTTCATCAGATGCCGCACAATGTCGCCTTTGCCAAAAAGCTTTCGTAATACAGATAATAAAACGGGCTGAGAAAACCTGTCTTCACGGTTTTCTCAGCCCTTTCTTAACGAATCATCGTGTGTCGGTTACCGGTTCTGTTCCTTTTCCACCACATGGATAATCACCGAATAATCACCCGACACCCACACCATTGATTTGTTGGGTGCGTAGATGTTTACCCCTGTGCTGAACTGCCCCGGCAGTATCTCCCGCGAGCTCAGGTCAATCTCCGCCACAAAATCCCCCGGCGTCAGCTCCTCCAGCACGTCCTTCTGCCCGTAAACCTTGACGTTGGAAAGCCGGTTGGTGGTGACGGTGATTTCATAATCGCCCGACTGGTTGAGTATCTGGAAATTGTCGATATTGATGTACTTTTCCTCCACATCCTCCATGTTGAACTCCACCACCACATTTTCGATGTTGCGGACATTCTCATAGTTGGCGGGCAGGGCGTCGGCAACGTCAAAGACAAAGACACTGTCCGGCTCCAGTTCCTTCATGTCCACATACCCCAGGGGAATTTCGGTATAGCGGTCGGTGGCGTCGGTGGGGACAGCGACCTCCAGCTTGGAGCTGGAAAGGGTGTAGGTCAGGTCGCCTTCCTCCAAACCAGGGGGAAGGTTGATGAACCGCAGCACGAAGGGAAGCTCCCGGATACGGGAAACCGGCATGGTCAGGGAGGCGGTCTGTATATCGGTGGAGATATGGTCGTCCGTTACCTCATTGCCGTTCTGGTCCAGCAGGACGATGCCTCCCTTTACAATCGTCGTCCGCTGCACTGGATTGTCCAGGTTATAGCGGAAAACGCATCGGGTAATCCTGGAAAGCTGCTCCTCCGGGCCGGTGATGGATACGCTTTTGGGAGAAATGGTCTGGGTCTGACCGATATACCCCTCCGGGACGGAAAAGCCGGTCAGCTCCACCTCAATGGGCAGCACCTTGGTGGAAAAAACGTCCAGACGGACGGAAATTGTACTGGGGGTGAGGCTTAAAAACTCCAGGTCCTCATTCTCCCCATTCAGGGCGAGCTTGTACACACCGGGACCATCGATACGGCTCATGTTGGGGCGCACTACCAGGTCTCCCGCCTCAATCTGGCTCAGGCGGAAGCGCTTTCCCTTTACATTGACCCGCACCGTCTCCTTGGAGTCCCCGATGATTTCCAGCCCCAGCTGGTCCAGAACATCCTTCCGGTCGGCCACATCCACCGTCACCATAAATTCCGCTTCCTGATCCGGGTTGACATAAGCCGCCACGAAAAACCAGCAGAGAAGCCCGACCGCCACCGCCACTACCTGGAGGAAACGGTTGCTTTGAAAGAGACTTTGAAAGGTGAACCTATTTTTTTTCATGTTTAACCAATCCTTTGTGCATGATATGCCGCTGGCGGCTTTGCCTGATTTTATCAAAATTCTTGACGTTTACTTGTTCTTCCTGCTCTTCCAGAAGGGCTCCTTCTTTTCGGAGGCAGCTTGGTCGTCGTTGTCAGAAAGAATCTCTGTGTTCAGCAGCTTGGCCAGGCTTTCGGTGGTATAGCCCCTGGTGAGCTCGCCCTTGATGGCCACCGAAATGACCCCCGTCTCCTCGCTGACAATAATCACCACCGCGTCGGAGTTTTCGCTCATGCCCAGTCCGGCCCGGTGCCTTGTCCCCAGCTCCCGGCTGATTTCATGGTTGTCCGACAGCGGCAGGTAGCACCCGGCGGCAAAAATCTTTCCGCCCCGGATAATCATCGCCCCGTCGTGGAGGGGGGAATTGACAAAAAAGATGTTTCCGATCAGCTCCACAGAGGGAACGGCGTCCACCACCGTGCCGGTTTTGATGATCTCCCCCAGCTTGGTAGTGCGCTCCAGAACCATCAAAGCGCCTGTCTTGCTGCGGGAAAGGGAGTTGGCGGCATTGGAAATGGCGGTGATAGCCACGTTCCACTGCTGCTTCTGGGCGTTGGCGTCCAGGTGGCCGATGTTGAACACATTGAGGTCGGCAATCCGCGTCCGCCCCACTGTTTCCAGCATCCGCCGCAGCTCCGGCTGAAATACCACGAGCAGGGCAATCACGCCGTACTGGAACAGCATCTCCAACAGATACCGCATGGTGTTCAGCTCAAAGAGATCCACCACCATATACAGCACCGTCAGGAGAAGGAGCCCCTTTACCAGCTGCATGGCGCGTGTCTCCCGCACAAGCTGCAAAACCTTGTACACCAGGTAAATCACCAGAAGGGTGTCAATGACATCCCTGAGCTTGATGGACTCGATCATTCCTATGATATCGCCCGATGTAAGGGCCTCCAGTTTCAGCAGAAACATGTTTCTCACCATTCCTAACCTCTGACAAATTCCTTGTTGGTCAACGTCCATCCAGCATCGGACTGCCGTTTTGTCTTCCTTACTTTATTTTAGCACATTGCGCCAGTAATTCAATATCATTTTGAAGATTTCTCTTGGATTTTCTCCAATCCAGCCGCCTGAAGCCAATCCCTGACAAACCGCTTTGTCCTTCACGGACTTTCATTTTGTCAAGGATTGGCGACGGCAAAACCGGAGCCTCTATCTCCTCCGGGCCAGCTTTTCCACCGCGCCCGCAAGGGCGTCCACCTGCTCCCCTGTGTTGAAGTATCCAATTCCCGCCCGTACCGTCCCGCGGTCCAGGGTTCCCATTTTCCGGTGGGCCAGGGGCGCGCAGTGGAGCCCGCCCCTGAGGGCAAACCCCATCTCTGCCAGCCGGGCCGCCGTCTCCTCCCCCGTCTGACTCCCCACCTGGAAGGAGAGCACCGGCGCGGCGTTCTGGCAGGCAGCGCTGTCCCCTATCACCGTCACCCCCGGAATGCCGGAAAGGCTCCGGCGCAGCTTCCGGTACAGCGCGTCCTCCTGACGGGCAATCTGTCTCACGCCAACCCGGCGGACAAAGTGAATTCCCCCCGCCAGCCCCAGAATGCCAAAGGTGTTGAGGGTTCCGCTTTCCAGCAGGTCGGGGAGCTCCTGGGGCTGGACCGGGCTTCGGGAAACGCTCCCGGTTCCCCCCTCCAGCAGAGGGGCGGGCAGAGGGGCGTTTTCCCCAATCAGCAGCAGCCCGGTCCCGGTGGGGCCGTAAAGTCCCTTGTGCCCCGGCATGGCCACATAATCAAAACCATCCTGGCGGCAGTCTATGGGGATCATCCCCGCGGACTGGGCCGCGTCCACCGCCATCAGCGCGCCGTTTCGATGGGCAAGGTTGCACAGCCGCTCCACCGGCAGACGGAAGCCGAATACATTGGAACAGTGGGTGGCCAGAATCATGCGGGTGTTTGGGCGCATGGCGTCTGCGAAGGCTCTGACGGTGGCGTCGTCGTTCCCCGGAACGGTGGCAACAATATCAAAGTTAATCCGTCCCTCCTGGGCCATGCGGTAGGCCGGGCGAAAAACCGAATTGTGTTCCAGGTCCGAAATAAGCAGATGATCCCCCGGACGGAGCACCCCCTTGAGAATCATATTGAGGCCCTCGGTACAGCTGTGGGTATAAATCACCCGGCTGGGGTCCGAAAGACCGAACAGCTCCGCGGCGGCCTCCCGGCAATGATAAACCTGGGCGGCGGTATCCATGGACATCCGGTGGCCGCTCCGGCCGGGGTTGCCCCCGTACCGGCTGAAAAAGCGGACGGCGTTTTCCCGGACCGCCGATGGCTTTGGCCAGGTGGTGGCAGCATTGTCAAAGTATATCATTTCCGTCCCCATCCTTTATCCCTAATACTCGGATTCCCGACTGCACCAGCAGACTGCGCACAGCGCCTGGGTCCTGGTTGCGGACCCGTATCTGATAGCCGCAGCCCCTGGCGGAGGCAAAGCGGCTGTCCCGCTGGACGGCAGCCGGAATCCCGCGGCTTTCCAGCAGGCGCTGGCCCCGGTAGGCGTGGGTAACGGAACTGATTTGCAGGTAAAACAGGGGCATCTCCATCTCCTCCTTTTCCATCGTTTTCCGTGTATTACAGGGTATGCGGAAAAAAGGAGGTTGGTGCGTCCTTTGCGGAGGAGAAAAATGAAAAAGATGCCGTCTCAGCAAAATGTCATTTTCCCTGGAGCAGGCAGACCGCGTGGGCCGCCATCCCCTTTTTGGTCCCCGTAAAGCCCATCCCCTCCTCGGTGGTGGCCTTTACGCTGACCTGGGATATGTCTATAGACAGCGCCCCGGCGATCCTCTCCCGCATCCGGGGGAGGTAGGGCTTGAGCTTGGGGGCCTGGGCGATGACAACCGCGTCCACATTGACGGTATGCCAGCCCTTTTCCCTCAGCAGCGCCCCCACCCTTTCCAGCAGGAGGGCGCTGTCCGCCCCTTCATAGGCGGGGTCGGAGTCCGGGAACAGCCCCCCGATATCCCCCAGGGCCGCAGCCCCCAGCAGGGCGTCCATCACCGCGTGGAGCAGCACGTCCGCGTCGGAGTGACCCAGCAGGCCCTTCTCATAGGGGATTTCCACACCCCCCAAAATCAGCTTCCGCTTCGGGTCAAGGCGGTGGGCGTCGTAGCCGTGGCCGATTCTGACGCCGGACAGAGCGGGACAGGGAGCCGGTTCTGGCTCTGGGGCGGCTTCCTGGGGCTCCGGCGGTTCCGGTTCTGAACCCGGCGGCTCTGCCTCTGGGTCCTCGGCCTCCTCCAGGAGCAGCTCCGCCAGCTTCAGGTCCTCCCTGGTGGTGATTTTCAGGTTGCGATAGCTCCCTGGGGAGAGGAACACCCTGGTGTTTGTCATCTCGGCCAGCTGGCAGTCGTCGGTGAAATCCACCCCCCTTTCCAGGGCGGCATCCATGGCGGAGCAGTAGAGAAGCAGGTCAAAAATCTGGGGCGTCTGAGCGGCGCAGAGGGTGGAGCGGTCCACCGTTCCGGCGATCATCCCCTCCGGCGATATTCTCTTGAGGGTATCCTTGACCGGCACGGCGGCGGCGGCGGCCCCGTGGGCCATAGCGTCTTCCATACACCGAAGAATCACCTCCCGGCTGACCAGCGGGCGGGCGCCGTCGTGGATGGCCACCAGCTTCCAGCTGTCGGTAATGGCCCGCACCCCCTGGAAAACGGAGGCCTGTCTGGTCTCCCCGCCGGTGACGATGCCGCTCACCTTATCCAGGCCGTAGTCCTCCACCATCCGCTGATAGGCCGCCGTCTGGTCGGCGCGGCAGACGACGATAATCTCCCCTATCTCCTCCAGGCTGTTAAAGGCTCGGATACTTCTCACCGCCACCGGGATTCCGGCCAGGGGGGCGGTCAGCTTGTCCATTCCCTCCATCCGCCGCCCGCTCCCGGCGCAGACGATGATTGCGGCGCAGCAAGCCTTTGACAATTCCATTGCGAATCACTTCCTCCTCTGCTGAATTTCAAATCATCTATCCATAAGGATACCATATCATCCGCGATAGTTCCATCCCTCCCGGTGGAGTTTTCAAAAAAGTTTTGGCGGGATTATTTTCCGGTCCAATGGAGTAAGTGGTTATTTTTCCCGGTTTTACTGCACAGAGATTCACTTTTGTTTTCGTCAGTGATTCGTATGGGACGCAAAAACCCGCTTGCCCTTTCCGCGGGGAAAGGGTATAATGATACCATAACAGTAAAGCCTGCGCCCGCCTTCCGGTTTGGCGGCGCATTGTATATTTGACAAAAGGATGTGACCGCCTTGTTTCGCCTGGGAAAATCCAAATTATTCCGCTTTTTCGCGGTACTGATTGCCCTTCTCACCGTCCTTCTCTCCTTTGGAGGATGTACACAGGACGAGGTAATCGACACCGCCCTCACAGTGCTGGACGCGGTGCTGTCCGATTCCGGGGAATCCTCCCCCAGTGAGCAGTCCACTCCGCCGGAGTCCGCCAACGCCCCGCCCCAGACAGAAGTTCAGCCGCCTTCGGGCAGCTCCTCCGGCCCAACCGCCTCTCCCTCGTCTGAAGCGCCGAAATCCTCGGAAATCCCCTCGTCATCTTCCTCCGTTTCTGTCTCTGAGTCCTCCTCTGTCTCCGAAAGTCCGTCCCAGGCCGTGGAGGAGGAGCACGATTCCCCCTCCGTTGAGGAGGACGGATGGTACTCCGACAGGGACAGCGTGGCCCTCTACCTCCACACCTTCGGCAAACTGCCGGGGAACTTCATCACCAAAAAGGAGGCCTCTGCCCTGGGGTGGGATTCCAAAAAGGGCAACCTCTGGGAGGTGGCGGAGGGCATGAGCATCGGAGGGGATTCCTTCGGCAACCGGGAGGGCCTGTTGCCCGCCGCCAAGGGCCGGAAATGGTATGAATGCGATATCAACTACCAGGGCGGCTACCGGGGAGCGGAGCGGATTCTCTACTCCAGCGACGGACTGGTCTACTATACCGGGGACCATTATCAAACCTATACACAATTATATTAACGGCGGCGGCCCCTGCCGGGGCCGGGCCAAAAGAGGTGCCAAAATATGCGTACAGAACAGGAGATGTACTCCCTTATTCTGGATTTTGCCCAAAGCGACCAGCGTATCCGCCTTGTGGGGATGGAGGGCTCCCGGACCAACATCCACATCCCCAGGGATTCCTTTCAGGATTACGATATTTCCTTTCTGGTGACAGATATGGATTCCTTCCGCCGGGACGACGGCTGGCTGGACGCGTTCGGCCAGCGGCTTCTGCTGCAAAAACCAGAGGACATGGAGCTGTATCCGCCGGAGCTGGGCAACTGGTTCTCCTACCTGATGCTGTTTGAGGACGGCAACAAGCTGGATCTGACCCTCATCCCCCTGGAGGAGCTGGACCTTTACCTTGCCAGCGACAAGCTGCTGAAAATCCTGCTGGACAAGGATGGCCGCGTCCCCGATCCCCCCATCCCCACCGACCGGGATTACTGGATAAAAAAGCCCTCTCCCCGCTCCTTTGATGACTGCTGCAACGAATTCTGGTTCCTGACCACCTATGTGGCCAAGGGCCTCTGCCGGAAGGAGATTCTCTTTGCAGCGGAGTACCTGGAGGAGCGGCTCCGGCCAGAGCTGCTGCGGATGCTGGGCTGGATTGTGGGAACCCGGACGGATTTTTCATGCAGTGTGGGGAAGAGCTGCAAATTCCTCAAGGGCTTTATCGAGCCGGAGCTGTGGGAGGCACTGCTGACCACCTACCAGAACGGCAGCTATGAGGCCATGTGGGAATCCCTCTGGACCTGCATCCGCCTGTTCCGGGACTCCTCCCAGAAGATAGCCAGGTTCCTGAGCTGTCCCTACCCCAACTACGACAAAAAGGTCTCCGGCTATCTCAGACAGCTGGAGACCTCCTACCGGTGACAGTCCGTTACTTTATGTCCCGGTCGATGGATTCCTTTTTTGCGGCGGGTTTCTCCGCCGCACCTTTATTTTACAGCTTACAGCACCTTACTTAAAAATTCAACCGTCCTGGGGTTTTTGGGGTTCCCAAAAAGCTGCTCCGGCGTCCCCTGCTCAGCGATAACGCCGCCGTCCATAAACAGCACCCTGTCGCTCACCTCCTTGGCAAACCCCATCTCATGGGTGACAACCACCGTCGTCATTCCCGAACCAGCCAGAGACTTCATCACATCCAGCACATCCTTGACCATTTCCGGGTCCAGGGCGCTGGTGGGCTCGTCAAAGAGAATGACCTCCGGCTCCATGGCCAGGGCCCGGACAATGGCCAGCCGCTGCTTCTGCCCGCCGGACAGCCTGCCGGGAAATTCCCTTGCTTTGTCCTGCAAGCCCACCTGTCGCAGCAGCTCCATGGCCTTTTCCTCGGCGGCGGCTTTGGGAATCTTTTTTTCCAGCATCGGGGCGATGGTGATGTTGTCCATCACCGACAGATGGGGGAAGACGTTGAAATGCTGGAACACCATCCCCATCTTCTGCCGGTGGCGGTCGATGTCCACCTTTTTCCGGGTGATCTCCACACCGTCGAAGAACACCTTTCCGGAGGTAGGCATCTCCAGCAGATTCAGGCACCGGAGAAAGGTGCTCTTTCCGCCGCCGGAGGGCCCGATGATGGAGACAACCTCCCCCTCCCGAATTTCCTCTGTGATATCCTTTAAAACCTGGAGCTTGCCGAAATTCTTCACCAGGTTCTCCACACGAATCAAAGCGCGGTCAGTCATTGCTGTGCAGCCTCCTTTCCAGCAGCCCGATAAGCCGGGACAGCGACCAGTTGAGTACAAGGTAGATCATCCCGGAGATGATAAGCGGCGGAATGGCCAGGAAGGTCGCGGACTGAACCACCTTAAAGGAGGTGGTCAGCTCGTTGACAAAGAACACCGATGCCAGGGAGGACTGCTTGATCATGGTGATAAATTCGTTGCCCAGCGCCGGGAGGATGTTCTTAATGGCCTGGGGCAGCACAATCCGGGTCATGGTGTGGGCGTCGCTCATGCCCAGGCTTTTGGCGGCCTCGGTCTGTCCAGGGTCCACGGCCTGTATCCCGGCGCGGATGACCTCGGCGATATAAGCGCTGGCGTTGAAGATCAGGGCGACCACCACACACTCGGTATCGCTCAGGGTCAGCATGGGCAGCAGTCTGGGCAGGCCAATCCAGAAAAAGTAGAGCTGGAGCAGTACCGGGGTGCCGCGGATAATCTCCACATACACATCCACAACCCAGTTGAGAACCTTGACCTTGGAGAGCTTCAGCAGGGCGATAAGCGTCCCCAGTATGGTGCCGAAAACCACAGTGACAAGGGATATCCAAAGGGTTCCCCCCAGCCCCTGTACAAAGACCATCCCGTATTTTTCCAGGATTTTTATGATATTTTCCATAATCGTTATGTATCCTCCGTAATATAAAGGCAGAATAAAATCTCCCGGACGCACCGCTATTGGCATCCGGGAGAAAAGTATCCGGTTACACGCCCAGCTTGGCGGCGTACTCCTGGTACTCAGTATACCACTGGAGGTATTCGCCGGATTCCACCACTTCGTCAATCACGCTGTTTACAAGGTCCAGCAGCTCGGTTTCGCCCTTGGGGATACCTACGCGGGTGCCGGAAAACTCCTCGTCCTCCTGGAAGCGAAGATCGGTCAGCACCGTCAGGCCGGGGTTTGCCTCACAGTACAGCTTGGCGTTGGCCACCGCGCAGACAGCGGCATCCACCTTCTTCTCCGAGACCATCAGATAGCCGTCGGTGGTTGCGGAAACCCTGGCGATATCCGCCAGCTTGGAGGTGTCCATCTGGGTGGTGGCGTACAGTTCCTGGAGGGAGCCGCTCTGGCAGACAATCTTCTTGCCGTCAAAGTCGGAGAAGGCTTTATACTGGTCAGCGTCCTCCTCCCGGACCATCAGGCTGTAGCCCTCGCTGTTGGGGTTGATGTAGTAGGCCTTGCTCAGCTCCATGGCCTCGGCCCGGCTGGGCATATAGGCCAGGGCGGAGATGGCCATATCGTATTTCCCGGTGGTCACGCTGCTGAGCACCGCGGAGAACTCCAGGGGGACAATCTTCAGCTCCACGCCAAGGCGCTCGGCAATGCGCCGGGCCAGCTCGATGTCGCTGCCGATTACCTGCTCCCCTGCAGGCTTGGAGGCGTCGATAAACTCATTGGGGGCGAAATAGGGCTCGGTGGCAACCTCCAGGTAGCCCCTTTCCTTGATGGCCTCCAGGCGGTTTTCCGCGCCGGTATTGGAGGCGGCGTTGACGGTGCATCCCGCGAGCATCGACAGGGACAGGGTGGCGGCCAGAACAATTGTCATAAACTTTTTCATTATCATTATCTCCTTTTCATGTCACATCAAAATGTTTGAATGGCTTTTCATCGAATCTTTAACGGCTTCAATGTCGTGCGATGATGCGGCATGGATGGAGTCTTTTGTTTGTGGGAAGGTTCAGGGATAATACAGACCGGTTCATCTTTTGGCCCCTCCTTGATTTTGTAGCGATTGACCGCACTAATACTTTACTACGGTGAAGCAATTATAGTATACCATGGATTAGGAAAAAGTCAACCCCTTTTTCCAATGTGGATTTGCACAAGGATTGCAGAGAAATAGGATACTGCTTTGGCGGAAAAATACAGTGCGGCCGCCCCGTTTGATGGGGCGGCCGCTTTTTTATGATGCTTATATGGTTTATCTGTAATGCTCCTGGGCGTCCTTGTTCCACTCCTGGGCCAGCAGGTCGTCAATCACTCCCTTGGCCTGCTCATAGGAGCGGGTGCGGTGGTCGTTCATCAGATCCAGCACCAAAAGGTCCCGGTCCCCGGTGCGGTACGCCTCAATGATGTTGTTTGCCCGACTCATCCGGGGCAGTATCACGTTATCCATCAGCTTCTGGGGGAAGGCGGGCATCTTGATGCCCTCTATCCCCCTGGCGCTTACCATGGCGGGGACTTCTACCAGCACATCGTCGGGAAGTCCGGGAATACAGCCCTTGTTCATAATGTTCAGGGTCAGACGGGTGTAGCGGTCCGCTTCCATGGCATCGATGATTTGAATATGCTGCTCATTGCTCCGCCGCAGAGGGTACTTTTCAACGATGGGGGTCCCCTTCTGCAAAATCTCCTGAATGGTATTCCGCTGCACATCCTTCTGCTCCAGATAAGCGGGCCAGACAATCTCCGAGTCAAACCCGCCGTTGGGGCCGTACCATTTCCGCTTGGTTTCAATGTCGGTGTGGTGCCACCAGGGGGAGGTACTGCGGATGGCGTCGCCGATGGGCATCAGGCCATACAGCCGGTACGCCTCCACGGCTCCGGGGGAAAGAACGTCCGGGTTGTTCTGAAAGCTGTTGAGCTTGTTATACTCCGGGCTGTTCCAGTACTCCTGGGCTTTCTCCTTGATCCACTGGTCCAGCAGCGGATATGCGTCCTTCCCCTCGTACCGGAAGTCGGTCAGGTAAACGCAGTGGTTAAAGCCCAGGACCTCGCCAGTGACCTTTTCCACATCCAGCCCCAGGATGCGGGCAATTCCCTTGTAGCCGTTGTGTCCATGGCACACCCCCACGACGTTGGCTTTGGTGTACTTGCTGGCGTAGTAGGTTGCCTCAAAGACAGGGTTGGAGGTCTGAATCAGCAGGGCGTTGGGGCACAGCTCCTCCATATCCCTGGCAACCTCCTCGATAAAGCGAATCTGCCAGTAGGCCCCCACTCCGCCGTAGTAGCAGGAGACCCTGTCCCCGATTCCCCGGTAGTAGCCGTGGGCCTCGGCGATCTTCCTCTCCCGCTCCAGCGGACCATAGCCGCCGATTTTCACCGCGCAGATCACGTAATCCGCCCCGTCCAGCGCTTTGCGGCGGTCCAGGTAGGTCTCAATCGGCAGCGATGCTCTAATCTCCTTTTTGTACAGCTCCGCGACCCCCTTGGCGTCGTTGAGCCGCCCCTCGTGAATGTCCACCAGCCGCAGGGTGCAGTCCTTCAGGTCCTCAATCAGCACCAGGTCCCGCACCAGCTGAAGGGTAAAGGCAGTGGAGCCCGCCCCCAGCAGTACAATCTTTTTCTGTTTCATTGCGTCATCCCCCTGATCGTTCATTTTCTATCCGGTCCCGCCGTATGCGGCGGGATCTTTCTATGCCTTTATTTTACCAGCATTCCCCGGAATGTAAATGGACGATCCCGTAAAAAGGATGTATATTCCCTGAACTGTTTCCCGGCGGCTTACCAGCACATCCCCTCCTCTGTCTTCCAGAGGGGCAGAAGGGAGGACGCCTCCTTCCCCTCCTTCAGCTGTTTGCGGAGGGCCGCCGGGGTAATTCCATACTGCTTTTGGAACAGCTTGCTGAAATGGTAGCGGTCGCAGAAGCCATACAGCCGGGCAATCTCATCCAGGGGCGCGGATTCCCCGCTCAGCAGCAGGGAGCGGGCCATCTCCAGCTTTGTCTCCAGCTGATAGCGGTAAAGGGTACTCCCCGTCGCCCTTTTGAACCGGTTGGAAAGGGTGCTTTCACTGACTCCAAAATCCTCCGCCAGCCGTCCCAGGGTATCGCTTTGGGGGGAGGTTCTCAGCCGGTAGATTACCTGTTTGACCAATTCGTCCTCTACCCTTTCTGTCTGTTCGCCTGTTGAGAGGGCGTGCAGCTCATAAAAAAGGTCCTGAACCAGGGGGGACAGCTTCAGCTGGATGTTGGGGCGGTTGGAATAAAAGTGATAAATGATATTTTGAAAACAGCGGCGGATGATTCCGCTCTGCTGGCAGTGGACCACCTCCGGCACCGCCAGGGCATCGTCCCAGCTGCTCTGTTCTGGGTACTGGGTAATATGGCAATCCCCCGGCAGCGCGGAGATATGCAGAAACATCACCAAGGTATTGGGCAGGCAGCCGGAGCTTCCCCCATGCCGTCCCCCGGCGTGGAGAAAGATCATGTCGTCCTTTTGAAGGGAATAAGAGTGATGATTCTGCTCCACCTCCCAGCCTCCCTCCAGGATATAAAGGAGGTCGTGCATATCCGGCAGTATCCGGTCGGGATGAACCTGACCGCCGGAGAGCAGGTTAAAATTACAGGAAATCACCTTTCGCCTGCCATTACAGTCCAATATTTGATAATCCATCACATTTCCCCCTGCCCTTGGTTCAACTCACGCTTTTTTGTCAAAAAACTTTGCCGCGCTCACAGCCCCAGCAATACCTGAGCGATGGAAAAGTACACCACCAGCGCGCAGGCATCCACCACCGTCGTGATAAGCGGCGCGGCCATTACCGCCGGGTCCGCCTTACAGGCCTTCGCCAGAATCGGCAGTACCCCGCCTATGGTCTTGGCCAGCACCACCGTGAACAGCAGCGCTATGGAGACTGTGGCCGCCACCATGGGATTCCCCGGATTGGTGATCAGCAGCCTTAAAAAATTCACAAAGGCCAACGCACATCCCACAACCAGGCTGACCCGCGCTTCCTTCCAAAGGACCTTGAGCCCGTCCCTGGCCTCGATCTCGCCAAGGCCCATTCCCCGTATCACCATGGTACTGCTCTGGGAGCCCGCGTTGCCGCCGGTGTCGGTAATCATGGGGATAAAGGAGACCAGCAGCGGCATGGCCGCAAAGGCGGCCTCATACCGGGTCAGGATAGCCCCGGTAATCATGGCGGAAAGCATCAGCACCAGCAGCCAGAGGATGCGGTTTTTGGCCAGGGAAAACACCCCGGTTTTCAGGTAAGGGGTCTCGGAGGGCAGCATGGCGGCCATCTGCTCCAGGTCTTTGGTGGCCTCCTCGCTGAGGACGTCCACCGCATCGTCAACGGTGACAACCCCCACCAGACGCTTTTCCCCGTCCACCACAGGCAGGGCGGTCAGATCGTAACGGGCCAGCAGCAGGGCCGTGGTCTCCCGGTCCTCCCCTGTCTCGGCAAAGACAGGGTCCTCCTCCATCAGCTCGTCAATCAACTGGTCGTCCCTGGCCAGCAGAAGCCGCTTCATGGACACGCTCCCCATCAGCTCCCGCCGGGAGCCGATGATATAGCAGACATCCAGATTGTCCCGTTCCTCACATCTCTGCCGCACCCTGGCAATGGCCTCGCCCACGGTCATGCCCGCCTTCAGCTCCACAAACTCGGCGGTCATGATGCTCCCCGCCGAGTCCTCCGGGTAGTTGAGGAATTTGTTGATGGTCTCCCGTGTGGCCCTGCTGGTGTTGCGCAGAATCCGCTTGACCACCCCCGCGGGCATCTCCTCCAGCAGGTCCACCGCGTCGTCCACCGGCAGGAATTCCATCATCTCCGCCAGCTCCCCGTCCCCTGCCATGGAGGCAATGAGCTGCACGTCCTCCCCCTCCAGGTAGGTGAACACCTGGGCGGCCTGTTCCTTCCCCAGCATACGGAAAACCGCCGCCTTGGCCCTGCGGGGCAGCTCCTCGATCAACTGGGCGATGTCCACCGGGTCCAGCTCCCGCAGCTGTTCCCGTAGCTCCGTGGTGTTGCCGGAAAGGGCCAGCTCTCTGGCCTCCTCAATCCATTTCTGGTTTTCATACATGGTAATTACCTCCTCCTGTTTTCAGGCAGGAAGCAGGCGCAGTCCCAAAACCCGGACAGAGCGCAAAAAAACCGCACGGCACGCCCTCCGGCCAAAGCGGGCCGGTCCCGGCGTCCCATACGGACAGAAAAGGCCGCAAAGCGTCTTCGCGGCCCATAAAAACACCGCGAAAATTTATTTGACAGAGGTCCCCCGCCAGGCGGCCCTCCGGCCCGATTCTGCCCGCGCCATAGAGCGGGTTTCAGACAGCAAGCTCCTACTTCGAGCGGTTATGTCCACCTGTGGTTTCCCTCCTTATCGGGTCAATTCAATAAAATACCGGAAAGGCCGAAATTCCCTTCCGGCCCTTCCAGTATACCACTGTATTTCCCGAAATTCAACTGTTTTTTCGGATTTTTTAAGTTTTTCCAATGCAATCGGTGAACAACTCCCTGTTTCGTGAGGATACGCCGGGAATCGCCTCTTATCGCCGGATTCTGCCCCCATACCATCCGAGGATTCCCTGAAACAGAACCCGATACCCCCGGCTGGTCTCCTCCAAAAGCTGGAAGCGGTCCCCAGGGCGGACGGCGGGATGAAAGTCCGTCTCGTCGCCGGAGCACAGCCGCCCCTTCCCGTCCATGTAGAGCATCCCGTCGGAAACCCAGAGGGTCCTCCCGGTGGCAATCTGGCGGCAGAGGGTAAAATCCCCCATATGGTCCAGCTTTTCCACAAGCTGGCGGTCCCTTCCCCAGACAATGGAGACAGGCTCGACGCTCTCCTCCTGGGCGTCCAGGGCAGTGACCCAGGGAAAGGGACTTTCATAGACAAAGGACATCTGCTCCGGGTCTCCGTCCTGCATGATAAGGGCGTTGAGCTGTCCATAGTGCTTTATCGCCATGCCGCCGTCGATGGAGCAGATGTTCTGCTCCCGGCTGACACAGGGGTTTTGATTCACCAGGTTGTCCCTTCCGTAAATGGATACTGGCCAATGGCCCACCACTACCATTTTGGGGAAGGAAAGGCCCTGGGCCATAAAATCGTCGTTTTTGCGGCACTGCCACGCCTGCTGCTCCTCCAGGGGGGCGGCGGTCAACCCGGCGTGGACAAAGATGAGCTTTTCGCTTTCCAGGATGTGGGGCCAGCCCCTCAAGAAGTTTAATTCCTGGGGGAAGCGGTCCAGGAGGGCCTTGCGCCACCGGACTAGGTCCATGGTTTCGTTGATGGGGAAGTCTATCTCCCGGCTCATCTGGTGGAGAATTCCCTGGGCGCGGTCCCTGCGGAGCAGATAGCTCATGAGAGTTTCACCGTTTTCGCGGGTAAAGTCCTCAAAGATGTCCTCATAGAGGATGTCCACATTTCCGACGACCTTGTAAACTGTATGGGTTTGGGAGAGCCCCAGCAGAAAGCGGATGGTTTCCAGGCTTTGGGTCCCCTTTTCCAGAACATCCCCCACCAGGACCAGAATGTCATCGGGGCAAAAGGACACCTTTTTCAGCAGGGCTTTGAAAACATCCAAACACCCGTGGATGTCGCTGACGGCGACAACCCGCCGCCCCTTGGGAAAGGATACGCGCTGGATAACGGCGTTCATGGCTACACCCTCGCTCCTTCACAAAATTAAGCTGCCGTCAGGCCTTGGCCGCCGCTTCCTTCGACTCGTCATCCACCAGCCTGGAGTTGGCCAAATGCGCTTTCTTATAGTATATCATCGTCAGGGCGCTGCACACAAACCACCCCGCCGGATACCCCATGGCAATGGGGATGATCTCGTTGCGGATAAAGTTCGCCATAATATACAGGTAAACCTGCCTGAAGCAGACAAAGGACAGCAGCATAATCACCATCGGCACCTTGCCGTTGCCGGACCCCCGCAGCGCGCCGGAATAAATCTGGTTGAAGCAGCACAACACATAGAAGGGGGACAACCACCGCAGCAGCATCACCCCGTAATCCACCACCTCCGGCTTGCTGTTGAAAAAGGCCACCAGCTGGGGGGTAAAGATCAGCACCGGCACCATCAGTGTCACCACCGAGGCCATCGCAATCATCAGCGCGGTGCGGATGCCCTTTTGGGCCCGCTCTACATTGTTGACCCCCAGGTTCTGCCCCACAAAGGTGGTGGAGGCCAGGGCCAGGGACTGCATGGGCAGCATGATAAACTGGTCAATTTTGGAGTACGCCGTCCAGCCCGACATACAGTCCGCGCCAAAGTAGTTGATATAGGACTGTACAAAGACGTTAGAGAAGGAGGTTACCGCCATCTGAATGGCCGCCGGTATCCCCACCTTGACAATCTTGGAGAGCATCTTCAGGCTGATCCGCAGGTCCCGTATCACCAGCTTGACGCAGGAGTTGCTGCGCATCAGGGTAATCATCACCAGGGTGGCGGAGGTACACTGGGCAATCACCGTCGCCAGCGCCACGCCCTCAACCCCCATGTGCAGCCCCAGCACAAACACCAGGTCCAGGATGGTGTTGAGCACCGCGGAGACCATCAGGAAATAAAAGGGCCGCTTGGTATCCCCCACCGCGTTGAGGATGCCGGTTCCGATGTTATAGAGCATCAACCCGATGACCCCGGAAAAGTAGATGGTCAAATATCTGGTGGATTCCGGTATCACCTCCGCAGGGGTCTTCATAAAGTTGAGGGTAAAGGGCAGCAGCTTAATCCCCAAAACCGAGAAAATCACCGCCAGGATCAGCGTCATGACAATGGCAGTATGTACCGTGTCGTGGACCTCCTTTTCCCGGCCCGCGCCGAAGTACTGGGCAATCACCACCCCGGCCCCGCTGGAAAGACCCATAAAAAACCCGATGAGCATATTGATCACCGGCCCCACCGAGCCCACCGCCGAAAAGGCCTCGTTGCTGACATAGTTGCCCACCACCCAGGTGTCAACGGTGTTGTAAAGCTGCTGAAAAATATTGCCTATGAGAAGGGGGAATGCGAACCGGATCAGGTGCCGAACGATGTTCCCCTCTGTCATGCGGACCTCATGCTTCTTGACTGCTGTCATTTTCATCCCGTTCCTTTGTATTTTGATATTGATTATCGTATGCACAAATACATCGCACCTACTATTATACTTCAAATATCCCCTGAGGAAATGGATGAAATGTATAAACGGATACGGCCTTTTTATAATATTGTACTTTCTTCCCCTCTGAAAGGCAAAGTTTAGTTAAAAAAGCAGCCAAAAATTAGTTGAACTGCACACAAGAATACTTTGTATACCAAAAGACCGGCCGCGTTTTGCGGCCGGTCTTCCACGGTGTGTATTCTACTGTCAGAATTCATCCGCCAGATACCGGACAACATACCGGTCATCGGTGCAGATGATGAGCTTTTTCTCTTCCTCCCACGGCTGATCCTTGTCCATGCTGATTCGTACCTGGGGCAGCAGCTTCTTCAGCTCAGCCGGAGACAGTTCTTTGATATATAATTCATCGTCGTATTCCTCCAGTTTGGAGGAAATTGTACTGAGTACCTCTGTTATACTCTCAGGGCTTTCCTGATAGTTAATGAAGTGCTTTTGATTAAATGCGGTGCAATTCAAAAACCTTGTACTATTGGTGACAACCGCCTTTTTCACATTGGAAAGGTCCGGCTCCAGCAGTTCCCCATAACCGTATTCCTCCAGCAGTCCGACAGTTTTGGCAAAGCTTTCATACACCGGCACGATTCCGGATATGAAGCACAGATCGTCTGAGGGCATTTCCTTCGCATCGGGATAGCTGTAAAAAATCCACGCGATGGGTGTCTCTGTTTCCCGGCAGAAGGTTTCAGTCCCTGTGGCAATGAATTCAGCGCGCAGGGTGTCAATCAGGCGGCGGAATTTTGCGCTGTCCTGCCCCAGAGTAGGGTACTCCTTCTCCCGCAGCTGTAAGCTGTCCTGCACCGCCAGCCTGCCCCACCGTTCTTCATAATCCGGGCTAAACAGAGGGATGGCCTGGCAAAGCATCTCCTCCTGTCCGTACAGGCGGAGTATCTCGTCGATGGCAGCCGTATCATAGGTGTAATATTGCCGCGACACACTCTTTCCGTTTTTCATATGATAGTTAAAATCCAATCCTATATTGGCCTTGCTGTTATCACTTCTCCAATACCCCCAGCTTCTTTGATTGTTCTCCTCAATAATAAGCCGGTGAATACTGGAAATCCGCCGGATATTCTCCTCCAAACACACGTCCAGCCAGGTTCCATGCCATCTATATCCCTCTCCTTCCCGCCACTGTTGATATTCCTCTGCCGTTGGAAACTCTCTCACCTCCGACAAGCCGGAGTAAAGGACGTTATACCTGGAAACCGTAATTTTTTCAATCCGGGAGGGGTCCGGAAGATAATCCTCCACCACCGTTTCGCTGTACAGGATAACCCCTCCGGTTACTGCGGCCATTATCCCAAAGACCGCTCCGGTGCGGATAAACCATTGCTTCATCCCATGGAGGCCCCTTTTCAAAACCGCCTCCACAACGGCAAAGGCCAGCGCGCCGGTGATAGCCGAAAAAAGTATCTGACAAATCCATTTATCCCTTTCAACGTTGAGGGAAAGGCTATTGGTCAGCATCAACCCAAAAAAGAATCCGCACACCAATGTCACCGCCCCACAGAGCAGATGCTCAAGTACGGGGAGGCGGTTGAGGGTTCCGGACATTTCGCCCTTTCGGCGCCGGACAAAGTAAAACGCCAGGGCGTACAGCACACAACCAATCAACAGCCATAGCAGGATATAAGGAACATTTTCCCATATCCCTTCCCTCAAGTCAGAATCAAACCAAAAAAGGTGTTGGGACATTGCTATTCCGGGAACAAGCAAAAATGCGTCAACATGTATGAAATCTCCATACCTCACACCATCTGCAAATACGTGAATAAAATTCTCCAGTACAGACCAAAACGCTATGGGAAGCCCCGCTATCAGCACGGAAAAGATAACACTGTCAAAGGTAGCCCCGGTGCAGACAGCACAGAGCGTGACAATGGCCATTGCGCTAAACATGGTCATCATCAGCAGCAGAAAATCCCAGGCCAGCAAAAGGGGATGAATAGGAAGGGGATAGCGGACCACCGCAGCGGCCAGAGGGAGCAGCAGATACCCCAGCAGCAGCGGAACCGCCATAATGGTAAACCCGGCAGCGGTCCACACCCCCAAAAGCCCCCTGCGGGAGATTGGCAAAGCGTGGTACATATCCGAGGCCCTCCGGTTGTGAAGGGGACGAAGTATGGCGCAGACGGTCAGTACCGGCGCAAGCACTACATAGAAGCTCAGGTACATGGCGGTGCTGTCCCCATGTATATTGGCCGCCCCATACATTAACATGGGGGCAATGGGACTACCTCCCACTGTAGTTCCTCCTGACCTGGTAAACATTTCAATCCCCGACATAAGGGGCACCATAATCAGGGTAACTGCCGTGTACAGGAAAAACAGCCCCAGATTGCTTTTCAGGGTGGAGCGGTACAGCCGGAAAAAGCGCTGTTTAAAAGATAATGTTGTTGTAGTCATAGCCGACCTCCTCCATTTCGTGGATGAATACTTCCTCCAGGGTAAGGGGCAGGGCCTCCGCAAAGACGGGCCGGAACTCCTCCAGCCGCTTGAGCACCTCCTGGCTGTTGCCCCGCACCACCATGCTCAGCAGACTCCCCCGCTTTTCGTACTGCATCACCTGGATGCCGGTCAGCTCCGTGACCTCCCGCTCCGGCTGAAAGGCCGCCTGCACCTTGCAGAAGCCCAGCTTCACCTCGTCCAGCTCCCTGGAGAACAGAATGTTTCCGTTGTACAGCAGCCCCACATGGTCGCACAGGTCCTCCAGCTCCCGCAGGTTGTGGGAGCTGATGATGACGGTCATCTTCCTCTCGGCCACCTCGTCGGCCAGCAGCCGCCGGACCGCCCCCCGCATCACCGGGTCTAGGCCGTCAAAGGCCTCGTCCAACAGCAGGTATTTGCACCGGGCGGAAAGGGCCAGCAGAATGGCCGCCTGGCGCTGCATCCCCTTGGAAAAGGTGTTGAGCCGCACCTTATTGCCGATGGGGAAGATGCCGCACAGCTTTTTGTAGTACTCCCAGTCCCATCCCGAATACTGCCCGGCATAAAAATGGGCCATGTCCTCCATGGTAGACTGGGGAAAGAAATACAGCTCGTCCGGGACAAAGAACAGGCTGTCCTTCAGCTTTTCGTTTTCATAGGTGTCCTCTCCCCCGATCCGCACCCTGCCCCCGTCGGGGTAATACACCCCGGCCAGCAGCCGCAGGAAGGTGGACTTCCCCGAACCGTTGGTCCCCACCAGCCCGTAGACGGACCCCTCCTCCACCGAGGCGTTCATGGCCCGCAGGGCGGTTGTCTCCCCAAACCGTTTTACCAGTTCTATCGCTTGGATCATTTGGCTTCCTCCTCTCCCGCACCGCCGGACAGGCTGTCCGCCACGGTTTGCAGGATTTCCTCCTTGTCAACCCCCGCCTTCAGGCATTGGGACGCCGCCGCCCTCAGATGGTCCAGCGTCTCCCTCCGGCGGCGCTCCCGGACCAGGGGGTCGGGGGAGATAAAGCTCCCCTTCCCGCTGACGCTGTAGATGACCTTATCCCGCTCCAGCTCCTGATAGGCTTTCTGGACCGTGTTGGGGTTTACCCCCAGCTCCCTGGCCAGGCTGCGCACCGACGGAAGCTGCATCTGGGGCGGATAGACCTCCATCAGCACCAGCTCAGTGATCTTCGCCTTCAGCTGCTCATAGATGGGACGGCGGTCCTGTACATCCAGTATTATCATCTCCGCTCCTTTCCGTTCCACAACGTATTAACTGTACTAAATCGATTAATACAGTTGCATTATAGCACCGCAGTGAACAGATGTCAAGTGTTTTCTGTTTCATCATCCGCAAAAGGGGAGTGACCGGGTGCTCTTCGGCTGAGATGTCCGGAGGCATAAGGTCTTTTTTAACGCATTAATCTTCAGCTAGGCTTTTCTGCAAAAACCCCTTGTCTATTGTCAAACCGCCCAAACTTTTGGAAAAAAGAGGCGTAAACTGCTTCAAACTGCTGAACTTTACAAAAAAATACCGAATTTATCGTTCAAACTGGTGCAGAAAAGGGAAAAAGATGCTATAATAATAGATAGTTAGAGTGAAAACGGCGTATGACAGCCCTGCTATAGAATAGAGCTTCATACCTGCCGCTGTGAGGAGGACCCTAATTCTGAGGTTGGGCTCAGGTTTTGATGAGTGGACGGAGGATTAAAAATGGAGCAAGCAGCATCAATGCAATTTCTGGAGCTGAGGAGGCAGATTCTGCGGAAAAAGTTTTCGCGGATGAACGACCGCCAGGCGGAGGCCGTATTCCATGTAAACGGCCCTCTGCTGATCCTTGCAGGCGCCGGAAGCGGAAAGACAACAGTTCTGATTAACCGAATCGCCAACCTGATTCGGTATGGGACAGGCTATTACGGCCTGTCAGTGCCGGAGGGCCTCACCGACGGGGACCTTCAGGCAATGCGGGACTGCCTGGACGGCAGGGAGACAGACAAGGGGAGGATAGCGGCCTATCTCTCCCAGGGAGCAGTGCGCCCGTGGAACATTCTGGCAATCACCTTTACCAACAAGGCGGCCGGGGAGCTCAAGGAGCGGCTGAACGAGGCCCTTGGCGAGGAGGGGGACGGCATCCAGGCCTCCACCTTCCACTCCATGTGCGTGCGCATCCTGCGGATGGAGATCGAGCGGCTGGGGTATACCCGCAGTTTTACCATATATGACACCGACGATTCCATCCGGGTGCTCAAGGACTGCCTGCGGTCCTTGAACCTGGACGAGAAGATGTTCCCGCCCCGTCAGGTATTATCCGCCATCAGCCGGGCAAAAGACACGGGAGAAGCACCGGAGGAAATGATCCGCCTGGCAGGGGACGACTACCGCCAGACCATCACCGGCAAGCTGTACCTCCAGTACCAGAACGCCCTTAAATCCGCCAACGCGGTGGACTTTGACGATATTATTGTATTGACCGTCCGGCTGTTCCGGGAGTTCCCGGAGGTGCTGGAGCATTACCAGAACCGCTGGCGCTATATCATGGTGGACGAGTACCAGGACACCAACGACGCCCAGTACCAGCTCATCAGCCTGCTGGCCCAGAAGTACCAGAACCTCTGCGTGGTGGGCGACGACGACCAAAGTATTTATAAATTCCGCGGTGCCAACATCCGCAACATCCTCAGCTTTGAAAAGCAGTTCCCCAACGCCCAGGTTATCCGGCTGGAGCAGAACTACCGCTGTACCCAGAATATCCTCAACGCCGCCAACGAGGTCATCCGCCACAACACGGAGCGCAAGGGAAAGACCCTCTGGACCCAGAACGACACCGGCTCCCTGATTCAGATTACCCGCACCGCGGACGAGCAGGGGGAGGCCTCCTTCATCGCGGAAAGGATTATGGAGCACGTCAGAGAGGGCGGGAAATTTTCGGACAACGCGGTGCTGTACCGGATGAATGCTCAGTCCAACGCCATTGAAAAGACCCTCCTGCGCAGCGCAATCCCCTATAAGATTATGGGCGGCATCAAGTTCTATGAGCGCAAAGAGGTCAAGGACATGGTGGCCTATCTCAGCGTGCTCAACAACCCGGCGGACAACCTCCGCCTGCGGCGTATCATCAACGAGCCCAAACGGGGCATCGGCGAGGCCACTATCATGGCGGCCCAGCAGATAGCGGACGGACTGGGGACCACTCTGTTTGAGGTCATCCAGAATGCGGAAAGCTATCCCGCCCTTTCCAAAAAGGCCAAGGTGCTCACCGAGTTTACTGACATCCTCCAGAACCTGATGGACGAGGTTGACGCAACGCCCCTGGAGGAGCTGTTCGACCGCCTGCTGGAGGACAGCGGATACCAGAAGTACCTGGAGCTCCAGGGCGCGGAGGGGAAAAACCGGCTGGAAAACGTCCAGGAGCTGAAATCCAACATTGTCAAATACGCCGCCGAGGCGGAGACCCCCTCCCTGGCGGAGTTTTTGGAGGAGATTGCCCTCTACACCGACCTGGACCAGCTGGACGGCAGCAGCGACTATGTAATCATGATGACACTGCACTCCGCCAAGGGGCTGGAGTTTGAGAACGTGTTCATCGCGGGGATGGAGGACGGCATCTTTCCGGGGCGGCAGGCGATACTCATCTCCAGCGAGCTGGAGGAGGAGCGGCGGCTGGCCTATGTGGGCATCACCAGGGCAAAGCAGCGGTTGTACATGACGGCGGCGGCCCAGAGACTGCTGTTCGGGCAGACCATCCGCAACAGTGTGTCACGTTTTGCCCTGGAGATACCGGAGGAATACCGGGAGCTGGAGGACCGGACCATCATCACGGCGGCCCAGTTAAAGGAGAACAACAACCACGCCCTGCGGCGGAAGATGATGATGCAGTCGGGGCGTTCGCTGGGAATCGGGATGGGTTCCGGCGGGATAGCGACGGCGGCGCGGCGGGCAGATAAGGCGGTTGAGCAGATGCCGCTGGCCATAGGCGACCGGGTAAAGCACAAGATTTTCGGGGAAGGGACGGTACTGAGCGCAATTCCCATGGGGAATGACACATTGGTGGAAATAGCCTTTGACCGTGTCGGCTCCAAGAAGATCATGCAAAATTTCGCCAAGCTGGAAAGAGCGTAAAGCGTGTTTCGGGTCCAGGGGGCTTTTCAAAAGCCTCCTGGCAGGTTTCCAAAGGGCGGCGCTCTTTGGTCGCGCCCGCAAGCGCGAAACACCCCTGCACCAACTAAAAAATCCGTAAAACCATCACCTAAAACCCACTAATCAAAAAGCCCGTTTATTTTCTCGTCCCGGTGGCACCCTAACCCCAGTTTCCATAAACTTATGAGAGGAAATCATCCGGGCTTTTTGCCCAGCGAAAGGCTGGAAGCGGCGTTCAGCCGCTGACAGCATCTTTCGCGGACCGGGCGATGGCGCTAAGGATAACCGTCAGTTCAACCCACTCCAAAAAACAAATCGAGCCGAAAAACCAGAAAGCCCCGGTTTTTCGGCTCAAATTTTAATGTCCTCGGCCCGCTATCGACCGGGATAGCTCTCCGAACTGCCGGCCGTCAGTCTCTGGGAAAACTTGATATGCCTGATATCCTTCCCATAGAAGCGGTAAATCCGGCACACACCCAGCAGCCGGGAGACAAGCCGCTGGGTATACCTTTTCTCAATATCGGGAAAGTCCAGGTTGGTGCTGATGATAAAGGGAAGCCCCTTTAATATCCGCGTGTTGATTAGATTATAGACCATGGTCTGCATAAACTGGCTTTGGAACTCCGCCCCCAGGTCGTCCAGAATGAGGAAATCGCATTCGCTGGCTGTCTCAAAGGTGTCCGCCGGTTCCCGCTCCCGCCGGAAATGCTCCTTTTCAATGGCGGAAAACAGGTTTTGGGAGGTGACGTACAAAACGCCGTATCCCTTTTGAATTACCTCCCTGGCGATGGCCAGGGACAGATGGGTTTTCCCCAGTCCGGTGGAGCCGGTAAAAAGCATACTGGGGGATTCCAGGGTGAAGCTGTCCGCGTACTCCCGGCACTTGCCGTACACCTCCTGCATGAGGAACCGGGCGTCCACCCCCAGTCCGGGAATCACCTCGGTGGGATAATAGGAAAGGGAGAAATCCTCAAAGCCCCGCAGGGACATGGCAGAGGCCTCGTTGAGCTTCTTCAGCGCAATCTGGGTCAAAAGCTGCTTGTAACAGGCGCAGCGGTACGGCCCGTTGAAGCCGGTGTCGTCACAGGCCGGGCACTGGTACTGGGGCTGGAGGCTGTCCGCCGGGAAACCGTTTTGGACCAGCAGCTCGCCAATCCGCCGCTGGACGCCCTGGTTGTACTCCTTGAGCCGTTCGATCATCGCCGGGGCCTTCTCCCCCGCCCCCAGCACCAGCCGGGCCACCTTCAGCCCGGTATTGGAGATTTCCCGCTCCAGCTGCGCCACCTCCGGGACCTCCAGATGAATCTTTTCCCGGCGGAGGGTACACTGCTGCTCGGCTTCGGTGCGGCGGCGCTGCATCTGGGCGGTTGCCTCCGCGTATATTTCCTTGGAAAAGGACATGGACCGGGCCTCCTTCTTCTCTCGTTCATTGCGGTTTTATGTAATCATGCCCTCCCCTTCTGGGGGTTGATGGCCGCGTCCAGCAGCAGACGGTTGATTTCATCCAAATCATAGGAGGGCGTCCCCAAACCATCCTGCCCCTTCCGCGCCGCGGGGACAGAGGACTGCTTCGCCGGTTCCTCCCGCTTCTGCTCCTGCATGGCCTCCTGGGGGGTGGTGATCTTCTTCTCCTGCCAGGACTTCAATATGGAATCCACATAGGGAAAGCTCAGCTTCCCTATCCGCTCAATGGTCCGCTCATACGCCAGCCGTATCAGCTGGATTCCGCTGTGGTATTCCCCATACCACTTGTTGACATACGCCTGCTCCTTCTCCACCAGCTCCCGGTCCCGTATCCCAAAGGCCGCCTTGACCTCCCCCGCCCAGGAATTGCGCTCCTCCAGGCCGCGTATATGCTCCTCCGCCGTCTCCAGGGAGTTGACTCCCGCGTCCTGCCAGTCCAGCGCCACCCGCTCTATGTACCGCATCTGCCGCTTGCCCAGGGAACAGCAGTACTGTATTACCATTAGGATAACGTCAATCGGAATCCCCGCCCAGTCGTACAGGTAAATCAACGAGCTGCGGTCAGTGAGCTGGAGGTATTTCCCCAGCTTTTCCGACGCCGCCTGGAACAGGAACTCGATATTGGGGTCCTTGGCCATCATGGCGGCTATCTGCTCGTTTGTGGGGCGGCCCCGGTAGGTGGAGGCCATCCCCTTGGGCGGAAGCTCCTGCCGGGGGCGGGATTCCTTCTGCTTAGGCGGGACCGCCGCCGGAACCGTCTCCGTGGGCTCCGGCGGGGACTGGACGGGAGCCGCCTGCTGGAGACGTGCCTGTCCGGAGGCGGTGAGTATCCCCTCGTTGACCCAGTACCGCAGGGCGTCGCGGACCTCCGCCGCGTCGGTGGCCAGCTCCGCCGCAATCTCCTCCTCCTGCGCCGAACCGCCCCGCCGCAGCAGAATGAGCAGCGCCCGCAGGGACAGGGCCCCGCAGGTCCGGATGTATTTATCCACAACCTGTACAGGGACCGCAAATATATTACGCCATTCACTGGCGGAAACCGTGTATTCCATTTTCCCGCCTCCCCTGAACCAGAAAAAGACAGGGTGGAGGCTCGCCTCCATCCCCGTGCATCTGTTTTAATGGTCTAGCAAAAGCGCCGGGACGGCTTGTCCTCCGGCGTTCTCTCTCCATTATACCATGACCATGCCTTTCACACAATCGTTTTTTATTGACTTTTTTGTCAAACGGCCCCCTTACGGGAGGACAGAATAGGAACCGCCGTCTGACACCAGGCACTTTCCGGAGTAAAAGCGGGAATCCGGCCCGCCCAGGAACGCGGCAACAGGGCCAAGGCCCTTTGCCTTAGAGGAAACAACACAGTTGACACAGATTCCATACCGTTCCCACTCGACCGCAGCCGCGCCGGTGAGGGCCCGCACAGCCCCCTGGACCATGACTGCGGAAACATCCCCGCCGGAACGAATCAGGTGGATGATACGCCCCTCGCCCTGGGCCTTCATATAGGGGAAACACTCCTGCATCCAAAGGAGAGCTGCGGCGGGCCCCTCTATCCACACGGTGTTAAGCTCCTCCTGCCGGACAGCCTCCGCCGGAACGGAAGGGCACTCCGGCAAAAATCCCGCAGCGTTGAGCAGAATATCGACGCTGCCAAAGCACTCCGCAGCTTTCTGCACCACTGCCCTTATCTGCTCCTGACCGGCTGTATCGCAGATGACCTTCACCCCCAGCCGCGCCAGGTACTGGGCGATTCCCCTCCCCGGCTCCCGGTCCGCGCCGGTGACAACGGCGGTCTTTTCCTGTAGCTGTTTCATGCAGGCTCCTTTACTGTCCAATCTTATCCCCGCTGTATTTTTCCTTTAGGTTATTCCAAATTTGCAGGCAATCCTCTCTGTTTTCCGCGGGAATTGGGCAGACGGCAATCCGGTTTTCAGTATCGCCGTCCTCCCCTTCACAGAGGTACAAGCCTGTTGTTCCGCCGGTTTCCGCCTCCGACTCCACTACCAATACTTCCAGATAGGGATACCATTGGCCGGTGATGCCCTCAAATACCCCGAACCTGTCTCTGGAGTTGTCGTAAAGGCGGCGGAAGGACTGGCTTTCCGGATGGTACTCGATATCGGTGAAGATAGGGTCCCCCTCGATGGTGACATAGCTCACCCGCAGCATTGCCGGATTTCCATTCTCCACCTTTTGTAGAAATTCAGTGATTTTATCCCCGTTGTACTGAACAACCCCGTGGACCTCCGAGACCACACCGTCCTTTTCCCTCTGTTCATCCGGATAGGAGGCGGGAAGCTCCTCCAGCGGTGTGACGCCGTAAGGCGTATCGACGGCCCTGTCCGCCTGACCGGAAACCGGTTCCTCCTCAGCCTGTACAGAGGCGGAGGAGTGGGAACTGAGGGGGACAAAAACAGGGTCAGAGATTTCCTCCCCTGAAAAAGAGCAGCCCGCCAGCAGCAGAGCCGCCGACAGAATCAACAAAAGCAAACGCAAGAAAAAGCCCTCCTTTACCGTTGGTTGAAAAAGAATGCAATATTACAGATTTTCACCGTCTGCCGGTTTCTACCTATAATGTGTCGAAAGAAGGTCATTTTCCTGCGCTTTCCGAAAGGTTTTTCCCACAGAGGGCGGTTCAGCGCTGGCCGGAGAACCGCTTCTTAATACTGCCCAGGGTGTCCTTGGCCTTTTGGGCGCTCTGCACCAGTGTGTAGGCGGTGGGGTTGATGATGTAGTTGAATTCTCCGGCGTACTCCACCAGCTCCCCGTTCTTAAAGCTCTTTTTGAACATATACACGCCGTACAGATGCTCATCTTCCGCCGGGTCGATGGTGACGCCCTGGAAATCGTAAATCTGGCAGTGGTTCTGGAAGGCCCACCGGATCATCTCCCACTGCATCAGGTAGTTGGCGTTGAGCTCCCGGTGCTGGTTGGAGGTCGCACCGTACACATGGCAGGTCTTTCCGGCGTACTGGACCGTGATAGCCCCGGTGATGGGTTCCTCCTGAAAATAGGTGACGTACAGCCGGATATCGTCACCAAAGGCATCCAGAAACCGCTCCAGGTATTCCTTGGGCCGGACCGAAAAGCTGTCCCGCGCCCCGGTGTCCTGATAGATGCGGTAGAAATCGTCCAGTCCGGTTTTCTTGTCGCAGACACGGCATTCCACCCCGTTTTTCAGGGCATACCGGACACAGTAACGGGATTTCCTGCCGATGGTCATAAACAGGTCGTCCTCGGTGCCGGTCTGGGGCAGGCGTATCAGGTAATTGTGGCGGGTCTGGATGGTCTCGTGGTGCTTTGCCCCCGGCTGGAAGGAGAACCCCAGCTCCTTCAGGATGCCGATGGTCTCCTCGTCGTCCGCCATGACGCAGGGGTCCCATTTCAGGATATATCCATTGTACTGCTTGGCGACCTCCAGCGCGCCGTCCAGCAGGTCCTTTAATACCTCTTTATCCCGGTAATCACAGACCGGGCCCCTGGGACAATAGAGCATGGAAGCGCCTACCACCGGCATTTTCATAATCAAAATCAGCGCTCCCCCGACGATATTCCCCCACTTGTTCCGGGAGACCACCACCTCCGACTGCCAGTTGTTCTTCACCTTAGTCCAGTTGAGGGACTGGGTAAACCCGCCGTTTATATGGGAGTGGACAAAGGCCTCGTACTCCGGATACTGTTCTTTTTTCAGGATTTCCATCGTTTATTTTCCCTCCTGCTGCTGGCTTCCGCCGTTTTCCTGTTTGTCCGCTTTGTCCGCCTTCTTCGGGGAATTGCGCTCCTCCCGGAGGCGGTGCAGGCGGCGGCGGAAATCGTAATAGTGCCGCCGCCCCTCCTGGGCCATGGTGAACAGGCGGTGCATGGCCGGGCGGAAGATATAATCAAACTCTCCGGCATATCCCACGGCACGGCCGTTAAAGCCCTTCTTGAAGCGGTAAACGCCGTACATGGGGCTGTCGGGGTCGCAGTTGACGGGGATGCCCAAAAAGTCGTAGATATAGCAGCCGCCCTCCAGCGCCCAGCCGATCATCTCCCACTGCATCAGGTAGTTGGGCATGACGTTGCGGTATTTGCTGTCCGACGCGCCGAAGATATAGTTGGTTTTCCCTGCGTACTGGCAGCACATGGCCCCGGACAGGGGCACGCCTTCATAATAGCACAGGTACAGCCGCATATTTTCGCCGAACGCGTCCAGCATTTTGGCGTAATATTCCTTGGAACGGTCGGTGAAGTTGTCGCGCTCCGCCGTAATACGGGAGAGCATGACGAAATCGTCCAGCCCCTCCTTGCCGCAGACGCGGCATTCCACATTGTGCCGCTTGGCGACGCGGATATTATACCGGGTCTTCTGGCTGAAGGAGGCGATGACCTCATCGGGGGTTTTGCCCTGGATATCCGGCAGGATGTAGTTATACCGCCGCTGGACCGTCTCGCTTTCTGCACAGCCCTCCTTGATCTGATAGCCCAGGGCGCGGAAGGTATCAATGACAGGGCGGTCGGTCTCTTCCACCATGGGGTCGCATTTGAAGAAAACCCCCTTGTGCTTCTGGGCCAGCTCCCGGATACCGGAGAGCAGCACCTGCATAACCCCCTTATCCAGGTAATCGCAGACCGGGCCGCGTGGGGAATAGAGCATGGTATACCCCAGGGGGAGCTTTTTCAGCAGCACCAAGGCTCCGCCCCGGATGGCGCCGTCCTGGTCCCGCACCACCAGGACCTCGTGGCCCCAGTTGTCCTTGACCTTGGTCCAGTTGACCGACTGCATAAAGCTGCCATAGCGGTGGGAAGAGGCAAAGTCTTCGTATTCGTCATAGCGGTCAGGGGGAAGAATCTCATATGAAAGCTGAGCCATTGATTTTACATTCCTTTCCGTTTGGTGCTGTTCCTTGATAATATGGGCTCATTTTGATGGAATCAAACAAAAGAATCACCTGAAAAACATCCCTCCCAAGCATCTGCGACGCCGGGGAGGGTGGTTAGGTGGGGCATTACTTCTTTTCTGGCAGCTTTGGAGCGACAGGAGAGGGATTTTTCTCCACCTTGCAGGTTTCCTTCAGCTCTGCGTCCGCGGGGAGGAGGCGGCCGGTGATGACAAAGCGGATGCGTTCGTTGTCGTATCCGTTTTCAAAGTAAGTGTAGGGAGTGGTGCTCAGAGAGATGAACTTATCATCTGCCTTAATTTCCACCTCCGGATACAGCCAGATGGAGTGGTCAATGGCCTGTTTGGCCATACTATAGGCTTTTTCATGGGAAATACCGCTGGAGAAATATGCGAACTCCGGATTCTCCTCTAAATAGGAAACTGCGAAAACTTCATAAATAAAGTTGTCTTTTTCGGTTGAAAAGACGATATAAGGATGGCTTTTGACGAAATCCTCATCCCGATAGTGGAAAAGCTGGGCGAATTCCGGGCCATTGGGGTAATCGTCAACCTTGGCGTATTTATTTAAAAACAGGCTTCGTTTCTCCGCAGAAGACAGATTTTTATATTCTTCTGTCTCCGAAATCGCGTCAATGGCATCCCATGCCTCTTTAAATTTTTTTTCCGGGTCCAACACCCCGTTATTGTATCCCAGGACTGCCAGATTGGGGGACAGTTCCTCCCTGGAGGTGTATGTGGCCTTTCCCCACATATATGGACTGGGGGAGGTATATTCTCCGATTTCTTCTTTGGCCCAGTTCAAATTACTTAAATGCTTATTGACTGTTTCTCCGTTTTCAACAACTTCTTCAAATCTGTTATAGTACTGCTTAAGAAAATCGCTTGTCTTTTCATAATTTTTCATGGAATCCAAAAGAGGCGTATCTATCTTGGTATCAGGGATATACAGATATGCGCCGACATCATCATTGATTTTGATCGCATCTGTGACCTTTTTGGTATTGTCAACCTTGGAAAGATCAAGCTTTTCCGATTCCGAGCTTGAAGAGGATGCTGAACTGCTAGAGACGGAAGAACTGGAAGAAACAGACGAAGACGAACTGGAAATGGAAGACATACTTTCGCTAGAGCTGCTCTCGCCGCCGGAGCAGGCAGCCAGAGAAAGAACGCAGGAAAGAGAAAGAATTATGCTGAAAATTTTTTTACACATGTCGCATACCTCAATTGAGTATAACCTTTATCAGGGAAGCACCTGTAAAGCGCTTCCCTGAATATAAGCTGACAGATTTACTTCTTTTCTGTGCCTTCAGGCATCTTGGGAGAGGGGTTTTTGGAGACATTGGCGGTCTCGTCGCCTCTGGCGTTGGCAGGCAGGAGCTTGGCCATAATGACGAAGCGATGTTTTTCAGCCGCCGCAAGGGCCTGAGCCGGAGTCATTCCCTCGGTAAAGGCATAGGTACAGGTGGAAAGGGTCAAGAACTTATCGCCCTCAGAAAGCTTAACGTCCTTGTACGTCATCAAAGAGCGCTTTACCGCCTCATTGGCGACGGTGAGGGAGTCCTTGGCGTCCAGCTTGCTGGAATAATACTTGGGGGTTGTCTCCGCCTCCGTGTAGTAGGCGGCAAACACCTGATAGATGTAGTTTTCGTTTTCGGTGGAGAAATAGATGTAGGGGTTTTTCTTGGCGAAATCCTCGTCCAGGTATTTGTACAGCTGGGCAAACTTCATCGCGTCGGGAAGGTCCGCAAGTGTGACGGAATCATAGCGCACATTGGGGTCCATACGTCCGGGGTTGTGGCCAAAGATAACCGTGTTGTAGGCCAGATCATCTCTGGAATCCAGACCCGCGGCTTTGGGCAGATACAGGCATCCGGTGACGCCGCTGTTGTCCATTTCCTTTTTCCAGTTCAAACGCTTGTTCACCACATCATAGACGTCCCAGAACTTCTGGTTGGTGGCATAGTTTTTGGCGCTCAGAACAGGCTCGTCCACAGTTGTGTTGGGAATATACAGATAGCCGCCCACATCGGCGTTGACCTTCTGCGCGTCCTTCACCTTGGAAACATTGTCCTGCACCTTGATCTCCGGCTTGCTCATGTCCTGAGAGGAGGACGGCTTCTTGGAAGAAGACGAGCTTTTGGAACTGCTGGTACTGGACGAGGTGGTGACGGAGGATGAATCAGAGCTCTCGGACGCGGGATCGCGGGAGCAGCCCGCGGCAAAGACCATCATAGCGGCCATAAGGACAGCGGCCGCTTTTTTGAACTTGAAAAGCTTCATGTTTTTTGACTCCTTTTTTATAAAATTCTGTTTTATAAAAGAATATAAAGGTAAGTTCATGTATCAAATATAGCATGAGTTTCCCTTCAGTGCAAGGAAATGTTACAGTTTATCTGTTTTTTTATGATTCATTATACCTGAGGGAGTTTTGGAGAGGGATTTTTGGTTATTTTGGCGGTGGGTTTCAGTTTTGCGCTGGCGGGGAGCAGGCGGCCGCTTACAACAAAGCGGTAGGACTCCGCCGCGATTCTGTCCGCGGTAAAGTGGTAGGTACAGGTGGAAAGGGTCAGGAATTTGTCCCCCTGCTTCAGGTCAACATCGTCATAAATCCATTCGGAACGGGCAATCAGATCCTTGGCGGTCTCCATGGCTTCAGCGGCGGTTTTCTTGCTCTGAAAATATTCAAGGGGATCATTGGCTTCGATGTAAGAGACTGCGTATATCTGATAAATATAATCGTCATCGTCGGTGGAGAGGAACATGTAGGGATGATTTTTGGCAAAGTCCTCGTCCAGGAACTTATAGAGCTGGGCAAACATCGCCCCGTCCGGATGGTCAGCCAGGGGGATGCTGGAAACATAGGTCAGCTGTCCTGCCGGCATACCGTTGTTATGCCCAAAAACGACCAGATTGGGGGAAAGCTGGGAACGGGAATCAATGTTGGCCATTGTATGGAAATATGCCACGCCGGGACCGCCAAGACCAGTCCCCTCTTTTTTCCAGTTCAACCGGTTGCCGGTCTGGTCATAGATGGCGCGGAAGCCTTTGCTGCTGCTCATACTGGTTCCGTACCGTGAAGCAACCAAAACAGGTTCGTCTATTGTCGTATCCGGAATATACAGGTGCGCGCCCACATCCGGGTTGATTCCCTGGTTTTCCTTTACCTTTTCAACCATCGTTGGAATGTCAACCTTCGGCTTTCCCTCCACGACCTTGCCTGCCGGGTCCAGGGGGTTGACAAACAGATAAGGCGGACGAAGGGATTCCGGCTGGCTGCCCAGGGAGACCGCGCTGCTGGACTCCGGCTCGGAGGAAACGGAGGACGGACGGCTCTGACAGCCGGAGGCCACTAACATCACCGCGGCCGCCAGGACGGCCATTATAGAATACCGGCGTTTTTTGATCATACTGTTTTGCTCCTTTATATCGGTTATTTCCAGGTAAAATTTTTATTTCATTATAAAAAACCCGCACCTATTACTATAAATGAAGTTTTCCCTTTCGTCAATCAGTATTTCAGAATTTTTACAAATTTTCATAGGCAAAGGGACGTATATAGAGCCGCCCAATTTATTCAGTGGAGTTTTTTCGCGGTTTTACTGCATGGCAGAAAATTTTTTTGATTGAGAGGCTCAAACGCCTGCCGTACCTCCCCCGCCCGAACGTTAGCATGAATTTTGAGTGTTTACATTTAGCGCGAGCGGCGGGACTTAAAAGCGATATTAAATTTTCCCCATCTCATTGCACCCCTGTAAAGCCCTAGGTTTTAAGCCATTTTTCAAACCCAAAAATCTGATCTCATCCCATTTGAGAAACATCATTCAGCCACAGTAAAGACCAAAAATACAAGAGCCGGGCCGGAGTCACCCCCGGCCCGGCTCTTGTATCCCCTAAACTTTCCTGCAAAAATCCAACGACACCCACCCAACCCCGGACTTAAGCTTCCCCCACATCGTCGCCCCCGGCCCCACGGCCTCCGACACAATGGTATAAGCCCCCGGCTTAATAACCCCGACAACGCTGTAATTGGTCCCCGGCCCCTTACGGATGTTAAGGTCCTTCGCGGTAATGCGTACCACATATGGGACCTTGCTCTCCGCCGTGGTCCCGTCAGCAGTGGGCGACTTCCCGTCCAATTCCTCCAGCTGCTTCCTCACTGCCGCCTTGAAGCGGGACCAATGGGGCAGGATATATACTGGGCAATTCTTCCGCGCCCCCGGTACGATCCTATCCGCCTGGCCCATCCAGTGGTTATGGGTGTACAGCCGGTCAATCCCTAGCCCGTGACGGTGGAGGATGGATGCCGCCAACCTGGCAGCATTGGCCTCCGCTGCGGCGTTATCCTTGCCCTCTGGGCCGTCCATGATTACCTCTATGGCGACGGTCCCATAGTTTCCCCGGCCGGTCCCGTCGCTGGCGTGCCAGGCGGCCTCGTTCTCCCGGAGGTTCTGCCATGCCCTCAGGTCGTCCACATAGTAATACCACCACCCCGCCCATGTTGCAGTTAGGCCAGGTGGCGCGGGTGTACTGCTCCGCGTCGTCCTCCACGCCGGGGAGGTCCTGGGTGTTATGTATCGTCACCCCCGTCATCCCATAGGAGAGGGGACGACAGGGCTTCATCGGCTCTCCCTGCTTGCACCAGGAGGCGCAGTACTTGTTGGCCCTGGCGCTGTCTGGGATGAGCTTTTCATGGACGGTCACGCCGTTTTCCGTTCTCGTCTTATCCGGCTTCAGCATAGCGCATCCCTCCTCAGACTTCCACGCCGTTAATCTTTCCCACGGTGGCCTCAATCATGGTATCAATCTCCCGCTGAGACACATCATACCCCTGGGCAGCCAAAAACTCCTGGACATACTGCTTCTTGTCCGCTCCGGACTGGGGGCTAGTAAAAATCTGCTCCGCCGCCGCGACGGCGATCCGCACCGCCTCCATCAGCTTGTCATACTGCTGCTGAGAAATCTTCCCCTTGATGTAGGGAATCAAAAAGGTGGTAATCAGCGCCGCAATCAGGGCAATGACCGCGCTTATAATCGGCTGCAAATTGATGTTATCCATTCTCATTTTCCTTCCTTTCTGTCTCTGAAATCGGCATCCCGTCCTCGTCCAGGCCGTGCCGGTTTCTGCTTATCTTTTCGGTGGCTGACTTCGCCGCATAGGTGATGAGGTACCCGATGCAGGCAGTGAAGACGGTGGTCGTCACCTCCCCGGCAGTCTCCCGCCCCAGTGCGGCCAGGATGTAGCTGGCCGCAGTGCTCACTGTGGCAATCACCACCGCCCAGGTTGCCAGCCGCTTGGAAAACTCCCAGGGCTTTTTCGGCTTCAAATGTGCGGGCTTGTATCTGCTCATAGGAAATCCCGCTTTTCCATTCTCTCGTCAAACACCCTCTTGATGTTCTTGATGGCGTGGACGCACCGGTTGTTCTGATACCCGCTGTGCTCCTCACAGTACCGTTCGTAACAGTCGATGTTGTAGAGAATCTCGTTGAAATCCTCCTCCGTGTGCCGGATATCCCTCAGCAGCTCGGTGTTAAACTGGAGAATCCGCGCCCGGTGCATGTCCGCGTTGCGCTCGTCGTCCATTTGGATGTGGCTGTCCAGCCGTCTTTCCACATCGCCCAGCTTTTTCAGCACCTCCCCGTTGACTGCTCTCCCCAGCAGCTCCCCAATCTTCGACCACGGGTTGAGCTTCACCGGTGCAATCTGCACCAGCGTCAGCACAATCAGCAGCACGCCGCCTCCCCCTGTCACCATTTCCAGTAACTTCACCCTGTTCTTTCCCCCTTTTTAACACCAGGGCCGTCCATGGGTAAGGACAGACCTTTGTTATCACCTTGTTATGACGCGGCGCAGTCTATCACCACTCCACCGGGAATCCCCGGATATCCAGGAGAGGCAGATGCCTCTGTATGGGGCGTTCCATCAGAACAGCCGACAGATCCGCTGTTTCCCCCGTTCCCGGCATTGCCCAGATTGGCCTTGGTGTAATCTGCTGCTGCTGTCCTGCTGTTGTTGGGAATTCCATTGCTGTACTTCATCGCCGGGGAAATTCCCCCCTCCATTTCCTCCCTGTTTAGAGGATGAATACTCATCGTTGGCCGCGGATACACCGTGTCCGCTGTTCCCTCGCCTGCCCGCAGTTCCTCCGCCCCCTGCGATATTTGCACTGTTGGCTCCTGTCGCCGCCGCCGTTTTGCCGCCAGGGCCGGGGGTATTGTTCGTACTGGAACCGGCCCCTCCTGCTTTTCCGTGCTCCACTACAATATTTGCGTCTAAAATGGCTGCGGTGATGGCTGTTCCGGATTTCACAAACGTGACGTCTCTACCCCTTTGCAAAAATACTTTGTGTATCGCATATGCTCCATGACCGCCTCCCCCGCCGCCGGAACCCGTCCTCCATGAGCCGTCGTATTCTGCTTCTGCCCACGAGGCTCCACCATTTCCTCCGGAACCCCCGTCTCCCACAATATGGAAGCTATACCACCCTGACTTCGGCGCGGTCCAGGTCCATTCCCAGGTACCGCCGTCTACTTTGTGGGTCAGGTATTCCCAGGCTTCAGGAAGAACTGTAGAATTACCCCCCCCCCGATTATATTTTCAAGCCCTATTTTCTTTCCAAGTATGATTGCCATTATACTTTCTCCCCCTATTTGGTTAGAATCAGCGTATACTGCGCTGTAATATCCTTTTCCGGAATCTCGGCGGTCACGGCATAAAAGCTCCCATTGTTATTGACCGGCCGGATGGCCGCCGGGAGGTCCATCTCAGTTGCATAGTCAATGTCCAGGTCCACCCGGTGCTTGGCCACCAGCCCGGTGATGGTCTTCGCCTGCTTGTACAGCTTGGTAGCGTTGTCCTGGGTCCACCCCGCCTTGGTCAGGGTGATGCTGCCTATTATGGGTAATGATTCCTCTCCCCAAACTGCCGTACCGCTTGCACTCCACCGCAGAATCTTCCCTGTGCTTCCACCGGTGGGAATGTGCTTATTTCCGGCAGTTGTTGGATGCGAGTAGTTATTAGCGCTTGCTGCAATCCCGTCCAGTTTTTTCTTATCTTCCGCAGTCATCAAACCGTTTGCCGACTGGGTAACAGCAGAGTAAGTCGTATTCGGCGGGTTCTGCCATTTTTCATCTCTCCTTTTTGTGTTATGATGCGGCTTGGTCGATGACTACACCGCCAATGCCGCCAGCTTTGCCGGCGCTCCCTCTTCCGGCCGAGCCTGTACTTCCGGGGAAGTCCGGGGTATGCGTCGAGGCATATCCGTCATATCCTCCGCTTCCAGCATTCCCCAGGTCAAACCCTGGCCCGGCTGTATTGGAGGTGTTGGCCTTACCGGAACTGTATTTCTGGGCAGCCATACCTCCCGCTGCCTCCGCCGTCAGCGTGATGTTCCCCACAATGGGCAGCTGATTATTGACCGTCTGGATGGTCACGCCCTCCGAGCCGTCAAACGCCACACTCCCGGACACTGCTCCCTCCAGGGCTATCGTCACCGCCTGGGCCAGCCGTCTGGCGCTCCCCGTGATATCCATCTCCGCCGTCAGTCCTTTGAGCAGCGCCGCCAGACGGGCCTGGGTCTCCTGGTCCACTTCCCCGCTGGGCAGCCCCAGCCCGCCGGGGACCGTTATGCTTCCGTACATCTTGTTTCCCCCTTTCTGCCTATTCGGCTATGTGGCCGCCGTCTCTACAATCACCCCGCCGGGATATCCTCCCTGGGGCTGAGGCGTCTGGCCAAAAGAGACATGCCGGTTCCCGTTGCTATCACTCATTTCATGGACCGATTCCTTGTTCCCCGCGCCGCCGCCGCCAGCTCCACAAAATGAGGTATAGTCGTCACCGGCTGATATGGTATTCGGCATTGTCCCGCCCGCGCCTCCGGGCCCTATCAAATAAAACCGGTACCATCCCCTTTCCGGGGCCGTAAACACCCAGGGACTCACCCCGCTGCCGGTCAGGCAGTGGCTCTGATATCCCCATGCCGCCGGTGCCTCCGGAATCACCCCTGCAAAGTCCCCCTGGCCTACCTTTTTGCCTAATATCATCTTATTCCTCCCTTTTGTCTTTCCCCTCTTGATATTATAAAGAAATTCGGGTATAATTTTACTATCAGAAAGGAGATGCTGTCTATGCCAAACATCCGCTCCAGCGCTGACCTGCGCAACAACTACAATGAGATTTCCACCTTCTGCCACGACTATGCCGAGCCTGTCTTTATCACCAAAAACGGCAAAGGCGACCTGGCTGTCATGAGCATTGAGGCCTATGAACAGCTTATCAGCCGTTTCGAGCTCTACGGCCTGATCCACGAGGGACTGGAGGACATCCAGGCCGGAAACACCCAGCCCCTGGATGAGGCAATGGCCGACATCCGCAGACGCAGAAGCCATGAAGTATGACGTCCGCCTCTCCGCTGCCGCCAAAGAGGACATCCTCCGCAACGCGGATTATATTGAGTTGGTCCTGAAGAATCCCTCTGCCGCCGGGCATTTTCTGAATGAGACAGAGGAAAAGCTCCGTTCCCTGTCTGAATTTCCGGAGCGCAGTCCCCTGGTCCGGGATAAGCTGCTGGCCTCCTGGGGGATCCGCTTTCTTCCGGTCATGAACTACATGGTGTTTTATCAGGTCATGGCAGAGCAGAAAACCGTCTATGTCGTCCGGGTGCTCCACGGAAAGAGCAACTGGTCCGCCATTCTCTTCTCCGATTCCCAATGACAGAGCCCCGCCTGGCAGTGAAACTGTTCGCTGCCAGGCGGCTTTTTATTTCTTCTCCTTTCCCGCTTTCGCGCCAAACCCAGCCTCTACCATCCCTCTGATATCCACATCACTGGCAATACTCTCCTCCGCCAGCCCCACAACCCGCAGCCTGCCGTCCCCGGATACTTCCAGGCCCTCGCCTACCTTTACTCCGCCCAGCAGGTCCGCCGTCGCCGCCGGCAGGGTGTAACCGCTCCCGCCGCCCTCACCGGTATACCTGCCGTGGGCAAACAGGGCGTAGGTCCCGGTCATGTCCTCCTTTGGCAGAGCTTTGGCCCAGAACCGCAGCGCCCCCTCCATGGCCAGCATGGTCGGGCAGAGGCCACAGGCTTCCGCCGTAGGCAGGCTCTCCACCGACAGCGCCGCCTCCGGGTAGTGGGTTTCCCGGCTGTCCTCCACCTCCACGTCACACTGGTATTTGTAGTCCCCTTTGGATTCCTCCAGGGTTGTCCAGCTGCCGACGGGCAGGGATAGGCTTCCGATTCGGTATGCGCCTCCCAGGCTCCCTGCGTGGGTGATGGCCTCCTGCACATCTTCAGCCGTCATGAAGGAATGAGCGGGATAAGTGATCTCCACCTCTGCCCCTATGGCAATGGCTATGGTTACGGGATACCTTCGGATGTCGTTGGCACCGTTCTTGTAGGTACATACATACTGAGGAAAATCCCCCAGGGTTGCGTAGTAAATCAGCACATCTTCTTCCGGTCGGCCTGGATTTTGGGCGAACACACCGAATTCTGAAAGCCAGAACCCTTCCTTCAGCCCGCCGTTCAGGTCGGAGCGGTATTCCACAATAAAGGATACGCTGTCTCCCTCCGCGGAGACGGCAGGGACGGTAGAGGTGGCCTCGGCCACCGGCTGAACCAAATCGGTGAGCCGAGCCATCTCTTCCACACTGGAAATATTCCCTTTTCCCACCATAATCCGGGAGAGGGTCAGCGTCTGTCCGGCCAAAAGCCCGGCCAGAATCCTCCGCCCCGCCGCTGTGATGATGAATCCATATTCCATATTGACACTCCTTCTTAAAAAAGCTTCGTCAAGTCTAAAAGAACTTGACATGATAGGACAAAACCGGTAAAATTAACTATACCTTTGATTGACAAGGGAGGCACAGCAATGACAAACTTTGACGAATTTTTAGAGGAACAGCTTCAAAATCCTAAATTCAAAGCGGAATGGGACACCCTGGAGCCGGAGTTCTCTATTGTTCAGGCAATCATCGACGCACGGAAGCAGACCATTAATATCGTTTATCCATCGAACGGACCTGAAAGTCTTTGTTGATTGACTTTCAGGTCCGTTTTTTCTCAAGTCTGGTAACAGAGTAACTTTCTATTCCCCCTCCGGTCCCCCACCTTCCCCCAAACACCGGCTCTATCTCCATCCGCGGCAGAAGGGTCACGGTATACGCCCCTTTGGGAGATGGAACCGCTGCGACGGTCTCCTTCCCCTGAAAGTGATACGGAATATCTCTCTCCTCCAGCTCTGTCCTACTGTACCCGCCCTGTTCCACGGGAATCAGCTTCCAGTCCGCTGTCACCGGGTCCGCCACAGCCAGCACATAGAGCTTAAACAGCAGGTTTGCCGGAACCATCCGCAGTAGCAGGTCCATTACGTCGTCCAGGTAAGCCTGGGCAGAAAGGTCTATCATAACGGTGAGCAGATAGGTGGCCCGCAGAATCTCCGCCGTGTATTTCCCCTCCCCACAAAGCAGCTTCAGTTGTTTCCGGAGCATCCGCAGGGTAAAGGGCAGCTTTTCCCGCAGCCGCAGGAGAATCCGGTTCCGGCGTATCTCCAGGGTGTCGTCAGCCTTTGGAATAATCTTCAGCATCCGTTCCCACCGGGAAAGGCCGTAATCATCTGCGTCCAGGATAAACTGATTGGCCATAACCCTTTCGGCAGAGAGCCACGCCTGGTCAAAGGCCCACTGTTGACCGTCAGTGTACGCCAAAACCTCCCATACATCCCGGAGAATCCGGGGCAGGTACTCCAGCATCCGCCTATCCAACCATATCCCCCCTCACCGGTATCTCGTTCTCCCCCAGGGTCAGGTTTTTCCCCTGGCCGTCGATGAGGGTGTCCTCCAGGTCAATCACCCCAGGCAGGGCCAGCAGCCGCATTTCCAGGGCGCTGACCTGGACGGTCAGAGGGTTCTGGGATGGCTGTACCGCCCAAACGGAGGCCAATTCCCGGAAATACCCGTCCACCGCCTCCTCTATGGAGGGCCGCAGGTCCTCAAAGCGGTACCGGGTTTCCAGCGTCAGGTGCAGGGTCAGGGAAATCCTCCGCTCCTCCACCCCGCGCACCGTCACAAAGTGGCCGATAGGGGCCAGGCCCAGCCCCTCCCCGTGGTTTTCTTCCGGGTCAACGGCAGTCTGCACCGCTTCCAGCAGAACCTGGGAGGGCGGCCTCCAGTCCGCACCGATGATTACCAGCCGGACAGTACCGCCCACCGTCAAAAGCCCCTCCAAAGCCGCCCTGGCGACTGCCTCCATCCAGGTTCTCACCTCCGGCGGGGCAGACCTGGCGGTTTCCTCCCACCTTTCCGGCGGCAGGAACCGGGAAGGCTGAATCCCCCAGTTCCAGGTACACCCGCACCGCCGAGCCCGCCCGGATGGAGGGGGCCCCCAGAACATCCTCTAAATCCAGCGTCCGGGTCTCCCGATTGTACAGCCCCAGCAGCGCGTCCGCCTTGGCCTGAGCCCCAGTAGGATTTTTCAAGCTTTCATAATATTGCAGCACGCCCCACCGGTTGATGTTCTCCCCGCTCTGGGCGATATACACATCCCGCTTGCCGGTCTTCTCATTGTCATAGGTCAGCTTAATCTTATCGTAGGTCTGCCGGTCGATGGAAACGGAATAGGAAAAATCCCCCGCCCCGTTCTCATCAATGAACAGCCGGGATTTTAAGCTCTCAATGTTCCTAAGGCACAGCTTTCCCGCGTCGTCGTACAGAATATACAGTTTTCCGGTGGCGGTCAGGGTCTCGTCCAAGGCGTTCTGTAGAATGTCAAACAGCGTCTGATTCTCCTCCACCCCGCTTTCGATGGAATACCCCGTATCCTCCACCGTCCCCAGGTTCAGCCGGAAGTCCTCCGCCAGCATCTGGAGGAGCTGGGCCGCAGTTTTATCCTCATAGACCACCGTGTCCTTGTTTTTCAGGTAGCGGAGCTGGTCATAGGCGGTGATTTTCACCATCGGCTCCTTGCTCCTCTCCCGCGTGAAGATATACCCAAAGAACAGCGGCTTCCCGTCGATGGAAAGCTGTACTGCGTTCCCCTCCCGGATGTCCAGTGCAGAATCCCAGACAGCGGAGAAGGTCAGCTTCCCCGGCGTCCCCTTTCGGCTCAGCTCCTAGACAACCCCCTCCTTCACCGCCGGATAGAGGAGCTTTCCGCTGTTTTCCACCAACAGCTCCATTTTCAAGGGAAATCCTCTCCTCTCACCGCTCCGGCATTTTCAGCTCCTGCCCCACATAAATCAGGTTCGGGTTCTGCACAATATCCCGGTTCAGCTCATAAATTTCATTGTACCGGCTCCCGTCCCCCAGGTACTGCTTCGCCAGGTTCCACAGGCAATCCCCCGCCTCCACCTTGTGGGTGGAAATCTCCGGCGGGCTTCCCTCCTCCCGTTTCGGGCCGGAAATGCGGACCGCCTTGGCCTTCTTCACTGGCTGTACTGTCCGGGTCTCATAGCTCTGATATCGTTTCAGACTGACAGAAACCTCCACATCCATCCCCAACTCCTGGGCGTCCTCCCTGATCTGGTACTCCTCCAGGGAGACCAGCAGGTTGGTGTCGAACAGCAGCGCCCCCCTGGGGATAATCCGGCTCACCAGGAAACGAAAGGGCCGCTTTCCGGCCTTTAACCGCTCCAACAGGGAAAGGTAGTAGGACGCCCCGCCCCCTCCCCTGGCAAACGGGTACCCTGTCTGGGGCAGCAGCGCGTCAAACTGGATTTCGGTCAGGCCGGGGGCCTTCAAAAAATTGATCTCCCCATCGTTGATCAGGGAGACCGTCTCGTTCTGGTTTTTCACCCGCAGCTTTAAGGAGGACGGGGTGACGGGCAGCTCTGTCCCGTCCAGGTAAAAATGATACGCCACTACTCATGCACCCCCTCGCCGGAAACCGCCATCTGCTCCGCCAGCCCGGCAACACTCCCGTCCTCCCCTATCTGGGCCTTTTCCAGGAAGCCCGCCAGCAGTGGCGTGACCGTGGCCGGGTTGATGGCCTTGGCCTCGGTTAGCGCCTTACTCACCGCGTTATCCAGCCGGAGCTGCCGCAGCTGGGCGGCGTGGTCCTTGTCCTTCTGCAGGTTCTCCGCCTGGAGTTGGGTGATTCTCTGGGTGAGGGCGGCGGTATCGCCGGTCTCCTTTTTCAGGGCCTCCAGCTGTCCGTCCCGCTCCTTCAGGGAGGCTTTCACTGCCGTCAGCTCGCTTTTTGCGGCATCCAGGTCCGCTTTAGCTGTGTAGCCCTTGCCGATCTCCTCCGTCACCTTTGCGTCAATCTCCGGGGTATACTTCTCCCCCAGAATGGTTTTCAGCCATTCAAGCATTGCAATCTTCTCCTTTCGTCACCTTTTGATTTTAGGCATAAGAAAAGCACTGTGACTTTTTCACGATGCTTTATCAACATGTTAATTTTATAGGAAAAGGGAGCAAGCTTAACTTACTCCCTCTAAAGTGGACTTTGGCGGGCGTAGCACCCTCCCGCATCTCTCAGGGCTTCCCCTTGTCATACCATCGGCGTGTAGTCGCTACGAAATTTACTACCTCAAAGCCCTCACTTATCCTATCACTATTATAGCCGATTTGTCCATAGGTATCCTTGAATTCCTGGATGGTTTCCAGTGCCGTTCTTTGTTTCATGGATGTTCATCCTTCTTTCTCAGCTCATTGTCTTCGGCAAGAATTTTCAACGCCATATATGCATCAAATCTAGCGCTTTCATGATCATCTTCCATTCTGGGATCATCAAATGCAATATCATCTGCTTCTTCCTCAGTATAGGGAACTGCAGCTTTTGCTTTTTTCTCCCAATATGCCCTATCCTCATCGCTCAATCTTTTTGTAGAATATGCCATATATGTTAGCCTCCTGCAAAAATGTATCAATGATTTCATTTGCTTTTTGTGGACTAGTTTTCCATTCACCTGCATCTTTAATCTGTGTTACTTTTTGATGAAAATCATTTCTATTATATCTAGCTGTTTTCTCTACTAAATAAACATCCCCATTATTTCCCACTGCTATCACTATCTTTAAGTTATCGCGTCGAGAAAAAATATCCAAATCCCCAAAAGAGAACGTCCCACAATCAGGATGATTATGCAGTACAATATGATCGAAATTCTGCCTTGGAATCTTTACACTTCCATCTCCACCTAAAATGTATTTTCCTACCTGCTTCATATCCATAGAGTAAACCACTCCAACCTCTGTTCCCAAAGGCTGGCGGGACGCTTCCATCAAAAGCCGTTTGTTGGCATTTTGTAACGCTCTGTTCTCGCGTTCTCCTAATAGCTCGCTGTGTACCAATCCAACATTTTGTATGCTCTGGGTTGTAATTGACTGGGGTTCTTCCTGGATACTTCTCATTATACCACTTTTCTCCCCGTCCACAAACCCCTTTTTCCACTCCTCATAGGTCATATCCGAAGGTACATAGTAAGTTTTCCCATCCGCCCCTCTGGCGGCCCGCTCCCCTCCTAAATCCTCAAAGTACGGACAGGTGCATCCCCGGCACCAGGGATGAAAGGGCGGTGTGGTCTCCCCTGGCCGGTCATCCTCTAAGGGGAGTATCTTTCTGTCCATCTCCTGGCAGATCTCACAGGTATATTTGTCCAAGGTCTCTACAATCTCAATCTGCTCCACACCCAAATCTCTATAACAGTCCTTTTGGGATGCCTCGTGGAAATAAGCGTTCTCGGTCATAATTAACCGGGAAGCCTTGGAGCGGGATACCCCGAATTGTCTCGCAATGTCCTGCATAGCCTCTCTAGGCGTCTCTCCCCGGATGCACCCCTGGACCAGATGCTGGTTCAGGCTGGCAATCAGTCCCTGTTTGTCCCGCCAGCACCGGTCACGGAAAGTCAGCCCATCAGCAGTCCAGGGGGCATACAGCACCTTTTCCAGCTTCCCGCTGTCAATCCCGGAAAGGTCCCAGCCAACGCCAAAGCCCTTTTGCAGCTCAAAAGCGGCGTGGTAGTATCCCTCCCGGTAGGTCTCCCGCAGCATCCTGTCCAGGCCGTCCAGTTGGTTTTGATAGAGAAGCTCCGCCTGCTGCTGCATTTGAAGCTGTACCGCTTCCAGCCTGGTGATGTGCGCTCTGGCAGAGGCGTTTTCCAGTTCCTTGATCCACCGCCCGTCCAGTTCGTTTTCCTTTGCCGCCTTGATGTACTCCTCCACGGTCCAGCGCAGCTCCTTCATCTCCCGGCGGGTCAGACGCTTTTTTGCCTCCATTAGGGAAATCCCATTGTTATCCGCGAACCGCTGGTACCACACCGCCAGCCGTTCCTGCACCGCCTGGGAGGTCTTATAAAAGCCTTCCTCCATTCTCCGGATGTAGTCCTCTCCCCGCTTGCGGGAGGCTTTTTCCAGCATCCGGGACCGCATTCTCCAATAGTCACGATTTTTCATCGTTTCTCACATTCTCCCTGAACTGAGGCGGAAAGGCCCCTCCATAGTTCTCCAACGCCTGAGCTTCCTCCTTCTCCAACCGTTTCAATTCCTCCTCCACATCCTCCACCCATGGATGCTGTCCCACAATGGTCTCCCTGGAAAGGATACCCTGGGAATCCCGGCACCCCTGAATGGCCTCGGTCTCATTGATCAGCACATCCCGGTTAAAGAGAAAGCGGATGTCCTCCCCGCTGTAATCCACCCCGGTACGGTTTTTCAGGTGCTGGTCAACGAACCACCGCAGCTCCTGCAGCGCCCCCTGGAACTGCACCTCCATCTCGTTGGCGTCCAGGTCGATGTCGGCATACATGGATTGGATGTTCATCTTATTGGGATTTCCGGACATTCTCTCATCCTTGGCGTCAAAGCCCCGCCCGTTCTCAATCAGGGCCTTTTTCAGCAACTGTATCTGCTGCTGGTAATTTTCCCCATTGACCTGAACGTCCAAAGTCTCCACCCCGCCGTCTCCCCGCACCTTTACCGCCCCCAGCTCGGTGAGGTTCCGGCGAAATTCCCCCAGGTCCTGGCCGTCATACTCCTTCAGCACAAAGATGGTGTTGCGCTTGTCCTCCTGCATGTTGTTGGCCAGGTCGGAATGGCAGAGGTTCAGGGCGTCCTGAAGGCTCTTAACCCTGCGCAGCAGTGGAATCTCCTGGGCGTTGTACCGGAAGGGAATCAGTGGGATTCTCTCCCAGTTGTACCCCTCGGCCCTCCCGCTCGCCTCTGTCACAGTGAAATAAGCGCTGTATTCCCCCAGTTCTGTATCCGGCCGCAAACTGTAACCGTCCCGAATATAGCGGTACAAGCCGTCCTGCCGGTACAGCTCCACCCGCTCCACCATTTTCTTGCTATACCCCTCCCAAACCTCCTGGCGGTAGTACCGCAGGGCGCAGTCCAGAATGGTGTGCTCGTCGTCCGCCCAAAAGGGGAGAATCTCAAAGGGCGGGAACCGCTTCAGGCGGAACTTCCCCTTTTCGTCGTAGTAGGGGTAAAGCCAGCCCATGGTTCCACAGAGGGCATCTTTTCCCAGCCTGTGGAGCATCCTGGGAAAGCCTTTCCCCAAAGTATCCCAAAGTTTGGCGATATACTCCTTGTTCTTCCCGTCGATGGCCAGGGGTTTTCCCAAAAGGTAGTTTACCTTCTGATCCGCCAGCTTGGCATACTGGTTGTCCACCAGGCGGTTGTTGGGGAGATTTTTCACCGGCTGAAGGCTGCCGTCCGGCCCGATCACCCTCCGTTCCCGCTCCAAGATATCCTGATACCCCCGATAGTAGCGGTCCCCCAAAAGCTGCTCTTCCCGCAAAGGGGATTTCAGCCAGGCGTTCAGCTCCAGGGCAAAAAATTCCAGGTCGGTCAAGCCCTTCCCGCCCTGTTCAATGATGCGATTGATTCTCTCTGTCTCTGTGTAAGGCGGCGGCAGTAATACGCCCATTTTCTTCACCCTTTCTAATGAAAACTAAACTTAGGCCCGGTAATATCCTCCTCGCAGGCGTACCGCATGGCGTCGATGTGGTGGTTGTTCCGGTCCGGGAACCCGGCTTTGAAGTTTCCCTCCTTGTCCCGGTCCAACTCGTATTCCCGGAACTCCCTGGCCGTCTGTGGGCACCGGAGCGGGTCTATGATAATCTCCTCCAGGTCCTGGAGCCATTTGATTCCATACTCCACGCTATCTGGTCCCTTTTTGGCCCCGTACACCCGCAGCCCGTACTCTCTCACCTCGTCGATGGATTTGGGCTCCGCGCTATCGCAGGTGATCCGCCCATTCCCCGCTTCCACCAGGATCAGCCGCGCCGCCTCCCGGTTGGAAAGCCGCAGCCTGTGGATTTCAAAGAAGATGTACAGTCTCCTCCGGGTCTTATCGTAATGGGCGGTGTTGTAGGCAAAGGGGTCCGCTGCATATCCCCAGTCCAACCCTCTGCGCAGCCGGTCGAATCCTTTGATCTCCTCATTGGAGATGCTCCGCAGGGTCACATTGGTGAACACCTCGCCCCCTGTCCCTGTCACCTCTCCCAGGTATTCATGGCGGTAGGCCTCCGGTCTTGTCCGCTTGGTGTGCTCCGCCTCTGTCAGAAAAGTCTCCCCCAGCCATTGCCTGGGTACGGTCAGATAGGTGGAATGGTGTACCAGGGTATCCTCCCTTTCTATCTCCACATACCGGTTCACCCAGTTTCCGGCAGATTCAGGCGGGTTAAAGCTATAAAACACGGTGAAACTGTTGCCGCCCCGCAGGACGGACTGGTTTACCGACTGGATTTTCCCTGGTCCCTCAAACTCGTTGACCTCCTCATACCATACATATTTCAGATATCCCTTACCCGCCTTGACGGATTTCAGTTTGGTAGGGTCGTCCACCCCTCGGAAGAGAATCTTCTGCCCGGTGGGGAGGTAGGTCAGCTGCATGGGGGAAATCCCCGTCTGCCACAGGCGGGAGACTCCCAAAGCGTTCACAGCCCATCCCAGCTGTTCATACACTGATTCCCGGATGGTCACGCCATACCGCCGCAGCACCATGGCGTTGGTAAATTTCCCCACCGCCGCGTCCCTCATGATAGAAAGCACAATCTCCGCGCTGATAAAGGAGGACTTCGCCGAACCTCTCCCGCCCTTGAGCCAGTAGTGGGTGTGTCCTCCTGCCTTCACGTCCTCATGAACCCCTGCAAAGGCCGGGGCGATAACCTGGGAAAGCCTAACCGTCACCCGGATCACTTCCCAGGTCGTCCACAATCTGCACCTGAGAGACCCCGCTCAGCTCGGTCCGCTCGGTGAGAAGGCCGTACCGTTTGGCCAGCAGTTCCGCCGCCTTGATCCGGTCCTTGGCTCCCACAGGCTTCTCGGTCAGCTCCTGCACCCCTTCCCCCACTTTCACGATAGTTCCCTCCTGTTGTCTCATTCCAGCCATCCCCCCGCTGCCAACGACGCGATCCACGCCGCCATAAAGATTGCCGCCCAGATCATCCCCAGCACAAACCCGATTGTCTCATTGTCCATCCCGCCCAGCACTCCCAGCAGACCAAGCAGGGATGCCCAGGAAATTGTGCCGAACAGTATTTGACAGGGGCGCAGGGTCGTGGTAATATGTAGGTGAAGTTTTTTCCTTTGCGTCTGTCTCTCCATTCCATAAATCTGATAATCCAGCTATGTACCGCCATCCCCAGCATGACGCCCATCAGGCACGCCACCAGGAAATAGGCCCCCACAATGTTCGGCGGCCACATCAGCGGGCCTCTACTTTCCGGCAGCGTTCCATCATCTCCTTGACGTTCTCCACCATGTCACGGGTCCGCTCGTGTTCCCGCTCATATCCCCGTTTGGGGGCCTCGAACTTCCAGTCTGCGCTGATTTCGTGCAGGTGGTTCATCAGTTGGTCCAGGATGATTTCCAGGGTTTCGTAGTTGGTCATATAGACAACTTCCTTTCTTAAAAACGTTCGGTAATCCATTTTTCAAGCATCTTGGCGTACACAAAGCAAACGCAAGATTTTTCGGTTTTAATGTACGTTCCAAAGGGAAAGCTCCCCTGTGCCAATCCCAGACGAAGCGTCGGAGGGGTTATACTCATTCCGCATTCTCTCAGCCGGTCAGCGGCTTGCTCTGGGGTCATAACATCTTCACGCATGGTTTTTTCTCCTTTTCATCATTATTTTTATTGCCCTGCTAAGCAAGGGCTTATTGTGTATCCTCAAAATGACCTCCAGTGGAGAAATCCCAGTCGATTTCTCCGTCGTCGTACTGACCCACGCCGTGGGCTTTGAAGGTCCAGCCGCTGGCTAGGTTCTGCATAACAGCAACTCCACTCTGGGCCTCCAGGCAGTGGAACAGACTGGTAATGATGCTGTTATTGGATTTCAGGGTGTAGACTTTCCCCGGCTGTGGGGTGATGCGTTTGCGGTTCATGGTGTGCCTCCTTTATGTTCCCTGCCACTTTCACCTAATCACAGCAGTTTGATTTGAACCTGTAATTCTTCATCAGGCGCGAGCTGGATTCCTTTTTCCAGCTCGCGTTTCTGTTTGTCAAAACTCCTATTGATCAAGTGTGCCAGTTTTAACCATTCCAAATAGGTTATTCCGCGCAGACGTCTGGCATACTTCAGAACGATTTCATCCACTCTCTCACCCCCTTCTATCCTGCTATGCGAAGTTTCTCTTTTGACCTTAAACACAAAATATTGTATTGTCAAAAAAGTAGCTACTAGATATTGCGTTTTACCTCCTTTTATGGTAAAATACTTCCATCTAAGGAAGGTGAAAAAATGACCGTGTATGAATCAATACAGCAACTTAATGAGCTTGCACGACTAAGTCAACCTCTTGCTCAATCTGCTCAAATGTATCAAAGACTAATGGAAGTATCACAGCCTGTTATTCAACTCAAGCAGCTATTGGAGCAACCACTAAATCAACCTCTTGCTCAATTTGCTCAAATGTGTCAAAAGTTAATAGAAGTACAACCAACCGCTCAGTTCACAGAGTTATTAAGGCAAGTACAACAACCAGCTATTCAGTTTGCGCAAATAATAGCTCAAGCAGAGCAACCTGTCATCCAATTCATGCAAACATATCAGCATATTGTTCAAACGGCATCTCCTTTGCTTCAATCACTAATCAATATGGAATCCCGATTAGCGGAACTTGATAAAAAGCCGAACGTTGTTCTGGAATCAATTATTCTGGAAAGTGATGAATCTCCTATCCCTGCTGAAAAATCTGCCAAACTTGAATCTGTGTTTTCTTCAATAGAAGAAGTCATTCCATATTTAGAACCAGAGAAACAAGAAGAAAGCAGAGAAATCATTTCGTCTTCTGTGAACAAAATAAACGAAAACAAGCTGAACCGGAACGATATATACTGTATCTTGAGTCTAATCATAAGTATTTATTTCGGGCTAATGTCAATCATTCCAGATGAACACCAGGAAGAAATTGTTAAACAAAATGAGGTTATCATTCAACAACAAGCCAAAATAATTGATGAGCTTCAAACAATAAATCAAAATTCTGGTTTACTAGAAGAAAGTTTAGAGTTTTTGATAGAAAAGTATCATCAAATGGAGAACGAAATTGATATTCTGAATGAGAAGGCCAAAAATTTTGACAATGAGAAATCCCACGAAATAAATAATTCTGTCTCCAATTCGGAAAACTCTATCCAAGGCTGTCAAGCCCTTCAAGATAATAAGAATTTGCAGGACAACATAAACCCGCTCTAGGCTCTTCAATCTCCGCTGGATATCCCCCTCAGCGGGGATTTTTCTTTTATGTAGTTGGTCCACCTATTGGATCACCTCCTTTCTGCCTCCGGCCTTATGAAACAGGATTTCCTGGCTGCGCCATAATTTCTTCTGGGGTCATATCAGGGAAAAAGTTGTTCCGAATAGCGATCACTTCAGGACATGTAAAAGGAACTCTTCCGGACATTTTATTGCTAAACGAACGTTGAGAAATTCCAAGACTTTCAGCAATAGCCTTTTTGGTAATGCCACGTCCAGCAATCTCTCTTTCCAACATAGGATAGTTTATCAAATTAGTCACCTCTAAAATTCCATATTTGGAAATCTTGATGCTGTTATATAACCATATAAAGAATTTTTCAATAGTATTTTAGAATAAAATTTCCAAATCCGGAAATTTTATTCTTGCAATCTATAAATTTATGTGGTATAGTGATATAAAGGTGGTGAAAATCAATGACATGGCTTGACACTCTAACGCAAATGAGAAAAAGTTCCGGATTAAATCTTGATGAGTTAAGCGAAAAGTCCGGAGTGCCTAAAGGAACGTTATCTAAAATTACAGCCGGGATAACAAAAGCCCCTACATTTGAAACAATGAAGAACATTGTTCATGCAATGGGATATACGCTAAAAGACTTAGACGACGGAATCGGATTTAGTGATGTTCTAAGTCAAAAAGAGAGGGAACATATAAAAAAATACCGAGCTCTTGACGAACGCGGTAAAGAAATTGTAGACGCTATTCTGGATTTAGAATATAAGCATACAATTGAGGCTCAAAAAGAAATATCTCGCCAACAAATGGCAGGCGGAAATACCGTTTCTTACTTCTATATACCAGAGTACCGGGAACCAGCCAGCGCCGGAACCGGCCAGCCTATTGGCATGGTTTATCCTGAAAGCATCATGCTGATAAAGGAACCGCCAGACGGCACATCCTTTATTACCCATGTGCGCGGGGACAGCATGGAGCCCGACTTTGAGGACGGGGATATGATCTTCGTCCACGCCCAGAACGAAATACGAGCCGGCCAGATAGGGGTATTCTTCATGGACGGGGAAGAATTTATCAAGGAACTAGGAGAAGGCGAGCTGATCTCCCATAACACAAAGTATGAACCCATTTCACTTGATGAGAATATCCGCTGCCAGGGGTTGGTGCTGGGGATTTGCGATGAAAGCTATCTGGAGGAATAAAACCAATATTGAAAGGACGACAGTATTATAATGGACATAAATGACCAGGAGTTTTCCCGGCTGATGCAGATGAAAAAACGATTTATCCAAAATCCCGTTTTACCGAAAGCAAATTCCAAAGCAATCTACTCTATAATAGGGGACACTCCATAAGATCAGTTTGAAGTCCATGCAGAGCGAAAAAATGTAATAGAATTTCAGGCTGACAAAAGCAAACTCCAAGAATCTTACTATAAAATTGCTCTTATCCGTATCGAGATAGATGCACCTCCTTATATGAACCCAGATGGAACTTGGACCGACCGGAATCATGTTCATGTTTTTCGGGAAGGCGCAGGGCTTTCGTGGGCCTATGATCTTTCTTCCGTCTCCCCTCACCTCTTTCAAGACCATGGCAATTTTTTATCTCTATTTTGCGATTTTTGTCAATACTGTAATATTGAAATAGACATGGAAGGCAACGACTTTCCGATTCAGGGGGTATTATAATAGATAGCCACTCCCAATATGCAGATCAATATTTTCAATGGGTAAAAGAACACACACATGAAATTCTTTTAACATCCAGAACGACACGTTTAACAATGCCGTTTTTGGATTCCTGTAATGATTGTGTTGAAATCTATATTACCCACTATGGAGATATTCTTCGTCTAACAGATGCGGGAAATACTATTTCCAACCTGGAATTATCTAATGTTAAAATCATTAAATCAAGGAAAAAGATACTTGATAGTATCACAAATGCTCATGGTATAAAAGTTTCAGAAGATAATGAGCTTTTTGTAGAATGCACTCCATCAATGGTATCGCAAAAAATCAATTCTCTGACAAACTGTATTATTAAAGTCAGTGATATGCTGATGCTTGCTATGCCTAACATAAAGAATATCTTTTCTGAAGATGTGCGGACATTTTTTGATGATAACAATATTATCTACACTGAAAATATTAGTGTAGCAGGAAGAAGTTCATACTATGCAAATTATGAGTTTGTCATTCCTAAAACCAAAAAGCAACCTGAAAGATTTATAGTTCCTATCAACTCTCCCACACAGTCCTATATCAAATCTACCATTTTCACCTGGGAAGATATAAGGGGAAATAGAAACGCTGATTCTGCTCTTTATGTTTTATTGAATGATACATCCCATAAAATAGCTGATGAAGTAAAAACCGCATTTACAGAGTATGGGATATCGTCTATTCTATGGTCTGAGCGCGAAAAGCATATAGAAAAACTTCAAACGGCATAAAGGCTGTACTCTGCAGTAGTAAAAAGGTGAACAAAGCGGTAAAATAAAGGAGGATGCAGCATGTCAGAAGCATACCAGGAGAAATTCCGGGAGGAGTTAATTGATGGGAAAACTGTTATGATGTCCCCCCGGCCCTCTTTTAATCACAACCAGGTTTCATATAATATCGCCACACTTTTTGCAAATTATTTGAAAGGAAAGAAATGCACTCCTATTGCTGATGGTATGGCCCTTTATCTAAATGATGAGAACCACTTTGTCCCTGACTTCATGGTAGTTTGCAACCCAGACAAGATCAAGAACGATGGTATTTATGGCGCTCCCGATCTGGTGGTAGAGGTTCTTTCACCTGGTACGATGAAGAACGACAGGGGCCGCAAAAAAAACATCTATGCCCAGCATGGGGTCCTGGAATACTGGCTTGTCAGCCCTGGTGATAAGTCCATTGAAGTTTACCGCGCAGACGGGAACGAATTTGCTCTTTACGATATTTACACTTTGCGCCCCGACTGGGAACTGGCGAAAATGACCGAAAAGGAACGTTCGGAAGTTGTAACCCACTTCAAATGCAGCCTGTTTGACGACCTTGATATTTCCCTGGAAGATATTTTTTACCGCACGCTTTAAAAGCAAAAACCGTCGAATTCGATACATTTTGTTGATACTAACAAAGCGTTCGTCCGAAATTCGGACGAAACAACCCGCTTAATTTTGAGCGGGTTAAAATAAAAAAATCCGCCCCCTGCGGTAACAGGAGGCGGACAGCGCAGAAAAACCACTCACTCATATACCAAGGGCTTATTCTGCCCTTTTATTTTAGCACACAAAAGAATAAAATGCAAATTTTTCACTCAAGCCTACAGAAAGGACTGAAAAACTATGGCAACCATACAAAAGCGGGGAAACAGCTATCGTCTCCGCGCTTCGGCAGGGTACGACGCAAAGGGGAAACAGATTGTCCGCTCCATGACCTGGACACCCGCTCCCGGCATGACAAAAAAGCAAATCGCCAAGGAGCTGGAACGACAAAAGGTCAAATTCGATGAACAGGTTAAAACCGGCCAATTTCTGGATGGAAACATTAAATTCCAGGAGTTTTCCGAGGAATGGTTTGAAAGCTATGGCAAAGAGCACCTGAGGGAACGCACATACCAACGATACAAGGAGCTTTCTGTACGTACATATGCCGCCATCGGCCATATCCCTATCCAAAAGCTTCAGCCCCAGCATTTGTTGGCGTTCTACCGGCAGCTGGGCAGCGAAGGGATCCGCGCCGGAGCTGAAACGGCAGTCCCAAGGGAACGGTTTCAGGAGCTGCTGGCGGATAGGCAATGGACTCAGGCGTTTTTGTCCCAAACCTCCGGCCTTGCACCGTCTACAATCGGGGCAGCAGTGAAAGGAAAAAGCATCAGCTCCAAAAGCGCATCGGCTATTGCACAGGCATTTGAGGAACCTGTTGAAAACCTATTTACACTAAAAAAAGACCAGACTCCCCTCTCTTCCAAAACAATCCGCCATTATCACACCTTTATTTCCTCTGTTCTGGAGCGGGCAGTCAAATGGCAGCTTATTCCCGGAAACCCGTGTCACCGTATCGATCCCCCAAAAGTTGACCATAAGGAAATCAAGTTTATGCAGGAAGGGGAGCTGGAGCGGTTTATTGAATGTTTGTCCCAGGAGCCCATAGAATATCAGTCCGCTTTCCTAATCCTCGTTTTGACAGGTATGCGCCGCGGTGAATTGATGGGGCTGGAATGGCCGGACATTGACCTGGAAGAGGGAAGGATAATGATTCGGCGAACCTCACAATATTCCGCTCAAAAGGGTATCTATACCGATACCACAAAAACAGAGCAGTCCAAACGCTCCATATCAATCCCACAGGAGCTATGCCAAAAATTAAGGGAATACCGCGCATGGCAGAACGAACAGCGCCTCAAAATGGGAGATCAATGGGATTCAGCATGGCAGAACAGCCCACGGCTTTTCTGCCAATGGAACGGAAAGCCGATGCATCCAGGGGCACCCTATCAGGAGCTTCAAAAGTATTTAAAAAGGATTGGTTTGGAGCGCATGTCCTTACACAGTTTGAGACACACCAATGCGACGCTTTTGATTGGAGCGGGAACAGACCTTCGGACAGTTTCGGGAAGGCTTGGCCACAGCCAGGCAAGCACAACTCTAAATATCTATAGCCATCAGCTTAAAACCGCCGACAAAGCTGCCGCTGAGATACTTTCCCAAAAGGTCCTCCATGGCAAAGCAAGCGGCTGATTTACCAAACGCAGGCTTTTCCTTGTAGTAATTTTTAATAGCTTTTTCTAATGATAAAGACCAAACAAAGACCAAACGGCTTAAAACACAAAAAGAAGTGGTTTATAAAACCGCTTTATAAAGCCATTTTATAAACCACTTTCTCAGTGCGAGTGACGGGACTTGAACCCGTACGTCAAAGACACACGCACCTCAAACGTGCCTGTCTGCCTGTTCCAGCACACTCGCATATTAAAATTTCCCGCAGAAACCATCACTGTATGACCATCTCTTGCTGAGAACGTCTGTTATTATACCACTGGAATATCAAAAAGTCAATTCCTTTTCAGAAAAAAACTGCCTTTTTCAAAAAACATTTTCTATGGGTAGAACTTTTTCTGTTTTTGTGCTATAATAGATAGAATGCCAGCCGCAAACTGCCAACCGTTTGGCGGCAGTTTTCCATTTTACTCAAGGAGGATCTCTTCATGACAAAGTGGCTGATACATAAATTTGTCAAAAACAGCGGCGATCTGAAGAATTCCGCCGTCCATTCCGCCTATGGAAAGCTTTCCAGTATGGTGGGTATCTTCTGCAATATCATGCTCTTTTCCTGCAAAATACTGATTGGTGCCCTAGCAGGCTCCGTCTCTATCACCGCGGATGCGGTCAATAACCTGTCCGACGCCTCCTCCAGCATCATCAGCCTGCTGGGCTTTAAAATGGCCAGCAAGCCGGCGGATGTGGAGCATCCCTATGGGCACGGACGGTACGAATATCTCTCTGGATTGATGGTTTCCGTGCTGATTTTGGTAATCGGCGTCAACCTGTTTCAGGGGAGTATACGCAAGCTGCTCCATCCGTCGCCTGTGGAGTTTTCATGGGTGATCATCCTGATCCTATGCCTCTCCATCACTGTCAAGCTGTGGATGTGCGGTTTTAATAAGCACATCGGGAACCTCATCCATTCCCAGACCCTTCTGGCTACAGCGGCGGACAGCCGCAACGACGTCATCTCCACCGCGGCTGTTTTGGCGGCAGCCCTGATCTCCCATTTTGCCAAAATCGAGTTGGACGGCTGGATGGGCCTTGCCGTGGCCTGTTTTATCCTGTACAGCGGGTTTGGACTGGTGAAGGACACTCTCAATCCCCTGCTGGGCGGCGCGCCGGACCGCGCCGAGGTGGAGGCAATTAAGAAAAAGATTCTGGAGTATCCCGGCGTTCTGGGAACCCACGACCTGATGATACATGATTACGGCCCAGGCCGCCAATTCGCCAGTGTCCATGTGGAAATGGCAGCAGAGGCAGATGTACTGGAAAGCCACGACGTCATAGATAACATTGAGCGGAACTTTCTGCATGAGATGAACCTGCACCTGATTGTTCACTACGATCCTATTGTCACCGAAGGCTCCGCCGCCAACGATATCCGCATGTGGATAGCCGAACACATTCGCGATATTGATCCTTCTTTGGCCATCCATGATCTTCGGATTGTTCCGGGTGTTACCCACACTAACGTCATCTTTGACTGCGTGGTCCCCCTTGACCTTAAAATTGGGGAGTCCCAGTTGAAAAAGCGCATCGGCGATATGGTGGGCGAGGCCTATCCCAATTATCTCTGTGTGATCACCATTGACCGGGATTATGCCGCTTTCCCCCACTGATCCATTTGTAAGTTCCTTTCCTCATGAAATATTTTTTCCAGACAGTTCCCTCCTATGGCATTCTATGGTATAATAAAGAAAAGCATACAGCTTTTAAAAGAAAAAAGTGAATTTATGTTTTTGGCTTTTAAATCATTTTATTTTTATATTTTCTGTAATCACCTGACCAAAATGAAAAACAAGGAGCTTTTACGATGAATTCATTTCCTTTTCAGACGGCGCAGACAGAGGAGGAGATCCACCATCCCTCCATTATTTTCAAACTTCAAAACGCCCTGTACAGCATCAACAGCAAGCATGTGGAAAGCATTCTGTCTGTTCCAGACTACGAAAAGATACCCAACGCGCCTAATAATATCATCGGGGTGTTTGCTTTCCGGACGGGTATGATACAAATTCTGGACCTGCGGGCCATGCTGGGCAAGGTCTCCCTCCAAAGCGAGCTCACGGATTTCCAGCAGATGATTGCCGCCCGCAGGCAGGACCACATCAACTGGGTCAACGAGCTGGAGCGGACCACCCAATCCGGGGAAACCTTCACCCTGACCAATAATCCGCACAAATGCGCCCTGGGCAAATGGTACGATCAGTTTACCAGCGACAACAAAGGCGTTATGTTCTATCTCAAAAAGATGGAGGAACCCCATCGCCTGCTCCATGCCAGCATTGATGAGATTGAGCGCAGCAAGGAAATTGCCGACCCCAAGGCCAGGGCCCGGAAACAGGCGTTTATTCTCCGTTGTGCCCGGACCGAATATATGCCAAAGGTAATCCAATCCCTGGAGAAAGCGCTTGATTCCTTCCAGACCAGCGTCAACCAGGCCATTATTCTTGTTTTAAAGGATGACAGCGACGAGCACCATATCGGGCTGATGGTGGATGAGGTACTGGCTGTGGAGAATTTTTTGCCCTCCACGGTTCAGCATGCGTTCCAGAGCATACAGAAATCCCCCTACATTCGGGGAATCGGAAAATGCGAAAAGGTAGCGGGAGACATCCTGGAGATTGATGCCGCCAGCGTTATTTCCTCAGTAATTCATGCACCGGCAGAGGAAGACTGAGACTTTCTCCTTTTGTACCATTCTTCTGATTTTTAAGGAAATATGAGAGATACCGCTTGTACAGATTATATGGAATGATATGGTCAAAAACATTCAAATGTATCTATTACAAAAGGGGAGCTTATGGCACGAAATAAATACCCCGAAATCACAGAAGCAAGGATACTGGACACAGCGACAAAACTTTTTTAGCAAATGGGTGGGGGCAGACCACCATACAAGATATTGTTGACGAATTAGGCGATATGACACGCGGGGCGTTCTATCATCATTTTAAGTCCAAAGCAGACAGCCGAAAGCATGATTTTGCCTATAAATGTCTGGTTCAGCCCACTTGTATTCTTCGATACGAAAGAAGATTATATGAAAAAGTATGAACAGTTGAAACTGATATATGAAGGGATAGGGCTTCCGCTGTTTGATGATGAACTGTAATCGTTATTTGAAAACTTATATGACAGGATTGCTGTACGCCAGTAAGATATAAAAAACTGCCGCTTCATTGGCAGTTTTTATATAATTGGAACTTATAAAAACCAGATAGGCGGTGATTTTTATGAACCTCAGCCAGTATACCACGCTTCGGGAGTGGTTTTTACAGCATCCGGGATGCCTGAAGCTCCTTCGTGTTTTGTACCGGCTGCCGCTGCTGATGTACTGCGCTTATCCGGCCCTGCTTGCGTGGCTTTTGATACAAAAAAGATGGGATTTGCTTCTCAGAGAAGTCGCCGTCCCTCTGGCAGTCTTTCTGGGGGTGACTCTTTTGCGCCATTGGCACAATTCGCCCCGCCCCTACGAGGTCTGGAACGTCACACCCCTGTTCCCCAGGTCCAAAAAGGGTCATTCCTTCCCCAGCCGCCATTCTGCCGCCGCGTCGGTGATTGCCATGGCGTTTTGGTATATCAACCCCGCCGCCGGAGCGGTTATGCTGGCGGCCGCGCTGTTGATTGCGGTAAGCCGGGTATTAGCGGGGGTGCATTTTGTAAGGGATGTGCTGGCAGGGCTGGCTGCCGGGATACTGGGCGGAGCGATAGGTTTTTTTGTCATATAGGATGTTTTACAATCATATTAAAAAAAATGGATATAAAGTAAAAAAATGATTGGTTCATTGTAAAATGAAATAGGACAAAGAAAAGAGCATAGCGAACATGGTATAATTGAAGTACCACCAACAAAAAACCAGGAGGTTCACTATGCCCCA
>JAAWRH010000015.1 GCA_022800935.1 Oscillospiraceae bacterium
CCCCTCCACCAGCAGTCCATAATCGGTATCCTGCACCTGGAATTCCATCCTGTCCCCGCTCTCCACCTGGAAGGTGGCGTAATAGCGGCTGTATGTGTGGGCCATCTCATCCGCATGGGCGGAGGACCGGCGCATATCGGTGCGCTTGGTCACCATCACCGCCGGAACCGCCAGCACCGGGGAGCCGTCGTTCTTCCGCTTCTGCCTGGCAGAGGAGATAAACACCCCTATCACCATCGCAAACACCACTACAAACCCCACGGTGACAATCACCGGCACAACGGAAAACATCACATTCCCAAATCCATAAAACATTGTAAGGCTCACTCCTCTCTGCTGTTTTTCTTCCGTATCTCCTCCAGGGATATCCCCTTCTCCGCGGCGTGCTTTTTCATGTATTCATAGCACCACGCGGTCTGAATGGCGTCGGAAAGGGCGCGGTGCTCCACTGTCTCCCCCACCTGGAAGGCATGAATCAGCGTGGTCAGCTTATGGTCCGGCAGGTCGGGGAACAGCAGCCGGGAGATGCGCAGGGTGTCCATATAGGGGTTCATCACCCGGTGCTTCATCACCACCATGCTGTTGTACCGGATAAACCGCAGGTCAAAGGCGGTGTTGTGCCCCAGGAGGAGGTTGTCCCCCAAAAAATCCAAAAACTCCGGCAACGCCTTGTGAATGTTTGGCGCGTGCTCCACCATCTCGTCGCGGATGCCCGTCAGCTCGGTGATAAAGGGGGGAATCCGCTTTCCGGGGTTTATCAGCTGGGAGAACCGGTCAACCGCCTGCCCGTTTTCCATGCGGACGGCAGCCAGCTCCAGAATCTGCTCCTGGGCCGGGTTGAGCCCCGTGGTCTCAATGTCCAGCGCTATGTAATTTTCTGCGGAGGCCAGGATGCTTTTGGGGTAGGGAACCGGCTGAGTAACGGTATATGACATTTTGATTCCGCCTTTCCGCGTATTTCACCTTAAAGAGACATCATTTATCTAAGAATACCATAAAACGATACAGGTTGCAAGTGCGTGGTAAATGGATTTCTATGATACGAATCTCCGACTAAATCGGAGCGCCAAAAAATCAAGGCTGCTGGAAATTCCAGCAGCCTCCTTCATCCGCGCTTAAAATTGAATGGGCTTATCCTTGTCCGGGTCGTCGTCCGGGGAATCGATCTGGAGGTCGAACTCCAGCGTCTGCCCGCAGGAGGGGCATACCGTCTCCCCGTCGTCCAGCATATCCTCGCTGACCTTGAAGGTCTTGCCGCATTCCGGGCAGGTCACTTCATACAGCTCGTCCTCATCGTCCAGCTCCGCAAAGTCGCTGTCGTCGAATTCCTCCCCGTAGTAGTCGTCCTCCAGCAGGGAAAGGTCCTCGTCCACCGCGTCGATGGCGTCGGCCAAGTCGTCAATCACCTTGGTGTTTTCATCCACCGAAAGGGCAATTTCCTCCAGAGTATCCAGTATCGCGTGGAACAGCTTGCCCTCCTTGGAGGTGCTGTCCACCTCCAGGCCCTCCATCAGGCCCTTGAGGTATGCTACCTTTTCTGTAACAGTCACGTTCATTCTCCCCTTTCCTAGATATAGGCGGTTCGTTTTACGCTCTCTCCATGTATTCGCCGGTACGGGTGTCAATGCGGATCATATCCCCCTCGTTGATGAAGAGGGGAACGCGGATTTCCGCGCCGGTTTCCAGGGTGGCGGGCTTGGTTGCGTTGGTAGCGGTGTCGCCCTTAAAGCCGGGGTCGGTCTTGGTCACCTGGAGCTCGATAAAGAAGGGAGGCTCCACGCCGAACACAACGCCCTTGTAGGAAAGCACCTTGACATCCAGGTTTTCCTTGACGAACTTGAAGTTATCCCCCAGCTTTTCCGCGTTGATGGGAATATTCTCATAGGTTTCGTTGTCCATAAAGTAGTACAGGTCCCCGTCCCGGTACAGATACTGCATATCCCGTCTCTCAATAAAGGCGGTGGGGAACTTGTCGGTGGGGTTGAAGGTGCGCTCTGTCACCGCGCCGCTTATCACGTTGCGGATTTTGGTGCGGACAAAGGCCGCGCCCTTGCCGGGCTTTACATGCTGAAACTCAATGATCTGATAGACGTTGCCGTCCATATCAAAGGTTACGCCGTTTCTGAAATCACCAGCTGTTACCATAGAAAAAAACCTCCAAAAATATAATCGTAAACAAAAAGGACATTGACCATACTATTGTATCGTATCAGCGGACAATTTGCAAGGGCTTTTGCAAAAAACTGGGAAAATTCAGGAAAAAAGCTGCCTCCCAGCGGGGACCTACAGGCAAATCAGCTCCTTCGGGCTGTGGGTCAGGTCCTTGATTCCGCTTTCGGTGATGTAAATCATATCCTCAATCCGGCAGCCGAACCGGCCCTCCAGGTAGATGCCCGGTTCCACCGTCATAATCAGGCCGGGCTGGCAGATATCCTGGCATACCTTACTGAAGCGGGGATTCTCGTGGATTTCCAGGCCCACGCTGTGTCCCAGGCCATGCCCAAAGCACCCCTCATACCCGGCAGCATAGATCAGGTCCCTGGCCACCTTATCCACATCGCTGCACTTTTTCCCCACGGCCACATAGTCCAGGGCAGCCAGCTGGGCCTTCAGGACAGTATCATACAGGCGGCGGTGCTCCTCGTCCACCTGGCCTATGGCCACGGTCCTGGTCATGTCGGAGCGGTACCCGCCTATGGCCACCCCGAAATCCATGGTCACAAAATCTCCCTTTTCCACCTTTTTATCGGTGGGCACCCCGTGGGGCAGGGAGGAATTGACACCGGACACCACAATGGTGGAGAAGGATACGTCGTCTCCCCCGTTTTTACGCATGTAATATTCCATCTCCAGGGCAATTTCCCGCTCGGTCCGCCCCTCCTGGATATAGCCGAGGATATGGGTAAAGGTCTCGTCAGTCAACCTCTGGCAGGCCTCGATGGCCTCCAGCTCCTGCTGGGACTTGATCATCCGCTGCTGCTCAATGGCCTTATTGACCCTGGAGTCAAAGGCTATCTCCGCGGGGGCGAGAATCTCCTTATACTTCAGGTACTCGTCGATGGACATCCGCCCGCTTTCCACGCCGACGGTTTTGATGTTGTGCCGCTTGATAATCTCCTGGAGCTGCTCCTTCCCCTCGTCCTTCAGCAGCTGGACCTCGGCACCCTGTACAGTCCGCTTGGCCGCCTCAATATAACGGAAATCGATGAGGAAATAGGCCTTCTCCCGCGTGGCCAGCAGGATACCCGCGCTGGAGCGCATACCGGTGTAATACTGGCGGTTGACCGATGAAAGAATCAGTACTCCGTCGATTTCATCCGGCAAGCGTGTAAAAAGGGTTTGAATTCTGTCCATAGGTAAAACTTCCTTTCGTCTATCAGAGTTTGGAAAGCTCCCCGCCTGCGGCGAGGAACAGGTCACGCATGGTACAGGCGTCCTCCGCCTGGGTACCGGCGGATTCGCAGATAAAGACCGGGCGGCAGCCCTTTTTCACGGTCCATTCGGCAACCGGTTCAAAATTGGGGCCGTACTGGGTATCGGCGAAGGTGAGGTGGCATTTCTCCCCGCCGGAGGTGTACTGGATTTTGGAAAAGTGGGAGTGGAAGCGGCGCAGCCGGTCGATGCCCAGCTTGTTCTCAATCTCCTCAAACACCTGACCCACGGCCTCCCTGGTCATCAGCCCGCCCAGGGTCCGGGCGTTGAGGTGGCCGAAGTCGATGCAGGGCAGGAACCGGTCGTCCACGGTACACAGCTCCAAAACCTCCTCCAGGGAACCCAGCTGATTGATTTTCCCCATGGTTTCGGGGCAGATGTGGATATCGGACAAGCCGGCGTCATCCAGGGCCTGCTGAGCCTTTTTCAGGGTTTCCTTTGCCAGAGCCACAGCCTCCTCCCTTGTCATTTTGGCGCAGGAGCCGGAGTGGACTACAATGCGGTTTCCACCCATCCAATGGCAGGCCTGGGCGGACTGGAGAATGTACTGAATGCTGTTGAGACGCTTCTCCTCCTCCAGGCTGGAGAGGGAGATATAATAGGGGGCATGGAGGGTAAGGCGGATATTCCTTTCGCGGGCAAGGCTGCCGAGCTTTTCGGCGGCCTCCTGACGGACGCGGACGCCCCGCCCGCACTGGTATTCAAAGGCGGTAAGACCCATAGACTGGAGATACTGGGGCATCTGCTCTGTATGTTTAAAACCCATAGCGGAAAAGCTTTCCGGCGTTCCCGCCGGACCGAACCACGCCATAGAGACCACATCCTTTCAGAAATAAAAAGCAGCCAAAGCATATTTAACGCCGGAGAATCATAGTATCTCCTTCCTTGCCGCATCTAAAATCTTTTTCTCCCACTTCCGCTTCAGCCGGAAAAACCACCCATGCTCCGGCGTAATGGTGGTGACGAGGACGCTGTAAATATTCGCAAGGTTTGCGCCGAGAATATCGGTAAACAGCTGATCCCCCACGATGACCGTAGACTCCCGCGAGAGTCTGTACCGGTCCATCGTCTTGCGAATCATGAAGGGAAGGGGCTTGGCCGCCCTTGCCACATAGGGCAGATCCAGCCGCCGGGCAAAGTTAGCTACCCTGCGGTGGTTGTTGTTGGAGAAGATAATCAGTTCCACACCTGCGTCCTGCAACCTGTCAATCCATCTGAACAGCCCGATATAGGGCTCCGGATTGTTGTGGGTAGTCAAGGTGTTATCGATATCCAACAGCATTGCTTCTATGCCAAGCTCCTTGCAAAGCCTCGGTGTAATCTTCAGGACGCTGGAAATTACGTAGGTGGGCAGCAGATTATTCTTACGATGCCGTTTCATTCTGTCACCATCCGTCTTTGATATTATCTCTATTGTACGCTATTTTCTTCCAAAAATCTAGGGTTTGTTTAAAAATAGTCGGGCAGCGGCAGGGACGAATACCGGTTTTCCCTTTTTCATAAACTGTATTGCAATGAAAACACTATGAAATGGGGACATTCTATGAATCACCACATCGTCACCTTTCTCAAGGGTCTTTGGGTCGGCGGAACCATGACCGTTCCCGGCGTCAGCGGCGGCTCCATGGCCATCCTCCTGGGGGTTTACGATCAGTTGATCCACGCCGTCAACTCCTTCTGGAAGGAAAAAATCAACCTGCTGTTTCTTCTTGTCTTCGCCGGGGGCGGCGGCCTGGGAATGCTCCTCTTCTCCCGCGGCCTCCTCAGCCTCCTGGAGCGGTACCCGCTGCCCCTGGGATACTTCTTCCTGGGCGCGGTCGCCGGGGGAATCCCCCTCATCTTCCGCAGTGCCCGTGTCCGGGAATTCTCCCTGGATACGGTTCTCTACCCCGCCCTCGGCCTGCTGCTGGTCCTGCTCCTGGACCGGCTGCCCTCCGGCCTTTTTTCCCTGGGAACCGGCGGCGGAATCCTGGGAATCCTCCTCCAGACAGCCGGGGGCGTCCTGATTGCCGCAGCCCTGGTGCTGCCAGGCATCAGCGTTTCCCAGATGCTGCTGATGACCGGCCTATATCAAGGGGTTATGGAACACATCAGCCAGCTGGAGCTTCTTCCCCTGATTCCCCTGGGCACGGGCGTTCTTCTGGGGGTGCTGCTGACCGCCAGACTCATGGAGCGGTGGATGAACAGCCACCCCAAAGGCGCCTATCTGATGATTCTGGGCTTTCTCCTGGGCTCCCTCCCGGAGCTCTTTCCGGGATTCCCCCAGGGCCGGGAGCTGCTTCCCTGCGCCGCCATGGCCGCCGCGGGCTTTCTGGCGCTTTACAAAATGCAAAAGGAATAACCCATCTTACAAAAGGGATACCCTCAAATCCTCCATGGTCTTCTCCCGGAAGATAAACTCCCATTCCACCCGGTCAACCGGCTGAAAGCGGAGGGCTGAAAAGGCGGCGTGCAGGCCCTGCTCCTTGTTTTCCGTTTTGGAGGAGACAAAGATAGCCGTCGGTCCGTCCGCCCCGCCGATAATCCCTATCGACCCCGCTGCATATGTCCGCTGCTCCGGGAGATCGCCCGGAGCCGTATCCTTCAGGTAAAAGCGGCTGTCGGGCAGCTCCGGATCCAGGGTAAAGATTAGCTGATTGGCGCGGTCAGGAAACCGCCATCCCCCCTTAGGATGGTGAAATGGGCTTTTCCATGGGGAAAATTCCTTCACAGTAAGAGTGTATTCCACCCCGGTGACGGGATGGACAATCACCGCGCTCTCCCCCTTTTCCGGGGTAAAAAAACGCGTTCCCACCATTGGTTCGGGCCTGGGAACAAGCTCCAGCTCCAAGGACCTGACCTTGAGCCTGGAGGACGGCCACGGAAAACAGGCCCGCTGGATGCTCCACAGCCGGTCCTTGGGGAGCCCGTAGTGCTCCAGCACCCACTCCGCCTCCGGGTCAGTCCAGAGCTCCTCCGAAAGGGCGGCTTCCGGGTCCCACGCCACCCCGTAACCGGTTTTCCTCTGGGATATCTTCTGGTTGATTTTCACCTCGGCGGCAAAGTCCAAGCTGAAAAGCCGCCGCTTCTGCTCCTCCCGCTGCTGTTCGGTTTCCCGGAGCGGACCTCCCTCAATGCAGAGATCAATGACCAGCCCTCCGCCGCAGCAGTAAACCGCCGGGACATGGAGGATATACTCCCCCCATGTAAACACCAAATGAATGGGAATTTCCTCCCCGGCCGGCCCACGGCGGCTATGCCCCCAAAAATCTTTGTCATAGTACACCTTCCATTCTGGAGGATTTTTGTCTTCTTCGGCGGGCTGTTCCTTTATAGCCGCATATCCGGCCTTATAGGGTATCCGGCTGTAGTCAAACTCCGCCTGCAATTCCTTGATGTATGAAAAGGGGTCCTCCATAGGGGTGAGGGAGAACTCCTCCTCAACGGTCTTTAATACCGTTTGCTGCTCCGGCGAGGGTGGATTTTCCCTCAAAAAGTTCATAAACTGTTCCCGGTCCCAGGCATGGGCCTGCTCAATGGCTGCCTCCCCCCGGCATGCCAGGAGAAGCCGCAGAAAACCGTCAAAGTCCCTGGCCACCGGATGGACGCACTGCCCCTCCCCCTCCATGGGGCTGACGGAAAACACCTCCTGGAACCCCTTGACCAAGCAATAATGGATTCCATCCACACCGGTCCAGCCGATTACAGTTGTCCCTTTAGGGGTACAAAAATAGTCGCTGCGGGTATCCCCGCGCTCCAGTCCCAGCTTTGAAAAATCAATGGCAGAGCGTCTGTACCGTTCATAAAGTGTCAAGAACATAGCCTCCTTATAAAATTCCCCGCGCTTTGCGGGGCAGAATCAAATCAACAGGTGATAGCTTTATTATAGCTCTGCCTCTTGCAAAATGCAACCGCAGTTGCTACAATGGAAGAAAGACATTTTTCAGACCGCATAACCAAAAGAAAGGAAAAATGAAACATGAAAAAAGTCGCATGGATCGGAACCGGCGTCATGGGCGGCCAGCAGGCCGGGCACCTGGCCAAGGCGGGCTATCCGGTGTCCGCCTACACCCGCCGCTATGAAAAGCTCCTCCCCTTGCAGGAGCAGTTCGGCATTACTCCCTGCCACACCATCAAAGAGGCTGTAACGGACGCGGATTTTATCTTTGTCATGGTCGGCTATCCCAAGGACGTGGAAGAGGTCTTTTCGGGGGAGGGCGGCATCTTTGACCACGCCAAAAAGGGAGCTCTTGCCATTGATATGACCACCTCCTCCCCCGCCCTGGCGGAAAAGCTGTACGCCCTTGGCAGAGAAAAGGGCATCCGCGTCATGGACGCCCCGGTTTCCGGCGGAGACAGCGGGGCCCGCAACGGGACCCTTTCCATCATGGCGGGCGGCGGCGAGGCCGACTTCCAGGAGGCGCTCCCCCTGTTCCAGTGCATGGGAAAGAGCATCCTCCTCATGGGCCCTGCCGGAGCAGGCCAGCACACCAAGGCCGCCAACCAGATTGCGGTGGCAGGTGCGACCGCCGCTTACACTGAGGCCATCACCTACGCCGAACAGGTGGGGCTGGACCCGGAAAAGATGCTGGCGGCCATCGGCGGCGGCGCGGCGGGGAGCTGGCAGATTTCCAACATGGCCCCCAGGGCGCTGAAGGGGGACTTTGCCCCCGGATTTTTCATCAAGCACTTTATCAAGGACATGAAGATTATCCACGAGGAGAGCACGGCCCGCGGCGTCCGCCTGGAGATGCTGGAATCGGTGCTGGCCCTTTACGAAAAGATGGCGGAGATGGGATTGGAGGACAATGGTACCCAGGCTTTGATCCGCTATTACCGCGAGGGAAAAAAGTAAGGGAAAGCCTTCTTCCCTTCGCCCTTTTTTAAATTATCTTTTTCCTGTGTATCATTAACGAAAAAAGATATTGCAAAGCATATTTAATTGTTGTATAATGGCTTATAGAAAGGAGCTGATGTACTATGGAGATTTCAGCAGATATCGCAGCCATGTCCGTTGAAATGAGCATGCAGAAAACGGCACAGGCCGCCCAGGTTTCTATCCTGAAAAAGAGCATGGAAGCTCAGGAAGCCGCCGCTGCCGCCTTGATTGAGCAGATGGCACCTTCGACCCCTGCTCCTTCTTTCGGCCATTTGTTGAACGCATACGCTTAATTCAGCAGAAATACCGCCTTCCCGCGTCAAACGGGAGGGCGGTATTTTTTATCTGTCCAAGGCTGATTCCAGCTGCTCCGCCAGCTCGCGCACCCACCGCCCGGCGGTCCCGGCAATCTCCTCCAGGGAAATCAGCTCTGTCCTGCTCTTATCCCGCAGTGTAAGCTCCCCCTTTCCCTCCTGACAGTTCCTTGGACTGATAATCACCCTCACCGGCGCGCCCAAAAGGTCCGCGTCGGAGAACATAACTCCTGCCCGGACATTTCTGTCATCATAGAGAACCTCCAGTCCCATATCCTCCATCTGCCGGTAAATCCGGCCAGCTGCCTCCTTGGTCTGGGCATCGTCCGCCCGGACACAGCAAAGGTGTACCTGCCATGGGGCGACGGAAACCGGCCAGATGGGACCGCGCTCGTCGTGCCGCGCCTCGCATATGGAAGCCGCCAGCCGCTCTACTCCGATTCCATAACAGCCCATCAGCGGATAACAGGGATTTCCCTCCTGGTCCAGGTACTGCATTCCCATGGCTTCGGTGTACTTGGTCCCCAGCTGGAAAATATTCCCCACCTCGATTCCTCTGGAAAGCGTCAGCCCCCGCTGCCCGCAGGCGGGGCAGGTTTCGGAAAAGCTCTCCGGCGATATGTCCGCCGCCATGTCCGAACTTTCGACAGCCTCCTTGTTGGCGCAGAAGCCGCAATGGGGGCAGCGGACGATGGTATCCTCCCCCACGGGGGTCAGCAGCATGAACTCATGGGACAGACTGCCGCCCATCATGCCGGAATCGGAGGCCACGGCAATCACCTCCGGAAGTCCCACACGGGCAAATATCCTGTGATATCCCTCCAAACAGCGGGTGTAGTACCTTTCCAGGTCCTTCTGGGAGGTGTGGAAGGAATAGGCGTCCTTCATGGTAAACTCCCGCACGCGGATAAGACCGCCCCTGGGCCGCGCCTCGTCCCGGAACTTGGTCTGAATTTGATAAATCATAAAGGGATACTTGGCGTAGGTCTGGGCGTATTCCCTGACCAGCTGAACGGCGGCCTCCTCGTGGGTCATTCCCAGGACCATGGGAATCCCGCTCCGGTCCTGGAAGCGGAAAAGCTCCCGTCCCACCGACTGATACCGGCCTGACTCCTCCCAGAGGCTGGCGGGGAGGGCAGCGGGAAAGAGGACCTCCTGACCGTCGAGGCGGTCCATTTCCTGGCGGAGGATGGCCTCGATTTTGCGGCAGACACGGCGCAGCGGAGGATACTGGGAAAAGCTTCCGTTGGCGACGTATTTCATATACCCGCCGCGGTACATGAGGGCGTGGCTGTCGATGACGCAGCCTGTGGGGCGTTCCTTGAAACGCTCCCCGATGAGCTGACTGATTTTCATAAAAAATAACCCCTTTCAAAATAGAAAAAGCCCTAAACAGCTTCATCCCCCGCCGTAGCGGAAAACGAAGATGCTTAGGGCGAACGTTCCGTCCGTGTTACCACCTAAATTCGGAAACTGCTTGAAGACAGCATCCGCACTCACGCCAGCGCGGGGATAGCTCCCGACGCCTTCCCCCTGTAACGGTGGGGAATCCGGCGACGCTTACCGGCCCTTGGCCTTTCGCGCGCAGCTGTAAAGAACCCTCAATCAATGAAATGAAATTTCATTGATTGAACTGTTCCTGAGATGGGTTCAGGAATCCACAGCCGAAGATTTTCACCTGTCATCTTCTCTCTGGGGACTGTTTTGGATACCCTACTGTTTCACAGTCATCGCTTTGGGATTATCTTAGCATAGGCGGGGAGAGTTGTCAACCGGCAAATTGAATGCGCTGAATCTTCCGGCAATCCTCTGCTGCTCAACCCTGTTTTTTACCTCGGCCGGTTCTGCCTGCTGCGGCCCCCTGTGGGCGGCGCGGACCCGGACCGGCGCATCTGCCTGCGTATCTCCTCCTTGCGCAGATACGCCTGTACCTGCTGGTCCCGCTGGCGCATCATCGCCTTTCTCCGCCGCTCCCGCTCCAAACGGGCCTTTTTTTTCTGCTTGGCCTGGTATACAAACCACATCCGCAGCAGCACCAGCAAAATCAGCAAAATCAGCAGCACCAGCAGAACCCACTTCAGCACCTTCCATATGGCGCCAGCCACCTTTTTGACTGTCTCCATAAACGTGCCGCTGTTTCCGGACTTCTCCCCTTCGGCGGATTCCTCCGGCACCGCCCCGGTGACATTGGTGTCCAGCGGCACCTGAATGACCGAAGGAATCTCCTTGGCAGCATTTTTCAGCGTCACCGTGGCCATGGGGGAAAAGTTCTCCAGGATGTTTTCCCGTTCCCTAAAATTGAATGTAATTTCACAGTCGTCCTTGCTCAGCCCTCTTGGCAGGTAGTAGATGGATTTGGCGCTGGTGAGTATCTGGGCGGTGGCGGGGGTTTTCACCTTTTCATCCGCCTTTACCGCAAAGGTCACTGTGCGGTAGGGAAGGTCCTCTGCCGTCATCTCCACCTTTTTGTAGCTGTCAAAGCCAAAGTCCAGCACCACCGCCGCGTCCTGATACTGCTGGGCGTAGGGGTCGCTCTTCATGCAGACGCAGATGAGCTTCCGCCCGCTGCGCTCCGCCGCCGTGACGATGGTGTACAGCGCCTCCTCCGTATACCCCAGCTTGCCGCCGATGGCTCCGTCGTATTTGTAGGTGGTGTTTTTAATCATATCGTTCTGGTTGGACCATATCCGCTTTTCCGGCTGCTTGTTGGTCGGCTCCGCCTCATAGGTTACGGTGGAGAAAATTTTGACAAATTCCTCGTTCTCCATGGCATACCTGGTCAGCAGGGCCATGTCGTAGGCGGAGGTATAGTGGTTGCGGTCGATAAGGCCGTGGGGATTGGTAAAATGGGTGTTCACCGCCCCAACCTTTGCGGCCAGCTCGTTCATCTTCTCCACAAACTTCTCCGTCGTCCCCGCGACGCGCTCCGCAATGCACACCGCCGCATCGTTGGCGGAGGCCAGCATCAAGGCGTAAAGGGCGTCCTCCAGGGGAAGGGTTTCCCCTACGTCCAGGGCAATGTGGGTGCTGCTGCGGGGAACAGAATCCACCGCGTTCTGGGAAACGGTGATCTTTTCATCCAAAGGCACGCCGCTTTCCAGCGCAACAATGGCGGTGACAATCTTGGTGATGCTGGCGGGCTGCATCTGCTTGTCCGAATTCTTCTGGTAAAGAACCTGCCCGTTGTCCGCCGCCATCAGGACGGCGCTTTCCGACTTGATGGCAGGTACGCTTATCTTTTCAGCGGCCTCCGATTTCTCAGGGGCATCGGAGCTTGCAGACGAATCCGGCTGGGACGAAGAGCCGCTTTCATCGGCATACACCGGCGCGGATAGGTTGAAAAGTAAAAAGAGCGCCAGCAAAGCCGCAATCCAGCGCGGTTCCCTGCGGGAGCGGGATAAACAGAGTTTCAATCAAATTTCCCCCTTGACGGTGAAGTATTTGGCAGTGCGTATGTAAAAAAGAAGAAAATCCCTTCAGCCGGTGCATGGTGCACTTTCCATTTTCCAAAAATGTGATATAATAGTTGCGGTTGAGGGCAAACGGTCTATTCCATTGTAACACCACGGGCAGCATTATGTCAAAGGCAGAACCGCGTTTTTCTTTTCTCAGCAAAAGGGACAGCCGTTCCCCTCCGCCTCATAGCGGTGGAAGCCGGGCAGGGGATTCCCGCCGCTGTCCGAGCAGAGGCCGACAATCCGCTCCAGCGCCCTTTGGGCGTCCTCAACGCCGTTCTGATACAGGGCGGTGAGCTTGTCGGGGTCCTTTTCAAAGCGGTCAATCTCCAGGGGCATCGACGGTCGGAGGATCACCGCTCTCCCCTGCCGTTCCAGCTCCTCACACCGCTCCAGGCTGGCGTTGTAGGTGATGTAACGCTGCTGGAGGGATTTCACCAGGTTGGGATACTTCCGGTACTTTACCGCGTAAAGCCGGTTGGCCCTGCTCCTGGATTTCCGGTACCCCTCGTTGCGGGTCAGCACGATGACCGGCCGGGTAATCCCCCGGCTGAGGGCGGTCGCCAGAGGAATGGACTCGGAGGCGCTGCCGTCCACCAGCTTTTTCCCATCCACCTCCACCATGGGGGAAAACAGCGGAATGGAGCTGGAGCCCATCAGGTAGTCCACCGAATCCCTGGCGTCGGTGGTAACGCGGACATCCGGGCGGCCGGTGTCACAGTCGGTGCTGACGATATACAGCTTGGTTTGGGTGGCCGCATACCGCTCGTAATCCAGACAGACCAGCTTCTCTGGAATTTCGTGGAAGATAAAATCCATGCCGAAGACAGACCCGCGGGTCAGCAGGCCCTTGGGGTCCACATAGCGGCTGTCCCCCACATATTTCTGGTAGATATACAGATTGCGCCCCGGCTGGCGGGAAATATAGGAAATGGCGTTGCACCCTCCGGCGGAAACGCCAAAGATGGATTCAAAATAAAGCTTTTCCTGAAGGAAAAAATCGAGGACCCCGGCGGTGTACGCGCCGCGCATTCCTCCCCCTTCCAGAATCAGACCAACCTGTTCCATAAAATGAAATCATCCCTTCAAAAAAGTAATGTTTTTCCGAAAAATCACCGCGCCCAAAGGGCGTCCGGACGTGGAAAGGAGGTGTCCCGAATGGAACCAACCTATTACACCGTCATCCGCATCGACGGCGACTACGCCGTCCTGCTCTCCGACGAGGGGATTGAAAACCCCGTCGCCCGCGCTCTGCTCCCCATGGAAATTGAGGAGGGAAGCCGTCTCCTCTGCGAAATGTTCAGCTACCGCCTGCTGTAGCGGCGGGCATTGAGGTCCTCCGGTACAGAAAAGCCCTCCCCCGGTTCCCAGCCCTTTCCGCCAGTCCCAGAGCCTCTATGACGCATACCGCGTCGTGTCCGGCGCGGGGGTTCCGCTTGGGGAGATGGGCGCAGGCTATGTAATCCTTTACGGTAAAGGCTTCCGGCAGGTCACGGGGAACCAGAGAGAGGAAGTCCTCCGGGCGGTTGTACCGCGTCTCCTCCAGAAATTTGACCGGGACGCGTTCCAGGCGTTTGGCGCCCTTTTTCTGTTCCTTTCCCCTGCCATTGAGAAGGCGTGTCTCCTCCGTCTGGGCCGTCACCATCAAAAAGGACAGCCCTGGATGTCCCAAAAGTTCCCGAATGCCGTACATCTCCCGCAGAAGGTCGGAAGCGCTGCCCTTCTTGGGGGATTTCCTGCGGGTGACCTCCCCGCTTTCCGGGTCCACCCAAAGCAGCCATTTGACCGTCTCCACCGGATAGGCCACCGTCACCCTGTAGCCCTCCGAGAGAAAATAGGCGAGCTTTTCCTTCAGCTTATAAAAGCCGCAGGTCTGGATTTCGATGATTTCCCTGCCGCAGCGGATGTCGGCGATATATTTTCCCACCCTCTGCTCGTGGAACTGGGGGTCCGGCATCAGGCGGTATTTGAGCTGCCGGTGGTAGGACATCTCCTTCAGGGTGCCTATTGATTCGGACATTTCCATCCCCCCAGTGCATTTTGAGAGCTTTTCTTCTCCCGCTTTGAACATTATAGCATATCCGTCCGCGGTTTTCCACCTGTAATCAGGAAAATCCGGTGCGGAAATGCGGGCCGGACCATCGGGCCCTTTATCATACTTGTGAGGTGTTATTTTTGAAAACAATTTTACAGGCTGCCTTTGTCTTCCTCATCTGCCTCCTCGGCGAGGGGATTGTCCACCTGTTCTCCCTCTCCTTTCCTTCCAGCGTCGTCAGCATGATCCTCCTCTTTTTCCTCCTGCTGTTCCGCTGGGTCCGCCAGGAACAGATTCAGGGCTTTGTCCGCTTTCTCCAGCAGAATATGGCCCTGCTGTTCGTCCCCGCCGGGGTGGCCATTATGGAGAATTACTCCTACCTCAAGGGGAATGTCCTCCCCTTCCTGCTGGTCTGCGTCATCAGCACCATTGTCACCTTTGCCGTCACCGCCTATACCGTCCAGTTCACCGCTGCCCTCCAGCGCAGACGCACCAAACCCCAAACCAATCAAAAGGAGGATGGCGTCCAATGAACCTCTCCGAAACCGCGGCCTATCTGACTTCATCCCCGTTTTTCGGCATCACCCTGAGCATCCTCTGCTATGAGCTGGGGTGTGCGGTCAACCGCAGGCTGAAAACCCCTGTGGCCAATCCCCTCCTCATTGCCGTTGTCCTGGTCATCCTCCTGCTGAAGGCGCTGAAAATCCCCTATGAAGGCTACAACCAGGGCGGGGCTGTCATCTCCATGCTCCTGGCCCCCGCCACCGCCTCCCTGGCCGTCAACATCTATTCCCAGTTGGAGCGGCTGAAACAGCAGCTGCTCCCCATTCTGGCCGGGGCAGCGGCGGGGACCGTCGCCTCTGTCGGCTGTATTGTTCTGCTCTGCAAGGCATTCGGACTGGACCGGACGCTGACCGTTTCCCTGGTCCCCAAATCAGTCACCACACCCATCGCCATGGGTATTTCGGAACAGCTGGGCGGTGTTGTTCCGGTGACAGTGGCGGCAGTGGTCGTCACCGGCATTCTGGGGGCCGCCTTTGCCCCGGTGCTCATCAAGGTGTTCCGAATCAAGGACCCTGTGGCTGCCGGGCTGGGAATCGGCGCGTGCAGCCACGCCCTGGGAACCTCTAAGGCACTGGAAATCGGCGAAATAGAGGGCGCGATGAGCGGGATTGCCATCGGCGTTGTGGGGCTTTTCACCGTTATCCTTGCCCCGCTTTTCGTATAAGCGCGCCGCTTAATCTCTGCTTTGTCCTTTTCCATAGAAAAACAGGCCGTACCGGGATGATTTTTGTCGCCCGGTACGGCCACATTTGTGTGAAAGCCCTTGAAGTCCGCATTCAGAAGGTTTATACTATTGCAGGATGGCAAGCATAACAAAGATTTAGGAAGGCCGGACCGGCTGTCCGGCCCTCCGGTCCAAATTCATAGTAACAGGAGTGAATGTATATGCAGATGCTTCTTCTGGTGCTCAACAATGTCGAACTGCTGGAACCGCTGCTGGAGACCATGACCGCCCGCGGCCTCAAGGGCGCGACCATCCTCAACAGCACCGGCATGGTCCGGGAGCTAACCCGCAGCGAGGATTATCCCCTCTTCGGCACCCTCCGCTTCCTCATGACCCCGGAGCATGAGGAAAGCCGCACCCTCTTTATGGTCCTTCCGGAGAAAAAGATGGAGCTGGCCAAGCAGACCGTCCGTGACATTCTGGGGGACCTTTCAAAGCCCAACACAGGGGTAATGTTCACACTGCCGGTAATTGACGCAGAAGGGATTGCATTTTAATGAACACTTTATTTTATCTGGCGGTTATTCTGTTTACGGGGCTCCTTTTCAGCTGGCTGATGAAGCTGGTAAAGCTTCCCAATGTCACGGGATATCTGATTGGCGGCCTGCTCATCGGTCCCTATTGCCTGAAGCTTCTGCCTGTCGATTTTGTGGAGGACATGAACCTGGTCTCGGAAATGGCGCTGGCCTTTATCGCCTTTTCCATCGGCTCAGAATTCCAGCTCTCCTACCTGAAAAAGGTGGGACTGACCCCCATCGTCATCGCCGTTATGGAGGCCTTTGCCGCCGCCATCCTGGTGACGGCGGCGCTGGCGCTCTTTGGCTTTGACCTGGAGCTGGCCCTGCTGCTGGGGGCCATCGCCTCGGCCACCGCCCCTGCCGCTACCATCATGGTGGTGCGCCAATACAAGGCCAAAGGCCCGGTTACGGAGACACTCCTGAGCGTGGTCGCCCTGGACGACGCCGCCGCCCTGATTGCCTTCGGCTTTGCCTTTGCGGCGGTGAACACCCTGTCCAATCCGGGGTCCTCCTCCCTCCTGCTCTCGCTGCTCTCTCCGGTGGTGGAGATTTTCGCCGCTCTGGTTCTGGGCTTCCTGCTGGGGCTGGTCTTTACCATTGTGCTGCGCAGACTGAAAAACGACTCCAACCGGCTGATTCTCACCATCGGGTTTGTGTTCCTGGGCTCCGCCATTGCGGACTGGCTGGGACTTTCCGCCCTGCTGCTTTGCATGTGCATGGGGGCCATGGTGGTCAACCGCGCCAAGGAGGCTCCCGCTGTCCTGCGGCTGGTGGACGGTCTGACGCCGCCCATCTTCCTGATGTTCTTCGCCATCTCCGGCGCGGAGCTGAATATCGCTGTTCTGCCCACCATCGGGCTGGTAGGAATCATCTATGTAATCACCAGGGTTATCGGGAAGATTTTGGGTGCTTCCCTGGGCGCGGTGCTAATGAAGGCCCCTGACACGGTGAAGAAGTACCTCGGCTTTACCCTGATTCCCCAGGCCGGTGTGGCCATCGGCCTGTCCCTCATCGCCTCCCAGTCCATCCCCGCCTATGGACAGACCATTCGGGCGGTGGTGCTCTGCGGCACAATGATCTATGAGCTCATCGGCCCGGCCGTCACCAAGCTCGGCCTGATGAAGGCCGGGGAAATCAAGGCGGCCGCCGAATAATCCAAGTATGCTGATTTAGAAAGACGGAAAGGAAGACGCATCCCCTATGAGAATGGAACACAGCTCCTGGCTCCAGGTTCAGGAATACTTTAAACGTAAGGACACCGTCCTCCTCCCCATCGGCAGCACCGAAAATCACGGCTCCCACATGGCCCTGGGCACCGATATGCTGGTTCCCGACTACATCGCGGGGGAAATTGACAAGGAGCTGGACATCCTCATCACCCCCGCCACCCCCTTTGGCGCTGCGGACCACCACGCAGCCTTTCCCGGTTCCCTCTCCATCGGGGTGGACGGATTGTACATGGTCCTCTCCCGCGTGTGCGGCGACCTGTTCCGCTATGGGGCGCGGAAGTTTATCTTTCTCAACGGCCACGGCGGAAACAGTCCGGCCCTCAGCCGGGTAGGGTTGGAGCTGAACCAAAAGGGGGGCCTCTCCGCCCAGCTCAACTGGTGGACGGTGGCGGGGGAACTGAATCCGGCCTGGAAGGGCGGCCACGCCGCAGGGGAAGAGACCGCGGCCATGATGGCCATCTGGCCCCAGGACGTACACATGGAGGACCTGATGGAGTTCACCCCCTGCGATCTGGGCCCCGGACTGGGCTTTGTCCACGGCGGGACGGTGGATTTTGAGGGAATCTCCATTCCCGTTGTGCGCAGCACCGAAAAGTTCTCCCAGGCGGGATGGTACGGGAAGGACCACCCCAAAACAGCAACACCAGAATGGGGGAAGGAGATGCTGAAAGCAACAACGGATTATTTTATCCGGTTTATCCGCACCTTTGAGAAGGTTCCGCTGTAAGAAACACACAAAACGGCCGCAAGCCCTGATTTTGTCAGGCTTTGCGGCCGTTCCTGTCAAATGACTATTTCATATACCCGCCCTTCATGGGGGAAACGGCGTGGTCAGAGAAAATCTTCAGCACACCGGAGGAGTACCGCATGGGCCTTGGCTTCCACCGCGCCCTCCTCTCACGGAGGATTTCCTCCATCTCCTCCGCCGTCTTCTCCTCCCCTTGAACACCGGCAATCTCCAAAACCCTGTTGGGTATGTCTATGCGGATCAGGTCCCCCTCCTCCACCAGGGCAATGGGTCCGCCGTCCGCCGCCTCCGGGGAAATGTGCCCGATGGACGGTCCGGTGGACGCCCCGGAAAACCGCCCGTCAGTCAGCAGGGCGATGGTTTTCCCCAGCTCCTTGTCGGAAGAAATGGCCTCGGTGGTGTAGAACATCTCCGGCATTCCGGAGCCCTTCGGCCCCTCATAGCGGATAAAAACCGCGTCCCCCGGCTGAATTTGATGGGTAAGCACCGCCTGGAGGGCCTCCTCCTCGCTGTCAAAGGGACGGGCCCGCAGGGTGGCCTGGAACATCTCCTTGGGGCAGGCGGTGTGCTTGATCACCGCCCCCTCCGGTGCCAGGTTCCCTTTGAGGATGGCTATGGCCCCGTCGGTCCCGATGGACCTGTCAAAGGGACGGATGACCTCCTGCCAGGTGATTCCGGCCCGTTGGCAGTAAGCGTTACAGCTGTCATAGAAGCCGCTCTGTTTCAGCCTGTCCAAATTTTCCCCCAGGGTCTTCCCAGTGACGGTCATGGCGTCCAGGTGGAGCAGGGGGCGTATCTGCTCCATAATCCGCGGAACCCCTCCCGCATAGTAGAAATACTGGGCGGGCCACTTCCCCGCCGGACGGACGTCCAGCAGATACCTTGCTCCCCTGTGGAGACGGTCGAACAGCTCCGCATCCAGGGTGAGGCCGAACTCGCGGGCAATGGCGGGGATGTGCAGCAGGGAGTTGGTGGAGCCGGAGATGGCGGCGTGGACCATGACGGCATTTTCAAAGGAATCCATAGTGACAATGTCCCTGGGCTTCAGTCCGAGGCGGGCGAGCTGCACTGCCTGCCTGCCCGCCTCCCTGGCGATATGCTTCAGGTCCTCACAGCAGGCGGGCATCAGGGCAGAGCCGGGCAGCATCAGTCCCAGGGCCTCCCCCATCACCTGCATGGTGGAGGCGGTGCCCATAAAGGAGCAGGCCCCGCAGGAGGGGCAGGCGTGCTGCTTGTAGTAGTCGAGCTGCTCCTGGGTGATCTCCCCCCGCTGGCACTGGGCGCTGTAGATTCCAATCTGCTCCAGTGTCAGCAGATCCGGCCCCGCGTCCATGACCCCGCCGGTGACAAGGATGGAGGGCATATTGACCCGCCCGATCCCCATCAGGTGGGCGGGGACCCCCTTGTCGCAGCTGGAGACAAACACCCCGCCGTCAAAGGGGGTGGCCCCGGCGTGGATTTCTATCATGTTGCAGATCATATCGCGGGAGGCCAGGGAGTAGTTAATGCCGTCGTGTCCCTGGGCCATACCGTCGCAGATATCGGTGGTAAAGTAGCGGGCGGCGCGTCCGCGGGCCTCTGCCGTGCCCTCGCAGACCTCCTCCACCAGTCCAAGGAGATGGGCGCTTCCCGGATGGCTGTCTCCAAAGGTGCTCTCCACCATAATCTGGGGCAGGGAGAGCTGTTCTGCTGTCCAGCCCATTCCCATGCGCAGCGGGTCCTGTTCCGGGGCGATTTTACGGATTTGCTGGCTGACGAGTTGTTCCATTTCGGCGATCCCTCACAGTTTTATTGGTTTTCTTTACTTTATCACAGCGGAGAGAAAACATCAAGAGATGCTATGAATCAATCCGCATTGGAGCTTTTACCGGTAGTACAGACTTTATAAAAAAGGACTAAAGATAATTGCAACTTAAAATCTTTTATAGTATACTGGAAAACAGATAACAAAGCAGTTATAATCCGTTTTTTATGTTCAAAATGTACGCAATCGGAAAAGAGGAATGCAGGGATGCGGATTTTACAGGTAGTGGGCAGATTGGGCAGAGGAGGCGACTCGGCCGCTATTTTGTCGGCCATGGGGCATCTGCAAAAGCAGGGCGTTGTCTTTGATTTCCTCACCCACCCCGGCTTTGTGGAGCGGACGGCGGAACAGGTAAAGGCGGCCGGTTCCAGGGTGTGGGTTCTCCCCGGAGACGTCCGGCGTATGGGTCCGCTGCGATACTTTTGCCGTGTCTACCGCCTGCTGCGGGAGTATCCCTTTCAGGGAGTGCATTTTCATACATCGCTGCAATCAGGGGTTGGCCTGATGGCGGCGCGGGCCGCCCGCGTCCCCGTAAGGGTCTGCCACGCCCACGCCGCCGAAATACAGCGAAGGGCAAATCCCCTCCTCAGGGCAGCGGCGGTTCCGGTTCTGCGTTGGATGCTTGTACAGGGCTCCACCTGCCTGACCGCCTGTGGAACGGAGGCTGGGAACTTTCTGTTTGGGGGCAGGGAATTCCGGCTGCTTTCCAACGGCGTCCCCCTTGCCTCCTATCTGCCCTGCCCGGAGAGAATTCGGGAAGGTGAGGCCATTCGGGAGAGGCTTCACATCTCTCCGGAGGCAGCAGTAATTGGTCAGGTAGGACGGCTGGATCGGATGAAAAACGCCAAACACACCCTGGAGGCAGCGGCGTTCCTGGCGCAGAAAAGGGAAACTGCGCTCATCCTTGTTGGTGACGGAGAAGAGCGGGAAGTTCTGGAGCGGCAGGCGGCGAAGATGGAAAGCCAAATCCCCGCCCTAAAGGTATTCTTCACCGGACGGCTGACACGGGAGGAGGTTTCGGGGTTCTATCACGCCTTCGACTGTATGATGCTCCCATCCCATCCGGGGGAGGGAGTGCCACTGAGCCTGCTGGAGGGGCAGGCGGCGGGATGCCCGGTACTTGCTTCACGGTTTATTCCAAGGGACACGGACGCAGGAGTGGGGCTGGTGCGGTTCCTTCCGCTGGGAAGTGCGGAGCTATGGGCGGCGGAGGCGGAAGCGGCGCTGGAGAAGGACAGGCCGGACGCGGCGAGGATTGGAGAGGCATTCCGCAGAAGGGGATTTTTGGAGGAGGAGGCCGCGCAGAGATGGATGGAAATATATACGCATGGGCTTGATAAAAAGGCTCTGGAACCATAGGATAGAGCAGAAAAGCGAAAAATTCTTCTTAATATCACTTTTTTATCTTTCCGAAAGACAAAAAATGGAGTATAATAATGCTGTAACCTCTATTTCATCCATTATTTTTCAATCTCCAGGCATATTTACGGCCTAGGAAAGGAGTTTTCATATGTCTTCCGTCAATCGAAACAGCTTTCTGGACCCCAGCAAGGGGAGAAATTACACCTTGGGCGAGGAGCTATTCAACAGCATCTCCCACGGCGTGGGGGCCCTTGGGGCGATTGCCTGCTGCGCGGTCATCGTTGTCTTCGCCGCCCTCACCCGCGACCCCTGGAAAATCGTCAGTGCCTCGGTCTACGGGACCTGTATGATTCTCCTGTTCCTCTTCTCCACCCTCTATCACTCCCTCACCAACGCCACAGCCAAAAAGGTTTTCCGCGCCTTTGACCACCTGGGCATCTTTCTGCTCATCGCCGGGAGCTATACCCCCATCACCCTTGTGACCCTCCGCGGCCCCCTTGGCTGGACGCTGTTCGGCGTCGTATGGGGCGCGGCGGTGCTGGGGATTGTTTTCAACGCCATCAGTGTGGAACGATTCAAAAAATTCTCCATGATTGCCTACATCGCCACCGGCTGGACAGTGGTGCTGGCAATCGTCCCCCTGGTGCGGTCCATTCACCTGCCGGGAATCATACTGATGGTAATCGGCGGGCTTATGTATACGATTGGGATTGTATTTTACAAAATGAAGAAAATCCGCTATATGCACTCTGTCTGGCACCTGTTTGTGCTGGCGGGGGCGCTGTTCCAATACTTTGCGATTCTGTTCTACGTTATATTATAGGCGGGAAATTGTATTATTTTTGGCTGTTTATGACAATCCTTTTTGATTTTGCCGGATTCCATTGAAACCAGGCGGAAAAATCTGTATACTTACCGATAGGCTGCTTTTGTCTTTCTCTGAAAAGGATGTGTTTTTACAATGGAACTGGCGCTGATCCTGGTCAAACAGGTTTTGACCATGTTCACCCTGATGGGCGTCGGGGTGCTGTTTGTCCGCTTTGGCAAAATCAATATGGACGGCATTCCCTACATCACCAATATTCTGCTATACATGGTCGCCCCCACCCTGATGATAGACTCCTACCAAACCGCATACGACGCGGTAAAGCTCAAGGGCCTGGGAATTGCTGTGATTCTTTCCGCCCTTTCCCACGGCATTTCAATCTTGCTCAACGATCATCTCTTTCTCCGCAGGGGAACCAGGGGGCGGATTGGCGTGGAACGGTTCGCGGCCATCTATTCCAATGCCGGTTACATCGCCATTCCCCTGATTGAAGCCTCCTTTGGCTCCGAGGGGGTCTTTTACGCCACAGCCTATCTGACCGTCTTCAACCTGCTGATGTGGACCCACGGCGTGTACATCCTCAACGAGGGGAAAAAGGGTTGCGTCAGCCTGAAAAAGGCCATCCTCAATCCGGGGGTGCTGGGGTGCATCATCGGGTTCACCCTTTTCATCTGCCGCATCACCCTGCCCGCCCCCTTCGGACCAGCCATCCACTACGCCGCCTCTATGAACACGCCGCTGGCCCTGTTTGTTTCTGGGGCGCTACTGGCCAACATCAACCTGGTGCGGGTGCTGAAAAACGTCCGGTTGTACTTTATCGGCATACTGCGTATCATTCTGATTCCCGCCATAGTGCTGCTCTTATTTAAGGTGCTGAACGTCTCCGCCTGGGTGGAGCAGGGAGGCTTTATCGCCGTAATCTGTATGGTGTCCTCGGCCTGCCCCACGGCGCAGGCAGCGGGTTTTTTCGCCAGCAAGTGCGGGGCGGACGGCGAATATGGAAGTCAGGTAATGGCGGTGACAACGCTGTCCTGTATTATCACACTGCCTTTAATTGCAGCCGTCAGCGCGTGGGTGTTGATGTAATGCTAAAAAATCAGGCTATACAAGGTCAAAATGTCTTGTGCAGCCTGATTTTTCTTGAGTTTTCAGAAAATGCAGAGGTTGAAAGAAAAACTGCATAAGAAGCAAAAAGCGAATTTTCTAAAAAAGTATGGGGTGGCAGGTCTGAAAAAGGCATAGTTAAACACACCCCTAGGGGCTGGGGCTTTTGGAAGACATATTCTTCTATGTGTACAGAAGTCAGGGAAAGAGGGCCGCAGCATCTGTGAAAGCAGATGCCGCGGCCCTTTTGGGCAATATGAATGCCTATAAGCTCCCGTCAGGAGTCCTCCGGCCTGTTGGGAGCAAAAAGCGTACACCCCATCCGGCGGAAATGCTCGATTTTCTCTCTCAGCAGGGATTCCTCGCAGCCGAACCGCTTTGCCAGACAGCCGATGCACCAATAAGAGGTATCTCCCCTGTTGATGATCCTCTTATGCAGTCCAATTTCATCGCCGGTCAGCTCCCTCCCGCACTGCATACAGAAGTCCATTATTTATCCACCAGCCTTACCCGGAAGATTCTGCACCCATGGGCTTTGCACAGGTCATTGTAAACTGTATCGTTAAACCCCGGCGAAACCTTTCCGGTCCACAGATCCTTGACCTCCAGCGCCTTTCCGGAGTTATCCGGCAGTCCCAACATATCGGCGGTGACGACCAGCGGCGCGCCAAAGGTATCCCTCTCGGTGAAGTTCAGCATAATCACCGCAATATCCCCATTGTCCAGGTACCGCGCCATACAGGTGCGGTCCAGCTCATAGTCCTTAAAGAAGGGGTCCTCCGGGCCGCGGCTGAAGTTCGGCTCGTACCTGCGGGTATTGACGAAAAAGGCAGGACGCGCAGCTGGGTCTTGATTGATGGCGATGATGTCCTTGTTCATCAGGATTGCCTTGGTCTGCTCGGACATATTCCGGATATCGCAACCTATCATCAACGGGGAAGAAAGAAACGCCCACAGCGCAAAGTGCAGCCGGTACTCGTCCTCCGTACAGGGGATGATGGCCGCGTTGCCCTTGCCGTTCATGCCCACCACCAGCATATCCATGTCGTTAAAGCAGCCAGGTACGTTGTACTCCTGGGCCACAATCTGGGATTGGGACAGCCGCTTGATATGGTCCCATGACTCGTTGATGTCCCCAGTGGAGCGCCAAGTGTGCGCCCCGGTCTCCCGTATCCACTGGTGGGTATACTCCGCCCCCCAGGAACAGGCGCTGAACAGAATATCCCTCCCGCAGTTGGCCAATGCAAGGCCCATTCTCTTATAGGTGGAGTGTCCTTCCATGCTGGCGGGATGGAAGCAGTAATCATATTTCAGGAAATCCACTTCCCATTCCGCGAAGGTTTTCGCGTCTATCCACTCATAGCCGAAGCTGCCGGGGTATCCGCCGCAGGTCAGGTACCCGCCGCAGGAGTACATCCCGAATTTCAGACCCTTTCCGTGAATATAATCTGCCAGATACTTCATCCCGTGGGGGAATTTCTCCGGGTCCGGGACCAGGCGGCCCTGGGAATCCCGCTCCTTCAGGGACCACATATCGTCGATAACGATGTATTCATAGCCTGCGTCCTTCAGGCCGGTGGAGACCATGGCGTCGGCGGATTCCAAAATCAGGTCCTCGTTGATATCCGGGCCGAAGGTGTTCCAGGTGTTCCAGCCCATCGGCGGTTTTTGGATGTACATAAGCATACCCCCTCTATTCATCAGATTGGAAAAGCTTTCAGGCAAATTGATTTGCCCGTGGCCGCACAGACGGCTTTGTACTATTATAACAAATGATTCTTGAACGAACAACAAGACTTTTTTAAGAAGACCATTCATTTTTCACAAAATCATCCGCAAAAGCCGCAAAAAAAGAGAAAACCCAAAGCAAAGGCCCGTTATCTTGGCTAATCGCCCCAAAACCCTCTGTAATCCCCCGCAACCGCCCAAAGCGGGAGATGAACAAAAACGGAAAAGATGGTATAATAAACAATAATTACTCTTTTTTATTTGCCAGATGACAGCTGGCAGCAGACAACAAACAGCAAGGAGGAAAGCGGTCTATGGAAAAAATTCGGTTTGGAATCATCGGCGGAGGCTGGCGGAGCAGGTTCTATGTCACCATTGCCAGACAGATGCCGGAACGGTTTGGGGTGACGGGCGTACTGCTCCGGGACGGAGAGAAGGCGCAGGCATATGCCGCCCAGACAGGGGTAAAGACCTTCACCAGCTTTGATCAGTTCATGGCGGCTTCCCCGGAATTTGTTGTCCTCAGCGTCCACCGTTCGGCGGCGCCGGAATATCTCCACCTGCTGATGAAGATGGGCGTCCCTGTCCTCTGTGAAACTCCCCCCGCCTGGAGCGTTCCGGAGCTGGAGGAGCTCTGGAAGGAATACACCCAGCGCGGCGCTAAGGTACAGGTTGCGGAGCAATATTTTGCCCGCCCGATGATTGCCGCCAAGCTGGAAGCAATCAGCTTGGGTATGCTGGGGGAGGTCTCCTATGCGGAGCAATCCATCTGTCACGGCTACCACGGAGTCAACCTTCTCCGGAGATTTCTGGGGATTGGGTTTGAGGACTGCGTCGTCCGCGGCCAGCGGTTCCTCATTCCCGCCACCCAGACCCGCACCCGCGACGGAGAGCTCTCCCCGGAGCAGTATATTGTCGGAAGCGCCAAGCGGGACCTCTGTACCTTCTCCTTTTCCAACGGGAAGACAGGGGTTTACAACTTCTCCAGCGAGCAGTACCGCTCCTTCATCCGCCGCAGCGGTGTCCAGATTTTGGGCCACCGCGGAGAGATTAACGACGATGAAATCTTCTGGCTCTCTCAGGATGGCGTTCCCTCCGCCGGGAGATTCCAGCGGTATGATTACGGGGTCGGCTATGATCATGACGGCTTCTGTCCCCGGAGCGTCACCCTTGGCGAGCTGGAGCTTTACCGCAATCCCTTTATCCCCGCCCGGATGGGCGACGAGGAGATTGCCATAGCGGACTGCCTGGTGGGAATGTATGAATACGCCAAGGGACGGGCGGAGGCCTTCTATCCCCTGCCGGAGGCACTTCAGGATACTTATCTGGCTATCTGTATGGGCAATGCACTGGAAACCGGGGAGCCGGTGGTGACGCAGCCCATGGTCTGGCACTGAGCGGCGCCTAAATACCGGACCGCCGGTTCAGCGTAGCATCCAAATATTTTTAAAATTCAACGAAACAGGAGATGGTGATTGTTTTGGAAAGTCCCAGTTGGTTACAAATTGTCAGTGTGATTTTTTTGTTAGTAGGTTCGGCCTTCTGCTCCGCATCGGAGACGGCGTTGTCATCGGTGAGCACCATACGTCTGAAAAACCTGGTGGAGGACGGCAATGAAAAGGCCAGGCGCGCCCTTACCATTGCCGAGGATTATGACAAATTTCTCACCACAATTCTGGTGGGCAATAATATTGTAAACATTGCCTCAGCGTCCCTGGCAACGGTAATCGCTACAAATCTGGTGGGAGCGGCCTATGGTCCGCTGGTTTCCACCATAGCCATGACCATTATCGTGCTGATCTTTGGCGAAATCCTCCCTAAGAGCTATGCCAAGGCCAACAGCGAAAAAGTCGCTCTGCTGTTTTCTGGGGTTATTTCCTTTCTCATCAAGCTTTTAAAACCTATTGTATGGGTTTTCCTTCAGATTAAAAAGCTGACCCTCAGTAAGGACCCCGGCGAGGCCCAGCCTTATGTCACAGAAAACGAGCTGAAGTACATTATCGAAACCATTGAAGGCGAAGGTGTCCTGGAAAAACAGGAAAGCGACCTGGTGCAGAGCGCCCTGGACTTTGATGAAATTACGGCCCAGGAAATTCTGACCCCACGGGTTGATCTGACCGCCATCAACATATCTGACACCCCCGAAGAGGTTTATGAAACGGTCAGCGAAGGGCATTACTCCCGGATACCGGTGTATGAAAAGAGTATTGACAGCATCATCGGAATATTGTATGTCCGGGAATATCTGCTGGCACTGTCGTCGGGGAAGCAGCCGGAGCTGCGCTCCCTGCTCCACGAATGTCCCTTTGTCCACAAGACCATGAAGATATCCCTCCTCCTCAACGAGCTGAAGCGTTCCAAAACCCATCTGGCGGTGGTCACTGACGACTACGGCGGCACCATGGGCATTGTGACGATGGAGGACATCCTGGAGGAGCTGGTAGGCGATATCTGGGACGAAAGCGACGAGGTGGAAAACAACTTTGTGGAGAAGGCCGACAACCTCTTTGAGGTATCGGGGGACATGAACATCTACGATATGTTTGAGAACCTGGACATGAACCTTAAAAACTTTGAAGCCGAATACAGCACCGTCGGCGGATGGGTCCTGGAAACCCTGGAGCACCTGCCGGAGACCGGTGAGGCATTTACCTTTGAAAACCTGACCATCACCGTACTGGAGGTGGAGGATCAGAGGATTCAGAGAGTGCTGGTAAAGCGGGATCCGCTGCCCTCCCAGTCAGGGGAAGAAGCGGAAGAATAAATGATCCGGCATCTATGTCCCTGGCTGCTGCGGGCGGTCAGGGACATTTTTTGTTTCCCATTGAAAATCTCCGGCCTTTAGGATATACTATAGCAAAGGCCATTGTATATCGTTAAAAATCAGGAAAGGAAAGGCCGTCAGAATGAATTATGAGCTTCGACATTTTGATACCCCCCTGCTCCGCTTTGCTGCCTCGGAAAATACAAGCTCACCGGAAATTGAAATCCTATGGGAAAACCGAGAAAAAATTTTTTTGCTGCCCCTGGATATGCAGCCGGTCTCCAATACCAGCCTGCAAAAATGGCTGAAGCGCCGCACAGTTCCGAAAAATCGGGCCTATGTCCATAATTTTCTCAACAAATGCGGACTGAGCCTGAACCGCCCGATGAATCTCATCCAGGTTTCCAAAGGGCTTTCGCTGAATGACTGCTATTGGGTGGTAGAGGAGGGCTTTACCGGAACCTTCGATATGTTTAATTTATACGATAACCGCTTCAGCAGAACCTTGGCCCTTATTGCCTTTACCGGCTATGGCAGCGATATCCGCAGCTCTTTGATTTCCAGTCCGGAGTTCACCACAAACGGGATGCTCCCCAAATGCTGGCGCAGAATAGATGGGAAAATTATCCTCTTTAAGGGAGGAACCTTCGGCGCCTCAAATACCGGAAACGAGCCTTATTCGGAATATTACGCAGCGCAAATTGCAAAAAAGCTGGGCATTGATGCTGTAGATTATGGTCTTGCCCAATGGAAAAACTGCCTGTGTTCCACCTGCGAGCTGTTTACCGGCAAACAATATGGATTTATACCAGTGGGCCATATTGTGACATCCGGCGGCATGGATGCCGTCAAAGCCTATTACCGCCAACTGGGCCCCATGTTTGAAAAGGCTCTCGGCGATATGTTCCTGTTGGACGCCATCATCTGCAATACAGACCGGCACTTTGGCAACTTTGGTTTTTTGATTGACAATGAAACCAACCGCATTGTCGCGCCCGCGCCTCTTTTTGACCATGGAAATTCGCTTTTCAATTTTGCAGGCAATGAAGGCTTTGCATCTGAATCCGCCCTGGAAAAATACGCGGCAACACTCTACCCCGCAGTCTATGATGACTTTACCGGCACAGCAAAAGCGTCACTGACCCATGAGCACCGGGAGAAACTGCGCAGCCTGCTCCATTTCCGGTTCCGCAGAAACTCCAAACATAACCTTCCGGCCGAGCGGCTTGCGATGATGGAAAGGGTGATTCAAAAACGGATACAGATGCTTTTGGCATAGATAAATTTACCCCTCAACCCTATAGACTTCCCAACAAATTCCGATTATAAGAATAAAGAAAAAGTCAAAAAAGGAGCTGTACCCCATGAAATACTTACTCACCCCGGAAGCAGAACGTGAAATCGCCTCCCGCTATGAGGAAACCGTTGCACTTCTCAAGGAGCTCTGCCAAATCCCCGCGCCCTCCAACCACGAGGAAAAGCGCGCCGCATGGATCAAGGACTGGCTGGAAAACCTTGGCGCCCAGGGAGTTTATATTGATGAGGCTTTAAACGTGGTCTACCCTGTCAACTGTGAAAACCGCAATGACATCGTCGTCTTTATGGCCCACACTGACACCGTTTTCCCCGACACGGAGCCCATGCCCATGAAGGAGGAAAACGGAAGACTGTACTGCCCCGGCGTGGGGGACGATACTGCCAACGTGGCCGTGCTGCTGACCACCGTCAAGTATATCATTGAGAAGAAGCTAAGGCCCGCCTGCGGGATGCTGTTCGTCCTCAACTCCGGGGAGGAGGGGCTGGGCAATCTGAAGGGTTGCCGCCAGCTGATGAAGGACTATGAAGGCCGGGTGGCCTCGGTGATCTCCCTGGACGGAGGAATGACCCGTTACTGCAATAAATCCGTCGGCTCCCACCGTTATCTGGTGGAGATTAAAACAGAGGGCGGCCACTCCTACGGAAGCTTCGGCAACCGGAACGCCATAGCGGTCATGTCCAACCTGATCAACGCCCTGTATTCGGTAAAGGTCCCTGTGGACGGCGACAGCAAGACAACCTATAATGTGGGGACCGTCTCCGGCGGTACATCGGTCAACACCATCGCTCAGCGGGCTGCCATGCTGTATGAGTACCGCTCCGATTCCAAGGTCTGCATCGACAAGATGGAAAAGATGTTTTACAGCCTCATCGATGCCTACCGCAATATGGGCGTTGAAATCGACGTGCGGGTCCTGGGCAAGCGCCCCTGCATGGGCGTGGTCGATCCCAGGGCGCAGGAGGCGCTGGAGGAGAGATTTTCCACCATTATGGCGGCTTACAACGGCGGGATAGTCCCCAAGGCCGGTTCCGGGTCCACCGACTGCAACATCCCCTTTTCCATGGGGATTCCCTCCATCTGCTTCGGCGGGTACAGCGGGAGCGGCGCCCATACCCGTGAGGAATCGATTGAACTGAAAAGCCTGATCCCTGGCTTGAAGATTGTCACGGCTTCGGTTTTGAGCTATTTCCGGGGATAAAAATCTAATTTGCTTTGATGCGAAAGGGGAAAAAGGTGAAAATCATAACAGACAGGCTCATCATCCGCAGCTTAAAGCCGGAGGATAAATCCGCCTATGTCGAAATGGCATCTGACGGGAGCCTTCACGATATTTTCGGCGACTGCCGGGATTGTGAAAAGTGGATGGGCGGCTGGATTCGGGAAGCGCTCCAGCTTGACCGGGAAAACAACCCGAAAAAAGAGTATTTGGCCTATGCCGTTGTGGACAAAAAGGACGGTATCGTAATCGGCTCGGTGGGCTGCTCCTACTATAGGGATATGGACGCGGTCGGGATAACCTATTTTATCGGTTCGGCGTACCAGAGAAAAGGCTTTGCGTCGGAAGCGGCCAAGGCATACGCGGACTTCTTTTTGAAGACCTATGATATAGTCAGGATAATCGCCACCGCCAGGGCGGACAATCCAGCATCCTGTAAAACCTTGGAGCGGGTTGGCTTCCGTTTGTTGGAAACAAGGCAGTATCAGGATATCAACGACAATGCTCCCCATGAGTATTGCTTTTACGAGATGAAAAAGTGAACATAACAAAGGAGCTGTGAGGATTTTAACTTTCCTCACAGCCCCTTGTTTTTAATTCCGATGATAGCGTTTCCCGGCAAAAGAAAATCCCCCCTTTTTATAAGGGAAGATGAATAAAAAACAGTATATGAGCTAATTTTGACACTAATATAAACACACACCCTGGTTTCCAATCCAGATTGTATATATACTATACTATGGAAATCTCAAAATGTCAAGAGATTTTGAGAAAAAAAGCGATTTCAGCCCGTTTCACGCTGTGTATTTCTGGGAAGCATCCAGAGAGGAAGAAAAGCCCTTTGCCTCAAATTCGTACCTTTGCTATAATGATAGAACCTCAAAATGGAAGGGAGCGTTATACCATGCAGCAAATCTACCTCAACCGCATCGAAAAAGCCTTTACCGTCTCCGTCCCGCAGAAAGGGAACCGCCTGCGGGGAATCTTTGTCCGGGAAAAGCGGAAAGTCCAGGCCCTGGAAAATATCACCTTCTCAGTGGAAGCCGGGGAATTGGTGGGGTACATAGGCCCCAACGGGGCAGGCAAATCCACCACCGTCAAGGTCATGAGCGGCATCCTCAACCCCGACGGCGGCGAGTGCCGCATCCTCGGCCGCACCCCCTGGAGGGAGCGGGAAGCTTATGTGGGCCATATCGGGGTTGTCTTTGGACAGCGGAGCCAGCTTTGGTGGGATGTCCCGGTGGAGGATTCCTTCCAGTTTCTCCGGGATGTGTATTCTGTCCCCCATGGGAAATATCTGGACAGAGTTTCCCAGCTCTCCAAGGCTTTGGAGCTGGAACCCCTTCGGAATATCCCGGTGCGCCAGCTCTCTTTGGGCCAGCGGATGCGCTGTGAAATTGCCGCCGCGCTCCTCCATTCGCCGGATATCCTCTTTCTGGACGAACCGACCATTGGCTTGGACGCAGTGTCCAAACTCTCCCTGCGCCGGTTCCTCAAAGAAGAAAATCAAAAAACAGGTGTGACCATCCTCCTAACCACCCATGATATGGATGATATTGAAGCCCTCTGCCAAAGGGTTATGACCATCGGCCATGGCAAACTGCTTTATGACGGCTCCCTGGAAGCCCTCAAAGAAAAATACGCCCCCCTGCACCGCATCCGCGCAAGGCTTTCCCAAGAATGGGGAAGTGAAAAGGGGCTTCCTGCCCTGGCGGGGCTGTCTAATCTTTCCATAGAAGGGGACACTGTAACCGCCATGTTCAACCCCAGGGATTTTCCAGCCCCCAAAGCCGCCGCCCTGTTGGCAGAAGCCTTTTCCCTGCGGGATTTGACCATCGAGGAACAGGACATCGACCAGATGATTGCCGCCATGTATAAGGAGATGTCATTATGAGCGCAGAAATTCGGATGACAGCAAGCCCGCCTTCCAAAACCGCGCCCTGGAAAGCGTATTTCTCTATTTTCCGCATTGAGCTGCTGCAAAAGGTGCAGTACCGAATTGCCGCCCTTGCGGGAGCCGCCACCAGTATTTTCTGGGGAATTGTCGAGATTACAGTCTACACTGTCTTTTACAGATATGCTGACAACAATGCTGCCGGAATCGCCGCAGGAATGACCCTTCAACAGCTTGCCTCTTACATTTGGCTGGGACAGTTTATGTTCCTGATACAGCCCCATGTTCCCGGGGAGTTCACACAGAAAATCACCTCCGGCGATGTGGGCTTGGAATTATGCCGCCCTATGCGCCTTTACCGCCACTGGTTCGCAAGGCTGGCAGCCATCAATTTAAGCAGCCTGCCAGTGCGGGGGGCAATGGTCATTCTGGCGGGAATACTTCTGCCGGGCGGCTATCGGATGTCCCTGCCCGCATCCCCGGCGGGGTTTGCCGCCATGCTGGTTTCAGCGGTGGGGTCGCTGCTGCTCTGCACCTCTTACGGGATGTTTGTCACCTCCGTCCGCATGAATGTTTCCTGGGGGAACGGCCCCATGTTTATCCTCCTGCTGGTTCCCGGCGTGCTGTCCGGTACCTATCTCCCCTTGCAGCTCTGGCCGGACTTCATGCAGAGATTTCTTCTCCTTCAGCCCTTCGCCGGATACGCCGACCTGCCGATACGCCTTTACATCGGCTCCCTTGCGCCGTCTGACGCTGTGTGGGCAGTAGGGTTACAGATTCTTTGGTCTGGTTTCTTTATCTTTTTAGGGAACCTGATTATGAACAGGCAATTAAAAAATATTGTGGTGCAGGGAGGTTGATGTTTTATGAAAGCAAGGACTTCTCCCGGAAATCTTTCCCTCTACTGGCAGTATATCCGCATCCATGCCCGCTCCGGCGTCCAGTACAAAGGCTGGTGGATGATGCTGGTCCAGGTTGTCTTTGTCGTCTTTTCCGATGTGATCTCCACCCTGCTGATGTTCGACCGCTTTGGGAGCATTGGGGAATGGTCAATCGATCGGATTTTGCTGATTTATTTTACTGCTGTCACTGCTTTCGGGCTGGCGGAGGTTTTCTGCCGGGGCTTTGATACCTTCCCCTTCGGCATGGTGCGCAAAGGCGGGTTTGACAGGGTGCTGCTCCGCCCAAGGCCCCTTGCCTTACAGGTTGCCGCCTCCGCTTTCCACCTCCACAGGCTGTCAAGGCCGCTGTGCGGGCTGGGGGTGATTGCCTTTCTTTTTTGCAAGCACCATGTCATAATGGATCCGGCCCGGATTCTGATGCTTGTATCAGCGCTGCTGGGCGGCTTTTTAATGTATGCAGGGGTGTTTATCCTCACCTCCGGCATCTCCTTCTTTACCATACAGGCAATAGACTGGATTTACATTTTCACCAATGCAGGGTATCAGGTAACAAGGTGCCCGGTGGAATATATGCCCAAGGCGCTGTACCGGGTGTTTACCTTTATCATCCCGGTGCTGGTGATCAGCTACTATCCCATGTCTGCCATCTGCGGCTGGGGAGAACCCATGTGGAAGGGCTGGCTGCCGCTGCCGGTAGGGGCAGGGTTTTTGCTGGCTTCTTGGTTTGTGTGGAAGTTTGGAGTCAAGCATTATAAGAGTACAGGGAGCTGAAAAAATGATTTTATCCCTTCAAGGTTGTATGGCGGCGGGTAAAACAACTGCCGCCCGCTATCTCCAGCAGCACGCGACGGAAATCCATGTATCCTTTGAAGACAACGCCGCTGTAGTTCAAAAGGTAAAAGAGCGTGGATTGAAAAAAGATGTTTACGAGGACTACCTTGAAATCCAGCGGCTGTATATCCTCCATGAAATCCAACGCCATGAGCGAGTTTCCCGGTATTCCAATGTTGTAATGGATTTCGGCGCGGAGGAGATTGAATTTTATACCTTGGACTACCCCAAAGCCATGGGAAAAACCTGGGAAATTTCCGGACCGCTGAAACGGGAGCTGGCGATGCTGCGGGAATGTATGCCGGATAAAATTCTCTTCCTGGAGGCGGAGGAAAAGATTCTCCGGCAGAGGAAAGAGAAGGACGGAACCCGTTCCCGCCGTTTCTTTGATTTTTATGTACAGTCCCTTCTGCCGTTAAAGCGGGAATGGTTCCGCGGGCGGGAAGACGTGGTATTTTTGGATACCAGCCATCTGACCTCTCAGGAGACGGGGGAACAGGTAAAAGCGTTAGTCGGGAAGATATTTGCAGGAGTATAACAGCTTTTCGACAAAAACGAATGTGTTCTTTCTGATTTTATGGTATACTGATACATAGAGGCGGAAGGGAGGAATTCCACAATGATTGAACAGGTGGAGCTAAAAAATTATGGGTTACATTCAAATATAGAGTGGGACTCGTTGGGAAAAATCAATCTGATAATAGGTGAAAATAGCTGCGGGAAGTCTTTTATATTGAAAGCCATCTATTCGGCAATGAGAACCATAGAGGCGTTCGGAAGGGGACAAAACAACAAAACTCCGGCGGAAATTTTGTCTGACAAGCTGTATTGGACATTTCAGACAAAGACCTTGGGAGATATGGTGAAAAAAAGGCTCTGATGAGAATCTGTCCTTTCAGATGGTTCTTGACGGGAAACGGTTTTCCTACGGCTTTGGGCACAGCACAACCAAGACCATTTCCAATATTGTCAATGAGCATAACCAGCGCAGCAGCAACACCGTCTTTATCCCTGAAAAAGAGGTTCTTTCTATATGCAGCATCATCAGAAAAAGCCGGGAGCAGGACTCCGTTTTTGGCTTTGACGATACCTATTTAGACCTTGTCCGCGCAATATCCCTACCGGTTCAAAGGGAAAATGCCAGCTATTCTTACTTTGTTCTGAAAAAGGCTTATTTACTGGCGCAAAAAAACGACATGTCCATTCCTGTGCTCTCCTTGGAGGGAGACGAAGGGATTCGGTACGGTGATCTCTGGGAAGAACTTCCTGAAAACGCCATTGTACAGGAGTCAATTCGCCTTTATGAGGAAGAAGTAAACGAGGTACTATGATTATGGCAGAACAGATATACAGGGAGGAAACAGGGTCTGGAATTGTGCTTGGCCCATTTGATCAGGATGGGTTCTATAATATCGAAAACTCAAAGGACGTAAGGATTTCCAGAAAGGAGCACCTTAAATCTGTTGAGTGTGTGGTAATACGGAATGATGAGCTGCTGTTGATTGAAGCAAAGAAAACGGCTCCAAAGGAACTGAGCGCAGAACGAAAAAAGAGCGATTGGCTGAAATGATAAAAGCCGGGAATCTGAAGGAATACGAAGAACTGATCAAATCGGTAAAAATGGTTCCATCCTATGTTTCAGATATATGTGAAAAATTCATTTTGTCGCTGTGCTTGGTTCTCAGCATCGCCGAAGGCAGAATGCAATCTGAGGACATGCCGCCGGAACTGCGCGAAAAAATTCGCAACGTCTGCGGCCAAAAGCCGATTTTTGTCCTTGTCATCACCCAGAGTAAGGCAGATTGGGTATGTCATATTCAGGATGCTCTGAACCTGTCCCTAAGGAAATTTGAAAAAACCAACCATATAAAGGTAATTGTACTAACCGCCGAACAAGCAAAATCAAAGGGTTTGGTCCATACCTTTACCCCTATGCCGGTAAGTTGATAGAAACAGATATAACAATAAAAAGATTGCAATTTACCTCCAATTCCAGTATAATCTTTTATGCAAAAGCAAGTCCCAGAATAAACATAAAGGAAGGACATATGCACTATGAAAAGTCAAAACAAAAAAATCGCCATTGCCCTGGCGGTTCTGGCCGTACTAGCTGTCATCTTCGGAGCGGTGTATTTTTTCAACCGTCCCCAGGGAACTGCGGGAGAGAAAACCATTGAAGTCGCGGTAATCTTCGGAGACGGTACCGCCGGAAACCACACCATCAAAACCTCGGAGGAATTCCTTCGGGGCGCGCTGGAACAGGAAAAGCTGATCTCCGGTGAAGAAAGCCAATATGGGCTGTTTGTCAAAACCGTTGACGGCGTGACTGCCGACGACTCAAAACAGGAATGGTGGTTTTTCAGCAAGGATGGCCAGATGCTGGAAACCAGCGTTGACTCCACCCCTATTGCCGACGGCGATCACTTTGAAATCACCCTGACCTCCGGCTACTGATGGAAAAGAGAAAAACCAACACAGCCCTGAAGGACTTAATCCTTTCGGGGCTTTTCGGCGCGCTGCTGCTGGCCGTCCAGGTGGTGTTGGCCCCCCTGCCCAATGTGGAGCTGGTTTCCCTGCTGGTGGCGCTGTACGCCATAGAGTTCCCCAGGCAGATCCCCGGCGCGCTGGCGGTGTTTGTGCTGCTGGAAGGACTAATCTATGGATTCGGAATATGGTGGGTGATGTACCTGTATGTGTGGCCGCTGTTGGCGGCGGTCTGCTGGCTGTTCAGAAGGACTGATTCTGTCTTGTTCTGGGCGGCTGTTTTGGGCGTATTCGGGCTGATGTTCGGGGCGCTGTGCGCCATTCCCTATGCCGTCGCGGGGGGATTGGCCGCGGGAATTGCCTACTGGGTTAGCGGAATCCCCTTTGACCTGCTCCACTGCGGCGGGAATGTAGTGCTGGCCCTGGTGCTGTTCAGGCCGCTGAGGGGCGGAATAAAAAGGATTCACGAGAAAGCCGTGTGAATTTCCATAGGCGTCCCGGATACACATTCCGCCCGCTCCTCCTCATTCTAAGAAAGCCCTGATTCACAAATATACATCAAATGACGTTTATGGTGCAGAAAAAACATACCTGACCGCACCGCCAGAAGATATGCAGGCGTTGCGCCATTGGGTCACCATCCCCAGGGGGAGGAGCATCAAAACGCCTCTGAGCATGTCAAACATCCCTACACAGCGATGATGTACCTGATAGGCGGCGAATGCCAGCAGGATGAATTCTTTGGCCGGAAGGTTGAGGATGCTCCGACGGGTTTGTTTCTGGTAAACGATGCCGCTCTGAACCAGTTTGACGAAAACGGGGACATCGACATGGCCCTCAGCCTGATAAAGGCGTCGGAGGCCTTTGTGGAATTCATCAAGCGCAACCCGGAATATGCTTTTGACTGTGACGCGCATATCTTTTATGAGGAGCATATTTTTTCTGAGAAATGGTTCCAAAAGGGCGGGGTTCCCGACGGCTTCCGTATGTGGGTTCCAATATTGAAAAAGCAGTAGCCGAGGTTTTTATAAAGCGGTCGGAATATTGTATTCCAACCGCTTAGGCGTTATAATGCAATTGAAAATTATTCTCTAAAAATCTGATGTCCAGTCTGTTTGCCATTTTGGATGATTCTTCGTCATAAGCAAGTCCTGTTCGGATGCAATTTCAAAAGACACATCAACAAAATTGCCAGTATCATTTTGTTTAATATATGGAGCGAAATACATATTCCACCTCCTACATTATAATTATATGGTTTCGCCTAAATAGACAACCACTAAAGCAAAACTTGTTGCTTAATGTATAAAAGAGGACAAGCACCCCTGCTTGTCCTCTCAAATTGCCTGTATACAGCGTAACCCTTAGCCGAAATATCTCTCCAGCAGGCCCTTGAAAGCCTTGCCGTGCCTCGCTTCGTCGCGGGCCATCTCGTGGACGGTGTCATGAATGGCGTCCAGGTTCTGGGCCTTGGCCATCTTGGCAAGCTCAAACTTACCGGCGGTGGCTCCGTTCTCAGCGGCTACCCGCAGCTCCAGGTTCTTCTTGGTGGAGTCGGTGACAACCTCACCCAGCATCTCGGCAAACTTAGCGGCGTGCTCCGCCTCTTCCCAGGCAGCCTTTTCCCAGTACAGGCCGATCTCAGGATAACCCTCGCGGTGGGCAACCCTCGCCATGGCCAGGTACATGCCAACCTCGGTGCATTCACCGTTGAAGTTCTGGCGGAGGCCCTCTACGATAGCGGGATCAACACCGGCGGCAACGCCGACAACATGCTCGGCAGCCCAAGCCATTTCGTTGGATGCCTGCTCGGTGAACTTGGAAGCAGGGGCCTTGCACTGGGGGCACTGAGCGGGGGCGGCTTCTCCTTCGTAAACGTAACCGCAGACGGAGCATACAAACTTTTTCATTTTGAATTCCTCCCAAAATTTTATATTCTTATCCAAACTGAATCCTTATTAAGATTCGTTCTGAATAAAGAATACCATATTTCCGATGAACTTGCAAGGGGTTTCGGAAAAAAAGCAAAAATTTTAATCTTTGTTTACAGAACAGCAAGCAAAACCGTACAATAAACCGAAAACCAGTTTCCCCATTGCCGGGAAAGCATCCCAACAATGGGGAAATCCGTCTCCCGTGTTTTGCCGGTTTTCTCAGCTTACAGGATAAAGAACGCCGTTCCCGCTGTTTGCTCCGCGGAAGGTTCGGGGGCGGTCAACTGCCGCAGCCTGAGCCATTCCCCCGCGTCCGGTATGCCGGAATCCGCGCCGGGGATAGACTGCGTGAAGGACGCAGCTTTGACAAGCTGTTCCCACAGAGCGCGACGCTTGGCAGACTGCTCGACGGAAAGCTCTGCCAGTTCTTTGTTCCGTTCCACACGCTTCTGCTGTTTGGCCCGGTTCTCAGCCGCAACCTTGGCAACCTTCTCCGGCGGATCTCCCCCGCCGCAGATGTAGGTGACGGTTCCGTCCTCGTGGATGACCACGCCGCAGGGCTCAAAGGTGAGGCCCACCGACTGGGCATAGGCCCGGCCGTTGGGGATGACGTCGGTGAAGAAGTAGGAAATCTTCCTTTCATAGTAGCTGGCCGTATCCCGGTCCTCCACCATCTTCTCAAAGATATTGGGGGCAATATAGATATCATTGCCCCGCATCTTCTTTCCCACTGCGTCCAGGCTTTTCTGGTCCTTGGGGACGCTTTGCAGGGTGACAGGCCCAAAACGCTTTTCCAGGTATTTTTTATACTCCTGGGCGTCAGGGCGCTGGGTTTCACCGGTCTTTTCCGGTGAAAGGGTATTCTGCACAGCCTCCAGAAAGCTCCCGCCCTTCGCGGCGGCGGCAGCTCTGGAGGGCGCTGTGCTGTATGTTTTGACTGCATATTCGGTATGAACCGCTGTATTCATGGAATCCTCCTTTTGGCGGGAGGAAGGTCCCGGCAGCCAGCAGCTTTGCGGAGGCTGTGCTCCGCCATAAACCCCACGGCTTTATTTTAGCACATTGTGGAGAAAAATTCCATCCCCCTTTTTGCTTTGCGGGATAATTTATCTTCTTTTTCCTTTTGACGAATTTCCAGTTGACATTTCCCCAAAAAAGTTGTAACATTATTTCCATAGCCAAAGGCGCTGATGGGAACCAAAGGGACTCACTTATGCAACCAGAGAGCTGCCGCGCAAAACCTTTATATGGATTCGCGCAACGGTGGAAAGCAGCCATAACCGTCCCCCAACTCCTCCCTGAGCCTCTTTCCCGAACAGATTCCCTCTATTAAGGAAAGACGGTCCCTCCCCCGTTACCGGGAGCCGTGCATTGTCACGGACAGAGGTGGTCTGTCTCCGGACAGGCAACGGGAGTGGTAACGCGGAAGCAGTCAATTTGCCTTCGTCTCTCTTTGAGGAGACGGAGGCTTTTTATTGAATTCCTTGGAATTCCTGATATGACAAGAAAAACAGAACGGAGGAAACACAATGGGAATGACAATGACGCAGAAAATTCTCGCCAAAAAGGCCGGTCTCGACCACGTGGTGCCAGGTCAGCTGATCAACGCAAAGGTGGATATGGTACTGGGCAACGACGTGACCACACCGGTAGCCGTGACCGAATATGAAAAGGCCGGCTTCGGCCCCGTATTCGATAAGAACAAGGTGTCCATTGTGCTGGACCACTTCACCCCCAACAAGGATATCAAGGCCGCTCAGCAGTGCCTCATCTCCCGCAAATTCGCCTGGGACCAGGGGATTGTAAACTTCTTTGACGTGGGAGAAATGGGCATTGAGCACGCCCTTCTGCCGGAAAAAGGGCTGGTGGCCCCCGGTGAGCTCTGCGTCGGTGCGGACTCCCACACCTGCACCTATGGCGCACTGGGGGCCTTCTCCACCGGCTTCGGTTCCACCGATATGGCGGCGGCCATGGCAACCGGAGAAATCTGGTTCAAGGTGCCTGCCGCGCTGAAATTCAACCTCACCGGCAAGCCCGCCCCTTATGTCAGCGGCAAAGACATCATCCTGCACATCATCGGGATGATCGGGGTGGACGGCGCGCTGTACAAGTCCATGGAATTCTTCGGAGATGGCCTGCAATACCTCTCCATGGATGATCGCTTCTCCATGGCCAACATGGCTATTGAGGCGGGCGGCAAAAACGGCATCTTTGCCGTGGACGATATCACCCTGGAATATGTAAAGGACCGGGTCAACCGCCCCTTTGAGACCGTCGCCCCCGACCCTGACGCGGAATACGAGGCCGTCTACGAGATAGACCTGAGCGCCCTGGAACCCACCGTCGCTTTCCCCCACCTGCCGGAGAACACCAAGACCATCACTGAGGCGGAAAGCTGTGATATTGCCATTAATCAGGTGATTATCGGCTCCTGCACCAACGGGCGGCTGGAGGACCTGAAGGCCGCGGCGGAAATTCTCCAGGGCCGTCATGTGGCAAAGACCTGCCGCACCATCGTTATCCCCGCCACCCAGCAGATTTATCTGGACGCCCTGAAAGCGGGCTACCTCACCATCTTTGTGGAGGCTGGGTGCAGCGTCTCCACCCCCACCTGCGGCCCCTGCCTGGGCGGACACATGGGGATACTGGCCGCCGGTGAACGGGCGCTGGCCACCACCAACCGGAACTTTGTGGGACGGATGGGCCATCCCTCCTCGGAGGTATACCTCTGCTCCCCCGCCGTGGCGGCCGCGTCGGCCATCACCGGCAAAATCACCTCTCCGGCCCATGTATAACCATTTGAACTGACAGGAGGACTTTTGAATATGAACAACGCAAAGGGCATCGCCCACAAATACGGCGATAACATCGATACCGACGTCATCATCCCCGCCCGGTATCTCAATACCATCGACCATAAAGAGCTTGCCTCCCACTGCATGGAGGATATCGACAAGGAATTTATACAAAAAGTAAAACCCGGTGATATCATGGTCGGGGGCAGCAACTTTGGCTGCGGCTCCTCCAGGGAGCACGCCCCCATCGCCATCAAGGCCAGCGGCATCTCCTGTGTCATTGCCAAGACCTATGCCCGCATCTTTTACCGGAACTCCATCAACATCGGCTTCCCCATTCTGGAATGCGCAGAGGCCAGCGAACGCATTCAGGCCGGAGACCAGGTTGAGGTCAACTTTGACACTGGGGTGATTACCAACCTGACCAGGGGCGAAAGCTACCAGGCCCAGCCCTTCCCGGAATTCATGAAAAAAATCATCGCCGCCAACGGGCTGCTCAATTCCATCAAGGGATAATTCCCATCCGAGCAAGGCAAAAGCCGGAGGAAAAGCTGACAAAACAGTTTTTCCTCCGGCTTTTTGGATTTGATTGGCTGCTATCTGCTATGAGTAAGGGGAATGACTTACTTATTTGCTGTTGCGGCTCTGGTTCTGAGACTGGTTCTGGCTACGGTTCTGGGACTGATTCTGGCTCTGATTCTGGGACTGGTTCTGGCTGTTCTGGTTTTGGTTGTTCTGATTGCTCATTTTATAAACCTCCTGAAGGGTCGTGCAATGTAGACGCCCTCTTAAATCTGGGGACACATCCTGACATCTGTTTCGCTTACCTGAAGTGCGTCCCAGGGATGTTTATTCGCCCTGGGCGGGCTTAGGAAGCGGTTTACAGCATTTCCTGTATGTGCCGCCACTGTTAGTATGTCCCCTGTTTTTCCGGTTATTCACTTTTATTCTGTACAAAACAAAAACCCTGACAGAAGCGGTACTGCCTCTGTCAGGGTCTGCATTCATATGGAACCTGGATTAAGCCTCAGTCGCGTAAACGCTGACCTTTTTGCGGTCACGACCCAGGCGCTCAAAGCGGACCACGCCGTCAATCTTGGCAAACAGGGTATCGTCGGAGCCGCGGCCCACGCCGTCACCGGCATGGATATGGGTTCCCCGCTGACGCACCAGAATGCTCCCGGCCAGAACCTCCTCACCGTCGGCACGCTTTACACCAAGGCGCTTGGACTCAGAATCACGTCCGTTCTTGGTGGAACCGACACCCTTCTTATGTGCAAAGAACTGCATATCAAGTCTTAACATATTTTACACCTCCGAAACAAGAATCGTTATGGTATTCGGATAATCCTCCGAAAGGACGGTCAGATGAAGCTGAAGGGCCTGCAAAAAATGCACTGCCTCCCCTTCCTGCCTGTCCAGCGTGAGGGAAATGCGGTTGGCTTCCATCCGGACGTCACAGGGGATTTTCAGGATTTCGGTAATGCCGTTGGCGGTCAGCTGAACGGCGGAGGTGACGGAGGCGCACACAATGTCCCTTCCGTATTCCCCGTAGCCCGCATGGCCGGAAACCGTAACCCCGGAAAGCTTTCCCTGCCTTTGAAAAAAGCGGACGGAAATCATGCGTTGATGGTCATAATCTGAACCTTGGTGTAGGGCTGCCGGTGGCCCATCTTGCGCTTGGAACCCTTCTTAGCGCGATAGGTGAAAACAGTTACCTTTTTGCCCTTGCCGTTCTTCATGACCTTTGCCGCAACGGTAGCCCCGTCAACGGTAGGAGTTCCGACGACAACACCGTCCTCTTTGCCGACGGCAATGACCTTGTCAAAGGTGATGCTGGCTTCTTCCTCGGCGTTGAGCTTTTCCACAAAGAGGATGTCCCCCTCGGAAACGCGGTACTGCTTTCCGCCGGTTTCGATTACTGCGTACATGATGACGCACCTGCCTTTATATAGACTCGCTGTGGGGGGCGGAGGCAAAGGGCCACGCTTACAAAAGCCCCTAAACAAGCGGCTTACCCAGTTTACCATATCCTGAGGAAAAAGTCAAGGGTTTACTCGTTTTTTATCGCCTCCAGGGCGCTTATCTTCACCGCCCGGTTGGCGGGAGAGTACCCGGAGATAAGACCGATGAGCGTCGCGAAGACCAGCGCCCCCAGCGCCAGCCACCAGGGAATAATAGAGGTCTGAGCCATACCTCCTCCGCCTCCATAATATCCACTGCTCACAACCATGCCGAAGCCTCCGGAAATTCCCCCGGAAAGCCCTCCCGTCAGTCCGTTGCCGACAATATTGATAATGTAACTGATGATATAGCTGATGATAATGCCTATCACACCGCCCATAAAGCCAATCACCCCGGCCTCCATCAGGAAGACGCTGCGGATATTGCCCACCATGCACCCCAGCACCTTCATGACGCCGATCTCCTTGGTCCGCTCATAGATGGACATGACCATGGTGTTGGTGATGCTCAGGGCGGCGACGAATAGGGATATGGCTCCCAATCCGCCCAGGGTCATCTGCTGCTTGCGGGCCTGCTCCTGCATGGGCTTGCGGATATTCTCCATGCTGTAGGTGTTAAAGCCCATCTCGTCGATGGCGGCCTGGACCTCCTCCACGTACTTCATGTCCGTCACTTTGACCTTGGCGGTGGTGTAATTGGCCTTCTCATCCTCCGAAACCTTGATGTTGTTGAGCTTGTTATACTTTTCCTCCAGCATCTTCAATTGCTTGACGCTGATAAAGACGCCGTAGCCGGTCTGATAATTCTGGCTGTCAAATTCCGTGATGCCGGTCCCCTTTACCTTCAGGTCAATGGTCTTGCCGTTCTCCTTGGTATTGTTAATCTGCAGGACCAGCTTGCTCTCCTTCATCACGTCGATAAAGGGGTCGGGCATGGAGCCGTCTTCCTTGGTATTCCAGTACTGGACGGTGTTGTTACGCTTTTTTCGGGTGTCCTCAAAGTCATAGGGGGCATAGTAGCCGAAGAGAATCTCAATGGTGTCCCCCTGGCTGTCGCTGAGGAAGGAGCCCTTGTTGAGCTTGAAGCCCATCTTCTCCATCGCCTCCGGGTACACCCCGACGACGGTGTACATGCGGCTTCTGTACCGCTTTCCGTTGCCGCCGTAAAGGGTGAAGGAATTCCAGGAGTTTGGCTCGTAAAAGGGGGTGACAACATCCACATGGTCCATCTGCTGTATCTTATGCAGCACCTCGTCGTTGAGGATAAGCTTCTCCCCGTTTTCGTTGTACCCGCTGTAGTTGTTGATTTCAATCATGGTCAGGTCGCCCATCTCCGCCAGCATGGCGTCCTGGCTGGCCTGCATCCCCACACCCAGGGAAACCATGACCACAATGGCGCAGGTGCCGATGATGACGCCGAAGACAGTCAGCGCCGTCCGCACCTTGCGGCGGAACAGGTTTTGCAGGCACATGATGATCTGATCAGATATCTTCATCGTCTTCCTCCTGCTCCTTCTTGGCCTTGCGCTTTTTGCGGATGATTACGATGACAACCACCAGGACGGCCACGCCGCCCACACCGATGAGAATCCATCCCCAAATGGGCATCTTAAAGCCCTCGTCCATCGGCTCCATCATGCCGGGGTCCATCATCTCGCCGCCGCCCATGTTGTCGTCAAATTTGGGCATTTCCTGGGCCTCCACGGTGAATTCCTTCACCACCTCCCGCTGGATGTCGTTGGAATCCTCATAGGTGAGGGTAATAGCGGCCTTTACCATACCGGCTTCAACGGCGTTGAAGGTGAAGCTTACCGAACTCTCCTCCCCGGCGGGCAGGTTGCCGATATACTGGCTCTGCCCATCGTTCTGGATGTTGCCGCTGATGACCGCGGTGATGTTGCGCACGTCGGTGGTCCCCTTGTTGACAAAGGTCAGCTCAATGCTGCTCTCCTCCCCCACATACATCATCATGGGCGGTTCCGGCTCCCCCACCTCAAAGCGGTCCTTCTGAACCACGGGGATGGCCAGCTTTTCGTCCTTGGTGACGGTGTTATAGGTTTTATCGTTGACGTACTGGTAGTTAAACTTTACGGCGATGGTGTAGATATCCCCCGGCTGGGAGGAGGGGGTCGAGGTATTTGGCTTGGCACGAACGCTGATGTTCTGCTCCATGGTCTCCCCTGCCCCCAGGCGGTCCAGGTAGATGGAGTTGGAGGAATCGGTTAAGGTAAAGCCCAAGCCCTCCTCCAGGGTGACGACCGTGTTCACCACTGGGATATTGCTGGTGTTCTTGATTTTCAGGTTCAGGGAAAAGGTATCCCCGGCCATGATGTAGTCGTTGCCCGTTTCCGAGGCGTAGGAGTATTGGTCCACAATCAGCTGAGGGGTGGGCAGGTCCACCTTAGTGGGATTTTCCGGCTCGTCCCCGTCCTTAGTCCCCTCTATGTAGACGTTAAAGGAGTTTTCGGAGGTATAGGTTTTAGTCTCGTCATAATCCAAGTACTCCACCTTGATATTGACGGGATAATACCCTGAAACCAGGTTTGTTTTGGTTTGAAGCTGGTAGCGGACCGCCTTGGTAAAGTTTTCGCTGCCCTTATACTTATAGGATTCATATTGCAGATTCCGGGACACCATCCCGTTGATGACACTGAAGTTGTCCCCTGTCACGCTGATAGAGCTGCTCTGGAGGGACACATTGTTTTTGGAATAGGTCAGCAGGATGATCAGGTCGATGGTATCCCCCTCCTTACAGCTGGTGGGGGTGGAGGAGGCCACCTTGATGTCCATGCGGGGCTTGGCGATGGAGCCTTCTATCTGGGTGGAATCTCCGGAGTCATCTACAGGAAATCTCGGCGCGGGCACCTCAATGCTGCTCAGTGAAATTCTCCTGATTACAGGTTCATGCTCAATGTTTTCATCTTTATTATTACAGCTCATCTGCACCTCCAGCGCAGATTCCGCCGCTGTTTCCTGATCAATGGAAGCATCGATATCCATTTTAAAATTGATTCTAGCTCTTTCATTTGATTTCAGGGTTAAATCCGAGGTTTTGCTGACGTCATGCACTGTAATCAAATCTGTAGAAGGATAAATGCCAAGATCAGAAATGGATACTTCTTTTTCCCCGCCATTGCTCAAATACATGGATATTTTTCTGTTGGTCGTACCCGCTCGGAGCGCATTGGAAGCGATAACAGAGTCAATCTGCAATCCAGAAAAAGGACTTCTGTCAATTTCCAAGGCATACGCCGTCACCGCGCTGGACAGCGCTGAGACGATCACACTCAGCACCATAATCACCGCCATCACAATGGGTACGGCCCTCTTCACAGTTCTCCTAGTTTTTGCTTTCATTCTCTATCCCTCCACTTAATTCCGCTTCCGTGCTGTCCGCAGCTTTGGGAGCGGTTTCAACCTTTGTTGTTTCGGTAGCTTGGCTTTCCGCTTCTGTGGCTTCACCAGCTTGAGGCTGACGTTCCGCAGGCGGTTCCTCCGGCGTTTTCTTTTTATGGAAAAGGGAGGAGGATTTCTTCTTTGTGGGAGCTGCTTTTCTTTTTTTGCCCTTGACCTTTTTCTCCTCCGGCGTTTCGGTGGACGATTCCAGCTGAAAGACCGGCTCGGCGATGGACTGGTTTTCCACATCGCTGACAATGGCTCCGTCAATGAGTGTGACGATGCGGTCCGCGTACTTGGCAATGCTGGGGTCATGGGTTACCAAAACCAGGGTCATATGGTACTGGCGGCAGATGCCCACCATGATGTCCATAACCTCCTTGGTGGTCTTGGTGTCCAGGTTGCCGGTGGGCTCGTCTGCAAAGACAATCTGCGGCTTGCAGACAAAGGCCCTTGCAATCCCCACCCTTTGCTGCTGTCCGCCGGACATCTGGGTGGGCTTGTGCTTCAGCCGCTTTTCCAGTCCCACATGGATGAGCATCTCTTCGGCCTCCCGGTTTCTCTTTGCCTTTGAGACGCCCCGGAACATCAGGGGCAGGCCCACGTTTTCCTGTGCGGTCAGGGCAGGCAGCAGATTGTAGGATTGGAAGACAAAGCCTATCTGCTTTTGCCTCAGCTTGGCAAGCTGTTTTTCGTTCAGCTTAGGGATATCGTGTTTTCCTATGTAAATATGGCCCTTTGTAGGCTTTTCCAGCCCCGCCAGCATATTGAGCAGGGTGGATTTTCCGGAACCGGAGGTGCCCAGGATACAGCATATCTCCCCCCGGTGGATTTCCAGGTTGACACACCCCAGGGCAATCACCTTTTCGGTGCCCAGCTTATAAACCTTTCGTAAATTTTCTACCTTAATAACCGTTTCCAATGTTTCCAAATTCTCCCGCCTTCCTGTCCGGCGTTTTCGGCAGCAGCCGCCCACCTGGGGAAACACAGTATTGTTTCCTGTTTCCTTTCATCAAGTGGCGTTTTTTATCTCTTTTACTGCATCGAAAAAAATGTTAATAATATGAATACAAAAACTTCATGATATGGCGCTAAAAAACGCTTTAATTCTCCCAATTAAAGTTAAAAAAGCTCTTTCAAGGCTTTTACATTTTTAATGATAATCTTATTTTACCCCTCTGTCAATAAAAAGAAGGCGAATTCCCAAAAAGTTTACGATATCTTTGCTTTGGAAAATATCATGCTGCTAATGCAAAAGAGGAACGAAACAACAAATGTTTCGTTCCTCTTTTAAGGTGCGCCCGGAGGGACTCGAACCCGCGACCTTCTGATTCGTAGTCAGACACTCTATCCAGCTGAGCTACGAGCGCATTTTCGCCGCACTGGGATGTTCTATCCCCTGACGACGCTATCTATTATAGCCCGTCCGGATTTATTTGTCAACCCCTTTTTTCAAAAGATTTCCTCTGCCGCCCCTATCGGCTGAAATCAATATACTCCGGGTTCCATACCACCGCTGTTTTCAGCGGCGCGCCCTTGGCGTATATCCGGTTTTCATAGGCGGCAATGGGGTCCGCCGTAAACTCGTCCTTGTCGATGAGCTCCACAATCTCGTCGTACCTGCTCCCCGCCAGCAGCCGGATGGCGGTCTCCATGTGCTCCTTCCGGAAGTTGATAGAGCCGAAAATCAAATGATTCTCAAACCCAAAGGGCATGGTGTCAAAGGAAATCTTCGGCCCCAGGGAAAAGCTGTTGTACACGCCGTTGCATCCCAGCGCCCGGTGTTCAAAAGCAATCCTGTGCTCTGCCTCGCTGCCGCTGACGCCGATAAACAGCGTGGCCCTGCCCTCCAGCGCCCGGCAGATGGCCTCCGCTGTCTCCGCCTCGCTGGCAAAGGTATTTTGAAGGTACTCCCCGCCGCACTGCTCCAGGGCAAACCTTACCTTGGGGGAGTCGGAAGCACTCCTTGCCACGAGCAAAATCTTAGCCTCCGGGAAGCTCCGGCGGATTAGGTCCCCCATAAACATTCCTGTGGTCCCCAGCCCGAAAATGACAGTGCGTCGGTACAGATTCTCCGACGCCATCCTGCGGGCCTCCTCCTCGCCGCAGCCCCGCCGGGCCATCTCCACCCGGAAGTTGTGGGCGCTGCCCAGGTCGGTGGTCCGCTCCAGCTGGAACACCATGCAGGCGTATGGGTCGGGGAAGACCATCTTTTTGGCAAAGGACAGGGGGAGCCTGCCGTCCCTGACAAAGCCCTCCGGGATTTCCAGCAGCATATCCGGGTGGAAATACCCCTCGTCACAGAAAAGGCCGTCGGCCTGGTCGCAGCCGTACTCAAAATAGCTCTCGTCCTCGGTATAGCGGGTGGGATCGAAGCTGTCCCCTCCCCGTATCAGCACAATGGCGAACCGCTTCTGGGAGGGCACCCAGACAATCCCCTCGTGGCCGTTAATCAGCCGGTTTTTCCCCTGGGGGAACTTGGGGCCCAGCTTCCCCTCCCGGCCCATGTTCATCAGGGTGTGATCGGTGCCGCAGAAGCCCACCATCACCGGCTGGGCCAGTATCCCCTCCTTGAGGGGCTCCCCCCGCAGGCGGCGGCGGGGCGGGTTGTCGATCTCCACCTCCCCGTACACCAGGGGACAGTTGGGATCGTTCTGAAAGTAAGTACCCTTTACGGTCTTCATTCTCCGTCATCTCCTTTACAGGTCTCCTGTAAAATTTTGCGGAACAGCTCCTCCAGCCGCTCCCCCTCTCCGGCCAGGAACAGATAGCCGAACAGCGCCTCCACCCCTGTCGCCATGCGGTAGTCCATATAATCGGCGTTTTTAGGGCATTTGGCGGAGCTGTTGTTCCGCCCCCGGCGCAGCACCGCCTCCTCCTTCTCGTCCAGGATGCCGGACCCGGTGAGGTACCGGTAGGCCCTGGCCTGGGCGGAGCACCGCACCAGCTCCACCGCCCTGTTGTGGAGGGCGTGGGCGGGCATACTGCCGCTTTGGCAGATGAGCTCCCGCCGGACCAGCTGTTCATACACCGCATCCCCCATAAAGGCCAGGGTGAGGGGGCTCAGCCCCTCCGGGCGGGGAACAGAACATTTCTCGTCAGACACAGCCATCCCCTCCTAACGGACATATTCAAACTCGATATTGAGGATATTTACAGTGTCCCCCTCCTGGATACCGGCTTCCTCCAGCCGGTCAATGATTCCGGTGTCCCGGAGAACCCTTTGGAAATATTGGAGGGATTCCTCGTCCTCCAGGTCCACCATGCCGAAGGCCTCCATCAGCCAGGAACCCTCCACCATGTAGACCCCGTCCTCCACCCGGACGGTGAACTCCCGCCTGCCCTTCTTGATCAGCTGCTCCACCGGCACGGCCTCCGGCTCGTACTCCCGGATAGGAGGCAGCTCGGAGAGGCGCAGGGCCACATGGCGGATCAGCTCCTCCACCCCCTGGTGGGCGGCGGCGGTGATGGGGAAGAAGGTGTACCCCTCTTTCTCCACCTTCTCCCGGAAAGCGGCAATCTGCTCCGGGGCGGCCAGGTCGCACTTGTTCCCCGCCACAATCTGGGGCCGCTGGGAAAGCTCCTCGCTGAAATTGCCAAGCTCCCGGTTGATGGCCTCAAAGTCCTCGGCAGGGTCCCTTCCCTCGCTGCCGGAGACGTCCACCACATGGACCAGCAGCCTGCACCGGTCCACGTGCCGCAGGAACTCATGGCCCAGTCCAACCCCCTCGCTGGCTCCCTCGATCAGTCCGGGGATATCCGCCATGACAAAGGAGGTATCCGTGTCCAGGCGGACCACCCCCAGCACCGGGGTCAGGGTGGTAAAGGGGTAGTTGGCGATGATGGGCTTGGCAGCGCTGACCACTGAAATCAGGGTGGATTTCCCCACGTTGGGGAAGCCCACCAGTCCCACGTCGGCCAGCAGCTTCAGCTCCAGCGTCACCTCATAGCTCTCACCCGCCGCCCCCGGCTTGGCAAAGCGGGGAATCTGGCGGGTGGCGGTGGCAAAGTGGGAATTGCCCCAGCCGCCGTTGCCGCCCCGTGCCAGCACCACCGGCTCCTCCCCGGAGATATCGGCCATAATCCGCCCTGTCTCCGCCTCCCGCACCAGGGTTCCCTTGGGCACCCTTAGCACCAGGTCCGGGGCGCTCTTCCCGGTACAGCGCTTGCCGCTGCCGTTCTGGCCGTTCTGGGCGATGTATTTCTTTTTATACTTAAAGTCAATCAGGGAGGAGAGGTTGGTATCCGCCTGAAAGACGATGTTGCCGCCTCTGCCCCCGTCGCCGCCGTCGGGACCGCCCGCGGCGACATACTTTTCCCTGTGGAAGGAGACCGCGCCGTTGCCGCCGTCCCCTGCTTTGATGCGTATTTTTGCCACATCTACAAACATATATCGATTCCTTTCTGAAAAAATAGCATTCAAATTCCGGCAAAATGGAGCTGTTCCGGATACGGGAGCATTCCCCGCGTCACCGCCGCGCTGTGCGGAAGGGCCTCCAGTTCAGCCCCCGCTTGTTCCAGGCGGCAGGGGCAATCAGCATCAGGAAGGGCATGATTTCCAGCCTCCCCAGCAGCATGTCCACACAGAGCACCACCTTGGAAAGCGGGTTAAACTCCGCAAAGCTGCCCGCTGGCCCGCAGATGCCAAATCCCGGCCCGATGTTGTTCAGGCAGGAGACCACTGCCGAAAGGCTCACCTCCACCCCATAGCTGTTGGTGGAGACCACCAGCATTGACGCCAGCATGATGATGAGATAGTAGGTCAGGTACATCCAGATCCCCTGCATGGTATCGTCCCCCACCATCCGGCCGTCCATCCGTATCACCGTTACCTCGCGGGGGTTGACCGCCCTTTTCCGTTCCCGCTTTGCCGCCTTGGCCATCAGCAGGACGCGGGATACCTTCATCCCGCCCCCTGTGGAGCCTGCGGAGGCGCCGATAAACATCAGCAGCAGAATCACCCACTTGGAAAGCTCAGGCCAAAGGTCAAAATTGGCGGTGGCGAAGCCGGTAGTGGTCATAATGGAGGAGACCTGGAACGCCGCCTGCTGTACCGTCTGGCCCATGGTGGGAAAAAGGGAACGGATGTTAAAGGAAATCACCGCCGTGGCCGCCGCCTGGATAAACAGATAGAGCCACAGCTCCTCGTTGCGCAGGGCCTGTTTTATTTTGCCCATAACCAAAAGGTAATACACGCTGAAGTTCACCCCGAACAGGGTCATAAAGACGGTGACAACCACCTGGATATAGGTGGAATACCCGCCCATGCTGTCCCCGCGGATGGCAAAGCCTCCGGTGCCCGCAGTGCCGAATACGGTGGTGATATTGTCAAACCAGGGCATTCCCCCCAGGGCAAGCAGTACAAACTGGAGCACCGACAGGCCGATATACATACCGTAGAGGATTTTGGCGGAGGAATGGGTTTTGGGGACCAGCTTACTCACCTCCGGACCAGGGCTTTCCGCCCGGAGGAGGTAGACGCTCTGTCCGCCTCCCTTGCTCATGGGGTGTACCGCCAGGACGAACACCAGCACCCCCATTCCCCCCAGCCAGTGGGTAAAGCTGCGCCAGTAGAGCAGGCCCTTGGGCAGGGCCTCCACATCGGAGAGGATGCTGGCCCCTGTGGTGGTAAAGCCGGAGACGGTTTCAAAAAAGCTGTCCAGGAAGCTGGGAATCGCGCCGCTTATGTAAAAGGGAAGGGCGCCGAAAACGGAGATCATCAGCCAGCTCAGCGCCACGGCGACAAAGCCCTCCCTGGCATAGTAAGGGGTCTGTCCCGGCTTGGGCTGGAGCAGAAGCATCCCCACGGCAGCGGTAAGCAGGGCGCTGATGACGATAGGCAGGATGACCGCCATCTCCCCATAGTACAGGGAGATAAGGCAGGCGGGAAGAATAAAGACAGCCTCAATGCAGAGAATACGTCCGATGACGTTTGCAATCATTTTGTAGTTCATGGAGAATCCTTTCAAGGTTTGCCGCCGGACCCCGCCCAGGCGGAGAGGAGGCGGCAGGCCTGTTGCGCTGTTTACTGTTTAAAAATCTCGTTCAGGCTGGAATACAGCTCGTCGGACTTGGCCACAACGATAACGCTGTCCCCTGACCGCAGGAAATCGCTGCCTCCGGGGATAATGATCTTCCCCTTGCGGTGGATGCAGGCAATCAGGATGCCCTGCTTGATGCGCAGGTCCTTGAGGGGAACCTCCAGGTATGGGGCGTTGGCGGGAACGGAAAATTCCAGCGCCTCCACCTTTTCGTTTACAATGCGGTGGAGGGTCAGCACCCCACCTTCGGAGGTGTTGTTCATGGCGCGGACATACCGGACAATCTCGTTGCAGGAGATGCTCTTGGGGCTTACAATGGAATTGACTCCCATCTTCAGCGCCAGGTCGTTGTATTCAATGCGGTTTATCTTGGTAATGACCTTATAAACCCCGAACCGGGTGGCATACATGGAGAGGACGATGTTCACCTCGTCGATATCCGTGAGCGTCACCACCGCGTCCGCCTCCGCCAGCCCCTCGCTGATCAGGGTTTCCGGCTGGGTGCCGTCGGCGTGGACCACACGGGCATGGGGCAGGGACGCGGCCAGCTCCTTACAGCGTTCCTCGTCGATCTCCAGTATCTTGACGGCGCACTCCCCCTTCAGGGCCATGGCCAGATAAAAGGCGATGCGGCTGCCGCCGATGAGGATGACACTGCGTATCTTCCGCTCTGCGATGCTCATCTTCTGCACCAGTGCGGCCAGATTCCGGGAAGCCCCGGTGACATAGATGTTGTCGTTGGCGCTGAGCTGGAAATCACCGGAGGGAATCATAACCGTTTCGCCCCGTTCCACGGCGCAGATAAGTACCTGTATCTTGGTAAGCTGCATCAGCTCATACAGCTTTCGGCCACACAGGAAGCTGTCCGGCGACAGCTTCAGCTCGATGATCTCCGCACGCCCCCTGGAAAACCTGTCCCGCTTCAGGGCAGCCGGGAAGCGCAGAAGATTGAGTATCTCCATGGCGGCGGTGTATTCCGGATTGATGGTCATGCTCAGCCCCAGGTCCTCCTTGAGGAAGGGGAGCTGCTCGGTGTATTCCGGACTGCGCACCCGCGCAATGGTACGGGGAACCCCCAGCTTGCGGGCAAGCAGGCAGCAGAGCAGATTGACTTCGTCGGCGGAGGTCGCCGCAATCATCAGGTCCGAGCGCCCCACGTCCGCCTCCCTCTGGGCGGTCATGGTTGCGCCGTTGCCGTGGACAGTCAGGACGTCGTACTGGTTGGCCGCCTCCTGGAGCACCCGTTTATTCTGGTCGATTACCACCAGGTCATGCCCCTCCTTGGAAAGCCGCTCGGTCAGGGTGACACCCACCTTGCCGTCTCCTATGATGACAATTCGCATGTTTTGTCCCTCGTTTCAATTCCGGCCCTGTTCGGACCGTTATCAGACGCGGGCTCAATGAAAATACAAGGAGGCCGCGTCTTCAAATATTTTGTCATATTTCTATGGACCCCTCTATCTTATCATGTTGACTTTAGAATTACAAGTGGCATTTTAAAGGACTCCCTGCCCAAGTCCCATGAGTATTCTTAAAAACCGTTTAAAACAGCCAAAGCCGGATACCCTGCAAGGTACCCGGCTTACCCCGCTGCCCTTCAGCGGTTATCTCGCCTGGCTGCTGGAGGAAGTAGAAGAAGCTCCCGAAGAAGACGTACCGGAGGACGCCCCTGAGGACGCCGCCGAAGAACCGGAAACACCGGAAGCATCGGAGGAGGAATCAGGCAGGCCGGAGGCGTCGGTATCCGGGGTGACTTCCTCGGAAATCACGCCGTCCGGCTGAGAGGAGGCGGACCCGGAGGCCGCGTCCGAGCTGCCGGAGCTGTCCGATCCGGCAGAGCTCCCCACGTCGGAAGAAGCGCTGTCAGAAACATCGGAGCCGGAGCTGCTGCCGCTCTCCACACTGCCGGAGCTGCTGGAAGTCCCGGAGGAGGATGTGCCGGAGGACCCTGCGGAGGGGCCTATAGAGGTGCTGGAGGAAGAAGAGGAGGAGGAAATCGAGGAGCTGCTTGTCCCCGGATTTCTCCCGCATCCTGCAAAGGCGACCGCCAAAACCGCCGCCACTGCAATCAACGTTTTTTTCATGTTCAAGTTACCTCGCTTTGAAGATGATTTGCCCTGGAAAGATAAATCAAAATGCGCCCGTAAGGCGCGTGGTAAAAAGGCGAAACCGCCTTTCAAAAATAGCGTTGCATTCTCTGACCATCCATAGCATTCCCCGCCGGCCGTCGTTTATCCCAAATTTTTTTGGGGACAGCGGCTCCTTATAAAACACGCAATCCCGCGCAAAATAAAAGGGACCAGGTTTCCCTGATCCCTCGCTTATCTCATCCAATAGGCTCCCGGTCCTTCTGCATCTGGGCAAAATCCGCAATCAGCTTCACCGCGTTGTCGATTCCCACCCGGCTGGTGTTCAGCGCAATGTCATAATTTTCCATCGAACCCCATTTCTTTCCGGTGTAATAGCTGTAATAGCTGGCCCTTCTCCGGTCGGTGCGGATGATTGTCTCCTCCGCCACCCGCGCGGGCTTCTCGTAAAGGTTGGATATCCTCCGGATGCGGTGGGGAAGATCGGCGTATACAAATACATTGACACAGTTGCTGAAGTCCCGCAGTGCATAGTCAGCACACCGCCCCACAATTACACAGGGGGATTCCCTGGCCACCAGCTGGATGGCCTCAAACTGGGCCAGAAACAGCTTGTGATTGATGGACATATCCGCCCCATAGCCCCCGGTGGAAAGGGAGAACAGCAGGCTCATGGGTTTTTCGTCGTTGATTTCCAGCAGGTCTCTGCTCAGGCCGCTGTGCTTGGCGGCCACCGTCAACAGCTCCTGGTCATAGAATTTAATTCCCAGATGGGCGGCGAGCTTCTCCCCAATCTCGTGCCCTCCGCTTCCGTATTGCCGTCCGATTGTAATAATGAGATTATCCATAATCAGGCTCCATTTCTCCGGCAGATCAAGGCCGGAAAGCATTTTGTCCCTTTGGTTTAGATAAGTTGTATAAAACCCGTTCCGGTTCCAAACTTACATCTATATTATCCTACAAAACCAAAGATTTGTCACCCCCTTTTCATGAAAATAGTTGCACAATTTTTTCCATGAAAATTTGGCAGGTTTTGGTCGGGGCCAGACTCAGAACAGCTCCTTCCGCTGTCCGGTCAGCTTGGCGACGTCGTCGTTATGCCCCATGATAATCAGGGTTTCTTTTTCCTGGAACACATGATCCGGCCGGGGCAGCGGCAGGATTTTTCCGTTTTCCTTGGTGGCCAAGATGCTGATATTGTATTTGGAGCGGACGTTTTTCTGTATAATGGTTTTTCCCACCCAGGAGGGGGGGACCTGTATCTCATAGATGGAGTAATCCGGCGTAAGCTCGATGTAATCGAACACGTTGTCCAACCCGTATTTCACCGCCAGCCGCTCCGCCATCTCCTTTTCGGAGTAAATCACCTGGTCCGCGCCGTTGCGCAGCAGAAATTTGGCGTGAACGTCGCTCCTTGCCCTGGAGAGGACCAGCTTGGCACCAAAGTCCTTGAGCAGGGCGGTGGTCTCCAAGGAGCTTTGGAAGTTATCCCCAATCACCACGGCGCACAGATCAAAGTTTCCCACCCCCAGGGAGGCGATAAACTGCTCGTTGGTGGCGTCCCCTATCTGCCCGTTGGACATGTAGGGCATGGCCTCGTTGACGCGGGACTCCACCACGTCCACCCCCATCACATCGTTGCCCTGTTTGTAAAAGTTATAGGCCAGGTTTTTCCCGAACCTCCCCAGGCCGATAATCAGAATGGATTTCACCATATATCACAACTCCTTTTCAGACGGAATCCCCCGTTACCCCACCGTGATGCGCTCCAGGGGCAGCCGGGAGGGCGAGGTATCATACAAATCGGAAAACACAACCAGAATGGACAGCCCGCCGACTCTGCCCAAAAACATCATGGCGGCGAGAATCAAATGGGAGCCGTCAGAGAGGGTAGGCGTGGCACCCAGGGAAAGGCCCACTGTCCCGACGGCGGAGACCGTTTCCACCAGCACCGCCCGCAGGCCAATCCCGTCCATAGCGGATATGGCAAGGGCCGCAGCCAATACCACCGAGAGATACAGCATCAGGATGCTGCACGCCTGCCGGAGCACCTCTCCGCCGATGCGGCGGCGGAAGCATTCCACCTCTTTTTTGTTTTTCAGTTCGGAGAGAATGGTCAAAAACAGCACGGCAAAGGTGGTGGTCTTGATTCCCCCTGCCGTGGAGCCGGGGGACCCGCCGATGAGCATCAGCGCGCAGGTGAGGAGGATGCCCCCGTCGGAGAGCTGGGAGAGGTCTACGGTATTAAAGCCCGCCGTCCGCACCGTGACCGATTGGAACAGGGCAAAAAGGCATTTCTGCCAGGGCGTCCCGTGGGCAAAGGCATCCCCGTTCCATTCCAGCAGGGCAAACAGCACTGCGCCGCCCAGCAGCAGCACACCGGAGGTCACCAGCACCAGCTTGCTGTTGAGCTTGTACCGGCGGAAGGAAAGCTTGTTCTCCACAATATCCGCCCAAACGTAAAACCCCAGCCCTCCAATTACCACCAGCGCCATGATTACGCCTATGAAAAGCGGATCAGCCGCCACGGAGGTGAGGGAGGAAAAGGGCTCGGTCTGCCCCATCAGATCAAAGCCCGCATTGCAGAAGGCGGAGACAGAGTAGAACACCGATTCGGAAAGTCCTCTGACCATCCCCTTTTGGGGACAGAGCCGGACAGCCAGCAGCGCAGCCCCGATCCCCTCTATGAGTATGGTGCCGAAGAAGATAAAACGGGTCATCCGGACAATGCCGCCCACCTGGGGGGCGGAAACCGATTCCTGCATCATAAACCGGTGGCGCAGGCTGATTTTCCGCCGCATAAACATGACGCTGACAATGGAGAGGGTCATAAACCCAATGCCCCCTATCTGAATCAGCGTCAGAATCACCAGCTTCCCGAATAGGGACCAGTAGGTATAGGTGTCGTAAACCACCAGTCCCGTCACGCAGGTGGCGGAGGTGGCGGTGAAGAGCGCGTCCACCACCGGGGTGACGACCCGCACCCGGCTGGAAATTGGCAGCATCAGCAGCAACGTCCCCACCGCCACAATGATCAAATACCCGAAGATGATGAAGCGGGTAGGAGAAATGCGGGACTGGGGCAGGCTTCTGAGCCTCTGCTCCGCCCTGGCGGAAAGCTTCAATGAGTCAGGAATGTGAAACATATCGTCATCTCCCGAAAATACAGTCGAATTCAGCGCAGGACATAACGGTCGGAAAAGGAGAAGCAGACAGAGAGACTGCCTCCCTCCCCCGCCAGGTCCGCGCCCTTTTCCTTTGCCTGACTGACCGCGTGGTACATGGCGCTGGCCGAGACAAGGGCGGAGAAAAGTCCGTTGGGGAAGTCCCCCTGGAGCGCCTCCCCCAGCGCCCAGCTAATCCAGTAGTAGCTGGCCAGCTGGGATTTATAAACGGTTGTCTGTGTTCCCCGGCAGGCAATACCGACGGTTTCCCCGCAATGAACCGCCGGAAAGGCGTTTTCAGCGCAAAGCTCCGGCAGGAAGGCGTGGAGCTCCTCCACAAGACTGGAGTCCTTCAGCTCCTCCTCCAATAGGGAAAGATAACGCCGGTCATCCGCCTGGGAAAGACACTGCTGGTACAGCCGGAGTGCCGTCTGCACCGCGCAGGCAACCTCCTCCTGGGTGTGGGGATAGGGGGTATAGGTCTCCTCCTGCTGGCAGAGGAAGAAAAACTGCTTCTGGGAGCCAAAGCTTTTGGTCTTCCAGCCCCTGGCATAGTCCTCTACCATCTGTCCCAGCGCTGGAACAGTCACATCGTTGATCCGGCATTCCCCAGTGATATCCTCGCCGTTTTTGGCGCAGTAAACCTTGATATAACACAGCCGTTGATTGCCGAGGCGTTTGACAACCTCCTCCCGGAGAAGCTTCCAGAGAACCTGGGCGTCGGTCTCCTCCGGCATCTCCCCCATGCCCACCAGATTGCTCTGATAGACGTCCCATTTATGGGCGCTTCCCACAAACTCCGACTGAATTTCCCCAATGCGCTCCCCTTCGGACATGGCGCGCACCCCGTCCAGCATCCCGAACAGGAAGCTGCCCTGGGCCATCCCTATGGCCGATTCCTGGTCCTGTCCCAGACCGGCACTGCATTCAAAGAGCTCCCTGTCCCACTTGGGGGAATTCAGGAAATAGACCAGCACTGCGCTGCGGTCCTCCAAACCGGCCAGTTCCATCCGAAGAGACACATCCCATTCGGGGATTTCCAGGAGGTTGTCCCGGCAGCGGGTTTCCACATTTTCCAGCGAATCCCTAATCTGTTCCAAAAGCTCCTGTTCTTTTTTCTGTTTATCCTCAATCATGATAACTTCTTCCTTTCCGTGCAGATAAGCGGCGCGTTCCGGGGAGTAGAAACCTTTAACAATTGCTAACTATTCCCATACGCCAGCTCAATATCGATAAACTGCACCACCAACTGGCAGATATTCCCCTTAGAGTCATAGCCGAAATACATAGGATAAGCGCCATCCCCAAATCCGCTTTGAAAAATGGGGAGGTAGTATTCCGTGTTGGGAATCCTCCAGTTAATCCAGTCCCCTCCGTTGCGCTGGTACTTGGGATAAATGCGGGAGCTGAGCACAAACAGGGAGGAAAAATAATCGTCGAACATGCTGTCGCCGGGGGACTCCCGTTCCCATTCCTCCATAAAATCACAGAAGGCATCCCGAACCCTTACATCGCAGACACAGGCCATACCCGCGTCCACATTAAAGCCGAAATACTCTCCCTCCCGCAGATGCACCAGGTCCTCCTCGCCGGTCAGGGCCTCCTCATGGTAAACGGCGGCGCGGCGGTTAAAGCGGACCCGCACGGCGGCATAACGGACGCAGTCCCCGTTTTCCGGGAGAACGACGCAGGCCTCCGCCTGATACTCCCCCGCCGGAACCTTCTGAAAATAGGGCTGCTGATCCCTGCTCATATATGTGAACGGGTCCCTTGCCAGCACCTCTCCCGTGGGGAAGGAGATGCTGCCCAGCGAAATCTGATCAATGGCCTTGCCGCACACTTCTCTTTGGGAAAAATAAGCGTTCAGGTCATTTGGACAACGGGTCCAGGTTCTTTTTTTATGGTAAAGCTCCAGCCATTCTGCGGTTGGCGGCATGGAGCATTCCCCCTCTCATGATAATCTAAAAAACATATCTATTCAAATTATATTATAAAGCAATCCTGCGGCTTGTCAATTTAAAAATTGGTTTTTGAAACAAAGCAGTTGTTTTTTTGCATTTTCTGACACCAAATGGGATAAAACGTCATACACTGATACTGAACCTTGTTAAAATTGCAATCAATACAGGCCATTGGGGAGCGAGGGGCTCGACGCTCATGTTTTCCGGCAGTTTATCAAGGTATCAATCAGCGGCGGAGCTCATATCTCCGCCGCAAACCAAACGAAAGGATGAAGGCAATGGAACAGATGAATTCCATGGACCTGGGCAGCAGCCAGATGAATCTGAACAATCTGGCGGACCAGTTTGACAGCTGCTCCGATCCCTTTCCCATGGCTCTGGCAATGGCTTATGTGCGGTATCAGCAATGGGGATCAACCTACGACCCCACAACCGCCCTGCACAGAGGAACCATGTTCCCCGATCTCGACAAACCCTTCCTTGGAGAGGAGGCGCTGAGCTGTGGCAGAAAATAACGAGAGCAAAGAGGTCCTTCTGCACCGTTTACAGGTATGCGGATTTATTTTGGTAGAGCTGAACGAATATCTGGACTCCCATCCGGAGGACCAGGACGCCCTGCGGTGCTTTGAAAAGCACCGCGCCATGTACGAGGAAGCCGCTGAGGCGTACACCAAACGATACGGCCCGGTTACCATCCTGGACCACGCGGCAACACAGGGAAACAAGTGGCGCTGGGTAGAAGGCCCATGGCCCTGGGAGACGGAAAAGGAGGGAATGTAGTCATGTGGGTATATCAGAAGAAGCTGCAATATCCGGTCAAGGTAGCGCGTCCAAATCCCGCGCTGGCCAGGGTGATTATCAGCCAGTTTGGTGGGCCTGACGGCGAAATGGGCGCGGCGACACGCTACCTGAGCCAGCGCTTTTCCGCCCCAAACGATGAGATGAAAGGGATTTTAACCGATATAGGAACTGAAGAACTCGCCCACATTGAGATGGTCTGCTCCCTGATTTATCAGCTGACCCGCAACCTGAGCATAGACGAAATTAAAAAGAGCGGATTCGACACTTACTTTGTCGATCACACAACCGGCCTTTACCCTGCGGATGCCTCCGGCAATCCCTTTACCGCTGCAACGCTCCAGTCTACCGGGGATCCCATCACAGACCTCAACGAGGACCTTGCTGCGGAACAGAAAGCCCGTTTGACCTATGACAACATTCTCCGCCTGGCCGACGACCCCGATGTCCGCGATGTGATCAAGTTCCTTCGCGCCAGAGAAATCGTGCATTACCAGCGGTTTGGCGAAGCGCTCCGCGGTGTTCTGGATTCCCTTGACTCTAAAAATTACTATGCCTTCAACCCGTCCTTTGATAAATGCAGGAAATAGGAAAACTTCTGTTATATTTGGCTCAAATATCCCTGTGCTGATGATATATCCATCTTTAATGGAACATTTCACAGCCACTCCGGCCATCGGATTGGAAGTGTAAAGAGCTGATTGCCAAAAGGGCAGGCACATTGCTTTGTGTGCCTGCCCTTTTTGACAATTAGAGACACTTTTGTTCAGGTAGCTCCAACCATATGCACAAAGCTGCGGCATATTTCACAATTAAGGCATTTCTATTGTCAGCTCATCATTGACAATCTAATGTCCAATATTTTATAATAGAATTAACAAAAGCTGCCATGGGCGAAGGGCCTAACGGGATTGAAGCATATCGCCAATACAACCCGATTGAGACGGCAGGGCAATGAGCGCTTGGAAAGGGTGTAACGCGGCAGCTTAGCGGGTCCAAAGTAATAATGTTATAAAACGGGAGTGCATCAAGATGAACAGTATCCGAAAAAAAATTACAGTCTGCCTGATTGCAACGGTTCTCATTGCTTTGCTCGCAGTGGGGCTCTCCAGCATTCTGCTGAATTACCGGAGTACCCTGGCTACAGTGAATCAGATGATGGGCGAAACAGTCGCCCTAGCCGGGGAACGCATTGAGCAGGAATTAAGCGCGTACCGAAATGTGGCCATGGATACAGGCTGTATCCCCCAACTTTCAGATGATAGTGTACCGGTAGAGGAAAAGCGGGCCATTATAGACGAACGAGTACAGATGCACGGCCTCCAGCGGGGCAACATCGTCGGTATGGACGGAATCAGTATTTTTGACGGAAACGACTACTCCAATCGGGAATATGTACAGCAGGCCATGCGGGGCAATATATATGTGTCCGAGCCGTTGGTCAGCAAAATCACCGGAGAGCTTTCCATCATGGTGGCAGCACCCCTTTATGCCGGCGGAGAGCATGGCTCTGACATTGTGGGGGTGGTCTATTTCGTACCCTCTGAGACCTTTTTAAACGACATTGTCTCCTCCATCAAAATAAGCGAAACCAGCCATGCCTATATGATCAATAAAACCGGCGATACCATCGCTGACTCTACCCTGGATACCATCACTACCCAGAATATTGAGCGGGAGGCAGCAGATGATCCGTCCCTGAAACAGTTGGCCGATATACATAAGGATATGCGGCAGGGCAACAAGGGCTTTGGAAGCTTCCACGCTTCTGACGGACCCCGTTTTGCGGCCTATGCTCCGGTGAGCGGCACAGACGGCTGGAGCGTAGCTGTTACTGCCATGAAAAAGGATTATCTGGCCAATACATATTTTGGTATGTTTGTCAATATCGCTGTTATGATTGTCTCTGTCATGGCCTCCATTTTTGTTGCGCTGAAGCTGTCCAGCAATATCAGTGTACCCATGCAGGCCTGCGCCAAGCGGATGAAACAGTTGGTGGAGGGCGATTTGGAATCTCCGGTGCCCCAAAGCCAAGGACGGGACGAAACCGCCGAACTGACAAAATCCACAGCCGACCTTGTGGTGGGCCTGAACGCCATTATTTACGATATCCGCTATCTGCTCACAGAGATGGCCGGAAAGAATTTCGACATTCAGTCCGCCCACCGCGAGGCCTATGTAGGCAGCTTTGAGGGAATTTTGGACTCCATGCGAACCCTTAAAACGGAACTGAGCTCCACGATGAATCAGATAAACCTGTCGGCCAGCCAGGTCTCCGCCGCCAGCGAACAGGTCTCTATCGGGGCTCAGACCCTGAGCCAGGGTTCCATGACACAGGCAAGCTCGGTGGAAGAGCTTGCCGCCACCATCACCGAAATTTCTTCCAGCGCCAAACAGACCTCCTCTGCTGCAGAGCAGGCGGGCCATTTTGTGGAGCAAGCCGGAGCGCGGCTGAACACCAGCGTAAACCAGGTCGGCGAGCTGAACAGCGCAATGCAAAAGATATCCAAATCCTCCGAGGAGATTTCCGTTATCATAGCAACCATAGAAAACATCGCCTTCCAGACCAATATTCTGGCCTTAAACGCCGCCGTTGAGGCTGCCCGCGCTGGCGTTTCCGGTAAGGGGTTTGCCGTGGTTGCCGACGAGGTGCGCACGCTGGCATCCAGGTCCGACGAAGCCGCAAAGGCCACTAAGGAATTGATTGAACGTTCCATTCAGGCGGCGGCTGAGGGCGACCAGGCTGTGTCAAAGGTAACAGAATCCCTGGAACAGACCAGTGTGCTGGCAGGCAACGTGACCGCACAGATGAATATTGTTGTGGACGCAATAGAGAGTCAGACCACCGCCCTTAGTCAGGTAACGGAAGGCATCGATCAAATTTCCTCTGTAGTGCAGACCAACAGCGCCACCTCGGAGGAAAGCGCCGCAGCCAGCCAACAGCTTTCGGCGGAGGCTGCCAGTCTGAAAAAGCTGGTGGAGCAGTTCACCCTTGCGAGAAGTTAAGGCCTTGTTACTGCTTTCATATTGAAAAAACTTACATTCCCATATCCCCGGTTTTGGACAGCCGGGGATATGGGTTTTTGTTTTGCCGGAAAAACAGGTCCCTATAACGTGATTTGTACTATCACCCTCGCCATACAAAGTTTCTCAAATTCATTTTTTAATGATTGCCGGTTTACAAAAGATATGTTAAAATAAATTCAGCTTTTTAAACAAAACCGTTAGGAGATGGTATCAGAGTGTACAGCGAAAAAAGGCAGGGGAAAATCCATTGGTACCATTCCATATTCATGAAACAGATGTTGTTGTTTATGGTTCTCCTGTTTCCCGGAATATTCTTCTGCATTCAGCTCTACAGCTCCTTTTCTATGGAGGTGCAGAAGATCACCCTGGAGCTGATGCGGACAAGCAGAGCGCTGGTCTTCAACGATCTGGATGCCCGCATCAGCTATAAAATTCAGCAGCAGTATGTACTGTACAACAACCAGGACCTGAAGCTACTGGAAATTATGTGGAACGATTACCGAGAGGAACAGCGCGCTAACCGTATCAAAAGCATTCAGGATATTTTGCCCGCCTATCTGGTTTCGGATGATCTGACCAAGGAGATTTCTGTCTATGTCCCGTCTGTCGGCCTAAAAATCAGCAGCAGCACCTATGGCATTTATTCCTCTCAGGATATCGAGAATTTACAGCAATATCTTGACCAGAAGCAGCCGGTTGTTACCGATGGGAAAAGCCTTCTCTGTGTGTCATACCCTCTCAGCCGCAACCAGGAGCTACCTAAATTTATCGGCGTTTCCTCCTTTTCTGACGCCTATTTTTACCGAATGCTCAGCCAGCTGAACTTTGAGGGCGGCGCTTTCTTCGCCCTTGACGACCAGTATTATATCGCCAAGGCCGTGAATACGCCTGAAGAAAAACAGCTCCAGGAGCAAGTGATAGACTATTATCGGGAAAACCATCAAGAGGGCGATATCTCCCGAACCATTACATTGGATGGGCAAAAAATGATTTACTATCAGCTTTACTCCACTACATCCAACCTGTGTCTGGTCCTTTACACACCGTACAGCCAGGCTGTCGTCCGGATGAGGACTCAGCTTGGCATCCTGCTTATCTTTTTTGCGGTCGAAATAGTGGTAATGGTGTTTACCATGCTCTTTACCCGCTTTATTTTCCTGCGCCCTGTCACCGATATGATGGAGGGCTTTAAAAGATTGGAGAGCGGAGAAAGCGGCATACAGCTTTCTTATCAAAAACAGGATGAGTTCTTTGCCCTTTTCCAGAGCTTTAACCGCATGAGCGCCAAGCTGCGGGAAACCATTGAACAGGTATATCAACAGACAATCTCTTTGCAGGCGTCGGAATTAAAACAGCTTCAATCCCAAATCAACCCCCACTTCCTGTATAACAGCTTTTTTCTCCTTCGTGGCCGCATCCGCAGGGGGGATACCCAGGGGGCTATGGACCTTGCCGAGCTGTTAGGGCAGTTCTTTCGCTTTATCACCTACAATGAAACAGATTTTATTCCCCTTGCCGACGAATGGAACAACGCCTATGTCTATGCCAAGATACAAAACAATCGCTTCTTTGACCGGTTTGATATGGATTTCCCCGCTCTGCCCCCTGCTTTGGCCGGTCTGCATGTCCCCAGACTCATCATTCAGCCGGTCATTGAAAACTCAATTCAGTACGCCTTTGAATGCAGCGAGGAAAAAGGACTTCTCCGCACAGGCTGGAAGGAAGACGGAGAACATCTTTTGCTGTATGTGGAGGACAGCGGGGAATTTCTCACGGATGAAACCTTAAAGAAAATGAGGGAACGGCTGAGCCAGCGCCCTGAATATAACAACGCAAGGCAATACAAGATTAGCGCGCTGGTGAATATTCACCGCAGGCTCTGCCTGTTTAACCGGGAAGAGAAGGGCCTGGAAATACAGCGAAGCGGCCTCGGCGGATTAAAGGTAACTCTGGTTCTTAACCGAACCGCCTGTGAAAGAGAGGGTAAAAATGATCCGAATATTAGTGGTTGACGATGAACAGGAAACAGCCTGGAGCATTGGAAAGATACTGGAAGACGGACTGGGAGAGGATTTTTCCATTCAGGTACTCACATCCGGGCGCAAGGCCGCCCAGTATCTGAAGGAGCAGAAGGTGGACATTCTTCTGACCGATATCAATATGCCGGGGATAGACGGCTTTGAACTGCTGAAAATGGCACAGGAAGGAAATCAGGAGACACAGGTGATTTTTTTGACCGGGTATCAACGGTTTGACTATGTGTACAAGGCTTCCCAGAACAAAGGCGTTCGTTTTTTGGTAAAGGCTGAGACGGAGGAGGCCATCGTTCACTGCGTCAAGGATGCCGTACAGGAAATACAGGAACGGAAATATCAGGAAAAAATGCTGGAAATAGCGCGCAGACAGTTGGAATCCTCCAGATACCTGGTACAGGAGACAGACAATCCCCCGGACGGCTGGCTGGAACGGGTCTGCCAATATATACAGGCCCATATTGAGGATGATATTTCCGTATCCAGTGTGGCGGACGCCTTTCATTTCCACCCCACCCACCTTTCCAGAGTTTTTCGGAACGCTTCCGGCGTCACACTGTCCGCCTATCTGCTTCAGAAAAAGCTGGAACGGGCAAAATATTATCTGCTTCAGACAGACCTTTCCATTCAGGAAATCAGCGGCCGGTTAGGCTATCAGTCCACTCAGGCTTTTGATCGGGTCTTTAAAAGGGAAACGGGAATGAAGCCCCTGGAATTCCGCCGGTCGTTCGCTATTGGGGCTTTCTGAAAATTCCGCCTTTTCATGTTCTTTCCCCTTGATTCCTCACACACGTTGGATTCGGTGCAAAATGGCATAAAATAGTCCTGTTACCGTTGAAAAAATTTAAGTATAATAAACACAGGACGACAAAAACAGGATATGTCAGAGAAGCGTCCTATCCTGTACAGAAGCATGAGCCAACGTGAAAGAGGAGGTTTATCCATGAAACAAACAAAATGGCTGGCAAAAGCGGCTGCCCTGGCAATGCTCATTTCATGCTGCGGCTGTACCTCGACCCCCAGCTCTTCCGGCGCCAACGCCCCTTCCGCGGGTTCCTCCGGCGGCAGTTCTGCCCCGCCAGCGGAAAGTCAAAACGCCGCTCCCTCTCAGACCGTTCAGGAACCGGTAACATTAAAGGTCGGCTACTATTATGACAGCACCTTTAAATATGAGGGCAATGAAACCGTGGAAAACAACAGCTGGACCGAGCTCTACAAGGAAAACGGCATCAATCTGGAAATCATGTACAACGTTGATACGACAATGGCCAATGAAAAATTGGCGCAGTGCATTATGTCCGGGGACTATCCGGATATCATGAAGGTGCAGGCGGCCTATTTCGGAGACTGGGCCCAGCAGAACATCTTCGCGGACATTACGGAGCTCTACGAGAACATGGCTTCCGACCAGACAAAGGAGTATTACAGCTCCGAGGTGGGACAATCCGCCCTCAACGCCGGTTATGTGGACGGGAGGCTGTACGCCCTCCCCAAAATTCAGGACCCCTATAACAGCATGTCCGTCCTGTGGCTCCGCAAGGACTGGCTGGACAACCTGGGATTGGAAATCCCCCGAACCATAGAGGAATTTGTCGATGTGGCAAAGGCATTTACTGAGAACGACCCTGACGGCAACGGCATAAAGGATACCTATGGCCTGGGGCTGAACGGCTCTGAGGTGTTTAACAGCGTGGGGGGAATCAACCGCTTCTTTGAAATGTACGGCGTTGTCCCCGGAACACAGAAGGAGACAATCCCCTTTATCGATGTAGACGGAAAGGCGGTATACGGCGGTTCACTGGAGGGGCCGATGAAGGATGGCCTCACCCTGCTCCACAGCATGTACGAGGCAGGTTATATTCCCAAGGACTTCATTTCTGCCGGTGCAGACCAGGTGAGGCAGGACGGCTCCGCCGGGAAAACCGGAATGTTTTTCGGCTCCATGTCCAATGCAGGCTCCGTGTGGTACAATGCCCTAGAAACCCAGCCTGAGGCGGAATATGTGGCGGCCGGTATTCCCGGCGCAACGGAAAATTCCTGGGGGACGGCCTTTTATTCGGCAACGCCCAACCTCTATTACACAGTTAGCAGCAAATGCGCCGCTCCGGAGGCGTTTATGAAAATCATTAACCTGGGTACCCAGTACCTAGCCCAGCCTGACACCCTTTCCCAGGAGGATTACGAAAAATACAACGGCCTTACCGGCACCTACACCGGCTGGAAATGCGCTTTGGTGGAATTTGAGGTCCCGATGAAAAACCTGAAGGCCCTGGACCGGCACCAGAACGCATTGAAAACCGGAGATACCTCCCAGCTCAACGCGGAAAATCTGAGGGATTTTAACTCCATGCAGGATTATCTGACCAACATTGACAAGCGTTCCAGCCTGAATGAAACGGAACTGGGCAAATTCAATCAGGGTATCTTCTATTATTCCGTATGGGGTGCGGAGCGCTGCGGATACGCGGCCCTCAACGAAATGATCCAAACGGGAAATCTGGTCTATTCCGCTTATGACACAGTGCAAACCGATGCCATGATTGAGATTACTCCTACCCTGGATACCCTTGCCAAGGAGACAATCGTCAATATCATTGTGGGAAACCAGAGCGTTGATTCCTATTCGGACTTTTTGAAGACCTGGAACTCTCTGGGCGGCGAGAAGATTACAGCGGAGGCAGACGCCTGGTATCAGAGCGTAAAAAAGTGACCTGAAGCTACAGATAAACCCAGCCCACACCCGCACCTTGAGCAGCATCGACGGGAAAACGTATCGACTTCGCCCCCGGCGATGCTGTTTCAAGGTATTTGACCCAAAAGGAGTCAGAAAATGAGTACTACATCCGGTATCCCTTTTAAGCGGAAACAAACGAGGAAGAACACTTTGGAGTTTCATATTATGGTGTGGATTCCCCTGCTGTTCCTTCTTATCTTTAATTATGGACCTATGTTCGGCATTGTCATCGCCTTTAAAAATTACAAGCCCGGTCTGGGCATCTTTGGTTCTCCCTGGGTAGGGCTCCAGTACTTCCAGAGAATTTTTCTGATGGACGATACCATGCGGGCCCTCAGGAATACCTTGATTATCGCCCTTATGAAAGTGATTGCGAACCTGGCGTTCCCGGTTTGCTTCGCACTGCTGCTCAATGAGGTGCGGGTGCGCACCTATAAAAGAGTCGTCCAGACAATCACCTATCTCCCCTATTTTCTCTCATGGGTGGTGCTGTCCGGTATCCTCATTGACCTACTTTCCCCTGACGGCGGAATGGTCAACCAATTTCTGGGTTTTCTGAGAATAGAACCAATCTACTTTCTGGGGGACAAAAATGTCTTCCGCAAAACCCTGATGGTCACTGATGTGTGGAAAAATTTTGGATACAACACCATTGTCTATCTGGCGGCTCTGACAGGAGTGGACCCCACGCTGTACGAGGCGGCTGCTGTGGACGGCGCCGGGCGGTGGAAACAGACGATACACATCACCCTGCCGGGCATTGCCACCTTTGTGGCCCTGATGACCATCCTTGGAATCGGTCAGATATTAAACGCTGGATTTGACCAGGTGTTTAATCTTTACAATGTTTCCGTCTATGAGACGGGGGACATCATTGATACGCTGGTCTACCGCCTGGGAATACAGCAGCAGCAGTATTCCTTCTCCACCGCTGTGGGACTGTTTAAATCCATCGTCAGTTTGATTCTGATCAGCCTGTCAAACTTCCTCGCCAACCGGTATGCGGGCTATCGCGTATTCTAAGGGCGGTCTGAAATGGAGGAAATCGAATGAAAGAATATGCTTCGCCCAGCCGAAAGGTTTTTCTGGTTTTTAACTACCTGCTGATAACGCTGATTACCATTACCTGCATTCTCCCCCTCATCCATATTCTCGCGGTCTCCTTCAGCAGCTCCGGGTATGTGGATTCCGGGCTTGTCACCCTTTGGCCAAAGGGGTTTACGCTGGCCTCCTACCGTTTTGTCATTAAAAACGAAAAATTCTGGAAGGCCTTTGGAATCACGCTGCTGCGCATAGCGGTTGGCGTACCCTTTAACACGGTTTTGGCAATTCTGATGGCCTATCCCATGTCCAAGGACGCTGAACAGTTCCCCGCGAGAAGGGTTTACATCTGCTTTTTTCTGTTTACCATGATATTCAACGGCGGATTGGTGCCCACCTTCCTGCTGGTAAAGGGCCTGGGCCTCCTGGATTCGGTCTGGGCGCTGGTCCTCCCCCATGCGCTGAACATCTTTAACGCAGTGGTTCTGATGAATTTCTTCCGGGGCATCCCTAAAGAGATTGAGGAATCCGCCCTGCTGGACGGCGCGGGTCAATCCTATATTTTGATTCGTCTGTACCTGCCCCTTGCCAAGCCATGTCTGGCTACCATTATCCTCTTTTCCTTTATGCACCACTGGAATTCCTGGATGGACGGAAGAATTTATATGAACTTCTCGGACAATTACCCCCTGCAAACCTATCTTCAGACCATCCTCAGCGCCTCTGACAACATCCTCCTCTCCGCTATGAACAGCGGGGACCTGCAATCCATCGCCGATATGCTACTGGTAAACGGCCGAAACCTGCGGGCCTCACAGATTTTTATTTCCATTATCCCCGTACTGATGGTATATCCGTTTTTGCAGAAATATTTCACCACCGGTCTGGTGATAGGAAGTGTAAAAGGCTGATTGCAGAAGGGCGGGCACACTCTTTGTGTGCCTGCTCTTTTTCCTGCTGTTCACCCTCAAAAAAGCCTCTTGGAGGGTACAGGCTGTGTCGGCCTTCCTGGGCCAGTAAGGCCATCCGCAAAATAAGAGGAGAGAAAAAGCGGCGTGCTTTTTCTCTCCTCAGATGATTTCAAGCGGGGTATCGCAGCCGGCTGCCGCAATTACGCGTTTGCCAGATACCGGTCGAGAATGGTCTGATACAGCTCAACGTACTTTTCAGACTGGGCGTTCTTCAGATTGTTCTGGAA
>JAAWRH010000016.1 GCA_022800935.1 Oscillospiraceae bacterium
GTCTGAATGATATACCCGTCAATGGCAATCTTGCGAAGATACGCCGCCATGTTCCGGGTGGGGACGAGCTTCATTTTCTGTTCAATCAATGCCCTTTCTTCCTCTGTTACATAGAATTTGATTTGTACTTTTCTTTTGCGTCCGTTCATGCAAGCACTCCTTTCCGTTCCGAGGGTTTGGGACACTTCCCAACAAGCAATTTTCAACCGACGCACCGCAGGACGGGAGGAAGAAAATACGGAAAAGGGTACTCTTTTCCTATGCTTGCTAAGAAAGTTTTTCCTTACTACCTACAATGCCTAAAAGGTCTTTTTTGCCAAAGAATAGCAAAAGAAAAACGCCGCAATCCTGCGACGCTTCAAGAACTCTATGTAGACGAAAACGAGGGAACATTATTCCCCCGTCCTGTCATTGTTGGCTTCTTCTATGCCTTTTGCAGTAGCAGACATGATTTTTAAGTCCGTTTCGCTCATAGTGTCAAGCATGGTATCAAGCTGACGGCGGCGAGTGGACTTCTCCTGTTCCCGTTCCGGAAAAAAGAACTGGTCTACTGATACGTCAAGCAGGGTTACAAGCTCATACAAAATCTGTAAACTTGGGTGCTGCCCGCTGTTCTCAATGGAGGCGATATATCGGGGCGCAATGTTTAGCTTATCCGCTAACTGGTTGCGGGACAATCCCTTTGTTTTCCTTGCTGCTTTTATAGCCTGCCCGAAAGTCTTAAAATCGAATTTTTCTTTACTCTGCTTCATAATTATTTCACCCAGTTACATTTTACTGTTCCTCTTTTCTTCGGGATATGATTATACATATCATAGTATGGATTGAAATAGTGCATAGTATAAATTGCTATTGTTTGAATATCCGGGTATAATTAGTATGCTTGTAAGTTGAAAAAATTTTTTTGAAAAATTTAAATCCTTTTTATATCCTTAATTGTTTATACAGTGTAAGACGTTTTACAAAAGAAAGGCGGTGACACAACATCGAAGATTTTATATTGATAAAAAAAATACAAGCGGGCGATACAGAAGCATTTGATATATTAGTCCGTAAATATTACAGTGTAATTTATCAGTTTTGTTATCGGAGATTAAATGGAGATACTGACACCGCAGCAGATATTACACAAGATGTATTTTTGAAACTGTTAGAGAATATTCATACTGTTCGTATGTTAGGAAAGTTTCAAAATTATCTACTAACTATCGCCGCAAATACTTGTAATAACTATTTCAAAAAAGCGAAGCCCACATACACAGACTTAAACGCTTTAGATATTATAGATGACACAAACGATACTTTAGAAAAAGTGATAGAAAATGAAAATAAAATAGAAGTTCGCAGAGCACTTCATTCATTGCCTGATTATCAGAAAGAAGTTATCATTTTACGTTTTTATCATAACTTGAAAATACGAGAGATTGCAAAAATTACAAAGTCAAATATCCCCACTGTAAAATCCAGACTAAGACAGGGATTGCAAAAAATAGAACGATACCTTAAAGATTTCAAAGGAGGCGATAATGTATGAAAAAAAATAATGACATTCAAGAATGGTTGCGGCTTTATGATACATCTGTCATACCAGAAAACAAAATGAATGAACTGATTTCTGCCGGAAAAAAATACATGGATAGTGCTGAATTTAATAAAAATTCTTTACAAAATATTTTGTTAAGTCAATTACAGTATTTACCTTTTTCTTTTTGGATTATACAAATAGGATTGATTATTATATCTATTTTGGTAGTTTGTTTATTCGGCTACTGGAGTGTTCCTCTCCATTATCCTTTAACAGTACTTGTAATCATTATTCCGCTAATCGTGTTGGTGGGGGTTCGAGAAGTTTCTAAAAGTAACATTTACGATATGTGGGAAATAGAACAATCCAGTCGTTGCCAGTTAGTAAAGATTACCGCTTGTCGTATGTTAATCATTGGCTTAGCTGATTTATTTTTAATAACAAGTGTTTTAGTAATAACAAGTTTTTATTATCAACAATCCATACTTGAAATAATTTTGTATGGTATGGTTCCATTTAATATTTCTTGTACTTGCTACCTTTTTACAATTATAAAAAATGAAAAGGGGCAAATTACTTATCACTTATTTGTATGTATGATTTGTATAGCAGTCATATTTTCAATTATCTTAAAGCAGGAAATTCTATTTGAAACATCAATGTTATGGGGTTGGGTTGCTTTTTATTTCTTTTCGCTTATCTTATTAGGGAAAACGATATGGAACTACATGAAACATGAAAAAATGATAGGAGAATTGGCATGGAACTTACAATAAATAATCTTTCTAAAGAATATGGAAAAAAGAAAGCTGTACGGTGTTTTAATGCAACTTTGACGAATGGCGTATATGGTTTACTAGGCGCAAATGGTGCAGGTAAAACTACTCTTATGCGTATGATATGTGATGTTCAAACAGAAACCAAAGGGGCTATTATGTTCAATGGGCAAAACATTCACGACTTAGGGGAACAATATCGTAATATTTTAGGATATTTGCCACAGCATTTTGGGTATTATCCAAACTTTACAGCATATAAATTTTTGATGTATATTGCGGCAATTAAAGGTCTTCCGCATAAGAAAGCCCATAATCGTTCTTTAGAATTGTTAGAAAAAGTAGGCTTAACGGAACAAAAAAATGCAAAAATAAAAACTTTTTCTGGCGGTATGAAGCAAAGGTTGGGGATTGCTCAAGCACTTTTGAATAATCCTAAAATTTTAATTTTAGATGAACCAACAGCAGGGCTTGACCCAAAAGAACGTGTTAGATTTCGTAATCTTATTAGTACGTTAGCTGAAAATCGTATTGTGATTTTGTCAACACATATTGTTTCCGATGTTGAATATATCGCAAAAGAAATACTGATTATGAAAAATGGAGAATTATTACGTCAAGGTTCGCCTGAAACAATTTTGAAGTCAATCCATTCTTTTGTGTGGGAATGTGACGTGCCTAGGCAGGAAATCGAACTATTAGAGAAAAATTATATTGTAGCAAATCTAAAACATAGTGCAGAAGCTGAGCGTTTAAGAATTATATCAGAAGTATCGCCTTATACAACTGCATGGAATGTAGAGCCGACATTAGAGGATTTGTATTTATACTATTTTGCGGAGGTGTCTGATAATGAATGATATGATAAAAGCAGAGAGGGAAAAGATACTTTCAAGGAAGCAAACTAAAATTCTTTTTATTACAGGAGTTATCCTAATAATAGCCTATTTTTTTCTGTTTCAATTTAATTATAGTTCTGTATTTTATAATTATGATACTGGGAAAATGGATACAGTAAGCGGATTTGCTGCGATTGAACAAAGAAAAGAAAATGCAGATATATTTGCAGGCGAATTGACCCCGGAAATATTAACACTCATGGAGCAAAAAATAGCAGAAGCCAAAACAGCTACCGATACAAAAGACGAAAATTCGGCTTTTTCTGCACTTCATGTTTACAGAGACCAAACAGCTATTTTGGAATATATGACAGAACCAGACGGAAAGATGCAATCCATTGAAGAAGCTTATCCTAATCATAAGTCTGTTGTTTTGGGATATTGTGATGGGTGGGATAAAATGCTATCCAGTATGGGAAGTATTTTAGCGATACTTTTATGTCTGCTTGTCGTAATTACTTTATCCCCGGTTTTTTCAGAAGAATATGCTTGCCATACAGATAGTGTGATTTATGCGGCGCGTTATGGAAAAACGAAATTAGTGACAGCGAAAATCATTGCTTCTTTAGAAACTATTACAGCAATGTACGTTATTTTCTTATTACTTAATTTTATTCTATATATGGGGATATATGGACTACAAGGGTGGAATGTAAATATTCAATCTTCATTACATTATGCAACCTCTACCTATAATTTGACTTTCTTACAAATGTTTTTGATTTCAGTAGTATGCAATATATTGGGAATTGTTGCAATGACAATTATCACACTGTTTATTAGCGCTAAATTGAATACTCCGGTTACAGCTCTTATTACTTCATGTGTAGTATGTTTTTTACCAGTTTTATTTGACTTTACTGAGAGCGTACCGTTACTCCAAAAATTACAAGAAATTTGTCCGATTTTTATGCTTCATATGAATGGTGTATTTGCCAAAATGAAAACATATATAGGTATTCAACAACCTATTATCATGTTACTTTTTAATATGATTGTTGTAGTTCTATTTTCCTTAATGATAAAGAATATAGTAAAAAAACATCAAGTCATGGGATAACTAAATATAAGCTGATAAACTTTGAAGAATGACACCATTTTGGAGTTAATTATTCATTTTACCTGCCGGGCGACGGCAAAAGAAAAAAAGCCGTCGTAATGCAGATATATTTTCACGCGCCTTTGAAGCGGTGGCTTTGATTTTTAGAGCCGCCGCTTCTTTTTGCATAATTTAAGCAACGACGCCCCTATTTAACCTTGCAATCAGCATGGCGGCATATAGGAGGTTGCCGTTATGTTGAGTGAAATAGTCTTTACTTATCTGACAAATGGAAGTCTTTTGTCAAAAAAAGTTTATACCTTACAACAGGATATTCCGGGCATTGGTATGAACTGTCAAATCAATTAAATACTGCTGTTATTTCCTATGCGTCTGTCTGCGCCTTGCAGGTAGGCGCATTTTCTTTTTCCCCCAAAATTTTTTCAAAAAATTTTCAAACTGATTGGCATAGTTTTGTCGAGTGGAACTGGGGGTTACGAAAGGGGAAGTCATCACCACTTTTGCCAACGCGAAAGGAGGTGAAACCATGAATGAGCCTATTCGTACCCAGTGGCAAATCCGTTGTGCTTTTAACGGTTATTGTAAGCGAGCTTTACAGAATGAAATGCTTGCAGCCAAAAGGGATATAAAGCGTCGGCAGCGACGCGAAGTTACTTTTTCTGACTTAACTTCACAGGAAGAAAAGCAGCTTTTTGTTTGCGACCAGTATTTTGCAGATGATGAAGCTGAAAAATCCTTTGTTATAGCAGGAAAAGAAATTACTGCAAAGCTGCTTGCCGAAGCTCTGCACTCCCTGCCGGAAGAAAAGCGCGAAGCCGTCCTGCTGTATTATTTCTTTGATATGAGTGATGTGGAAATTGCAAAGCTCCACAACATTCCGAGAAGTACCGTACAGTACAGACGGACAAGCTCTTTTGAACTGTTAAAACGCTATTTGGAGGAACGCGCCTATGACGAAAATGATTGGTAACACCGAACAAGATGAACGCGGCTTGTTACCTTATCCGGTAATCATAGCTGCAATTAAGGGCGACCCGGAAGCTATGAACATTGTTATACAACATTATGATAGTGAAATAGCTTATCTCTCTATGCGAACTCTCCGCAACGAGCGCGGCAATACTTATTATGGCATAGATGAAGATATACGCGACCGTTTGCGTTCACACCTTATACGGGCAGTCCTTTCATTCAAAGTTTAAGATAGTTGCGAGCAGCGTCCCCCTTTCCGCTGCTTACTTACTTGAACTTTTTTGTTCCTTGACAAAGAAAGCGGCGCAATAGAACGGCAACGCAGCATAAGGCAAATCGGATACGTTCCTTTTGTGTCGAGCCATGCGGCGGGTACGCCATGACCTTTCTCTTAATAGAAAAGTGAGCGAGAAATACCACACCGTAAAGCAGAGATAGCAGCCTGCGGGCGATAACGCACAGAATACATAATGATACTTCCTTACAGCCATAGTCCGAGCGTTAGAAGCGTCGCAGGCAATGGGTAGGGCTTCGGCAGACCGCCGGAGGGGTGCAACTCCCATGAGGTTACGCTAATAGCCGTCCGATTAAAGCCTATGTTACAGATTAACTTTTGACCCATTAAGAAAGGGGGACGACAAATTGAACAATAACGACGTGCCGATTTGGGAAAAGTACACGCTTACCATAGAAGAAGCAGCAAAATATTTCCGTATCGGAGAAAGCAAGCTGCGGAAACTGGCAGAAGAAAATCCCGTCCCGGACTGGGTAATGATGAACGGAAACCGTATTCAGATTAAGCGGAAGCAGTTTGAAAAAATGATTGATACGGTGGACGCAATATGATAGTGAAATCGAGCCTTGAATGTGGTACAATGTAGTCAAGCATATCAAGGCTCTTTCCATTATGGAAAGGAGCATAACGATGTCGGAAAAAAGACGGGATAATAAAAATCGTATTCTCCGCACCGGAGAGAGCCAGAGAAAAGACGGGAGATATGCCTACAAATATATAGATACCTTTGGGAAACCGCAGTTTGTGTATTCTTGGAAGTTAGTGCCTACGGACAAAACCCCGGCAGGAAAACGCGACGATATAGCGTTGAGGGAAAAAGAGAAAGAAATCCAAAAAGACCTTGACGACGGTATCGACCATATCGGAAAGAAAATGACAGTCTGCCAGCTCTACGCAAAGCAGATACGCCACCGGGCAAATGTGCGGCATGGTACAAAGCAGGGGCGAAAACAGCTTATGCGGATTTTGCAGGAGGATAAACTTGGAGCCTGCCGGATTGAAAATGTGAAGCTCTCCGACGCAAAGGAATGGGCGTTACGCATGAAAGAAAAAGGTTACGGCTTCAAGACTATCAACAACTACAAGCGTTCCTTAAAGGCTGCCTTTTACACAGCCATACAGGACGATTGTATTCGTAAAAATCCGTTTGACTTCCAGTTGAACACAGTCCTTGAAGATGATACGGAACCAAAGGAACCTCTATCCCCTACGCAGGAAGCGGCTTTTCTGTCCTTTGTGCAGCATGATAAAGTCTATCAGAAATACTACGACGAGATTATCATACTGTTAGGGACAGGGCTTCGCATTTCGGAACTCTGCGGACTGACGGAAGCTGACATTGACTTAGACAAACAGCTTATCAATGTAGACCGCCAACTTTTGAAGATTGCAGACGTGGGCTACTATGTGGAAACGCCTAAGACCAAAAGCGGCAACCGGGTTATTCCTATGAGTGAAAAAGTGTTGGAAGCATTTCAACGGGTGCTGAACAAACGGAAATATGCACAGCCTGTTATTTTGGAGGGCTACACAAAGTTTCTGTTCCTTAACCGGAACGGCTTGCCAAAAGTGGCAGTCAACTATGAAAGTATGTTCCGGGGGCTTGTAAGGAAATACAACAAAACGCAAAAGGTAGCATTGCCAAAGGTAATGACACCGCACACCTTACGCCACACATTCTGCACCACGTTAGCAAATGCAGGAATGAACCCAAAGGCATTGCAGTACATCATGGGACATTCCAACATCAATATGACGCTGAACTATTACGCGCATACGACTTCCGAAACGTCGATAACAGAAATGAAGCGGCTGATTGCCTAAGTAGTAAACGGAGAATTTACTACTCCACATACTACTTTTGAACACCAAAACATACGGGGATATAAGAAGATTTGAGAATATCTTCCATAACGAAAAATGCCGGAAAAGCCTGTAACAATAGGCTATACCGGCATATAAGAACTTTTGAAAAGATAGTCAAAAATTACTTTGTGATTTATGAGCAAATTTTTTACGGTTTTTATTTCATTCTGGAGATGGTGCTATGAAGAAAAATTTAGGCAGGCATATTTCTGAACCGACGGACAGCACCGCAACTATACGGGCTTTTTGATTAAGCGGTTTTTAGGTGTGGTTTTTTGTGCTTTTAAGCCGGTGCAGGGGTGTTTCGCGCCTGCGGGCGCGACCAGGGGCCTTTTGAGGAAAGGCCCCTGGACCCGAAACCTTTTTGATTTGACGTTGGTTAGCGGTTTTCTTGGGTTCTTTTAACCCTCAAACGCTTCCTCACAAACCTGGTCCAGTGAGAAGATATCCCCCTCCCGCTTCTCCCTGTGCATCCATCTGCCCCTGGTGAAATCGGGAACCTCCACCGGCGCGGAGCCCATGGCAATGGACTGCTCGCTCAGACAGGTGACAGCCATCCAGCTTGCTGCGTCGTATACGTCGATGGGGAAGGGCTTGTTCTCCTGTATCGACTGGATAAACGCCCGGAATACCAGGTAATCCATTCCCCCATGGCCGCCGGTAATCCCCGATTCCTGGAATTCCTTCCACAGGGGATGGATAAATTCCTCCATATACGCCTTGTCCGGTTCAAAGACATGATCGCCCTTCTCGTTGGGCTTGGTCCTGTCTTCCAGGTAGATGCCCCGGTTGTCCTCCTCCCAGAGCCCTTTTACCCCCTGTAGATAACCGCCCCGCGAATAGGGCCTGGGCAGGGAACAGTCGTGGGTCAGCACAATGGACTCCCCGTTGGCACATTTGATCATGGTAGTCACCACATCCCCCTGGCGGAACTTGGCCTTAACAAGGGGGGAATCGGGGCGGTTTTTCTTCATCCACTCGTGTTCGCCAAGCGCCTTGGTGGACATGGAAACCAGGGTGAGCATCCGGTTGCCGTGGTTCAGGTTCAGGTACTTGGCAATGGGCCCCAGCTCGTGGGTGGGGTACAGCTCCCCGTCGCGGTTGAGGAAGTTGTCCTGGCGGTAGTGGCGCTTGATATCTCCATTGCCGATTTCCTCCCGCAGGTCGTGCTGGTATCCGCCCCGGCAGTGGACCAGCTCCCCGAACATGCCCTTCTTGATCATGTTGAGCAGCGTCATCTCCACCTGGCCATAGCAGCAGTTTTCCAGCAGCATCACCGGGATGCCGGTCTTCTCGCTGGTACGGACCAGCTGCCAGCACTCCTCCACCGAGGTGGCCCCACCCACCTCCATGGCCGGGATAATCCCGTGCTCCATGGCGTCCACGGCAATGGTGATGTGGGTGGTCCAGTCGGTCATGATGACCACCGCCTCAATATCGGCGCGGGAGGTCACTTCCCGGTAATCCAGGCAGGCGTCCGGGGTGTTGCCCTTGGCCTTGGTTACATGCTCTTGGGCCTCCTTCACCCGGTCCTCGTACACATCGCAGACCGCCAACACCTCCACGTCCGGCATAGCCAGCAGCAGGTCCAGCTGGGGCAGGCCCCTATGCCCTACGCCGATCATTCCCAGGCGCACCGTGCGCCCAACAGCTCCGAGTTTCATGTAAATACCTTCTTTCTCGCCCGCGCTTCCGGCAGGCTTAAATTTCAATCAGCACAATGCTGGCAACCGCCATAACCATGCCCACAATCTGGTCCTTCCGGGGCCGCTCGTGGAACAGAATCAGCGAATAGAGGATGGAGAGCACCAGCCCGCTGCCGTTGTTGATGGTGTAGAGGATGCTGGACTCCATCTGGGGCAGGATGTACATCAGCAGGTTGACCGCTGCTGTGGCGGATATCCCGCAGACCAGCAGGGAGAGGGCGGCCCTTTTGCCCATGTGAAAGCCCTCCGCCAGCTTTTTCCCCCGCTTCCGTGCGATTTCCACCGCCGCCGCAGTGACAGCCGACAGGGCAAACAGGATGGTGAGCATCTCCGCCCGTTCCGCCCCCTTCATCACCTCCGCCTGGAGGGTCATGATAACCCCGTACAGGCCGTTGGCGATAAACAGCAGGATACACCAGATGTAATAGGCCCCGGTGTTCCCCTTAAAGGAGATTCCCTTTAGGTTCATCACCACCAGGGAGGCCAGCATCAGAATCACGGCGAATATCTGTAGGCCGGTGAGCTGTTCGTCGAGGAACACGGTCCCCACCAGGGCCGGGCCAAGGATGCCGCCGTACATGCAGAAGATCATCATAAAGGCATAGGAGCCCCGGCTGCCCGCCTCTATCATTGAGTTGTTGTAGAGGAACAGAACCGCCGCGTTAAGCAGCCCAAACAGCCAGGTCTGCCAGGAAGGCCGGAAGGAAAATCCGTTGGCCGCCAGGGAGGTAAAGGCGATAAACAGCCCATAACACACTGAAAAGACCGCCGTGGACTCCGTCTTGTCCGGCCCCGCATAGTTGGCGGCGTAAATCCGGGTAAAAAGGGACTGGAAGGAATAGAGGAAAGCCATGACGAACAGCAGAAAAATCAGCATCTTCCCTCACCCTTATCTAATCCTGCCGCCTTCCCATCCCATTTGGGGAGCTCCCGGCTTGCCCAGCACCGGAACAGCTCCTTCGCCAATCCTGGGACCCAGCGGAGGCCATCGGTCTCTGTGATCCAGCTTTCCGGGAAGGGGGTGGATTCCGGCTGGATTTTGCGCAGCTTCTCCAGGGCATCGATGTGCCAGGAAGCCATTTCCCCGGTACAGAAGATGGGGGTATCCTCCCGGATGGCGTCCACCATGTTCCACAGGTTTTCGCCATAGTCCTGGTAGACGACGCCGTAGTCCTTCACCTGACCGTCGGTGAACTCCGCAGTCAGGCTGGTTCCCCTTGTCCCCGCCCCACCGAAGCGGATCACCGCCTTTTCATAGGTGTATTCAAACATTGGGTCCTGCTGCTCCCCCCGGTCCACCGCATGGGAGACCGCGATAAACAGCTCCGCCCCGTTTTCGGATTTTCCCTTCATCACCGCGGTGTCAAAGGTTTCGATGGGGTTCGCCCGGTAGGTGGCGCATTCCAGGGAAGAAACCGGCGCGCCGCACACATAGAGCATATTCATCAGGTAATGGGCGGTGGCGTTGCTCAGCACATTGTCGAAGATGGGCCTGCCCTGGGCGTCAAATTTCTTCCCGGCCCAGCCGCTCCCCCGATGGTAGTAGGTGCAATCCCTGGGCCACAGCACCATGGCCTTCAGGGAGACCGGTTTGCCGAACACCCCGGCGTCCACGTCCGCCTTCATGGCCCGGACCACCGGGTCATAGCAGAGCTGGAACCCCACCGAGAGCTTCTTCCCCGCCCTGTCGCGGGCCTCCAGCATCCGCCGGACCTCCTCCATGGTGGCGGCGATGGGCTTCTCCGATACCACATGACAGCCGTGTTCAAATGCCTCAATCGCCTGTTCCGCGTGGAACTGTATCGGCGTCCCCAGTATCACGATATCCGGTCTGTGCTCCCGGTACAGTTCCTCGGAGCTGCCATACACCGGGCACAAACCGCACTCCTTGACAAAGGGGTCCACCGCACCCACCAGGCGCAGCTTTTCCCGTTTGGGCTGCTTCATCACGTGGAGATAGTTGGCCGCAAAGCCGCCCACCCCAAAGAGGGCTATCTTGAGTTCCTCCATGTCCTATCCATTCCTCCTGCCAATCAAAGTCACTTCATCTGCTCCCGGGCCCAGGCTTCCACCACCGAGGCGGGCTTTGAAAAGTCCGAAGCCCCGCTGAACACAAGGTCTGCCTTTCGCCTGGTGGGGAGAAAATACCGCTCCTCTCCGAACTTGGCGGACTCCAGGTAATAGTCCGCCACCTCCTCCATGGGGACGCCCCACATCTTCATGTTGCGCTTGATTCTGCGGTACATCCGCTCGTCCGAGTCCAGGTCGATGAAGATTTTCAGGTCCATCATCTCCACCAGCTCCGGGAAATACAGGACGCTTAATCCCTCCACAATCACCACCTGGGATTCGTCACCCTCCTGGCGGCTCTGCCGGACGGCCTCTATCACCTTCTCCAAGTCGATGGACTCCGGGGAGTTCCAGTCCTCGTACTCCCTGCCGGAGGAGGGGGAAATCATTTTGGGGAGGGGCCGCCGGAAAAATCCGTCGGTGGAAATCATCACCGTCTTTACCGGGTTCAGCCGCTCCGCCAATATTTTGGCAAAGGTAGATTTTCCGCTGCCGGAGCCTCCGGCAATGCCGATGGTCAAATGGCTCATTCTGTCTTCCCCCTTAATCCACAGGTTTTTGGACAATCACGCCCACGCCGTCGGGGATCACCGTGACCGAAGCCGAAGCATTCCTCAGCATAGTATCTGCTTTCTTTATAGCGGCGTTGACGTCTTCCGCCCAGCCCATGTGCATGGCTTCAATCAGCTCTTTGTTTTCCGGCCCGGTGACAAATATCACCGAAGCCTTTTCCATCACCCTGGCCAGAATCTGGGCCTGCCACTGGTCCATCAGGGTGTTGTCCGCCGGGATGTTCTCAATGTCGCGGGTGACCTCCTGCGGGTTCTCCCGGTCGGCGAACCAGTGGAAGAAATCCTTCCCCCCGTGTCCGTCCCCCAGGGCCGCGCAGATGACAATCACCCCGCCCTCCCGGACGCAGACCTCCGCCGCGGTAAGTCCCTTCACCGACTGGTACACATTCTGGTCCAGGGGATACCCCCCGTTGGAGGTTACGGCGATGTCCGCCCCCACGCCGGGGACCTGGGTCATCTCCAGACACATCTGGCAGCCCTTTTCATGGGCCTTGACGCTGTCCCCGGCCACGGCGGCCACAATCCGCTTGTCCTCGTCCAGCAGGACGTTTAGGATAAAGGCCAGCCCCGCCTGTTCGGCGGCAAAGGCCATATCCCGGTGGATGGGGTTGCCCTCCAGGATGCCCTGCCTTGCCAGGGGGTCCTGGATAAACCCGGCGTTGTGGTTATACAGCACCGTCCTTTTCCCCGCTGCGCCGGGGAGGATGCTCTTTCTCCCGCCGGAAAAGCCCGCGAAGAAGTGGGGCTCGATGAATCCCTCGGATACCACCAGGTCCGCCTCCTTCACCAGCCGGTTGAGCCAAAGCTCCCCGCCGGAGGGAAGGGTCCCGAACAGCACCATATTTTCATCGTCCTTGGCGTTGTGGATGACAAACCGCTCCTTCTCCACCGTCTCCGCCCCAAACTTGGCGCGCATCTCCTCCATGGTGGGGGGACGGTGCATCCCGGTGGCGATGAGTATGGTGATATCCGCCGCCGGATTCCCCGCCCGGATTTCCGCCAGATACAGCGGCAGGGTGATATGGCTGGGCAGCGGCCTGGTGTGGTCGCTGGTAATCACCAGGATTTTTTCCTTATCCTTTGCCAGCTCCCCCAGGCGGAGGCTCCCGATGGGATGTTCTAGGGCGTCCCGGACAATCTGCTCCTGGGTGCGGCTTTCCGCCTCCGGCTTCCGGGGGGAGATCACCGCCCGGACCCGGTCCTCCGATATTTCCAGGGTTTGCTTTGTTTTGCCGTAGGGAATTTCAATCTTCAACGTTTCAGTCCCCCTATCCTTTAAAAGGACGGACCGGTTCCACCACACAAGCGTGTTCATACATATTACCATCAATGAACAGTACCTGCATAGTCAAATCGGTCCGCCCCTTGGAGGAGCGCGCCGCCCGGCGCGCTCCCATATCTTTATTCAGCAATCGGCAATTAGCGGTAATCCTCGCACACGGTTTCGCCCTTGAGGGTGACAATCTCCTTGGCGTCGGCGTAGGAATTGGCATCCACAAACAGCTGGAAGCTGTCGTGGGTCTTGAGCATGGTGCCGGGAACCTTATTGGTCAGCTCATTCGCCAGGGTCTGGGCGACCGCCCAGGACTTCTCGGCATGGGGAACAGCGGAGATGATATGCTTGCACTGCATAATCTGCCACACGCTCATGCTGACTGCCTGCTTGGGCACGTCGTCGATGGTGGCGAACCATCCCTCGCCCACCTGCTGGTTGCGGCAGGCGGTGTCCAGGTTGACAATCAGGTAGGAGACCTTGGTCTCAAAGTCCGCGGGCGGGTCGTTGAAGGCAATATGGGCGTTGCGGCCGATGCCGATCAATCCCACGTCGATGGGGGCCTTCTTAATCTCCTCGGTCAGCTTGGCGATACCCTCCTGGGTGCCGTCCACAAAGTGGGTCATTTTCACGCCGGTGGGGGCCACAAACCGCTCCTTTAAGTACTTGCGGAAGCTGGCGGGATGGGTTTCCGGCAGGTCCACATACTCGTCTAGGTGGAACATCTCCACCTTGCTCCAATCGATGTCCTCCTTCACCAGGTGCTCCAGGGTCTCAAACTGGGAAGCGCCGGTGGAAAGAATGATTCTGGCCACGCCCTTTTCGGCAATGGCGGCCTTGATGATTTCAGCGGAGGCCTTGGCGGCCCTCATGCCCAGCTCGCCGGCGGTTTTGGAAATGACTATTTTCATGATAATTTCTCTCCTTTTTATCTAACGGTTTGTTTACTTCATCTCAGGGTAGAACTCTCCCAGGAACTCCTTCAGGTACACTGCCCGGTCCTCGGCCATGGATTTGTTAGCCGCAATGCCTATCCCTATGGACATGGCCCCGGCCCTGGTGTCCGCCATCTGGTGCAGCGGATCGGAGGTATAACCCCGGAACAGGTGGTCCCGCAGGGCCGGGTCCGCGCCGCCGTGGCCGCCCGCAGTGGGTTTCACATGGCTGCGGTCGTAGTTGACGCACTCGCCCTCCCGGTTGTAGAACTTGATGGTCTCCACGTTAAAGGCGTTGTCCGCCTCCAGTCGCCCGTTTTTGCCGTTGATGACAATCTTCATGCACTCATAGGGGGAGTGGGCGGTCAGGGAGTAACTCATCACCGCGCCCTTGGCGTACTTGACGCTCACCGAAACGCTGTCCTCGATGTCAATCACATCGGAGAACAGGCAGCGGTCCCGCAGATACCCGTCCACGTCCTCGCAGTCCTGGTATAGTTTTTTCAGCGAAATGCCGTTTTCCTCACTGTCAATGTTCATATAGAACTCACAGGTTTTCTTATAGGGGCAGGTCAGGCAGCGCTCGCCATGCTCCCTTTTGGCGCCGTCGCCGTAAAACCGGCGGGTACCAAAAGCGTTTACCTTTACGGGCTCGTCGTCAATCAGCCAGTTTGCCAGGTCAAAGTGGTGGGTAGATTTGTGAATGAGCAGAGAACCGGAGTTCTCCCGGATAGAGTGCCAGCGCCGGAAGTAATCCGCGCCGTGGGAGGTGTCCAGCAGCCACTCAAAGTGAACGCTGAGAATATCCCCCAGCATTCCGCTGGAAATCAGCTCCTTTAGCTTTACATAGAAATTCATGAACCGCAGGTTAAAGGTAACGGTTACCTTGTGACCGGTTCTCTTTTCTGCCTCCAGGATATTGGCGCACATTTCAGCGGTGGTGGTCATGGGCTTCTCGGTGATGACGTCGCAGCCGAACTCCAGCGCCTTGATGATGTACTTTTCATGCATACTGTCCTTGGTGGTTACGATAACCACATCGGGCTTGTGGTCCTGAAGCATCTGATCAAAATCGGTGTAAGCGGGAATCACCTTACCCACATGCTCCGAAGCGAACCTGGCGCGCTTCAGGTTCAGGTCACAGACCGCGGCCAGCTCGGCACAATCGCCGTACTCCTTTACCAGCGGCTCAATGTAGGAACCCAAGCCCCGGAAGCCCGTGCCCACCAGCACATACTTTTTCATGTCGTTTCATCCTTTCTGTCCCGGCGGATTAAAACTGATTCATCTCCGGGTAAAAATCCCCCAAAAACTCCTTCAGGTACACCGCCCGGTCCTCTGCCATGGACTTGTTGGCCGCGATACCTATCCCTATGGACATGGCCCCCGCCCTGGTGTCCGCCATCTGGCCCAGGGGGTCCTCGGTGTAGCCCCGGAACAGATTGTCCCTTAACGCCGGGTCCGCCCCGCCGTGTCCGCCGGGCAGCGGCTTCACATGGCTCCGGTCATAGACAATGCACTCGCCTTCCCGGTTATACACCTTGACATGCTCCCCGCCAAAGGCCGTGTCCGCCTCCAGCCGCCCCTTGGTCCCATTGATCACCAGCTTCATGCACTCATACGGGGAATGGGCGGTCAGGGAGTAGCTCATCACCGCCCCCTTGGCGTACTTGACGTTGACCGAAACGCTGTCCTCAATGTCAATTTCATCTGAGAACACGCACCGGTCCCGGATGTACCCGTCCTCGCTTTCGCAGTCCAGGAACATCTTCTTCATCTCGCCACGGTCCTCGGTCTCTATGTTCATGTAGAATTCGCAGGTTTTCTTATAGGGACAGGTTAGGCACCGCTCGCCCCGCTCCTCCCTGGTGTGGCCGTAGAACCGCCGGGTCCCAAAGGCGTTTACCTTCACCGGTTCGTCCTCAATCAGCCAGTTGAGCAGATCAAAGTGATGGGTGGATTTATGTATCAGCAGCGACCCGGAGCAGGCGCGGATGGAGTGCCACCTGCGGAAGTAGGACGCCCCGTGGCTGGTGTCCAGCAGCCATTCGTAGTGGACGCTGAGCACATCCCCCACAACCCCCTCCCGCATCAGCTCCTTGAGCTTGACGCAGAAGTTCATAAACCGCATGTTGAAGGTGACAGTCACCTTGTGGCCAGTGCGTTTTTCCGCCTCCAGGATTTCGGCGCACATCTTTTCGTCGGTGGTCATGGGCTTTTCGCTGATGACGTCACAGCCGAACTCCAGCGCCTTAATCGTATATTCCGCGTGGGCGCAGTCCTTGCAGGTGACAATCACCACATCCGGCTTATGATCCTGGAGCATCTGGTCAAAGTCTGTGTAAGCGGGGATATTCCCCAGGCAGCTAGCCGCGTATTTGGCCCGCTTGCCGTTGATGTCGCAGACCGCAACCAATTCCGCGCAGTCCTTGTAGTTTTCCACCAGCGGCCTGCCGTAGGAGTCCAGCCCCCGGCCCCCGGTGCCGACAATCACATACTTTTTCAAGTCGATCTCTCCTTTCTGGAGAAGTTACGTTTATTACTCTTTAACAGCGTGACCCGCCAAATATCCCCGGTAATCGCTAAAGAAGTTTTCGGCGTTCTTGGTCATAAACACGGTCAGAGTGTCGTCCTCAAAGCTGAACTGCATTTTCAGGGTGCCTACATAGTCATCTACCGAATAGACCAAACCCAGCAGCGTGTTCTCCAGGGGCCAGGCAGCGGCGGAGATACAGCGGTAGTTTTTCTCCATGACATTGATCCGCTTTCCGGCGTATTTGTCCGGGAATTCAAAGAAATCGTACCCGCCCCGGAACAGCTTGATCACCTGCTCCCCCTGTCCCTTATCATAGGTTAGGGTATAGCACTTGTCGGAAACGTCCACCCGCATCCACTTCCATTTGAACAGGTTCTCCTCAAACTCGTACTTCACGCCGGAGATTTTTTCCGCCATGGGGCTGTCCGCCTTGCCGTTGGGCAGGGGGATGGACAGAACCCGGCGGCTTTCCAGCTCCGCCTGCTTTTCCGGGTTCTCCGGAAGGGGTTCGTCGGAAATCTTCTTTAAGAAGCGGTAGTACATCTGCCGCAGGGCGTCGTCGGCGTTGTTGATGCCCTGGTTGTCGGCGGTGGTAATCATGATGGCGTCGTATTTCGGCATGATAAAGGCAAACTGGCTGCCCATGCCGTTGCAGGAAAAGCCCCCTTCTTTCAGCATCCAGAACTGGTAGCCATAGCCGATGGGGTTGGGATAGCCGGGGTCGGAAACCGTGGTGTCAATCTGCCAGGAGGTGGCCGCCTGCATATACTCCCGGCTCACCAGCTGCTTTCCGTTCCATTCTCCCTGCTGGAGGCAGAACTGGGCGAACTTGGCCAAATCCCTGGGAGTTGCCAGAATGCCGCTGCCAGTCCAGGAGCCCCCCTCCGGGGTCTCCACGCACCAGATGTCCTTGGAAATCCCCAGCTCATCCAGCAGGGGGCGCATGTACTCCAGGATGGGCTTCCCTGCCAGTTTCTCCACGATGCCGCAGAGGGTGGTAGTACCGGCGGTGTCGTAGTGGAAGACCAGACCCGGCTTGTGCATGGCGTAGGGGGCGTTAAAGAAGCTCTTGACAAAGTTCTCGGTGTCCCAGTCATAGGAGCCGGTTTCGTTAAAGACCGACATCCGCAGCAGGTCGCTGACGGTGGCCTCCATCATGTAGGGGTTGGGATTTTCCGGCAGGTATTCCGGGAAGATATCCGCAACCTTGGTGTCCAGAGAGAGCTTGCCCTCGGTAATCATCATGCCGATGGCCACAGAGGTAAAGCTCTTGCTCACCGAGTACATCCGGTGCTTCCGGTCCCGGTCATATACCGGCTCGCTGTAGGCCTCGGCCGCTATTTTGCCGTGGCGCAGCAGCAGCACGCTGTGCATCACCAGGCGGTGTTCCTTCATTTCGTCCAGCAGGTCTATCACGGCCTGGGAGGGAATCCCCAGGGATTCCGGGGTTGCAGAGGTAAATTCAAACATTTTTTCCACTCCTTCCAGCGGCTTTTTGTAAAAATAGCATATCTCCTGTTTGATGACGCAAAAGGGGGACGGCTCCGGGCCATAATTTTTATGACAGGAACCGTCCCCCAGATACTATCACTGAGGCAACACGAACCTCTGTACTTCAGTATTTCATATTTCATTCATACGAAATTTAAAACAGTGATTCGTTTCATTATCAGTTAGAAATCGCAATTACTTGTTGGCGGCTCTCCAAGTATCCAACTGGCTCTGGGCCTCGTCGATGACCTTTTGAATGCCGGAGGACTCCAGCTTCGCCAGGAACTCGTCCAGCCAAGCGTCAACCTTGGGCTCCACAACCTCATAAGCTTCGCCTTCCAGAGCCTTGAAGCCCCAGATAAGATCCGTGGTATACTCGCCAACAACGGAGGAGCAGGCAGAGATCTCATTCTCAACGGCCTTAGGATCAAAGATAAAGCCCATATTGGTGTTGGTATTGGCGCTCTCGTTGGCAGCTTTCAGACCATCCAACAAGTTAGGATCGGTTCCCGCGGGAACTGCCAGCAGGTCCATGATGGAGCCAAACTGTGCGCCGTACCAGCAGAAGTAGGCTCTATTGGAAGGATCTTCGTTAGGGGTGCCGGTGAAGTCGGCAATACCCTGCTCGGTGGAGGACATATTCCAGTGGGTTCCTTCAATGCCGAAGCGGAGAGTGGTGGCCACATAAGGATCGGTGTTGATAATCTCAAGGGCCATCATAGCGCGTTCAGGATTTTTGGAAACGGTGCTGATGCAGTTGACCGCTTGGTGCAGGTAGTTGGTGGAAGCAATGTTCTGGTCAAAGGGAACAATGGCGGAGTCAAACTGATCGGAGGTATTGTTCTTAGCGACAGAAATAACGCCGGAACGAATACCATAGAAGAAGTAATCGCCCCTGTAGTACTCAATGCGGTCCTGGTCATGATACCAAACCTGCACGGGAACCAGTCCGTCGGCAACCAGCTTGGCCTGCCTGTGGGCGTAATCACGGTATTCGTCAGTGGCATAAAGGTTGAATACCTTCTCACCACTGCCCTGGCCCTTGTAGTCCTCAATGCCGGGGATATTTGCAGCCAATAGGTTGGTGCTGATGGTCTCATATCGGGCGAAGTCACCGATACCCATCATGTCACGGGTAATAGGCTCGGAAGCCAAATCGGGGTACTTCTCATTGCGCTTCTGGTAAGCGTCGTACATGAACTGATAGACATCCTGACCGTTGTGGATCTTGTCGGGTATGGTTATACCCAAGTCGTTGGCCATGGTCTCGTTGTACTGCATGGATTGAATCTCGCAGGAATCCTTGTAAGAGGGAATTCCGTAGATCTTGCCGTCAATCTTCATGGCGTCCCAGTATCCTTCGGGAATCAAAGCAAGGGTCTTGGGGGCGTACTGAGTCAACAGCTCGTCGATGGGAATAAAGGCTTCCTTTCTCACATAATCAACATAACCGATAGCAGATCCCTGGGCATTGACAATGTCAGTGGACTGGCCGGACATGATGATAGTGGAAACCTTCTGCTGATACTCATCACTAGGTATCAGATGGGTATTCAGTGTGGCGTTGATCTGCTCCTCCATGTATTTGCTCACCTCGCCCAGAACGGTGGAATCATCAGGATGGGTACCCTCAGATACATACCATTCCAAGGTTACAGGATCCAGAGTAGCTTCTGATGGTGCTTCACTGGACGTGGAGGGAGAGGTGGAGGCGGAGCCGGAAGGTTGCGCCTGGGATTGGGATTGAGACTGAGACTGAGAGGAGGAGTTGCTTCCGGAGCACCCGGAGGCCATTCCGCACAGCATTGCCGCCGCGAGGACGACTGACAGTTTCTTGGACATATTGCTCATAAGAAACCTCCTGTTTTTCACTTTATAGGTGTGTATTTTCTTCAAGCTGGGTCGGTAAGCCCAGCGTTGAATTCGGATGTAAGCTTACCCTTGGAATATCAGCCCTTCACACTGCCCACAGTCAGGCCGTGGATGAAGTACTTCTGGAAAAATGGATAAGCGCAGAGAATGGGGAAGATGGATATTATCAGGATTGCCATTCTGGTTTGCTCGGTGGGCATGGACTTCAGAAGGGTCATGCCGTCGGGAGTATTGGCGTAGGAGGAGTTGTTCCGGATAAAGTCGATCTTCTTCTGGATGCGTTCCAGCATGGTCTGCACCGGAATCAGCTTGGGATTCTCAATGTACAGCATAGCGGTGAACCATTCATTCCACTTGCCTACAAAAAGGAACAAAGCGATGGTGGCAAGGCCCGCCACACCCAAGGGAAGGACAATGCGGTTAAAGACAGTAAACTCGTTTGCGCCGTCGATCTGCGCTGCGTCCATCATCTCCTCCGGAATGGTGCTGTTGATAAAGGTTCTGAGCACCACGATATTAAAGGGGCTGACCAAACTGGTGAGAATTAGAATCCAAATGGTGTCATACAGGTGCAGGACGTTTACGTTGATTATGTAAGACGGAACCAGGCCACCGGAAAAAAGCATGGTAAAGAAGGGAATAAAGGTATAGAATTTTTTGCAGGAAAACCGCTTCTGAGCCAAGACAAAGGCATACATAGCCATCATCATAACGCCCAAGAAGGTGGAGACTACCGCGACGATAACTGTTATCTTGTAGGAATCCAGCAGCTGGGAGCCGGTCTTAAACAAACTCTGATAAGAAGTAAAGGAGATCTCCGAGGGGAAAAGCTGGAAGCCGTTGGCGGTCAGACTCTCCGGCGTGGTAATGGAAATGGAGAAAACCAATATTACAGGAAGCACCGTCGTCACCGCGAACAGCGTCAGAATGACGATGAACAAGGCGTTTGTAGCGGGCTTGACCCGGTTGATTTTGGAGAAAGAATCCTCCACAACAGGTTCTTTGTTTCTTGCCATATTTTTCCTTCTCCTTTCTTAAAACAACGCCGAATCTTCATCGACACGCCGGACAATCGCGTTAGCCACTAAAATCAGTATAAACCCGACCACCGATTGATAGACGCCGGCGGCGGCGGACATACCCGTATTATTTAAGGTAGTCAGCGCGCGGTACACATACGTATCTATAACGTCTGTAACCTCATACAGCGCACCGCTGTCCTGAGTCACCTGGCGGAAGAGGCCGATGTCGCCGCGGATTATGCCGCCCAGGTTGAGAATGAACATAATGGTGATAATATTACGCATATAGGGTATACTGATATACTTGGTCTGCTGCCATTTGCTTGCACCGTCCAGCAGCGCCGCCTCAAAATATTCCTGGGGTAATCCCGACAGGGACGCCACATATACAATCGAGCTGAAACCAATATTTTTCCACAGGTAAGTGATTATCAAAAGCGGCGGCCAGATTGCTTTGTAGCCATACCAGTTTCTCACCTGCCCGCCGACGGCCTTCATGATTTGGTTGACCACGCCGTTTTGTGTGGCCAGAAAGCCGTAAACAATAATGGCGACAACCGTCATGGAAAGGAAGTTAGGCATGATAGCTAGGGTTTGTAGAATCTTGGAGGTCCTTTTGTAGTAGATTTCGTTGAAGATAATTGCCAGGGTAACCGCCAAAACGGTGTTGAGAACAATAAACGCTACATTGTAGCAAATGGTGTTCCGGGTAATTCTCCAAACATCGTTGTTGCTGAAGAGAAATTCAAAGTTTTTTAGGCCCACCCACTTGCTGTGAAAAAAACCTGTGGAAACCTTGTAATCCTGAAACGCCAATGTGATGCCAAACATAGGGAGATAAGAAAAAATAATCATATAGGCAAATGCCGGCAGAGCCAGCACATGCAGTCGCCAATACCGCTTGAAATGGGCTAATATGTTCTTGCCCAAAGATGTTTTTGGCTTGCTTTGTTCTAAACTCACACTCATAAAACAACAATCCTCCTAATTCATTTTTTGCTATGGCAAATTGTAAATTTTCCTTCTGTACTCAGTGTACATTTTTTATACTCACTTTTCAATCGTAAATAATCAAGGTACCCCAACAAATTCATGAAAGCGCCAATTTATCTGTTTGGATAGTTAGTTTTATTGTGCAAACTTCCCATGATTTATGGCCAACATAATCATTTTTTCCAAACAAATTAATGGAATTTCCAGTTTAAGGATATTTTTATTTAGTGAATTTCTATTCACAAATCAGTAACAATCGCTTTTATTAGGTATATTTTCATAAATTTATTTGCGTTTAATTGTCGAAAACGTAAAAAATCACCTTATTTCATGCCGCAAGGTGATTTCGTCATATATTGCATTTTTTTACACATCGGGCATCTTGGTTTTTTAGTGTGTGAGATTTAATTTGAACGGGAGCATGGTATCCTCAGATTTTTCTTATTTACAAAATAAATTTCTTGTTAATTTTTTGTATAATCTTAATATAATCATTAAAGAAACAGGCTATGACTGACATATTCGCTTACATTGAAGCTTTTTATAATCCGCTCTGCCCCCATTCTTCTATTGGCTGGCGTCCTCCGGACGCCTTTGCTCGCGCCTTGTCCGAGCTACCTGTTGCCTAAGCGAGTAACTACAAGATATTCTGCGTTTCTTTCCGTTTTTCGCACTTTTTTACTTGTCCTCTTAACCGAGAATGGCTCAAAAGCTGAAATTGCGCATTATTCGACTGTCATTTCCCTAAAATTGCGGAGAAAAATTTTTTCATTTCCGGTAAAATTGATTTCATTAAATAGCAAAAGCGGCCGCTGCCGAATTCGGAAAAGGGCGTTATCCGGTTGCTTTCCTCCCCTATCAATGCTATAATAGAAAAAAATCCAAAACAGAGGAGTGTTCGCGCATGGCTTTGCTGCATATCCAAATGGAGTCCAGGGCTTTACATATGCCGGTCCCCCTGGATGTCATCCTCCCACAGACGGCCCCCAGCTGCCCCCTCCAAAGGCCGCTGAAGGCCCTTTACCTGCTCCACGGCTCCAGCGAAAATCAAAGCGCCTGGCTGCTCAAGTCCAATATCTACCGGTATGTTCAGGACCTGCCCCTGGCGGTAATACTGCCCGCGGGCAACAACAGCATGTATGTCAACACCTGCGCGGGGCAGGATTACACCGATTTCCTCTCCTGGGAGCTTCCCACCGTCTGCGAGGACTGGTTCCCCATTTCCAGGGATCGGGAGGACCGGTATATCTGCGGCTCCTCTATGGGGGGATACGGGGCCTTTCACGCCGCTATGACCTACCCGGAGCAGTTTTCCAGGGCGATTTCCCTTTCCGGCGCGGTGGACGCCTCCTCCATCTACCATGACGACGACGATCTCAGCGGACAGGCGGTCAACCTCCTGGGCCCGGAGGGGGAGCTGCCCGGCGGCCCCAACGACCTGATGGCCCTTGCCGATAAGCTGGCGGACCGCCCGCTGGAGGAGATACCCCGGTTCCTTTCCCTGTGCGGGAATCAGGATTATCTGCTGGAGGACAACCTCATCTTTAACGAATATATGGAGCGGTGCGGCCTTCCGCTGGAGTTTGAAACCTGGGACGGAAGCCACAGCTGGGACTTCTGGGACGAGGCGATCTGCCGCGTGCTGGAATGGCTGGACATCCGCGACCGAATATGATCTGCCCCAAAGGAGTGATTGAATATGGCTTTTATGGAAATACAGTTTTATTCTGAGGTTCTCCGAATGGATATGGCGGCCTATGTGCTTATCCCCCAGCCCAAGGACCCGGACGCCTCCGATGAGCCCTATAAGACCCTGTGGCTCTACCACGGCGGAAGCGGAGACCACACCAGCTGGCTGCGGGCCTCCCGCATTGAGACCTATGCCATAGAACGGAATATTGCGGTTATCATGCCGGGGGTTCACAAGTCCTGTTTTATCAACATGAACATGGGGCCGCGGTACGGCGACTTTGTGGGCAGGGAATTGGTTGAGATCATGCGGGGATTTTTCCCCAGGCTGTCCCGCCGTCGGGAGGATAACTTTGTCTCCGGCCTTTCCAACGGTGGTTATGGGTGCATCCATGTGGGCCTGTCCAACCCGGATATCTATGGGGCGATAGGCGCCTTTTCCGCCGGGGACAAGGCGGACGTGGACTTTACCAGCCGTCAGCAGGAGAAGCAGATTCTCTTTGGCGATGTGGATATGCCCAACAGCCCCTACTGCCTGAAATATGTGGGGAGACAGCTGATAGAAAGCGGTCAAACGCCGCCGGTGGTATACCATGCCTGCGGCACGGAGGACCCCTGGCTGGATATGAACAACCGGATGCGGAACTTTTTCACCTCCTTCCCTGGGGATCCGTTCCGCTATCACTACGACCTGGTGGAGGGATACGGCCACCAATGGGAGCTGTGGGACATGGAGATTCAGAAGTTCCTGGATTACCTGGGGGTTATGCCCAGGACGCGCTAAGCGCGGAGAGACTCAGGGAACCAATATAATAATTTCCTAGAACGGACTGAGAGGAAGTGTGCGCTTTTCCCCTTTACTGCTCCAGTAATAAAATAAGGTAATAAGAAAAATCACCATGTGATAGGGCAAAGGCATTTATCCTAAAATGGGCAAAACCTTTTGATTTACCAGATAAAATCGCAGTTTTATTTATCCAAAAACAGAAGAACTGAAAAATCCAGTATTGATGCGGATCGAGGATAGTTTTGCAGAACAAAAACCGGCCTTACATGAGCTCTTTTTAACTCATGTAAGGCCGATTTTCTCATCTTTCTGGGCTAATTCTTTTTGCCTTTTTCAGCATAAATCTCTTTGCCCTGAAACAGGTGCATCCCTTATCTAGGCTCCTTAATTGCCGCCTGCGCAGCAGAAAGTCTGGCAATGGGTACCCGGAAGGGAGAGCAGGAAACATAGTCCAGCCCGGTCCTGTGGAAGAACTCCACCGAGGCGGGGTCGCCGCCGTGCTCGCCGCAGACACCCAGCTTCAGGTCAGGCTTAACGGAACGGCCCAGCTTGCAGGCCATGTCCACCAGCTTGCCCACGCCGGTCTGGTCCAGCTTGGCAAAGGGATCGTTCTCATAAATCTTCTTGTCGTAGTAGGCGCCCAAGAACTTGCCGGCGTCGTCACGGCTGAAGCCAAAGGTCATCTGGGTCAGGTCGTTGGTGCCAAAGGAGAAGAAGTCCGCTTCCTTGGCGATATCGTCGGCGGTGATGGCGGCCCTCGGAATCTCGATCATGGTGCCGACCTTGTAGTCCATCTTCATGCCGGATTCAGCGATGATCTTATCGGCGGTGTCCACAACTACCTTCTTGACATAGGCCAGTTCTTTTTTCTCACCGGTGAGGGGAATCATGATTTCAGGGACCATGGTCCATTCGGGATGGCGCTTCTGGACAGCCAGAGCAGCCTTGATCACAGCGCTGGTCTGCATAACCGCGATTTCGGGATAGGTGACAGCCAGGCGGCATCCGCGGTGGCCCATCATGGGGTTGAACTCGTGGAGAGAGGCGATGATGGCCTTTATCTCCTCAACGCTCTTGCCCATGTCGGAGGCCAGCAGCTCAATGTCCTTTTCCTCGGTGGGAACAAACTCGTGGAGCGGCGGGTCCAGGAACCGGATGGTCACAGGACAGCCCTCCATGGCCTCATATATCTTCTCAAAGTCGCCCTGCTGCATGGGTTCCAGCTTGGCAAGGGCCTTCTCTCTCTGCTCCACAGTGTCGGAGCAGATCATCTCGCGGATGGCGGGAATGCGGTCCGCGTCAAAGAACATGTGCTCGGTACGGCAGAGGCCGATGCCCTCCGCACCCAGGCTGCGGGCTTTCGCCGCGTCGGCGGGGGTGTCGGCGTTGGTGCGGACCTTCAGCTGGCGGTACTTGTCCGCCCAGCCCATGACTCTGGCGAACTCGCCGCCGATGGAGGCGTCCACGGTGGGGATGAGCCCGTCATAGACACAGCCGGTGGAGCCGTCGATGGAGATGCAGTCCCCCTCGTGGTAGGTCTTGCCGGCAACGGTGAACTTCTTGTTTTCCTCGTCCATGTTGATGTCGGAGCAGCCGGAGACACAGCAGGTGCCCATGCCGCGGGCGACAACCGCCGCGTGGGAGGTCATGCCGCCGCGAACGGTCAGAATGCCCTGGGCAGCCTTCATGCCCTCAATGTCTTCGGGAGAGGTCTCCAGGCGGACCAGGACGACCTTTTCGCCGCGGGAGGCCCATTCCTTGGCGTCCTCAGCGGTAAAGACGATCTTGCCGCAGGCCGCGCCGGGAGAAGCCGCCAGGGCCTTGGCAATGGGTTCGGATTTTTTCAGAATTTTCGCGTCAAACTGGGGATGGAGCAGGGTGTCCAGGTTGCGGGGGTCGATCATCTCGACGGCTTCCTGTTCGGTCCTCATACCCTCGTCCACCAGGTCGCAGGCGATTTTCAATGCGGCCTGAGCGGTTCTCTTGCCGTTTCTGGTCTGGAGCATATACAGCTTGCCGTGCTCCACGGTGAATTCCATATCCTGCATATCCCGGTAGTGCTTCTCCAGAATCTGGCAGACTTCCTTGAACTGCTTGAACGCTTCGGGGAATTTATCTGCCATTTCAGTGATCTTCATAGGAGTGCGGACGCCGGCGACAACATCTTCGCCCTGGGCGTTGGTGAGGAATTCACCGAACAGGCCGGTTGCGCCGGTGGCAGGGTCGCGGGTAAAGGCAACGCCGGTGCCGCAGTCGTCGCCCATGTTGCCGAAGGCCATAGACTGAACGTTGACGGCAGTGCCCCAGGAGTAGGGGATGTCGTTGTCCCGGCGGTAAACATTGGCGCGGGGGTTATCCCAGGAACGGAACACCGCCTTGATGGCACCCATCAGCTGAACCTTGGGATCGTCCGGGAAGTCCTCGCCCAGCTTTTCCTTGTATTCGGCCTTAAACTGATAGGCCAGCTTTTTCAGGTCCCCGGCGTCCAGCTCCACATCCTGGGTGACACCCTTTTCCTCCTTCATCTTGTCAATGAGCTGTTCAAAATACTTTTTGCCCACTTCCATGACGACGTCGGAATACATCTGGATGAAGCGGCGGTAGCAGTCCCAGGCCCACCGTTCATTGTTGGAGTTCTTGGCGATGACCTCGACGACCTTCTCATTGAGGCCCAGGTTGAGGATGGTGTCCATCATGCCGGGCATGGAAGCCCTTGCGCCGGAGCGGACAGAAACCAGCAGGGGATTTTCCAGGTCGCCGAACTTTTTGCCGGTGATCCCCTCCATCTTGGTGATATACTCCATGATTTCGGCCTGAATTTCGTCGTTGATTTTCCGGCCGTCCTCGTAATACTGGGTGCAGGCTTCGGTGGTGATGGTGAAGCCCTGGGGAACCGGCAGGCCCAAATTGGTCATTTCCGCCAGATTCGCGCCCTTGCCGCCCAGCAGCTCGCGCATTTTACCGTTTCCCTCAGAGAAAAGGTAAACATATTTTTTGCCCATTTCTATTACCTCCAAACTTTTTGTGACGAAAAAACATCCAAACGGATAACTTGACTGTCTGAATTGAAAATTATAATATCAATGGATGTTTTTTCACTTTTTTTGGACTACCTTTATTATACCAATCTTTTCAGAAATTGCTAGTATTTTCATTAAATTTTTTCGGAATTACCCAAAATAGACATTCTTTTATGTGAATTTTTTCGGGTTTTTCATAGCGCCTGTGGGAATCCACTCCTCCGGCGGCCCTCCACGGGTGAAATCCTCCTCCCGGACGCGCCAAAAAAGGGCTAGCTGTCCGCCAATCTGCCCCTTGCACGGGGCAGATGGAAAATGGTATAATACCCCATAGCGCATTGCCGTAACACACTTAAAATATAGGGGGAGTTCAAATGTCAACCGCAATCCTGATTCTGGCCGCCGGGGACGGCAAGCGGATGAAGTGCGCCCATCCCAAGGCTCTCTGTCAGGTTCTCTTCAAGCCCATGATCTCCTGGGTCCTGGACGCCTGCGCGGAGGCCGGGTATGCACAGGAGCAGATATGCGTCGTCTGCGGGCGGGGCGGGGAGGAGCTTCAGTCCCTCCTTCCGCCTGAGGTGCATACCGTCTGGCAGGAGCAGCGCCTGGGAACCGGCCACGCCGCCGCCCAGGCGGAGCCCTTCCTCCGGACCCTACCGGAGGACGCTCAGGTCTTGATTCTGTTTGGGGATGCGCCGTTTATCAGTGCGGAGCTGATCCAAGCGTCCCAGAGGGCGCACCTGGAGGCGGGCTCTAAGCTGACGGTTATCGCTGCCCCGGTGGATGATCCAACCGGCTACGGCAGGGTTATCCGGGACAGTGCCTTCAATCTTCTGGAAATCGTGGAGGAGCGGGACGCCGCGGAGGAGCAGAAAAAAATCCGGGAGATCGCCTCCGGAGCCATGTGGGCGGACGCCGCCTGGCTGCTCTCCGCCTTTCCGCGCCTGCGAAATAACAATGCTCAAAAGGAGTACTACCTCACCGACTGCGCCAAGCTGGCCGCGGAGGACGGAGTCAAGGCGCTGGTCTATGTGGCCCCGGACAGCGACGCAGTGCTGGGGGCCAACAGCCGCGCCGACCTGTTAAAGCTCAACCGTCTGGCGGCCCGGCGGATGCTGGAAAAGCACATGGCCAACGGCGTGGAGGTCCTCTCAGAGGACGGGGTCCTTATCGGGCCGGAGGTGGTCATCGGGGCGGGAAGCACCGTCTACCCCGGAACCATCCTGAAGGGAAAGACGGTCATCGGGGCAGGGTGTACCCTGGGCCCCAACACCGTCATTGAGGACAGCACCGTGGGGGACGGCTGCGTGATCAACGCCTCCCAGATTGAAAACGCCGTTTTGGAGCAGAATATCTCCATGGGGCCCTTTGCCCATATCCGCCCCAACAGCCATATCGGCAGCGGGGTACACCTGGGGAATTTCACCGAGGTAAAAAATTCCAGCATCGGGGACCGGACCTCCGTCTCTCATCTCACCTATGTGGGGGACAGCGACGTGGGAGAGGCTGTCAACTTTGGCTGCGGCTGTGTCACCGTCAACTACGACGGGATGAACAAGCACCGTACCACTATCGGAAACCACGCCTTTATCGGCTGCAACACCAACCTGGTAGCACCAGTTAAGGTAGGGGACTTTGGCTTTACCGCTGCAGGCTCCACCATTACGGAGGATGTTCCCGAAAACGCCCTTGCCATTGAGCGGGGAAAACAGTATAATAAGGCTGAGTGGTCCAAGGGAAAGATCAAAATCAAGTAGAAAAGCAAAGCCGGAAGCTGTATGTAAGGAGCGCGGCGGCTGGGTCCGGGTCGGGGGATTCCCCTGCCATCCGGGCTCAGCCGGTGCGCCTATGCCCTTTTAACTGGAAATTTATGGAGATGAGAAAACGTGTTTGGACGCAAATCCACCTTTTACACCCCGCCGTCCGGTCCGCTGGAATACCTGGTCGCCGGTTTGGGAAATCCTGGAAAGGAATATGAAAATACCCGCCACAACGCCGGATTTATGGCGGTGGACTATATGGTGAAGGAATGGGGGTTTTCGGTTGACCGGCTGAAATTCAAAGCCCTCTGCGGGGACTGCATGGTGGCTGGGAAGCGGGTGCTGTTTATGAAGCCCTCCACCTTTATGAACCTTTCCGGCCAGGCCGTCACCGAAGCCGCCGCCTTTTACAAAATCCCCTGGGAGAGGGTTATAGTCCTCTCCGACGAAATCGCCCTGGAGCCGGGGAAGCTGCGCATCCGCCGCAAGGGCTCCGACGGCGGGCACAATGGCCTGAAGAATATCATCTACCTGTCCGGCAGCGACAATTTTCCCCGGATACGCATCGGCGTGGGCCAGAAGCCCAACCCGGAGTACGACCTTGCCGCCTGGGTCCTCAGCCGCTTTAAACCGGAGGAGCTCCAAGCCCTCCAGCAGGCACTCCCCAACGCCGCTAAGGCGGTGGAGCTGATTGTGCAGGGGGAGATTGACCAGGCGATGAACCGTTTTAACTGACAGAGAATAAAAGCTCCTCCTGTAAATCAGGCGGGGCTTCCCGATGCCGATAGAGTAAGGAGTGAAGCTGAAGAAGATGGAGAATCAACTGGAATTGTTCCGCACGCTGCTGAACGGGCTGGACGGGTATGAAAAGCTGTCCTCGGCACTGCTGGCGGGCCACTGCCCTGTCCTGGCCACGGGACTCAACGTCATCCACAAGTGCCATATCGCCGCCGCTCTCTGGCAGGACAGCGGCAGGGGGATGGTCATTGTCACCAGCGACGAGCCCTCCGCCAACCGCATGGCCGAGGATATCAACAGCTTTACCGGCCGGGAGGCAGCCCTGCTGTACCCCTATCGGGACTTTACCTTCCGCCAGGTGGACGGCGTTTCCCGCGAGTACGAGCACGCCCGCCTGAAGGTGCTGGAGGGCATGTCCCAGGGGGGGTGTCCCATCGTAGTGGCCTCCGCCCAGGCGGCCCTCCAGTATACTATCCCTTTGGAGAAGCTTCAGCGGTCCACCCTGCGCCTGCGGACAGGGGAACAGAGGGATATGAACAGCCTTCTGGCCTTTCTCTCCTTTTCCGGATACGAGCGCGCCGAACGGGTGGAGGGGGTGTGCCAGTTCTCCCAGCGGGGCGGCATCCTGGACGTGTTCCCGCCTCAGGCGGAAAATCCGGTGCGCATTGAGTTCTGGGATGAGGATATCGACTCCATCAGCACCTTTCTGGTGGACACCCAGCGGCGGGTGGACACCCTGGAGGAGGTATGGATCACCCCTGCCAGGGAGGCGCTGTTTGACAGCGAAGCCTCCTTTGTGGAGCTGCTGCGCTCCGCCCGGAAGACCATTCGGGGGAAAAACGCCGCCAAAATCCGGGAGAACCTGGACCACGACATCCAGCGGATTGAAAGCGGACTCCCCCTGGAGTACATGGACCGGTACCTTCCCCTGCTCTATCCCCAGCCCGCCACCCTGCTGGACTATCTCCAATGCCCCTATGGAGAAAAGGGAGAATCCCGCTTCCTGGTCATCAACGAAAGCGTCAATATCCGGGAAAACCTCCGCAACGCCAACTGGCAGCTCCAGGAGGACATCAAGGGGCTGTTTGAGGAGGGAATCCTCTTCCGGGGCTGCGACACCTTCAACCGGGAATTCACTGACCTGGCCGCCGCCGCGTCCCGCTCCTCCACGGTGATATTGGACACCTTCGGCCGCACCCTAGCGGAAATTCCCCTGCGTGAGCTGATCGAGATACAGTGTCTCCAGCTTTCCGCCTGGTCCGGGGAACTGGAGCTTTTAAAGGAGGAGGTGGAGGGATACCTCCACCAGGGCTACACCTGCCTGGTGATGGCGGGAACCGCCCGGTTCGCCGCCTCCATTGCGCGGGACCTTCAGGACCATGGGGTCAGGGCCGACTATGTGGAATCGCTGAAAGCCCCTGTCCCCGGCAGGGTCTACCTGATGGAGGGGATACTGGGGGCGGGCCTGGAGTATCCGGAGAATAAAACCGTCGTCTTCAGCTACAGCCGGACGGCCTCCTCCGGGAAAAAGCGCCGGGCCAAATATAAGCCTGGGGAGCAGATACGCAGCCTTTCCGACCTGAACTTCGGGGACCCGGTGGTTCACATGTCCCACGGAATCGGCATCTTCCAGGGCATCGTCAAGCAGGAGATGCAGGGCATTACCAAGGATTATATCCAGATCAAGTACGCCGGCAGCGACACCCTGTTTGTCCCCGTCACCCAGCTGGACCTGATTTCCCGCTATATCGGGCCCAGGGAAAACGGAAGTCTCCGCCTCAACAAGCTCAACTCCGCCGATTGGGTCAAGACCAAGCAGCGGGTGCGCTCGGCGGTAAAGGACATGGCAAAGGAGCTCATCGCCCTTTACGCCAAGCGGGCCCAGGAGCGGGGCTTCGCCTTTTCCCCGGATACGGAATGGCAGAAGGAATTTGAGGAGCGCTTTCCCTACGACGAAACCGACGACCAGCTCCGCTGTATCGACGAGATAAAGGCGGATATGGAGCAGGTCCGCCCCATGGAGCGGCTGCTGTGCGGGGATGTGGGCTTCGGCAAGACGGAGGTGGCCCTGCGGGCGGTGTTCAAGGCAGTGATGGATTCCAAGCAGGTGGCAGTGCTGGTGCCCACCACTATCCTGGCCTGGCAGCATTACAACACTTTCCGCAGCCGCCTGGAAAACTTCCCGGTCAAGGTGGAGATACTCTCCCGCTACCGCACCGCCAAGCAGCAGAAGCAGATTCTCCGGGAGCTGGCAAGGGGGGAGATAGAGATTATCATCGGCACCCACCGGCTGCTGCAAAAGGATGTGGAGTTTAAGGACTTAGGGCTGGTGGTGATTGACGAGGAGCAGCGGTTCGGCGTCGCCCACAAGGAGCGACTCAAGGAGATGAAGCACAACGTGGACGTCCTCACCCTTTCCGCAACCCCCATCCCCCGCACCCTGAACATGGCCATGTCCGGTGTGCGGGATATGTCGGTGATTGAGGAGGCCCCCGCCAACCGCCACCCGGTGCAGACCTATGTGCTGGAGCACGACTGGGGGATACTGGCGGAGGCCATCAAGCGGGAGCTGCGCCGGGGCGGGCAGGCGTTCTACCTGCACAACAACATCGCCACCCTGGACCAGTGCGCTGGACGGATATCCGCCCTCATCCCGGAGGCGCGGATTGTCATTGCCCACGGGCAGATGGCGGAGGAGCAGCTCTCCAAAACCTGGCAGATGCTGATGGACCACGAGGTGGATATTCTGGTCTGCACCACCATCATCGAGACAGGGGTGGATGTGGCCAACTGCAACACCCTGATTGTGGAAAACGCCGACCACATGGGCCTTTCCCAGCTCTACCAGCTTCGGGGCCGGGTGGGACGCTCCAGCCGCAGGGCCTTTGCCTACCTCACCTTCCAGGCTGGGAAGGAGATCACCGAGATTTCCGCCAAGCGTCTGGCCGCCATACGGGAGTTCACCTCTTTCGGGTCCGGCTTCCGCATCGCTATGCGGGACCTGGAGATACGGGGGGCGGGGAACATCCTGGGGGCGCAGCAGCACGGCCATATGGAATCAGTAGGGTATGATATGTACGTCAGGATGCTCTCTGAGGCAGTGCAGGAGCAGAAGGGGGAGAAGCCGCCCACCTCCATGGAGGAGGAATGCCTCATCGATATCCGGGTGGGGGCCCACATCCCGGAATCCTATATAGACAGCCTTTCCAACCGGATTGACATCTACAAAAAGATTGCGGGCATCCGGGGAGAAGAGGACGCCATGGACATCACCGACGAGCTCATCGACCGCTTCGGGGAGCCACCCAAGGCGGTCAAGGGGCTGATTGACGTGGCCCTGGTGCGCAACCTCGCCATGCACATGGGGATATATGAGATTTCCCAGGGGGAGGATAAGCTGACCTTCTTTACCCACAACCTGGACATGAACCGCATCGGAGCCCTTTCCGCCAAATTTCCGGGGAGGGTGACGGCGGAGGCGGTGGACAAGAGCTGTATCCACCTGAAGATGGAGCGGGGAGAACAGCCCCTGGAGCTGCTGCGGGAGGCGCTGCTCTGCATGAAGGAGGCACAGGACCGGATGGAAAAGGCCGCCGCGGAGGGTACAGAGGCGACGGCACCGGCAATCAAGGTCCACCGGTCGGAGAAAAAGACCACCTCCGCCATGGAGCAGGCATTGGAAATGCAGAAGAAGCTAACGGAACAGAAAAAGGAGTCCGCCAGGCAGGCAGCCGCCCAGAGACCGGAAAAATCAAGGAAAAAATAGGAAAAAAGTCCCTGTCTGCCAGCGAACCTTTGCCGGCAGACAGGGACTCTCTTTTCCATTCAGTGATACGATACCAGATCGATTAGGGGCGCAGACCCATGCCGCCCTCCAGCGTCAGCGTTTCGCCGGTCAAATACTTGAAGTCAGGAGAAGCCAGCTGCACGCACACCCGGCCAATCTCCAGCTCGGAGTCGCCGTAATGGCCCATGGGGGGCATCTTCACGTTGGCCTTGAAGGCGTCGGGATAGGCCTTCTCAAAGTTTTCCAGCTGGGCGGTCCAGGCGATGGGGCAGATGATGTTGACGTTGATGCCGTCGGGGCCCCATTCGGTGGCGGCCACTCTGGTCAGGCCGCGGATGCCTTCCTTGGCGGCAGCGTAGGAGCACTGTCCGAAGTTACCGAACAGCCCCGCGCCGGAGGCAAAGTTGATGACCGTGCCCTTGGTCTCCTTCAGATGAGGATAGCAGGCCTTCATGTAATAAAACGCCGCGTACAGCCCGGAATACACCGCCAGGTCAAAGTTCTCGGTGGTGTGCTGGGCCAGGGGCACGCCGGAGGCGGAAGCCTGGGCGTTGTTGATGAGCACGTCGATGCGGCCGAACTCCTTGATGGTCTGATCGATTACGTTCTGGACAACGGCCTCGTTGTCGGAACCGGCGCTGACGTCCGCCTGGACGGGGAGCACCTTGATGTTATACAGCCTCTCCAGCTCCTCCTTGGCGTCGGTGAGCTTCTTTACGTTGCGCCCTGTAATGACAAGGTTTGCCCCTTCCTTTGCGTAGGCGGTGGCAATGCCGTAGCCGATGGAACCGCAGCGCCCGTCGCTGAGGGTGGCGCGGCCCGCGCCGGTGATAATGGCAACCTTACCCTGTAAATGTCCCATTTGAAAGACCTCCTTTATTTTGGAGGGAACACAAAGGCTTCCCAAAAAGCCTTTTGTGTTCCCCATAACTTTGTTATAATGATAACACACTCGGAGAAAAAGGTAAAGGGCTTTTCCGTCAGAAAAAAGGGTTATTTTTCCTTATCCATTTTGCCGATGGCCTCCCACAGGCCGTTGAGGTAGCAGGCACCCAGCGCCCGGTCATACAGCCCGTAGCCGGGGCGGCCGGTCTCCCCCCAGATCATTCTGCCGTGGTCGGGGCGGATATAGGTGTCGGGGCAGGTGTCGTAAACGGCCTTCATAATCTCAAACAGGTCCAGGTCCCCGGTGGAGGAGAGATGGGCGGCCTCGCGGAATTTGTGGTGTCCCAGATACTTGACGTTGCGCACATGGAGGCAGCCGATGCGCCCCATCTCGCCGAAGTGGCGGACGATGGCGGGGATATCGTTGTCCGGGTTGGAGCCCAGGGAACCGGTGCAGAGGCAGACGGTGTTGGCGGGGGAGTCGTGGAGCTTGACAATTTTGTCGAAGTCCTCCTGGGAATGGGCGATGCGGGGCAGGCCGAAGATAGGCCAGGCCGGGTCGTCGGGGTGGCAGGCCATGACGACCCCGCATTCCTCGCAGGTGGGAATGATGCCGTCCAGGAAGTACTTGTAGTTGGCCCGCAGGTCGTCGGGGGTGATGGACTTGTACCGCTCCAGGGTGGTCTCCAGCTCCGCCAGGCGGTTAGGTTCCCAGCCGGGCAGGGTAAAGCCGTTGCTGTTCTCTATGGTGTTGCGCACCAGGTCCACGGGGGTCATGGTCCCCAGCTCCGCCTCGTCAAAGTACAGGCTGTTGGAGCCGTCCTCTGGAATCAGGCGGGCCAGGTCGGTGCGCAGCCAGTCAAAGACGGGCATGAAGTTGTAGACAATGACCTTGACGCCGTATTTTGCCAGATTGCGGATGGTAATGCAATAGTTTTCGATGTACTGGTCGCGGGTGGGCAGGCCCATTTTAATGTCCTCGTGGACGTTGACCGATTCAATGACCTCGCATTCCAGACCCGCGGCATGGACCTCGTCGATATAGGAGCGGATTTCCTCCTCCGTCCAGATCTCTCCGGCAGCCTTGTAGTCCAGGAAGCCCATCAGGCCGGTCATGCCGGGAATCTGCTTAATCTGGCTCAGGGTCACGCTGTCACTGTTGGAACCGTACCAACGGAACGTCATTTTCATGTTTCAATCCTCCTAAAATTGCCGGTTTTCCCTGTGGGAAGGGCTCCGGACAGGTCCGGCTTTTTGATTTAGTATAACACAGCATGGAAAAAGTGTCCATCCATATACGCACTATTTTATGACGGGGAGATTTGTACAACATTACAGGATTGGGGATAAGCCCATCCATGATTTTGTCAAGATAGCGTTTCCTTTTTTGGGGAGGATGTGATATACTATTTCCATCAAGCCAAACCAAAAAACGACACAAACGGGAGGAATCGCGTTCAGATGGAAATGAATTTTGAAGCGCTGAAAAGCCAGGTCACTGCCTGCACTGCCTGTGAGCTCTGCAAGACAAGGCACAACGTCGTATTCGGCGACGGCGTACCCAATGCGGAGGTGATGTTCATCGGGGAGGGCCCCGGCGAGCAGGAGGATTTACAGGGCAGGCCCTTTGTGGGCCGCGCCGGGCAGCTGTTGGACAAGATGCTGGCGGTCATCGACCTGGACCGGAGCAAAAACATATACATCACCAATATGGTCAAATGCCGCCCGCCCCAGAACCGGGACCCCCTCCCGGCGGAGCAGGAGCAGTGCATCGCCTATCTCCGCGGCCAGGTGGCGGCCATCCGCCCGAAGATTATCGTTTGCCTGGGGCGCATCGCGGCCTGCCGCCTGATCTCCAAGGACTTTAAAGTGACCAAGCAGCACGGCATGTGGTTTGAAAAAAACGGCGTGCTGATGATGGGCACCTTCCACCCCGCCGCCCTCCTGCGCTACCCCGCTCAAAAGCCCGCCGCCTTTGAGGATTTTACCGCCCTGCGGGACAAAATTCAGGAGATATGCGACCACACCTACTGAATGAAATGAGGAATATGGATGAAAAAGATACCTATGACCACCCCTCTTGTGGAGATGGACGGGGACGAAATGACCCGCGTCATCTGGAAATGGATTAAGGAAGAGTTGATCTGCCCCTTTGTGGAGCTGAAGACCGAATACTATGACCTGGGACTACCCCACCGGGACGAAACCGGCGACCAGGTGACCATCGACGCCGCCAACGCCAACCGGAAGTACGGCGTCTCGGTAAAATGCGCCACCATCACCCCCAACGGCCAGCGGATGAGCGAGTACAGCCTCCATCAGATGTGGAAGAGCCCCAACGGAACCATTCGTGCCATTCTGGACGGCACCGTATTCCGCACCCCCATCCAGATTGACCCGGTGAAGCCGGTGGTCAAAAACTGGAAAAAGCCCATCACCATTGCCCGCCACGCCTTTGGGGATATCTACAAGGCGACGGAATACTGCGTGCCCGGCAAAGGCAGGGCGGAGCTCGTGTTCACCGGGGAAAACGGCGAGAGCTTTCGGGAGACCATCTATGACTTTGAGGGGCCCGGCGTTATCCAGGGCAGCTTCAACAAGGACAGCTCCATCCGCTCCTTCGCCCATGCCTGCTTCCGCTATGCCCTGAGCCTGAAGCAGGACCTGTGGTTCTCCGCCAAGGACACCATCTCCAAAAAGTACGACCACACCTTTAAGGATATTTTTCAGGAAATATACGAAAAGGACTACCAGGCGGACTTTGAAAAGGCGGGGATTACCTACTTTTATACCCTCATCGACGACGCTGTGGCCCGTGTCGTCCGCAGCGAGGGCGGGTTTATCTGGGCCTGCAAAAATTACGACGGCGACGTGATGAGCGACATGCTCTCCACCGCCTTCGGTTCCCTGGCGATGATGACCAGCGTCCTGGTGAGCCCGGACGGCAAATACGAGTACGAGGCCGCCCACGGCACTGTCACCCGCCACTATTACCGCTACCTGAAGGGGGAGAAGACCTCCACCAACCCGGTTGCCACCATCTTCGCCTGGAGCGGGGCCCTGGCCAAACGGGGAGAGCTGGACGGAAACCGCCCCCTGGCGGACTTTGCCTCCGCCCTGGAAAAGGCCACCCTGGACACCCTCAACGCCGGGATTATGACCGGAGATCTATGCGGACTCTGCGAGGGCATCACCCCCACCAAAGTCACCACCGAGGAGTTTATCGCCGCCATTCGGAAAAATTTGGAAAGTGTTCTTGCTTAGTTTTGTCAAGAGGAACTTTTCGCAGTAGTGCAGACGGTTTTGCCGTTAAAATGGAGCGGACGAAAGCGGGGGGCAGGATTGTCAAATCCTGTTCCCCGTTTTTGGCCGCGAAATGGCAACGGCAAAAATCCAGACAGTCAAGAGGTAAGAGTTGAGATTTTTTGCGAAGCAAAAAATACTACTCGGCCCTTGACGGTCTGGATAGTCGGAACGGAGATAGAACGGGGATTGTTTTCGGTGGTGAGATGTGCTATACTTGGGTTAGTAAGAAAACCGACAAATCGGAATTTCTGAAGAGCAGGGGATGAAAAACATGATGTTGGAATTTGCTCCGAATACTTATATGTTGGAATATCAGGACGGAGCTTATCTCTGCAACGACACAAAAAGGGTAGAAGCGCCGCTGAATTTAGATACCCTTGAGGAAGCTGTCAGGCAATGCCCGAGGCTTCGACAGGTTTATTTGGATGATGCCCCATTTGGTGACCAGTGTTTCCCTGTTTTGGCACGAATTCCCAAGCTGAAAGAGCTGTCTCTAATGCGGAGCAAACAGATTACCGGACATGGACTGGAACTGTTGAAAGACGTTCCCCTAAGGAAGCTATTCTTGCAACGGACGGCTTTGGATGATGATGGGCTGGCTCAAGCCACAAAGATTAAAGGGCTGGAATATATAAATATAGCTGTCTGCCGCCATGTTACCTTTGGAGGACTGTTGGCAGTTTCCTGGCGAGACAAGCTATATATCAGCGATACAGACAAACATGATGCCGAGGGTATTGCAGGGCTGTTTACAAGGGCGGAACGCAAGTCATACGAAGATGCCCGTACCTATAAAACCATGAAAAATCGAATTTCATTGGACAATCCCGAACTACAGGCTCCCATCCATGCGCTACAGGAATTCTTTGACGGCATGAACCGCTGGGAGCGGATAGCAGAACGAAAAGGCCGTGGTAATCAGGCGGAAATTGATGCACTGTTTGCCAAGAGGGTTCGCTTCTCTCCTCGTCCCGGCTGGCGTCCTGTGAATCTTTCCTGGAGAAGCGGCGGGACTTATACAGATTATCGCTTGATTGCCGGTGAACAGGTGACAAAAAGCAAGTTTTGGCTTTATGCGGAACAGGATGTTTTCTACTATCGTTATTTGATGCGTCTGGTTGATGATAAGTGGATGATTGACAATGCCCAGTGGTGTGAAAATGGGCGCTGGTCTTTCTGTGGTTTGTAACGGGAAGTGGGCTCTTAAGGAACTTAAGCAAATTCTAATTTATCGGGAGTCAAAAAGCCATCGAAATGCAATAGCATACTCGCATAGATTGCACACTGATGATTCATTTGAAAGAAGAAAACTTATGGAACTAAAATTTGAATGGGACGAGGAAAAAGACCGCATCAATCGCCAAAAACACGGTATATCTTTTGAAACGGCTTCATACGTCTTTCGTGATGAGTATTACATAGAAATGTATGATTTTGAGCATAGTATGGAAGAAGACCGCTATATTGCAATCGGTATGGTCGGTGATCTGCTGTTTGTTGTATTTACCGAGCGTGGGGAAAATATCCGGTTAATCTCTGCAAGATTGGCAACGGAGAGTGAGAGGAGGCTTTATTATGACCAAAACTTTTACAATTAAGGATGGCCAAACTCCTACACAGGAACAGTTGGAGGAAGTCAAGGCGGCGGCAGAACGGGAAATTCAATTTGACGAGGATTCCCCGGAACTGTCACCCGCAATGTACAAAGCGTTCAGATGTTCCATAGCGCAACGCAACAGAAAAAAGAAAAATGCGTAGAAATTGAAGCAGGGCGGCGGTGACTATCCCGCGCCCCTGTGCCGCCTGCGGCCTGCCTGTTGTTTTCGGGGTGTCCCCGTTCCTTTACGATACACTCCTTTAAAATTTGTTTTCTATCTGCCGTCCGCCTCCGGAGCTTCCGGGGGCGGACTTTTTGCATATTCGCTTTGGGGCGCGGTATACTAGGCTTTGTGCTCTATTTTGTTTTTGAATTTAGGAGGCGATATCCCATGAAAAAAATATTATCCGCTGCCCTTGCGACGGCGTTATCCTTATCCATGACAGGATGTAACACAGCGTCTTCCTCTTCCGGACAGTCCTCAAACCAATCCTCCGGGACAAGCTCCGCCGGAGGGTCTTCCGTTTCTCAGCCGGCCAATACGGCCAAGGGCGGTAAAATCTATTACCTCAACTTCAAGCCGGAAATCGCCGGTATCTATGACGAAATCGCCCAGACCTACCAGGACGAAACCGGCGTGGAGGTGACGGTCGTCACCGCTGCCTCCGGCGCATACGAGCAGACCCTGAAGTCGGAGATTGCCAAGGCGGAGCCGCCAACCATCTTCCAGATCAACGGCCCCAAGGGTTACGCCGCCTGGAAGGACTACTGCGCGGACCTGAAGGACACCCAACTATACCAGCACCTCACCGACAAGAGCCTGGCTATCACAGACGGCGAGGGAGTTTACGGCATTCCCTATGTGGTGGAGGGATACGGAATCATCTATAACGACGCAATCATGCAGAAATATTTTGCCATGGAGGGGGCAAAGGCAGCCTCCATGGAGGAAATCAACAGCTTTGATAAGCTGAAAGCCGTGGTGGAGGATATGACGGCCAAAAAGGATGCGCTGGGCATTTCCGGCGTGTTTGCCTCCACCTCCCTCCAGCCCGGCGAGGACTGGAGATGGCAGACCCACCTGGCCAACATCCCGCTATACTATGAGTTCCAGGCCAACCAGATTGACCTGACCGGCGATGCCACCGGTGAAATCACCTTCCAGCACGGGGAACAGTTCAAAAATATCTTTGACCTGTACCTGAACAACTCCACCACTGACCCCAAGCTGCTGGGGAGCCGCCAGGTGGCGGATTCTATGGCGGAATTCGCCCTGGGGCAGTGCGCCATGGTGCAGAACGGCAACTGGGCCTGGAGCCAGATATCCGATGTGGAGGGCAACGTGGTAAAGGAGGAGGATATCCATTTCCTGCCCGTTTATACCGGCATGGAGGGGGAAGAGAACCAGGGATTGGCCATTGGAACCGAAAACTTCCTTGCCATCAACAAAACCGTTCCGGAGGACCAGCAGAAGCTGGCGGAGGATTTCCTGTTCTGGCTTTACTCCAGTGACAAGGGCAAGGACTATATCACCAACCGTTTAGGATTTATCGCGCCCTTTGACACCTTTTCGGAGGAGGAGAAGCCCACCGATCCCCTGGCGCGGGAGGTACTGGACTGGATGGGCCGCGAGGGGGTTCAGACCATCCCCTGGAACTTCACCATCTTCCCCAGCCAGACCTTTAAGGATGATTTTGGGGCTGCGCTGCTCCAGTACGCTCAAGGGAGCAAGACATGGGAGGATGTTTCCGGCACGGTAATCAGCCGCTGGAAGGAAGAAAGCGCAATGGCCCAGTGACAGAAACAAAGAGAAAGTCCATTATTAACTAACCGGGAGGGCGGCATGAACAAGACCTTAAAAAAATACTTTCCCCTTTTTGTTATACCAACTTTGGCGGCGTTCCTCATCGCCTTTCTAATCCCGTTCCTGATGGGATTCTATCTGTCCTTCACCGAATTCACCACCGTTTCCAACGCCAGGTGGGTCGGGTTAGGCAACTACAAAAGGGCGATTACCGCCAACCGGGATTTTGTCAACGCCCTGTGGTTTACGGTCCGCTTTACCGTCCTCTCGGTTATCACCATCAATGTGCTGGGCTTTTTTCTTGCCCTGCTGTTGACGCGGGATATCCGCGGAACCAATCTGTTCCGGACCGTGTTCTTTATGCCGAACCTCATCGGCGGCATTGTCCTGGGGTATATCTGGCAGCTCATCATCAACGGCGTGCTGATGCATTTTGGGGTAGACATCACCTTTTCCGCCAAATACGGCTTCTGGGGTCTGGTAATATTGATGAACTGGCAGATGGTGGGGTATATGATGATCATCTACATCGCGGGTATTCAGAATATCCCCGGAGAGCTCAACGAGGCCGCCGCCATCGACGGGGCCACGCCCTTGCAGACGCTGCGCCATGTCACCATCCCCATGGTGGCCCCCTCCACCACCATCTGCACCTTTCTGACCCTGACCAACTCCTTCAAGCTGTTTGACCAGAACCTGGCCCTCACCGCCGGTGCGCCGGGGCGGGAAAGCGCCATGCTGGCCCTGGACATCTACAACACCTTTTACGGGCGGATTGGCTATGAAGGGGTGGGGCAGGCCAAGGCGGTCATCTTTTTCCTGATGGTGGCGCTTATCGCCTTCGCCCAGCTTTATCTGACCAGGAGCAGGGAGGTGGAGCAGTGACGCGCCGGAATACGAATTCCCTTTGGTTTTTGCTGCTCTGCGCCCTTTCGATTGTATTTCTGGCCCCCATTGTGATTGTTCTGTACAACTCCCTTAAGGGGCAGTTCTACATCTCCGGGGCTCCCTTTGCCTTTCCCAATGCCCAGACCTTTTCCGGGCTGAAAAACTATGTGAACGGTGTGGAGAAGATACGGTTTTTCCAGGCCTTCGGATATTCGCTGTTCATCACAGTGTTTTCGGTGGGGGCGATTGTGCTGTTCACTTCTATGACCGCCTGGTATCTGGTGCGGGTCAAGAGCTGGTTTACCAGCGCGCTGTACTACCTCTTTGTCTTCAGTATGATTGTCCCCTTCCAGATGGTGATGTTCACCATGTCCAAGACCATCAACGTCCTGCGGCTGGACAACCCTGTGGGGCTGGTTGTGGTTTACCTGGGATTCGGGGCCGGGCTGTCGGTGTTTTTGTTCGCGGGATTTATCCGCGGGGTACCCCTGGAGATTGAGGAGGCGGCGGTCATCGACGGCAGCGGGCCGGTGCAGACCTTTTTCCAGATTGTCTTCCCCATTCTGCGGCCTACCGCCATCACGGTGGCCATTCTCAACGCCATGTGGATTTGGAACGACTACCTCCTCCCCTATCTTTCCATCGGCAGCAAATACCGGACCATACCGGTGGCGGTGCAGTATTTGCAGGGGGGCTACGGTTCCAGGGACATGGGGGCGCTGATGGCCATGCTGATACTGGCGATTATCCCCATTATCGTGTTTTACCTTGTCTGCCAGAAGTATATTATCCGCGGAGTGGTCGCGGGGGCGGTTAAGGGATAGACCAGAACCAGACTTTTCTTTCTGCTGAATGAGTTTATATCATGAAAAGGCCACTGTCAAAAAGTACACCTTTTGACAGTGGCCTATGCTCATATATTAGCACGAAAAAATAGAAAAAACAATACCTGATTCCAGAAAAAAATGGAAAAAATATTTATTTTTATACACATCACTTCCACTGTCAAAAGGTGTACCTTTTGATATCTGACAAGTGGTAAACTATGGATAACAGAGGAGGACAACATGAGAAAATTCAGAGGAACAATCGGGGCTTTGCTGGTAGCCACCATATTAGCCAGCTCATTCGCTGTCCCGGTTATGGCAGCGGAGGAATTGCCTGACCAACCAGGTGAGGAACCGGTCATAACGGAACAGGTGGACGTAGAGGAGCCCGAAGAAAAAGAAGAGGAATCTGGTGCCATTGAGGATGAAAATGATTCTGCCCAGGAAGACGTTGCAGACGATGGCGAAGACGAAATTCAGGAGGAAGTCACGCCGGATGCGGAGGAAATCCAGGAACCCATTGAGACAAACACCGTTACAGTTGATGAAGCGGCTATCAGCCCTGCCACAGATATATTGGACGATGAAGCGACAATAGAAAGCCAATCCGGACAACTGCGTGGAAAGGTCATTGTTAAATGTGAAGGGGAAAAAATCTACGGAAATGTTGAAGTAGGAAAGACTTTGACTGCGGATACCAGCCTGATCACTGCCCCGGAGGGCGCGGAGTTGTCATATCAGTGGTGCCGCGAGAAGGACGGGACGGAAGAGGAAATTGCAGGAGCGAATGAGGCTTCCTACAAAACTACAGAGGATGATTTTGGTTATGATATTTATGTAAAGGTTACCTCTGATTTAACAGTTAATGAGATAAGTGCTGGCTGGAATACGGTTTCCAGGCTGTGTTCTGTTATTGTTCAACTTAAGAATGTTCACTATAGCGGTGGCGGTGGTGCTGTTAAGGAAGAAAATTTAGGCGACGGCTGCACTCGATACACAAATTGGGTCGGAGAAACAAGTACAATCCATCTGGAAGTAGAGTCTCTTAAAGAAAATGAGACATTTGAGGGCTGGTTTGTAGATGGAGGCACAGAACCTGCTTCTACCGAATCATACTTTACCTATACCTATGGTGACATTGAGAAACTTGTCGCAAAAGTCACAAAAGAAGGAGAGACACCAACCCCCACCCCCACTAAGGGAGTAACCCTTTCCGGATGGCAGGGAGGATCCAACGCAGTAGTTGGTGAACCGATTACCGTCGTATTGGGGAGTGACGTTCCGGAAGGAACTATAACCTACCAGTGGATAAAAGACAATGCTCCGATTGAGGGGGCAACTTCTGCTTCGTATACCCCTGTTGCAGAAGATGAAAATTATCCTCTTTCTGTAGAAGTCACCATTACTCCAGCAGAGGGAGACCCGCTGGTACTTAAAAGTTCCAAGTCTACTGTCATAAAATTGTGTGAGCTTATTGTAACATATCGTTTTGGTGGCGGTAGTTCTGGTACGAAGTGTATTTCAGAAGAAAGAATATCAGCTGATATAACAAAAAGAGTGTTTAAAACCAGGGCAGGACAGGAAGTCACTCTGATTGCAGGCAGCAGAAATGGGTATAAATTTATAGGCTGGTATGAAGGTGAAAAATGCGTCTCAACGGATGAAAGACTGATCTATATCTTTGGTTCAACTACATATAAAACCCTTGAAACAAGGTTTGAACAGATTGATACTTATGAACTGACGGTCAGTGACCCAGGTATTTTTACCCGGAAAGAAGGACAGAGTTCCGGAACCTCGCAGAATATTAGATTGCAGAATAATGGGACTGGACATTTAAATCTGAGCATCTCCATTGTGCCTGATAATGATGTCTCCCAGGATGCTTTTATACTTTCTGATGATTCTATGAGAGTGGTGGGCCAGTCTACGGAAACATTACGTGTAACCGCTTCGACGGAAAAGGCAGTTGGAGAATACTCTGCCAAGCTGGTTATTACAGATACGGAGCATAATATTCGGATTCAAAAACCTCTTAAATTAAAGGTTCTATCCGCTGATGCTGCGGAACCTGTCATTACAGCCCGGCTGATAGGAGCTCCCTCAAAAATAAAGCTCAGGGAGTCACTGCCTGAAATGTCTGTTGAATTGACCTATAATTATGGCAAGGATGCGGATGGACAGGACATTATTGAAACCCAGACCATAAAGGTAGCATCCAACATGATTTGGGATTATGACAGAAATACAGTGGGTAAACAGACAGTTACAATTAACCTCAGCAGTTATAATGCTCGTAATCTGACATTTGATGTAGAAGTTGTAAATTATATCCGTAGCATTAGTTATAGGGATAATCATCAATATCAGTGGGGAACAGAAACCACACTGAGAAAAGATGGAATGGTTTCGAGAATCATGGCTGACAGTAGTTTTGGTGATAGGATTTCAGCCACAGATTCAAGAATCACCTTTGGGCAGCCCGACTTTACAAAGCTGGGAACCCAGGAGACTACAATAACCTATACGGATAATTCCAACCCGGATATGCCTATCTCTATTACCAGTTATTTCAAAGTCCATGTAAAGAACGAGAACAAAATCACCAATACCCCTGCTGGCGCTCCTTCTGTCAATGTTGGAACAGCAACGCTGAAAAAAGAAAATGGCAGCGAGGTTGCCGCTGACGATGTAAAACTGATTGTAAAGGGTATTGAATCCACAGACCAGGCAAAGGTCGATGAAATTATTGACAATACCCCCAATGTAACCGAGGAAAACTCCATGCAGGTTGAAATTCGTCTGGAAACAGACGGAGGTGATGAGGTTCAGCCTGACGGGAGAATTAGTCTGTTCCTTCCCTATCCCAGCGGAACAAATGCAAACTATACCTTTACATTGATTCACGTTTTGGGCAGCAGCACACAGACCGTAGCTGTTACCAAGGAAGCCAACGGTATCCGTTTCACCGTCAGCAGCCTCAGCCCCTTTGTCCTCACCTGGCAGGAGGGCAGCGGCAGCGACACCCCTGCTCCGGAACCGGACGACACCACAAGCAGCAATAGACCCGGTAACTTTTTCTACAGCGACGATTCGGACGACAGCGACAGTTCCGATAACAGCAGCACCTCTTACACCAAGCCCGCCGCCCCGACTTACGGCGACGGCACCTCCAAAAACCTCCGCACCAAGGAGGTAAAGGCTTCCGCCATTTCCAAGGCCGTCAAGCAGAAGGCCGCCGGAAAGACAGCCAAGCTCTATATTGCCGACAACGCCACCATCGGCAAAGCCGTTATGGGCAAAATGACCGAGCCTGTCACCTTTATGGGGCTGAACTACTATGTCACCCTGGACCCCGCCAAGATAACTGAGAAGCTGGACATCAAGCTCCGCGTCTATCCCTCCGCCCCCAGGGCGCAGCAGACCTTTGAGAAGTACTTCAAAGAACCCGTTGCGGCCATCTCCTGCGCACAGCGGGGAAGCTATGGCATGAGGGCATATATCGACATCAAGCCGGATAAGCTCTCCAACATCGACACCGGCAAGCCCATGTATGTGTTCTCCTGGAATCCGGAAAAGAATTCCTACAAGAGGGTGGGCACCGCGATTCTGCTGAAAAACGGCTGGATCAGATGCTATACCGACCGGGGGTATGATCTGGTTGTCTCCAATTTCAGCACATTTACCTCAAAAAAGTAAATACTATTCCATAACCGTATAGACAAATGAGCGGACCGCCTCTGCCTTGTAGCAGGGGCGGTCCTAATTTTTGCCATTGCTTTTTCCATAAGTATAATAAAAATAGGCTAGGGAGTGAAATAAAATGAAGATTATCAGGCCAGTATTCGATTACAGGAGCGTTCACCTTCCAACCGATTCGGCCGCTCCCCCCTGAAATCCCGGAACCTTATTCAGCGCGGCTCCAATGACCGACGCCAAGGCGCATTTGATCAAATCCCCTGGGATAAAGGGTATCACGGTGGCGGACAGCACCTTTACAAGGGCGGACGGCGCGAGTGCCTGCCCCAAAACCGCCAAGGAAAAGCTCTGGACGGCGCTTACCTGCTGCTGAATGCTGAACATCAACGTCCCGCAGAGGTCGATTACCACCATTCCCAGCAGAACCGCTGAGAGCATATACCTTGCAATATTGACCTTCTTCCCCTTGGTCAGGGAAATCAGCGGCGCGGCGGCCAAAAAGCCCAAAATGAATCCCCCGGTGGGTCCCGCCAGCCTTGCAATCCCCGCGGTTCCCCCGGAGAACACCGGCAGTCCCACGCATCCCAGCAGGGTGAAAACCAGAACAGAGAAAAAGGAAGACACCGGAGAGAGGATAAGCCCGATCAGGGTGACAATCAGCGTCTGAGCGGTGATAACGATGGGGGTAAAGGGAATGGGAAAGGACAGATAAGAGGAAACGCAGAGCAGGGCGGTGCATAGAGCCATTTTGGTGAGTTCACGGGTGTTCATTTTCGGTTTCATATCAATTCTCCTTGCTGCTCAAAATAGGTGGGTGGTGGGTCAGGCGTATTGTCAACCATTATTTGAATTACTGGTTGACATTATAATAAATTTCCGGCAAATTGTCAACTATTTTTTAAAAAGAGTTGACAATTTGCCTTTTTTCATATGACGCGAAAAAAATGCAAGCAGCTAAACGATTGGTTTAAAATATTCTAAACCAATTAAACCAATCATACCTTCCATATTGCCGGTTTACATGGCATAATAAATAGTAAAGGAGGCGCATACCATGAAACTTTCCCTTTCCCAAAATATCAGCAGGCTCCGAAAGGCCAACTCCATGACCCAGGAACAGCTTGCTGAAGCCTTGGGACTCACCTTTGCCTCTGTCTCCAAGTGGGAGCGGGGCGTCGCTACCCCGGATTTAAACTATATTGCGGAGATGGCCGACCTCTTCGGCGTGTCTATGGATGTGCTGACAGGCTATCAGGTGCGGGACAGCTCCTGCCAGGCCCTGGCGGAGCGCATCCACAGGCTGCAAAAGGAAAAACGCTATGACGAGGCCGCCGCTGAAGCGGAAAAGGCCCTGATCCGCTATCCCAACGACTTCCGTATCGCCTACCGGTGTGGGGAGATGTACTACCTCAGCGGGTTGGAAACAGGCGGTGACAAAAGATTGGAGCGGGCCATTGAGCTGCTGGAACGGGCGATATTGCTTCTCCCCCAGAATACCGACCCGGAGATTAACGAGCTCACCATCCGTTCTATCATCGCTCAGGGGTATACTGCCCTTGGCCAACGGGAACGGGGAATCGAGCTGATGAAAAAGAACAACGCCGGAGGATTTCTCAATTCCTTTATCGGGCTTTCCTATTCTATGTCGGAAGCCTACAAGCCGGAGGAGGCGGCCCCCTATCTGACAAGGTCGTTTCTGGACTGTGTCTCCGCCATTACGCGGACTATGACCGGATACGCCAATTATTACAGCCGTGTGAAGGACTATCCTTCCGCCCTGGAGGTCTGCCGGTGGCTAGTTGGGTTTTTGGAGTCGGTAAAGGAGACGGAGGATTCGGCTGCCGTAATGGACAAGGTGCTCTCGGCGTTTTACGCGGAATGCGCCCACTTCAGCGATATTCTAGGCAGAGCGGAGGAGGTGGAGCCCTATCTCCGCAGGGCATATGCCGTTGCCAGGCGTTTTGATGCCGCTCCGGTGTATAAAATGGACTGTATCCGGTTCTGGATAGACTGCGGCAAGGATGCAATCGTTTATGACGATATCGGGGCATCCGCCATAGACGCCATTGAGCAGCAGCAGTTCCACCAGGGGGACTGGAGCGAGAGAATCCACCGCATATGGAAAAAACTGAAAGAGGATGACAGTACTGATGAAGAAAAGTGAAAAAACAGATATCCGGCCATATACCCGGCAGTTTTACCGGGGAAACGGCTGGCAGTTTGCCCTGGCTATGGTGCAGACGCTGATGCTGACCGCGGGGAACCTGGGGATATCCTGGATTCTCCAGCAGATTCTGGACCTGGTGGCAGGGGAGGATACCGGCTTTACCCTGGGGCAGCTTACAATGATTACAGGCGGTGTAATTGCCCTGGTTGTGGGGGCGTTTGCCTGTTCCTATTACTCTAAGCCCAGATTTATCGCCAGGGGGATCGGACAGTACAAGGATTATGTGTTCCAGCGGATATCCCGCAAGAGCATCTCCGCCTTTTCCGGGGAGAACACCAGCCTGTATATTTCCGCCCTGAGCAACGACGCGGCCGCCATTGAGAACGGATATCTGTCCAACGTCTTTGCCATCGTCCGCTCGGCGGTGATGTGCGCCGCGGCGCTGGCGATGATGTTCCTGTATACTCCCCTGCTCACTGTTACCGCCATCGGCCTTTCCATGCTCCCCATTCTGGCGTCCGTGGCAGCGGGAGGGCGGGTCGCTGCTGCGCAAAAGAAGGTTTCCGACCTGAATGAGGGCTATATGTCCACCCTCCGGGACAGCCTTTCCGGGTTTTCGGTGGTCAAGTCCTTCCAGGCGGAGGCGCGGATGTGCCGCATCTTTGCCGAAAATGTCAGGCAGCTTTCCGCCGCCAATGAACGGCGCAGGAAGATATCCATCCTTGTGGAGCTGTTTTCCGCGGTTGCCGGGCTCATGGTGCAGCTGGGGGTGTTCCTTGTGGGGGCGTTCCTGGCCCTGACCGGCAGAGGGGTGACGGTTGGAACAGTTCTGGTGTTTGTCAATCTGCTGAACTTTGTCCTGTCCCCCATCTCGGAGATTCCCCAGTATCTGGCGGAATACCGGTCCGCCAGAGGGCTGATCCAAAAGCTGGCCGCCGCCCTGGAGGAAAACGTCCGGGAGGAGGGCGGAGCCGCCAAGAATGTACTTACCGACAGCATCCGGCTTGACAATCTGTCTTATTCCTATGAACCGGAAAAGCCTGTTTTGCAGGATGTTGACTTCACCTTCCAGGCCGGAAAAAGCTATGCGGTGGTGGGGGCCTCCGGCAGCGGCAAATCCACCCTGCTGAACCTTCTGATGGCCTCCAGCCACGGCTATTCCGGGAGCATCCGCTTTGACGGCGCGGAGCTGAAGGATATCCGCAGCGAGGACTTGTATGAGATGATCTCGGTGGTACAGCAGAATGTCTTCATCTTCAATGCCTCCATCCGGGACAACATCACCATGTTTTCCGATTTTTCCAGGGACGAGGTGGACCGGGCCATCGCCCTTTCCGGCCTGTCGGAGCTGATTGCTCAGCGTGGGGAGGATTACCTCTGCGGGGAAAACGGCAGCGGCCTTTCCGGCGGGGAAAAGCAGCGCATCTCCATTGCCCGCAGCCTGCTTAAGAAATCCCAGGTGCTGCTGGTGGACGAGGCCACCGCTGCCCTGGACCCCCAGACCGCCTTCCAGGTGTCCTGCGCTATTCTTGACCTGGAGGGGCTGACCCGGATTGTCGTCACCCACGCGTTGGAGGAGGCGGTTCTGAGGCGGTACGACTGCATCCTCACCCTGAAAAACGGCGGGATTGTGGAGTCGGGGAGCTTTGGGGAATTGATGGAGAAAAAGGGGTATTTTTACTCCTTGTATACGGTTTCCCAGTGAGGCGTCAATGGAATATGATGGAAAGCAGAAAGGAGCGGCAAACCACCGCTCCTTCTGTCAAACGCCAGCCAATAAATAAAAGCTTACAGGTCCAGCTTCAAATCCCCTTCCTTGATCCATCCCATCCTCCGCAGGGGAATGGCGATGGCCCAGGACAGCACAGCCGGAAGCACAAAGCAGATTAGCGCCATTCCAATCCAGTCCATAGGGGATATGGCCGCCTTTACCCCGGCGGAGATATCGCTGACCCAGCCGGTATAGACCCCAATCTGGCCCACAAGCCCACAGGTCCCCATGCCGGAGGCAACCGCCGCGCCGTTCATCTGCATCTTGAACAAACAGGTGGCAATGGGCCCGGTAATGGCGGAGGCCAGCGTCGGGGGAATCCAGATTCTGGGGTTTTTTACGATGTTTCCCATCTGGAGCATGGAGGTGCCGATGCCCTGGGCAAACAGCCCGCCCCACTTGTTTTCCCGGAAGCTCATCACCGCAAAGCCTATCATCTGGGCGCAGCAGCCCGCCACAGCGGCCCCTCCGGCCAGACCGGTAAGGCCCAGGGCAGCGCAGATGGCCGCGCTGCTGATGGGCAGGGTCAGGGCAACGCCCACCACAACCGAAACCAGGATTCCCATAAAGAAGGGCTGTAAGTTGGTGGCCCACATGATGGCGTTCCCCACCGAGCTGGCCGCTGCCCCGATGGTGGGGGCGCAGGCCATGGACAGCAGAACCCCCGCCCCGATGGTGACGCTGGGGGTGACGATGATGTCAATTTTGGTCTGTTTGGAAACCATTTTTCCCAACTCGGCGGCGAGGATGGTGATAATCAGCACTGCCAAAGGTCCTCCCGCTCCGCCAAGAGTGTTGGCGGCAGCGCCCACCGCAATCAGGGAAAACAGCACCAGGGGCGGGCATTTCAGCGCATAGCCGATGGCTGCGGCCATGGCGGGGCCGGTAGCGCCCTTGGCGTACCCGCCAATCTCCACCAGAATTGGCAGGTGGAGCTGTTCCCCCAAGGTCCCGATGATGGTGCCGATGAGCAGCGAGGCAAAAAGCCCCTGGGCCATGGCCCCCAGGGCGTCGATGCCGTAACGCTTTGCTGAGATTTCAATATCCTTGCGTTTGAGGAATTGCCGAAAGGTTTCTTTTTCTGCTGTCTTTTCAGAACTCATGTTTTCTCCCTGTCCTTTAAAATGTAATTAATGAAGCTGATAAACCCCGTCTTCCTCCGCCTGTATTGCTGTGCTGTAATACACGGTGAGGGCCTGGATCATATAGTCCACGTCCAGGGTTCCGGCGGTTTCGTAGCTGGAGTGCATGGCCAGCTGTGCCAGGCCGATATCCACCGTATTCAGAGAAACCTGGCTGTTGGAGATGTTCCCCAGGGTGGAGCCCCCTGCCATATCGGAGCGGTTGGCAAAGGTCTGAACCGGGACCCCCGCTTTCCGGCAGATTTCCTTGAAAAGGGCGGCCGAAACCGCATCGGTGGTGTACTTCTGGTTGGCGTTGCTTTTGACGACAATGCCCTTGTTCATGTAAACCGGATTGGTGGGGTCGGCGTATTCCGGATGATTGGGATGGATCGCATGGGCGTTGTCCGCCGATACCATAAAGCTGGAGGCCAAAGCAGTGTAATACCCTTCCTCCCCTTTTCCCATGGCCAGGCAGATGCGCCGCAGGGTGTCAAACAGGAAGGTGGAACCCGCCCCCTGTTTGGTGCCGCTGCCCACCTCCTCATTGTCAAACACCGCATAGACCGGAACTGCGGAGGTTTCCCCGGCCTGGAAATATGCCTCCAAGGAGGTATAGGCGCATTCCAGGTCGTCCAGTCTGGCGGCGGAAAGGTATTCTCCATTGGCCCCCCATACGGTCCCGGCCATCCGGTTGTAGAGGAACAGGTCGCTGCCCAGAATGTCTTCCTGGTCAGCCCCCGCCGCCTGGGCAATCTCCGCCTGGAACTTTTTGCCTGCCTCCCCGTCGCCGTAGAGGGGGAGCATATCCACCTGTGGGTCGAACTTATAGCCGTCGTTGATCTGGCGGTTCATGTGGATGGCCACGTTGGGGATCAGAACCATATCCCGGTCAATGGCGATAAGCCTAGTGGAAATGCCCCCGTCCTTTTCCCGGATCATCACCCGGCCCGCGACGGAAAGGGGGCGGTCCATCCAGCTGGTGAAGATCATGCCGCCGTACTTCTCGGTGTTTAACTGGATATAGGCTTTTTTTACCTCTTTATCCGGGTTCTCCTTGATTTTGAAGGTGGGAGAGTCACAGTGGCTGGCCGCGACCTGGAAACCGGTGAAGTCTTCCTGGGGAATGCGGAAGGAGAGGACGGAGGAACGGTTTCGGGTGACAAAGTATTTTCCGCCGGGGGTGAGCCTCCAGGGCTTTCCCTCCTCCAGCGGAGTGTATCCCTCCGTCAAAAGCCTTTCCCGGATGGTTTCCACTGCGTGGAAGCAGGTGGGGGATTTTTTTAAGAATGCCAATAAACCCTTTACAGATTCTGTCATATGGATCGTCCTTTCTGGTTTTCATCTTCTGTTTTCGGCTGTATCTGCTGCCGGAAGAATTCCGGGGCCCTTGGGTCTCCCCATCCGCCGCTTTCCTGGGCGGAGGACAGAAGGAAGGGGTGCATGGAGGGAAGCTCAAAGCCGTTTTTCCACATGGCCTTAATCAGCCGGACGGTGGGCTCCAGAGTGAAGCCCGCTTCCCCGTTTTTCAGATTCTCCACAGCGGCCTCCAGGGAGTCCCGCTGAAGGTAATAGAGGAAAACCTTGTCCTCCTCCGCCAGCTCCTCTAGGCCGTAGGCGGCGGAAAAATCCTCCAACTGGGCGCGGAAAGTCTCTGCCCGCTCCTCCCACTCGTCAAAGAGGATGGTGGAGGTAAAGCTCCAGAGAAATTCCAGATACTCCTCCATCCGGGGCGTGCGGGCGGTAAGGGCGTCTGCCGCTTTCTCCAGGCAGGCCGCCCCGTAGGCCACCCGCCCCCGCACCGAAACGGAGACGAAAAGGTCTTCAATGTGCTCCGAAGCCTCCTCCTCGGCGGCGGACTCCTCCGCCTGTTCCAGGGCGGAGGAAAAGGGAATGTAATCCTCGCTGGGGGTCCAGAACCGCTCCCCGGTGTTCAGGTAGATGAGGATAAACAGGGCTGTTCCAATCCAGACCGCCAGGCCCGCCGTCAAAAAGAGATTTTTCCCGGAGACCTTCCCCAGCCACCACAAAAAAGCGCCTAGAGAAAACAGCAGGGAAATGAGGCCGATAAAGCGGCTTATTTTGGAGGGATCGTATGTGCCGTTATCCTCCTCCGGAACGGCGTGGAGCCTAAGCAGCAGCGCCGCACCCCTTCCGCGGATAAAATAAAGCCCGGCTAATAAAAACAGACAAGCGGCGGCAAAGCCAATCACCATATACGGAAAACACCAACTTCCTGTGTGACGCCGCCATATGAATTGACACCAGTCAAGACACTTGACAATCCCTATTATATAGCGGCAGATGTGTGAAGTCAACAAAATTGACCGTTGTTTTTCAAAATAGTATACTGGGACAAATTATGGAAAAGAATTGAAAATTTTTTATGCGGATTGAAAAAGCTGTGGATACAGAGATGAAAACACATTGGAGATATCAAACCGGAATATACCCCGCGTCAATGATTGTCTGCTTTCCCGACGGGCTGAGAATCCAGTCCCGCAGCAGTCTGGCAGGACTTCCCTCCGGCTCGTCGGCGCGGATGACCACAAAGAAGTCGTTGAGATAGGGGTAACTGCCGTCGGCGATGGTCTGGTCAGAGGGGAAGACGCCGTCCACCGACATCAGCCGCAGGCCCGGCTGGCTGTACATATAGGAGGCGTAGTAGAACACCGAGTAGCCCAGGGCGTTTCCCTCGTTGCGGTAGGAGGCCAGGCCGTCGATGAGCATTCCCATCCCGGCGGGCTTCAGCTCGGTGGGGGCCTCCGCCAGGGGGGTATCCTTCATCACCAGCTTGGCAAAGAGGGACTGGCTGCCGCTGGTTTCGTCCCGCTGGTAGGCGACAATCTCCTGGTCACTGCCCCCCAGCTCCTTCCAGTTGGTGATTTTGCCGGAGTAGATGTCCACAATCTGCTGTCCGGTCAGGCCGTCCACCGGGTTGCCCTCGTTGTTGATGAACACCAGGGCGTCCCGGCCCACGGGGGTAATCTCCAGCCGGTCCATATCAATGGCGGATTTTGTAGATTCTGCCGCCTCATATACCAAAAGGATATCCACATCCCCCCGTGCCAGGGCCTCCCAGGCCAGAGGCGTGGTGGAGCAGCTGGTGAGGATTTCCGCATCCTCCATAGAAACACCGGCGGCCTTGTGGAGCACCTGGGCCATCAGGGGGAGGTTGGCGGTGGAACCGTCCATTTTGGGGTAATTGTCCAGGGTGAGGAAGGGGGTCCCGTCCCAGTCCTCAAAGCTTTGGATTTCCGGCTTGCTAGCGCTTTGGGGAGCCTGGGAGCTTTGGACGCTTTGGCTGCTTTCCGTTGTGGAGGAGTTTGTTTCGCCCACCGGCTGAGAGGGTGCCTCTGCCGGAGAGCAGCCCGCCAGGAGGAGAAGGACACCACAAAGGCAGGCGGCCCCGCGCCATAGGAGAGATATTCTTTGCTTCATTTTTCATACATCCTTTCAATCCATCAACGTTTGGAAGATGGAGCGCTTCCATATCCAGTTTCCCTCGTAATCCATCAGCCCGGTGGAAAACCCCCTGGTCACATAGGCGCAGTGCTCGCCGCAGGCGTACACGGAGGACGCCTTTGAGATTAACACCCTTCCGTCAAAGGAAAGGACGTCAAACAATCCCTTATATAACCCGTCGTAGGGATAAACGCCTATGGGCCGATTGTCTGTGGTAAAGATATACTGGTAGCGCTTCTCTTCCTCCAAAAGGTTTTTCCCCTTTTTGTCAGTCATATAGGAGGTTTCGTCGCCGTATATCAAAAAGCAGTTGTCGGAGATATATCTGATGAGGCATTCTTCCGGAACAGAAAACACCTCTGTGCCCTGGGTATCCAGAAACCGGGTTGCGCCCTGCTCCTGGCAGGAAAGGCCCGCAATTTCATATACGCCGTATTGGGGGTTGAGCTCCTTGTTCAGTTGTACACTGATATCCATGAATTTTTTCTGGTTTTGTACCTCGGTTCCTGCAATCCAAAAGAGATAATCCCCATCCTTGGCGTGGACAGCGGCAATCTCCCCGTTATAAAACAGCACCCGCTGGTATCCTCCTCCCTCCTGTGCCGGGACTTGCCAGACCATCTTCCCGGTTTCGGCGTTCCACACCTGGCAGTCCCCGTCGGGGGTTTCGCAGGAGAAAAAGGGGCCATAGATGGCTTCCATGCTCTTAAACTCCGCGGGGAGCAGGACCTCAAACCCTTCGCCCAGTACGCCGTAAAGCGCGGTTTGGGTGTCCCGGAATATGGGATACACAAGGTTTCCCCCAGTGTTGGACCAGATATCGCCGCTGAACCAAAGCTGCAAAAAGGGTCCCTCTCCGATCAGGTTTCCCGACTTGTCAACCATTTTCCAGAGGCCATGTTCATTAGAGAACAGATCAGCGCGGTGGCCCTCCTGTGTCCGGAGATAGATATCCACTGGCACATATTCTTTGGAATAGCAGTATATATCCTCCTTTTGTTCCTCCGTAAAGTCGTCCAGGGAGTACTCCCGGCCTGTGCTGTCCACCACGAATCCATCCTGGTACAGCTCGTCGTTCCATATGGCGAAGTATTCCACCGTTTCCTCCGGCAGGGGTGGATTCTGTTCCGCCGGAGCCCCGGCGGCCCCTGACAGGAGGAGCATCAGCCCGGTCAAGCCCGCCGCCGCTGCAATTTTTCTGTTCATTGTTCCGCTCCCTTCTGTAAAGTGTCACCGCTTGCCGGCTGAAAAGGCGGCCGCCTCCCGAATCCACCCCATCAGCTCGCCGTCAATCTCCCGGATGTGGGAAACCAGCACGTGGTGGGTCCAGCGGTTGGGATAGGGCTCCACCGCCCCGTCAATCCTAGGGGAATCCACCCGGTATCCCAGGCCAAAGGTGACGGTGATATAGGTTTCAGGCCGGTCCTTTGCTTTCCGCGCTGGCAGGAAGGAGACAAAGGCGAAGTTGCACCGGTTGGAAAAGGAAATCTGGGTCTTGCTCACCTTGACAGAGACGTCATCCATTTCGGAGAGAATTTTTTCCTCCAGGGCGGTGTAGAGGGGGATGGCCTCCGGGTTTTGGTTGAAGAAAAACAGTACTTCCGGTGTCATTTATGTTACCTCCTAATCCATCAGTTTCCGAAAGGCGGAGCGTTTCCAAATCCAGTTTCCGTGATAGTCCATCAGCCCGGCGGAGTACCCCGTTCTGACATAGAGGCAGGTTTCCCCATAGGCGTATATCTGGGCCAAGCCCTCAATCAGGACCTCGCCGTCCAAAGATAAAATCGTGTGAAGCGGTCCTTTGAAATTTTCCAACCGGTAGCATTCATGCAGCATATTACCAAATGGAATAGGGTAGATGTCGTGGTAAGCGTACTTTTCACTCTCTTTTTCCAGGACAACGTTTCCCTTGCCGTCTACCATGTAATCCTTTCCGTGGTTATGGACAATAAAGCGGTCGTCGCTGACGCATTCAAGGCTGAAGGTGCTGTTGTTGGGCACGGAAAACCGCTCTCTACCCTCTCCGTCCAACAGATAGACCCTGCCGTTGCCAAAGCAGGTCAAGCCCGCAAAATCGATTCCAAAACTCTGGTGTGTTTTTTGAATATCGTAAAAGTATTCCGTCTGTTTTTCCGGGCTGCTTTCCGTCAGCCGGAACAGGTAGGCATCTGTGCGGGAATAGCTGACAGCGGCAATGCTCCCGTTATAAAAGAGAATACTTTTCCAATCCGCTGTTTTCGCCATTTTCACCGGCATTTCAGGGAGCTGCCACTCCGTTTCGCCGGTTTCGGCGTTCCAGACATAGCCGTCCGTTTCGGTATAGCAGGAAAAATAAGGTCCGCCCAGGGCGTGGACCCTGGCAAATGTTGCAGGCAGCAAAACCTGGAGCTTCTCATCCAGCACGCCGTAAAGCCCTGTTTGCGCATCCCGGAAGATGGGGAGGCGCTCATTGTTCGAATCAAAGCGGCAGTCCGACATACCGTCCGCCTCCGCTATCAGGTTCCCCTCCTTATCGGTCAGCGTCCAGTGGTTGTCCTCCCCGCGGATGATATTGGTTTCTTCCCCATAGGACCACACTTTCCTGTCAGTGGGCGGGGAGGTATACGTCCAGTAATTGTGGATATCTCCCCTCTGCTCCTCGTCAAACTGGTCCAGCGAGTATTCCTGGCCCTTGTTGTCCACCACAATAACGTTTTCGTACAGCTCCAGCGCTCTTTTTTCCGCCTCCGGCAGTTCGTAGGGATAGTATTCCTTGCCTGTGCTGTCGGTAAAGACCATGTCCTGTAAGCTTTCATCATCCCAAACAGCAAAGTACTCCAAAGGTTCCTCCGGCTCCCCGGCCCCCGTCAGCAGCAGGGCCAGCAAGCCGAGACATAAGATGGCCGCCCTCCGTTTTCGCTTTTTCATGGCTTCTTCACCGTCCTTTCCCGTTGTTATATTGATTATACCACTTTTTCATTGCGAAAACATTTACTTATTCCCGCTTTTTCATCTTTTTTGAGAAAATCTTGTAATAAAAAATTGTCTTTGGCTTTTTCATTGCACCGGTTGAGGGGGTGTGCTATACTAAATAACATCTATTATAATCTATAATGCTGTCTGCAAAAGGAGCTTTTATGAAACGTGTTCAGGATATGACCTCCGGCAGCCCCGCAAAGCTCATCTTCTTTTTCGCCCTGCCCCTGATGCTGGGCAACGTCTTCCAGCAGATGTACACCATGGTGGATACCATCATCGTCGGCCAGGTGGTGGGGGTGGAGGCCCTCGCCGCACTGGGGGTCTGCGAATGGATCATCTGGCTGATTCAGGGGGTGTCCTCCGGCTTCTCCCAGGGCTTCTCTATCTTGATCTCCCAACGCTTCGGCGCTGAGGACAACGACGGCCTCCGTAAGTCCGTCACCATGTCCGCCCTTCTGGGGGGAATCATCGGAGTTTCCATGACCATTATCAGCTTTTTCTCCATCAACCCCATTCTCCGCCTCCTCAATACCCCCGAAAATATCATGTCCCAAGCCTCCCGTTATCTCTACATCCTTCTGGGTGGTCTTTTGATTTACACCGCGTATAACGTCATGGCCGCTGTACTTCGGGCAATGGGCGATGGCCGCACCCCCCTCTATGCCATGATCGCCGCCTCCCTGGTGAACATCTCCCTGGACCTGCTGTTTGTGGTGGGGTTCGGCTGGGGCGTCGCCGGGGCGGCAGCCGCCACGGTGATTGCCCAGTTCACCGCCGGGCTCTGCTGTATCGCCGCCCTGCGGAGGATTCCCCAGCTCCAGATGGACCCCTCCGACTGGAGGCCGGAGACAAAGGTAATGGGAAAGCTCCTCTCCCTGGGCTTTCCCATCTGTTTCCAGAATATTATCATTTCCATCGGCGGTCTGGTGGTGCAGACGGTGGTCAACGGCTTCGGCATGATCTTTGTGGCCGGATTCACCGCCACCAACAAGCTCTACGGCATCCTGGAGGTTGCCGCCACCTCCTTCGGCTTCTCCATGGCCACCTACACCGGCCAGAACCTGGGGGCAGGGCAGTACCGGAGAATCAAACAGGGCGGGAAGTCCGCCGTCATCATGGCAATCGGCACGGCCCTGGTCATCTCCGGGGCGATGGTGGTGTTCGGCAAAAATATCCTGATGCTGTTCATCTCCGCCGAGCCGGAGGTCGCCGCCCAGGTGCTGGACGTTGCCTTTACCTATCTGATGTTCATGTCCTCCATGCTGTTTGTGCTGTACCTGCTGTATGTGTACCGCTCCGGCCTACAGGGCATGGGGGACACCATCATCCCCCTGGTCTCCGGCATCGCCGAGCTGGTGATGCGCATCGGGGCGGCGTTGCTGCTCCCCAGGCTGATTGGCCAGGGGGGAATCTACTTTGCGGAGATTCTGGCGTGGCTTGCGGCGGAGCTGCTGCTGATGGGCTTCTTCTATTACAGGCTGCATAAGCTTTTGAAAAGGGATGTGGCAGGTGCCTAATCTGCTTTCATAATTTTACAAAAAAGCCGCCGCACAGAAAAATTTCGTGCGGCGGCTTCTTTATGCCTTTAAGAGATTCGTTACGCTGTCAAATTACAGCTGAGGACCGGCGGGAACCAGAGCCTTACCGGCGGGGTTGCCCTCGTACTTGACAAAGTTCTTGATAAACCGCTGTGCCAGGTCCTTGGCCTTCTCATCCCACTGGGCGGCGTCGGCGTAGGTGTCACGGGGGTCCAGAATGGCGGGATCAACGCCGGGCAGAGAGGTGGGAACCTCAAAGTTAAAGTAAGGAATCTTCTTGGTGGGGGCGTCCAGAATGGCCCCGGAGAGGATAGCGTCGATGATGCCGCGGGTATCCTTGATGGAGATGCGCTTGCCGGTTCCGTTCCAGCCGGTGTTTACCAGGTAAGCCTTTGCTCCGCTCTTCTCCATTCTCTTGACCAGCTCCTCGGCGTACTTGGTGGGATGCAGCTCCAGGAAGGCCTGGCCGAAGCAGGCGGAGAAGGTGGGGGTGGGCTCGGTGATGCCTCTCTCGGTACCGGCCAGCTTGGCGGTAAAGCCGGAGAGGAAGTAGTACTGGGTCTGCTCAGGGGTCAGGATGGAAACGGGGGGCAGAACGCCGAAAGCATCGGCGGAAAGGAAGATGACGTTCTTCGCGGCAGGCGCGGCGGAAACAGGGCGAACGATCTTCTCAATGTGGTCGATGGGGTAGGAAACGCGGGTGTTCTCAGTAACGCTCTTGTCCGCAAAGTCAATCTTGCCGTTCTCGTCCAGGGTGACGTTCTCCAGCAGGGCGTCGCGACGGATGGCGTTGTAGATGTCGGGCTCGGATTCCTTATCCAGGTTGATGACCTTGGCATAGCAGCCGCCCTCGAAGTTGAAGACGCCGTTGTCGTCCCAGCCGTGCTCGTCGTCGCCGATGAGCAGGCGCTTGGGATCGGTGGAAAGGGTGGTCTTGCCGGTGCCGGACAGGCCGAAGAAGATGGCGGTATTCTCGCCGTTCATATCGGTGTTGGCGGAGCAGTGCATGGAGGCAATGCCTCTCAGGGGCAGGTAGTAGTTCATCATGGAGAACATGCCCTTCTTCATCTCGCCGCCGTACCAGGTGTTGAGGATAACCTGCTCACGGCTGGTGATGTTGAAAGCAGCGGCGGTCTCGGAGTTGAGGCCCAGCTCCTTGTAGTTCTCAACCTTGGCCTTGGAGGCGTTGTAGACCACGAAATCGGGTTCAAATTTCTCCAGCTCCTCCTCGGTGGGGCGGATGAACATGTTCTTGACAAAGTGTGCCTGCCACGCCACTTCCATAATAAAGCGGATAGCCATGCGGGTGTCGGCGTTGGTGCCGCAGAAAGCGTCAACGACAAACAGGCGCTTGTTGGAAAGCTCCTGGATGGCAAGCTTCTTCAGCTCTTTCCAAGCCTCCTCGGAGGCGGGGTGGTTGTCGTTGGGATATTCGGGGGTGGTCCACCAAACGGTGTTCTTGGAGTTCTCATCCATAACAATGAACTTATCCTTGGGGGAACGACCGGTGTAGATGCCGGTCATCACGTTGACAGCCCCCAGCTCGCTGACCTGTCCCCGCTCGTAGCCGGTGAGTTCAGGTTTGATTTCCTCCTGATAAAGCTCATCAAAGGAGGGATTGTACACAATTTCAGTGGTACCGGTAATGCCATACTTGGTCAGATCAATCTTTTTCATGTGATTCAACCTCTTTCCTGTTCTTTCGGATTTTGCCGGGAGGGTCCGCGGCAATGAATACCTGAGGGCTTGCTTTTCGCTTTCCGGGGAGGCACAGCACAACAGGACTATACATACCCTATTATAATACATTTTCCTCCGGAAAGCTATGGATATTTTGTTAAAACATTTACGATTTTACAGTATTTTGTTTCAATCTTTTTTCAACTCAAAATATGATGGGACTATGACAAGCCCCTTGAAAAAACATTGCCTCCGTGCTATCATTATGAAAAAAACAGGAGGGCAAAAATAATGGAACGTACCTACGCCGCAGAGGTAAAAAATAAACTGGGCGAGCGAATAAAAGTTCAGGGCTTTGTGGAAAATTTCCGCAACAGCAAGACAATGGCCTTTATTGTACTGAAGGATATTACAGGGAGACTACAAATCACCATTGAAAAGGAAAGCCGTCCCCAGCTTTGCCAGGGGCTGGAGGAACTGACCGGCGACTCGGTCATTACGGTGATTGGCAGGGCGGCGGAGAACGAATACGTCAGGCTGGGCGGCATTGAGCTGATTCCGGACGAGCTGATTCTGGAGAGCGCCGCGGACGCCCTGCCCATTGTGCGCAAAGAGATTCCCGCTACTAAAAAGAAGAAAGCACTGGAGCGCTCCGGCATAGATCAGCGGATTGACTACCGCTGGATTGACCTGCGCACCGATGAAAACCAGCTGATTTTCAAGGCCCAGTCCTGTATGGTAAACGCCATGCGCCGGTTCCTGCTGGAGCGGGAGTTCATCGAGATACACACCCCCAAGCTCATCGGGGCGGCCAGCGAAAGCGGAGCCGATGTTTTCGAGGTGAAGTATTTTGACCGCAAGGCATATCTTGCCCAAAGTCCCCAGTTTTATAAGCAGATGGCAATGGCCAGCGGCTTTGAGCGAATTTTTGAAGTGGGACCGGTATTCCGGGCGGAAAAATCCTACACCAGCAAGCACACCACCGAGTTTACCGGCTTTGACCTGGAATTCAGCTATATTGAGTCCTACCGGGATGTGATGAAGTTGGAGGAGGAGCTTTTGAAAGCCGCCCTGACGGCAGTCAGGGAAAAATACGGGCCGCAGATTCAGGAACTGTTCGGAACAGAGGTCGTTGTTCCGGAGACACCCTTCCCGGTGGTCACACTCCGGGAGCTGTACGAGGGGTTGGAGAAGGACTTCGGATACACGGTGGAGGAATCCGAAAAGGGGGACCTGACCACCGACGCGGAGCGGCTGAGCTATGAGTGGGTGAAGAAGCATTACAACCATGAGTTTTTGTTTGTCACCGATTACGGACCCGAAAAGCGGGCCTTTTACCACATGCGGGATGAAAACGGCGTTCCCCAGGGGTACGACCTAATCTGGCGCGGGGTGGAGATCACTACCGGAGCGCAGCGGGAGCACCGTTACGACAGGCTGAAGGCCCAGGCGGATGAGAAGGGATTGGCGGAGGACGTCAAGTTTTACCTGGAGTTCTTCCAGTACGGATGCCCGCCCCATGGGGGCTTTGGGCTGGGGGTGGACCGGCTGACCATGCTGCTGCTGGGGCTGCACATCAAGGAGTCCATGTTTATTTTCCGGGGCCCAAACCGGCTGAACCCATAGAGAAAAACACGTTGTGCCGCAAAAGAAACACGTCTTGACACAGTATCAAGGCGTGTTTTTTTACCTCTGTTCAGCCCACATCTGTTTTACAGTTTCCTCGTTGTCATAGGTGCGTCTGTGGCACGGCCGGGAGCATTGCCACAGGCCATAGTCCCCCTGGGTGTAGAACAGCCGCTTTTTATCAAAGCCCGCAAGCTGGAATTGGTGGTCCACATTGGTGGTGAGGACAAAATAGTCCTTAACGCCTTCTGCCAGTTTCCGCAGATTGTCATAGACCGGTTTCGGGGCCCGTTGGTAACGGTTTATCATGTCTCTGTCTGTATTATAGCAGAGCTTTTGGGGGCTGTGAAGTACGCACAATATTGTGGTATAGTCACCTGGAAGTAACGATTGGACAGTTACCGGGGGGACAATTGGATAATTCCCATCTCCTGCAATACCGGCTCCGGTAAAATCGAAGGGCCTGCGGAAAAATTGTAGATTTGCCGCATTAGAAAACCTCCTTGTTTTCCGTAATCAAATGGTCAGGCTGGAAAAAGCCTGTTCCAAATCAGAAATAATATCCTCCACACTCTCAAGGCCAACGGATAGTCTGACCATGCCGCTGTCAATTCCCGCCGCTGCCAACTGCTCGTCGTTAAGCTGGCGATGCGTTTCACTGGCCGGATGCAAAACGTAGGTGCGAATATCCGCAACATGAACCTCATTTGAGGCCAAGTGCAAAGTGTTCATAAACCACATGGCGTTTTCTTTCCCGCCTTTGATGATGAAAGAGATAACGCCGCTGCATCCTTTCAGATATTTTTTTGCGAGCGCATAGTTTTCATCACTTTCCAGGCCAGGATAATTCACTTTTTCCACATATGGGGACTGTTCCAAATACCGAGCCACCATCATGGTATTCTCACAATACTGTTTCATTCTGACGGCCAGCGTTTCCAGTCCAAGGTTCAGCAGAAAAGCAGAATGTGCCGCCGGGTAAACACCGAAATCCCGCATGAGCTGCATCCTGGCTTTAACGATATAGGCTTTTTTGCCATAGGTGTCCGTATAGGAAATTCCGTGATAGGACTCGTCTGGTTCTGTCAGACCGGGAAATTTTCCGCACGTCCAGTCAAAATTTCCACTGTCTACGATGGCCCCGCCAATCTGCACAGCATGACCATCCATATATTTTGAAGTTGAATGTACGATAATGTCCGCCCCGTATTCAAAAGGCTTGCACAGAATCGGTGTGGCAAAAGTATTGTCAACAATCAGCGGAACATGGTGCTGGTGCGTAAGTCTGGCAAACCGCTCAATATCCAAAACAGTCAACGCAGGATTGGCAATCGTTTCACCAAATACCGCTCTTGTATTGGGCTTGAACGCTTTGCTGATTTCTTGGTCAGAGTCATTTTTGTCGATATAGATGCACTCAATCCCCAACTTCTTCAGCGTAAAAGAAAAAAGGTTGATTGATCCACCGTAAATTTCGGTTGTACTTATAAAACTGTCCCCCGCATTGCAGATGTTGAGCAGGGACAACAGCACAGCCGCCTGCCCGGAGGTGGTACACATAGCGCCTATGTCTCCGAATTTTATGCTGTCAGAATACTATACACACATTCCAGCAAGGTCAACGCCAGAATGATATTGATTGGCCGGTAATGCTTAAGATATATTTTCTGAATCGCTACTCCGGCACCGATCCAGGCAGAAGTGGCTATCGTTCCTATGGTGGCGATGATGACTTCAAAGAGAATTAGTACCCACAGAGCTGTGCTGTAATTGGTCACATATCCAGTTAAAGCAGTAATGCCAAATAAGTAGATTTTCTATAGACAAATTGCAGCATAAAACCTTTCCAAAAGGACGCCGATTTTTCACTGCTGTCTCCGTCTGGGCGGCTGAGCGCAATATGAATCGCCAGCCAAAGGATATAAGCAGCGCCAGCATATTTCATCACGCCCAACACTCCGGGCAGGAAGGTACTGACACCGTATACAAACACCGCACAAATCAACTGGACAACGTAGTATCCTGCAAAGATGCCCAGAAATAGGGGATTCCCTTTCCTCCATCCATAGTTTGTTACCGTATTCAAAGCAAGAATATTCCCCGGCCCTGGAGTAAACGCATTGATGACGGAATAAACAAAAAAATTACCTATCACATAGCCAGGCATAACAACACCTCTTTCCGCTTGCCATTATACAGCGGAACGCTATGAGATAGGTAATACTGATTCTTTATGCTAAAGCATAGGTTGAGCCTATGTCTAATTTTGCTGATATTGTATGAGAGCGTCTATGTAAATCCCGCCCAGCTCGGACAGCTCCCGGTCTTTATTCAAAAGATAGCCAATCCGCATTATTTCGTTTTCTTCAAGAGGAATCGAAACAATAGAATCACCATGCAGGTATTTGGGAAATATACCGCTGGAAATCGTATAGCCGTCCAGTCCGATCATAAAATTTACAATGGCTGCGCGGTCGCTGATTTTAATACTCTTGTCCGCAATTTCATTGCTGAACAATTCCTCCGCAAAGTTAGAGGATTCATAGGTCCCCTGTACAAAACTCAAACGTGGGTATGACTTCAAATCTGCAAGCGCAACTTTCCTTTGACTTGCCAAGGGATGCTCTCTCCGCAAAAAGACGTGTGGAGCGGCTGTAAACAGTTCGTGGAAATCCAAGCCGTATTCCTCGAAATTTTTACGCAGCACACTTTCATTGCTTTGACTGAGATAGAGAATACCCAAATCGCTGAAACGGTTTCTGACATCTTCGATAATTTGATGCGTCTGCGTTTCATTTAGGATAAACTCATATCGTTCCTGTCCAAATTGCTGTACTAACTCCACAAATGCGTTGGCCGCAAAGGTATAGTGCTGGGTAGACACACAAAACCGCGTTTTTTCCGGTCTGTTTTCAATATATCTGGACTCCAAAAGCTCCATTTGCTGCACGACCTGCCGGGCATATCCTAAAAACTCCATTCCCTCGGTTGTTAGGGCTACACCAGCTCGGCAGCGATTGAAGATAGTAAGATTTGCTTCCTTTTCTACCTCTTTGATTGCGCCGGAAAGACTGGGCTGAGAAATATATAAATCTTTTGCCGCCTCTGTAATAGAACCTTTTTCGGCAACAGTTATTACATACTTTAGTTGTTGTATTGTCATAGTGACACCTCTGTACATGATTGATTATTCCTATCATAGCAAATCACCTCCCGATATGCAAGCGATGTATCATCAAAAAAAGACATGGGGATTTAGAGTCCCCATGCCGTTCATCAGTATTTATGAATATAACAATTCGGTAAAATGGGTTTTGGCTTTCAATGAAAAGAAAAAACTTTTGCACCTTGACCCCAACAAGGGCGATACGATAAAATAGGGATGTACAGAACTTTTAGATACCAATAGACAGGAGGAAGCGATGATGGAAGCCAAAATTTTGCCTGCCTGCCCGGTGGAAACAACGCTGACTCTCATCAGCGACAAGTGGAAGGTGCTCATTATCCGGGACTTGCTGCCAGGGACAAAACGGTTTGGGGAATTAAAGAAATCCATTGGCAGCGTGAGCCAAAAATAGATTAAGACAAAAAAGCCCTGTGGAAGCCGCCGAAAACGGTATTCCACAGGGCTTTTGTTCCAACTGGTTTTCTGCTGACGTTCCGTATGCTTATTTGCTGACAATTTCCAGGGTATCCCGCGCAATCATAAGCTCCTCATTGGTGGGGACAATCCACACCTTGACCCTGGAGTCGGGCGCGGAAATCTCGTGCTCCTGGCGGGAGAATTCCACATTCATCTTGGGGTCGATCTTCAGGCCCATGTATTCCAGCCCTTCGCAGGCGCCCAGGCGGACGTTTTCATCGTTTTCACCGATGCCGCCGGTGAACAGCACCGCGTCAACGCCGCCCATAGCGGCCGCGAACGCGCCGATGTATTTGCGGATTTCATATTTCTGGATGTCCAGGGCCAGCTGCGCCCGCTTGTTGCCGGCCTCCGCGGCGGCGGAGACGTCCCGGTTGTCGCTGGAAACGCCGGAAATGCCCAAAACGCCGGACTTTTTGTTCATCATGTCGTTGAGCTGCGCCAGGGTCATGCCTTCCTTTTCGGCGATGTATGTAGCGGCGGAGGGATCGACGCTGCCGCAGCGGGTGCCCATGATAAGGCCGTCCAGGGGGGTCAGGCCCATGGTGGTGTCAACGCATTTGCTGTGGTCAACCGCGGCGATGGAGGAGCCGTTGCCCAGGTGGCAGGTGATAACCTTCAGCTCCTCAAGGGGCTTGCCCAGGAGCTGGGCCAGACGGGCGCTGACATACCGGTGGCTGGTTCCATGGAAGCCGTATTTGCGGATGCTGTACTTCTCAAAGTATTCGTAGGGGAAGGGATAGATGTACGCCTTCTCCGGCATGGTCTGGTGGAAGGCGGTATCGAATACCGCAACCTGGGGAATATCGGAGGAGAACACCTGCTGGCAGGCGCGGATTCCCGCGATGCACGCCGGATTGTGCAGAGGGGCCAGATCGGAGAATTCCTCCGCCCCCGCAATGACATCCTCTGTAATCTTAACCGATGCCGAGAACTTGGTGCCCCCCTGTACCACCCGGTGACCGATGGCGCCGATATCGCTCTTATCCTTGATGACCGCGTGTTCCCCGGTGGAGAGAACCTTTACCAGTTCCTGGAAAGCCTCGGAATGGGTGGGGAAATTGGCGTCATGCTCGTCCTTATAGCCGTCAAAGGTCTTGTGGGTGATTTTGCCGCCAATGCCGATCTTTTCACAGAGCCCTTTCGCCAATACCTTCTCATTGGACATATCGATCAGCTGATATTTGAGAGAGGAGCTGCCCGCGTTGATTACCAGAATGTTCATGTACTTTAACCTCCGTTTTTCTATTCCGCCGCCCCAGCGAAGCGCCGGATGGGAATTCGATCAGCGGAAAATTCCTTTTTTAGAAAGGGGAAAACCGCTTTCCGCTGTAATCATTACCATTTAATAGTAGTACATTATCGCCGAAAAAGCAAGAGGGACAGGGGAGATTTTTCCCAAAGAAATCCCCTCTGCCCCTCAATACTTATTGATACGCCTTTTCCAGCTCCTCAATCTCCCTGAGCCACAGCGCGGAGGAGGCGTCGCTGGGCATCCTCCAGTCCCCGCGGGGGGAGAGGGAAACAGAACCCACCTTGGGCCCGTCCGGCAGGCAGGAGCGCTTGAACTGCTGGGCAAAAAATCTTCTATAGAAATTTTTCTCCCAGTACAAAATCGTTTTCGGTTCATATTCCTCTCGGAAAGCGTACCGGGCCAGCCGGAATACCTTCACAGGCGCAAACCCCCACCGTATGGCATAGTAGAGGAAGAAATCGTGGAGCTCATAGGGACCGACCAGGTCTTCGGTTTTCTGGGCAATCTCCCCGTCCTTGGCCGGGAGGAGCTCCGGGCTTACCGGCGTGTCCAGGATGTCCCGGAGGATAGCGGCCAGCTCCTGGTCCTCGCTGCGGTCCGCCGCGTAGCGGACAATATGGCGGATCAGTGTTTTGGGAACCGAGGCGTTTACCCCGTACATGGACATGTGGTCCCCGTTATAGGTGGCCCATCCCAGGGCAAGCTCCGACAGATCCCCGGTCCCCACCACAAGACCGCCGGTCTGGTTGGCAACGTCCATCAGCACCTGGGTGCGCTCGCGGGCCTGAGCGTTTTCAAACACCACGTCGTAGTTTTCGGCGTCCTGGCCGATATCCTCAAAGTGAACCTTGACCGCTTGGGCAATGTCTATCACCCGCAGGGTGACCCCCAGTTTTTCCGACAGCCGTTCCGCGTTGGATTTGGTGCGGCTGGTGGTGCCGAAGCAGGGCATGGTGACGGCCACGACATCCTTGCGGGGGCGCTGGAGCAGGTCCATGGTTTCCACCGCCACCAAAAGGGCCAGACAGGAATCCAGTCCGCCGGAAATCCCCACAACCGCTGTTTTGGCCCTGGAGTGCTCTATCCGCTTGCGCAGGCCGTTGGCCTGGATGGCCAGAATCTCCTCACAGCGGCTTTTCCGCTGTCCCGCATCGTCCGGGATAAAGGGGAAACGTTCCACAGGGCGGGTGAGCTGGGTTCTCTCCGGCTCTAGGTCAAAGCGGACCGTTTCATAGCCCTCCGGCCTGGGGAAAGCGGAAAAGGTTTTCATCCGGCGGCGCTCCCCGGCCAGCCGTTCCAGATCCAGCTCCGTGACCGTCAGGCCGGTGCGGTAGGCGGGCTCCTCCGCCAGAACCGCTCCGTTTTCCGCGATTAGGTTTCCTCCAGCGAACACCAGGTCGGTGGTGGATTCCCCCTCCCCGGCGTTGGCATACAGATAACCGCAGACAAGCTGTGCCGAGTGGCTGGCAATGAGCTGGCGGCGGTAGTCCCGTTTCCCGATCAGCTCGTCGCTGGCGGAAAGGTTCAGTATCACCGTGGCCCCTGCCGCCGCGTGGAAGATGGAGGGCGGACAGGGGACCCAAAGGTCCTCGCAGATTTCAACCCCTATTTTCAGCTGGGGGAGCTGAGGACAGGCGAACAGCAGCTTAGTCCCGAAGGGGACGGTTTTGCCGAACAGTTCAATGGTCTTATTTTCCGCGGAGGCGGGGGAGAAATTGCGGTATTCATAGAATTCCCCGTAGTTGGGGATATTGGACTTGGGGACTATGCCCAGAATCTTCCCTTTGTGGAATACGGCTGCGCAGTTATACAGTTTAGAATCCACTGCTAGGGGAAGACCCACGACGCACAGAATATCCAGCAGCTTGGCGGTGTTTACAATTTTTTGTAGGATTTTTTTTGCCTGGGACTGGAGGGCGTTTTGGAAAAACAGATCCCCGCAGGAATAAGAGGTGATGGTAAGCTCTGGAAATACCAGAATTTTAACCCCCTGATGGGAGGCGGATTGGATCAGGGAGATGATTTGTTCCCCGTTATATTCGCAGTCAGCCACACGGGTTTTGGGGGTGGCGGCGGCTGTTTTTAGGAAGCCTTGCTGCATGGTGAACACTCCTTTTTGGGTGAAATGGGTACTTTTCCGATATTATAGCACAGTGGAAAGCTGAAAGCAAATAATTTGTTTTCAGGGGTGTGGACACTAAGCGCATATTATAAGAAATCAAGAATAGAAAAGGGTAATTCACGAGAATTGGGAGAACGGTTTTGCCGGAATTTCATTTTAGCAA
>JAAWRH010000057.1 GCA_022800935.1 Oscillospiraceae bacterium
TAAAAAAATGCAAAAAACAATACCATTTTCCCGAAGTTTTTAAAGTATTTCGTGATTTTGGTTCATAAAGTCGTTACTGTCAAAAGGTACACCTTTTGAGACCAGCCCGTTTTTGTTGTTTTTTCCTAAAAAAGCGTCCCTGCTTCTATTATATGCGCTTATCTACAGATTGCCGCAAAAAATCCCCCAAAACGGTTTTAGCCGTTTTGAGGGAGTCTTTTTTATTCATTCAACGGATCATCTGCATCTGTTGTCCGGTCCGTTTCTTCGGGCTCTTTCGCGCCGGTCTCCTCGGAGTCTTCCGCGTCCTCCTCGGTCTCCGCGCCTTCAGTCTCTGAGAGGCGGGCCTTTTCCACGATCTTTTTCCACATCCTTTTCTTTTCCTCCTCCGTGACCGTGGGCAGCTCCGCGTTGGTCCCCGCCTTCAGCTTCCCAATCATCAGGTCTGCAAACTCTTCCCCGTCGATCTTCTCGTGGTCATACAGGTAGTTGGCCACCGTGTGGAGGTTATCCATGTGCTCCTTTAGGATGGTTCTGGCGTGGTTGTAGGCGGTGTCTATCAGCCTGCGGACCTCGCTGTCTATCAGCCCGGCCACCTCCTCGGAGCACCTGGTCTGATTGATATCCCTGCCCAGGAAGACCTCGTTCTGGTCGGTCCCGTATACAATCGGCCCCAGCTTTTCGCTGAACCCGTATTTTGTCACCATGCTCTTTGCCAGCTCAGTGGCCCGCTGGATGTCGTTGGAGGCTCCGGTGGAAATATCCTCCAGCACCAGCTGCTCTGCCACCCGTCCGCCCAGCAGGACCACCAGGTCATCCTCCATCTCGGTTTTGCGGTGGTAGTTGCGGTCCTCGGTGGGCAGGGACATGGTAAAGCCCCCCGCCGAGCCCCTGGGGATGATGGAAACCTGATGCACCGGGTCGGTGTTCTCACAGTAGTAGGTGCATACCGCGTGCCCCGCCTCGTGGAAAGCGGTCAGACGCTTATCATCAGGCGGCACAACGTGGGACTTCTTCTCCGGCCCTGCCACCACCTTGATGGTGGATTCCTCAATGTCCTCCATAGTGATGGCCATGCGGCCCTTCTTCACCGCCAACAGGGCGGCTTCGTTCACCAAGTTTTCCAGGTCCGCGCCAGTAAAGCCCACTGTGGTTTTGGCGATAGTGGAGAGCTCCACATCCGGTCCCAGGGGCTTGTTGCGGGTATGAACCTTCAAAATAGCTTCACGGCCCTTGACATCGGGATAGTTGACAAACACCTGACGGTCAAACCGCCCCGGACGCAGCAGCGCCGGGTCCAGAATGTCCCGCCGGTTGGTGGCCGCAATGACGATAACGCCGGAGTTGGCGCCAAAGCCGTCCATCTCCACCAGCAACTGGTTGAGGGTCTGTTCCCGCTCGTCGTGGCCACCCCCCAGACCGGCCCCCCGGTGGCGGCCCACCGCGTCGATTTCGTCGATAAAGACGATACTGGGGGCGTTCTTCTTGGCCTGGTCGAACAGGTCCCGGACGCGGGAAGCGCCCACGCCCACAAACATCTCCACAAAGTCGGAGCCGGAGATGGAGAAGAAGGGAACCCCCGCCTCCCCGGCAACCGAACGGGCCAGAAGGGTTTTACCGGTTCCGGGAGGGCCCATCAGCAGCACGCCCTTGGGGATTCTGGCCCCCAGGTCGTTGTACTTGTGGGGGGCCTTGAGGAACCCGACGATTTCCTCCAGCTCCGCCTTTTCCTCGTCCGCCCCGGCCACATCCTCAAAGGTGACCTTTCGCCCCTCGCTCTGGGCCTTCAGCTTGGCCTTGCCGAAGCTCATCACATTGCTGCCGCCTCCGGCCTGGCGCATCATGAAGTACCACAGCGCCGCCATGGCCCCTATCAGCAGGATGGTGGGTAGCAGCGTCACCCACCAGGGGGTGGACCTGGGCTGAATATAATCATATTTGATGCGCTTGTCAGGCTGCTCGGCGTTGTGCTTATCAACATACCCCATTACGTCCGAGTCGAACAGGGAGATATTCGGGACATAATAGTCGATCCTCTGCGCCTGCCCCGATATCTTCATGGAGAGCAGCCCGTTGTTAAAGTCCAGTGTAAACTCCTCGACGTTGTCCTCCTCAAACAGCCGGACAACGTCGGAATAGATTATGCTGTTGCTCTGGGTGTTCATTGTTGAGAACATCATAGCGGCAACCAGTGTCAGCGCCAGAAGCACGGCAATGTAGATGCCGAACCCTCCGCCTCTTTTTCCTGCCAAAAACATCCACTCCTTTTATGGTAGATTTTGGGATGTCCCATTTTCTCTATTTGGAATAAACCTCCGGCTTTAGCACGCCGATATATGGGAGATTCCGGTATTTCTCACTGTAATCCAGCCCGTACCCCACCACAAAGGCATCGGGTACCCGAAAGCCGTAGTAGTCCGCCTGAATGTCCGCCGTGCGGCGCTCCGGCTTATCCAGCAGGGTGGCGATGCGGATGCTCCTGGGATTGCGCGCCCGGAGAAGCTGGCTCAGATAGCTCAGGGTCATGCCGCTGTCCAGGATGTCCTCCACAATCAGCAGGTCCTTGCCCTCCAGCTGCTGGTCCAGGTCCTTGATTATTTTAACCACCCCGGAGGTCTTTACACCGGACCCATAGCTGGATACCGACATAAAATCAATCAGTGCGGGAATGGTGATGGAGCGCATCAGGTCGGACATAAACACCACCGAACCCTTCAGCACGCTGACCATCAGCAGGTTTTTCCCCTGATAGTCCCGGCTGATCTGCTCTCCCAGCTTTTTGACGCATTCCCTCAGCTCTTCCTCGGTAATCAAAACCTTTAAAATATCCTGGTCCATCTCTGTATGAATCATACGCTGCCTCCATCATGTCTTGCGGGGTCCGAAGCCCTGGTTACTTCAATTTCCAGCAGTCTTTCGGAGGAAGGCCCCGGCGCCGCCCGCTGGGCACACCCGATTCCCTCCACCCAAAGGATTCCCTGGCTGTCCTCCAGGACCGCCAGCCTGCCGCGCTCCCTGGGAGAGACTCCCGCCTCCTGGAACAGCTTTTTCAGGGAATGGCTTCCCGAACGCCTCCAGGGGGTGTATCTGTCCCCGTCCCGCTTTTGTCTCAGTTTGACAATACCATATATTTTATCATAGTCAAGACAATTTTTTAAGCCATTCGGGCCAAATTTTTTAAATTTTTCAGTTTGTTCACAATCCAGGAGGAAAGCGGTATAGTTTTTCCCCTGTGTTTCCACCCTGTTTCCCACCCCAAAGGGGAATTCAAAGTAAGGAACCGGCCCTTCCCGGCGCTCCAGCCGGATATGGGAGGGGGAAACCCGCAGAAAGATGTCCTTCTGGAGCTCCACCGCCCCCCTGCCCTCCCGCGCTGCCCCCCGGCAGAGGGATAGGCGCTTCTGGTCATAGGGAAGCCCATGACGGAGCATCATCCGCCGCAGCACCCGGACAGCCGCCGCCGGGGGGAGCTCCAGCCACGGGCCCCGCGGGATGCTTTCCAGTACCCCGCCCTCCCCCGGAAGGCCGTGCAGCCGGAGAAACTCCTCTGCCAGCCCCTCCAGGCAGTCCTGGTCCTCCCGGAGAGTCTCGGTCATCCGCCCAACGGTCTGTTCCAGGTTGGGGTTCAGCTCCCGGAGCAGGGGGACCAGCTGGCGGCGGATTCGGTTGCGGGTGTAGCGCTCGTCCAGGTTGGTGCTGTCGGTGACATATTCCAGGCCGTTTGCCCGGCAGTACTCCTCGGTTTCCCGCCTTGTCACCCGGATCAGGGGGCGGATTACATCCGGTCTCCCCACGGTGTGCCGCACCGGGGGAATGCCGCACAATCCCGCCAGCCCCGTCCCCCTTGCCAGGGAAAACAGCACCGTCTCCAGGCTGTCGCTGAGGGTGTGGGCCGTGGCGGCTTTCACAGCGCCGCCGCTTCCGGCAAGCTGTCCGGCGGCCCGGAAAAAGCAGGCATACCGCAGCTCCCGCGCCGCCTCCTCCAGTCCCAGGCCCTTCTCCTGGGCAAAGACGGGGACGTCCTCTGTCATCACCGTCAGGGGGATTTCCAGCCGGCCGCAGAGCTCCTCGCAGAAGCGCTGGTCCCGGCCGGCCTCCTCCCCCCGGATACAGTGGTTTACATGGCAGGCCGTCAGGGAGAAATCCAGCTCCTCCCGCAGTCCCGCAAGGCAGTGGAGCATTGCCACCGAGTCCGCCCCGCCGGAAAGCCCCGCCAGCACCCGGTCCCCCGGCTCCACCATCCGGTACTCCCGAAGCGTATCCATCACATTACGGCGCATCCCGGAACCGCTCCAATCCGCAGAATCTGGTATACCGTCCGTCCCAGCCCACCTTGACGGTGCCGGTTTCCCCGTGGCGGTTTTTGGCGACAATAAACTCCGCGATGTTCTGCTCCGCGGTGTCGGGGTTGTAGTAGGCGTCCCGGTAGAGGAAAATCACGCTGTCCGCGTCCTGTTCGATGGAGCCGGACTCACGCAGGTCGGAGAGCACCGGCCGGTGGTCGGAACGGGACTCCGGCCCGCGGGAGAGCTGGGCCAGGGTGATAACGGGGACGTTCAGCTCCTTGGCCATGATTTTCAGGCTTCTGGTAATCTCCGAGACCTCCTGGACACGGTTGTCAATCCGGCGGCCTGCGGTCATCAGCTGGAGGTAGTCGATAATCACCAGCCCCAGGTCCTTGAGCCGCCTCAGCCGGGCCTTCATCTCCGGAACGCTGATGCCCGGCGCGTCGTCGATATAAATGGGGGTTGCGGAAAGGGTCTGGGCGGCGGTGGCCAGCCGGACCCAGTCGTCCCCCTGGAGGTTGCCGGTGCGCATCAGGTTGCCGGTAATCGCCCCCTCGCTGGAGAGCATACGCTCCACCAGCTGTTCCTTGCCCATCTCCAGGTTGAAGATAGCCACCTTTTTGCGGTAGCGCTTGGCCACGTTGGCGGCGATATTCAGCCCCACGGCGGATTTGCCCATGGCGGGGCGGGCCGCAATCAAGATAAGGTCGGTCTTGTTGAGCCCCGTCAGAAGGTTGTCCAGATCGGTAAAGCCGGTGGAAAGCCCCAGGTACTGGTCCTTGTCCTCTCCGGTCAGCTGCTGGAGGTGGTCGTAGGTGCTGATAATGATCTCATCAATGCGCTGGAGCCCGGAGGTCTCCCGTCCCTGGCGGATTTCAAAGATACGCTGCTCCGCCATGTCCAGCAGGGTGGAAGCGCCCTCCCCCCCGCTCTGCGCCACCGAGCGGAGAATCTCCTCCGCCGCTCCCATCAGGCAGCGGAGCTGATGCTTCTCCTGAACAATTTTGGCATAGGCCTCCACGTTGGTGGCGGTGGGGACCACCTGGGCAATCCGGGCCAGATAGACGCGGGCCGCCTCCTCTGTCGGGAACACCCCTTCGGAGATGGCCCGCTCCAGCACCGTGACAAAGTCGATGGGCTGGCCGGAGGAAAACATAGCCACCAGAACGGAGAACAGCTTCTGGTGCTCGGCGCGGCGAAAGGATTCGGGCCGGACATACTCCAGAACAACGGAAAGATAGGACGGGTCGATGAGCACCGCCCCCAGCACCGACTGCTCCGCCTCCAGGCTGAAGGGACCCTTTTCGGTGTATTCTTCCCCTGCGTCCATATAGGAACCGCCGGTATCGGGATAATCTGCCATCTGCGCATACTCCTTTCGCGTTTTTCTCCATGCGGGAAAAAGGGGGACAAACGCTGCCGTTCATCCCCGGATGATTTTCCTTTTTTGCTTTTACTGGGAGCAGCGCCCTATTACGTCGTTCCCAGCCTTTTTATTTTTACTGCATTTCCGCCACAGTGACAAATATCTGGGCCGATACCCCGGCGTACAGCTTGACCTCCGCCGAATAGGCCCCGAAAGCCTTGATGTCCGAACCCAGGGCGATCTTCTTTTTATCCACATCCACGCCCATCTGCTTTTTCAGCTCGTCGGAAACCTCCTTGGCGGTGACGGAGCCGAACAGCTTGCCGCCCGCCCCGGCCTTTGCCAGTATCTTCACCGATTTTCCCGCCAGGGTCTTGGCGGCCGCCTCCGCCTGCTCCCGTTCCACCTGGACCCGGTGCTGGGCGGCGGCCTCCTTGGCCTTGAGCACATTCATATTCTGGGCAGACGCCTCAATGGCCAGCTTGCGGGCCAAAAGAAAATTTCTGGCGTAGCCGTCGGATACCTCTATCAGCTGTCCCTTTTTGCCGGAACCCTTTACATCCTGGGTGAGTATTACCTTCATTGCAATCATCCTTTCTCAATACCGTTGCCTGTTAAAACTCACTTTAAAGATAAAGCCTATTTATTGTAACACAGCCCGGCAAAAGTGTAAACCTTTTTGTTTTTTCTGCAGCGCCCACCGGCCCAGCTTACTTGGATTTCTTGACGTTTGTGGTGTAATACCGGTCGATGGCCTCCAGCAGCTTCTCCCTGGCCTCGTCAAAGGTGATGTCCTTGAGCTGTGTGGCCGCCATGGTCTGGTGTCCGCCGCCACCCAGCTGCTCCATGATTACCTGGACGTTGACCGCCCCCATGCTCCTGGCAGAGATAGATACGCCCCCGTCGTACTCATATATGCTGAAGGAGGCGTCCACCCCGGAGATATTCAGCAGCTCGTCGGCCGCCTGGGGGGCCACCAGCTTCACATGCTCCAGGGGCTCCTTGACCCCCGCAATGGCACAGTTGCGGTAAACCTGGGCCGAGGAGATGATCCGGGTCCTGGAGCGGTATTCGTCCATGCTGGTGGAGAACAGCCTGCGGGCCTCCACCGTGTCGGCGCCCATCCGCCGCAGATAGGCCGCGGCCTCAAAGGTCCGCACCCCTGCCCGCATGATAAAGTTTTTGGTGTCCAGCATAATACCGGCCAGCAGGGCTTCGGCCTCCACCCGGTTGATGCGCCGCTTTTCCCCAAAATAGGGCAGCATTTCCGCCACCATCTCGGAGGCGGAGGAGGCATAGGGCTCGTGGTAGAAGATGACGGCGTTGTCGATGTGGCCGATGGTCTTGCGGTGGTGGTCGATGACAACCACCGTTTTACAGGCGGCGTAAACGTCATAGGACTGGACAAAGTGCTTCAGATGGGTGTCCACTACCACCAGCAGCGTGTCGGGGGTAATGGTGGGGAGCACCTCCTCCGGGGAACGGAAAGCGCCAGTGTAGCCGTTTTCCTTCAGCAGTGCCATCAGGGAGGCCACCAGGTGCCGGGTGGGGTCGATACAGATACAGGCATCCTTCCCCATGGATTTGGCCACCCGGTAGATGCCCACCGCGGAGCCCAGACTGTCCATATCCGCGAACTGGTGTCCCATGACAATCACATTTTCGTGGGACTCAATGAGCTCCTGTAAAGCGGAGGCGACAATTCTGGCCTTGACCTTGGTGCGCTTCTCCACCCCTTTGGAGACGCCGCCGAAGAATTCGTACCCCTCCTTGGAACGCAGCGCCGCCTGATCCCCGCCCCGCCCCAGGCACATGTCCAGGGCCTGGCGGGCCATCTGCTCCGATTCGGTCAGGTCCTTGGCCCCCACCCCAATCCCGATGGACAGGGTGGCGGTCATATTCTCCGAGGCGCTGATTCCCCGGACGCTGTCCAGCACATCAAAGCGCTGCTTGACCATCTGGTCCAGGTACTGTTTTTCCACAATGGCCACAAACCGGTCCCGGTCGGTCTTGCAGATAAACGCCTTGTTGGCGGAAAAGTATTTTTCCACCGTGGTTTCAATCTCCGCGAAAATCTGGGAGCGCTCGTTCTCCTTGGCGTTCTGCTGGAGCTCCTCATAGTTGTCTATCAGGATGATGGCGATGCAGGGCCGGGTAATATGGTACTCGTGGGCAAAGTGCTTTACCACGGTATCGTCCACAAAGTAGAAGATTTTCAGCTGTTCCTCATGCTTGGCGGCGTTGGAGAAGAACACGGTGTATTCCCTGCCCGCCCGGACGATGTTGACGCCCTTTTCGGGGCAGTCCACCGTATGGTCAATGTTGGCGACTTGGGCGATGTTCCCGTCGTACAGGTCCCCGCCGGAGAGCACCCTGTCCCGGAACAGGTCGTTGTACCAGACAATCTGCCCCTCAATATCCGTCACCAGCACCGGGAGCGGAAAGGAGGTCAGCACCCCCCGCTGGGTATCGGAGAGTATCTCCCCCATATGCCCCAGCAGCTCATAGGTGTACTTCTGGGCGCGCTTCATACAGAAAATCACCACGCCCACCGCGGCCAGCAGCAGAACGAGCTCCACATAAAAAAGCCTCGTATTGTAAAAGTAGGATGCCCCGGTCATCACCGCGCAGAGAAACAGAAGAAAAATCAGCGCCGGTGTGAGCATCACAATATGTTTTTTCACATCATCACTCCGTCCCCCCTGACAGGGCGGGCGCGGCCAAAAAAGGGGAGCTGCGCCCGTCTGTCTGGATTCTCTGTCTACCATTATATACGATTCCCCCAAAATACACAACATTTTCCAAAGGGTTTTCCAGGGGGAATTTGAAAAAAAGACCGGATAACCCGTCAAAAAGCGGTGAAAAGCTCAAAAAAGCGCCGGCATATCGTTCTGCCGGCGCTTTTCACACTATTTTCTGGTGGTAATCCACCTAGTCACCCTTTCTTTTCTCTGGTTCTCCCCATAGGGCGGATACCGCAGCCCGATGTCCAGAACCGAGGAGCTCTTCAGGATTGACTTTTTATGGGAAAAGGCGTCAAACCCCGCCTTGCCGTGATAGCTCCCCATGCCGCTCTCCCCAATGCCGCCGAAGGGCATGGCCTCGCCCGCCAGATGGAGCACCGTGTCGTTGACGCAGCCCCCGCCGAAGGGAATCGCCCGTATCACCTTTTTCTCGGTCCGGATGTCCCTGGTAAACAGGTACAGTGCCAGGGGGGAGGGCCTTTCCTTGATCGCCCTTATAACCTCCTCCAGGTCGTCATAGGGGATGATGGGCAGAATGGGGCCGAAAATTTCCTCCCCCATAATGGGGTGCTTGGCGGTGGGCTCCGCCACCAGGGTGGGGGCAAGCTTGCGCTCCTCCCGGTTGATCCCTCCCCCCGCCAGGATTTCACAGCCCTCCAGCAATCCGCAGAGGCGTTCAAAGTGGCGGTCGTTGACAATGCGGCAGAACTCCGGGTTTTGTTCCGGCTTTTCGCCGTAAAACTCCACAATCCACCGCTTCATGGACTCCACCAAAGGCTGGTATGCCTTTCGGTGGACATAGACATAATCCGGTGCCACGCAGGTCTGGCCCGCGTTGAGGCACTTTCCCCAGATAATCCGCCGGGCTGCCATGGGAATCACCGCGGTGTCATCCACAATACAGGGACTCTTCCCGCCCAGCTCCAGGGTGACGGGGGTCAGGTTTCGGGCGGCCTGCTCCATCACCTGCCGGCCTGTTTCCGTGCCGCCGGTAAAGAAGATATAATCAAACCGCTGCATCAGCAAGGACTTTGCCACATCGGCCTTTCCTGTCACCACCCGGCAGAAGCGCTGTTCAAAGTTCTGGTTAAAGATTTTGGAGATAACCTCGCTGGTGGCGGGGGCGTATTCGGAGGGCTTGATAATCACGCAGTTGCCCGCCGCAATGGCCGCCACAGCGGGGGCAATGCTCAGCTGGAAGGGATAGTTCCAGGGGGCCAGAATCAGGCAGACGCCATAGGGCTCCGGAGCCACAGTTCCCCTGCCCTTGAACTGGAGGAAGGAGGTAGGGACCCTTTGGGGGCGGGCCCAGCGCCGCAGGTGCTTGAGGGTATAGGCGATTTGGGTCAGGACGATTCCCACCTCGGTGGAATAGGCTTCAAAGCGGCTTTTGCCCAGGTCCTTTTTCAGGGCGGCGCAGATTTCCTCCTCGTTGATGCGGATGATATAGTAGAGGGATTTCAGCTGACGGATGCGGTACTCCACCGAGCGGGTCGCGCCGCTGGCAAAGAATTCCCTTTGGATATGGATAGAGTCCATCTCAAACTCAAACCTCCCGAAAAAAATAGAAAAAAGCCAAAAAGCCAGCCTCGTCGATGGTTTGGTATTTTTTCTTCCAAGAAAAAATACCAAACATCAAATCACAACCGCCCCCAGGCTTTGGGCAATCAGCGCGGCCTGTTCCAGGTTGATTTTGGTCTTCTTCAGCTTGGCCCCGGTAAAATCCACTCCGCTCATTTCCGCGCCGGTCAGGTCCGCCTCGGTGAGGTCCGCTCCGGTGAGCAGCGCGTGGCGCAGATTGCATTCGGGGAAGGCGGCCTGCCGCAGGTTGCACTCCCGCAGGTCCGCCTGCTCCAGGTTGACCCCCTGGAAGACAAACTTCCGCAGATCGCACCGCTGGAAGGAAGCCATGGAAAAGCTTCCCCCCTGGAAAGCGGTCCCTGTCAGCGCCGCCTCCGCGAAGATGCTTCCAATCCCCTTGCACCTTAGAAAAGAGGCCCAGAGGAGACTGGCATAATCAAAGCGGCAGCCCGCTAGGACGCAGCCTTCAAACCGCGCCTCACTCAGGCGGGCATAGTCAAACCGGCATTCCAAAAACTGACAGTTTGCGGCGGACAGCTCCGGCAGAACCGCCCCCCGGAAGGAGCATTTCTGAAAAACGCACCCCCGGAAGGCGAGCCCGGACAGCTCTTTCCCGGAAAAGTCCTCCTGCTCAAAGGTCTGTCCCTCTACTGGGGATACAAGCTTGGTCTTCGTTTTCTCCATAACCGGTCACTCCACCGAAATGATGTAGTAATACACCGGCTGGTCCCCCCGTATCAGGGCGACCTCCACATTGTTGGGGGCTTTGGAGCGTATGGCGGCCTCCACCTTGGCGGCCGCCTCCTCGGTGACGTCCTTTCCGTAGATGATGGAGATAAAGGAGCAGTCCCGGCAGGCGCGCACCAGGGAGCGGGTCAGCTTGACGCAGGCCTTGGTCAGGTCCTTTTCGGTGAAGGCCAGCTTGCCGTCCTCCAAGGCCAGAATCTCCCCCTGGCGGATTTTGTAGCCGTCAAAGTCCGAATCCCTGGCCGCAAAGGTCACCTGTCCTGTCCCCACCCGCTTGAGGGCCTTGGTCATAGCCAGTTGGTTTTCCCCCATGGCCGCGTCCCCGTCAAAGGCCAGCATGGCGGAAAGCCCCTGGGGAATGGTCTTGGTGGGCAGGACATAGACCGAACGGTCCGCCAGCTTCACCGTCTGCTCCGCGGCCATGATGATATTCTTGTTGTTGGGCAGCACAAAAACCGTCTTGGCGGGGGTGGCGTGGATGGCCTTGAGGATGTCATTGGTGGAGGGATTCATGGTCTGCCCGCCGCTGACCACCTGGTTTACCCCCAGGTCCAGGAAAAGCTGACGGATGCCCTCCCCGGCGGCAACCGCCACAAAGCCATATTCCACGGAGGGGTCCACGGGGACATAGGCCAGCTCCCCGCCCTCCTTCTGGCGGGAATCCTCCTGCTCCCTGCGGGCGGATTCCCGCTGGGCCGCGTGCTGCTCCCGCATATTTTCTATCTTGATATTGGTCAGGTATCCGAAGGTAAGGGCCTCCTGAAGGGCGTTGCCGGGGTTGTCGGTGTGGACGTGGCACTTGATGATATCCTCGTCGTCCACCACTACCACGCTGTCCCCGATGGATTCCAGATAAGCCCGCAGCTTGATTGGCTCCTTGCCGTTCTCCCCCTTGTTGACGATAAACTCGGTGCAGTAGGAGAAGGTAATCTCCCCGTCAAAGGCCCCGGCGGCGTTGCGGAACCCGTCGTCAAACTCGGTTTTGGAGCGGGCCTTTCCGGCCTCCTCGGCGGAGGGGATAACCCGGTTGTCAAAGAAGACGCTCCCCATCCCCTCAAAGATGAACAGCAGGCCCTGGCCCCCCGCGTCCACCACGCCGGCCTTTTTCAGCACCGGCAGAATCTCCGGGGTCTCCCGGAGGGCCTGGGCGGCGGCGGCAAGGATTACCTTCCACAGCGGGTTGACCCCCATGGAGGGGTTGGTCCTCAGGGCCTCCTTCGCCTTTTCGGAGGCAACCCGCGCCACGGTGAGGATGGTACCCTCGGTGGGCTTCATCACCGCCTTATAGGCAGCCTCCACTCCCATGGAAAGGGCGCTGCAGACGTCGGCGGCGTTGGCCTGCTCCTTGCCCCGCAGTCCCTTGGAAAAGCCCCGGAACAGCAGGGAAAGAATCACGCCGGAGTTGCCCCTTGCGCCCCGCAGCAGGGCGGCGGCGGCGATGTTGGCGGTTTCCGAGGCGGTGACATTCTCCCCGGCCCGCTCCAGCTCCCGCCGGGCGGCGGCGATGGTCATGGACATATTGGTCCCGGTGTCCCCATCGGGCACGGGGAACACATTGAGCGCGTCAACAATCTGACGCTGATTGGAAATATGATTTGCTCCGGAGATGATGGCATCCCGCAGCATACGGCCACTTAACACGTTACCTTAACACTCCTCTTAAACAAAAGTCCCCAAAAGGGCGGAGGGAAATATCCGGCGAACAGGCCCTGCCCGTCCGGGCCGGGACGCCCCGGCTATTCGGAAAGCATTCCATCCACATAAACGTTCACCTTCCCGACATGCAGGCTGGTCGCCTGTTCCACCGTGTAACGGACCTTATGCCCGATGCTTTTGACAATGGCGCTGATATTGACCCCATAGGTGACAATGATATGCAGGTCAATCATCAGCAGGTCGCCGGAGCTGTGGATGCGAACGGCCTTTTTGGGGAGAATCTGTTTTTTCAGCCACCCGGCGGATTTGGTCGAGGGCGCCATACCGGCCACCCCAAAGCAATGGGAGGCCGCATAGCCCACCAGGTTGGCGAAAAAGTTTTCTGAAATTTGGATTGTACCCAGATAGTTCTCCAATTTGACCATATTGAAACCCCCTTATTGTGATCTTGCTGTAATAAGTATAGCACATAACGGGTGGAAATACAAAAAACTTTCTGCGGCGGTATCTCAAACGCCGTCTACCAATTTTGCAGCTCCAAAAACATCTCCCGGTTCTCTGAGATAAAGTTCCCCGGCAGATTCCGCGAATAACTGAAGCACCCCTTTTGGTAGCAGACCGGCTTTATCACCGCCGCACGGTCCAACACCTCAATAAGCCCCCTCAGGTCCATCTCTCCGGTCTTGAACGCGGCGGCGGACGCCTCTAATCCCTCGTCATAGTCAAGCCCCAGCCGCTGGGCGTTTTCCGGAGAAAAAAGAAAGGAAATATCCATGTTGGCCTCCATCCGCGTCTCCCCCAGATACAGGTCGAACCGCCTGGCCTGGACCGCCTGAAGATACGCCTCGTAGGATTCGGAGCTGATCTGGCATTCAATCCCCAGCTCCGCCAGCTTTTCCGCCGTGAGCTGGGCCAGATGCTGCCGGTACTCGTTTTCGGAATTCACCAGTATCCGCAGGGAAAGCCGCTGGACATTTCCCCGGCTGCTGCGGACCCAAAAACCCTCCTCATCCTTTTCCGTATACCCCAGGCGGCCCACAGCCTCCTCCAGGGTGGGGACAGGGGACGGTTCCGCCCCTTCCGGCAGAGCCGCCGGAGCAGAGGACGAGGCGGCCCCATCTTCCCCTGGGGGAGCTTCCTCCGGGGATGGGGTGGGAGGCTGTGCCAACAGGGCGTCCCCCTGTATCCGCTTCCAGTAGCCGGGATGGAAGGGGTAGGACACCGTCTCGGCCAAATCCCCATAGGCCAGGGACACAAGCTGCTCCTGGCCGTCGTCCAGCGCCTCCCACAACGCCTGAGCCAGGCCGTCGTTATACAGCGGGGAACCGGCGGTGCGGTTAAAGCCCCAGAAGGTCATGCGGTTGAGGGTCAGGCGCTCGGTGGAGCCGTAGCCGTACAGGTCAAAATTGTCCCCGTCGCTGAAATAGAAATCAATCACGCCGATTTTCAGCATGTACTCCAGCGACTCATCGTCAGCCACCGGCACCAGCTCCACCCTATCCATCTCCTCCGGCAGGCGGGCGGAATCCCGGTAAAACGGGTTGCGGCGCATTCGGGTGGAGGAGGGGGAATCCAGCACAAAGGCCCCGCTCCCAATGGGCAGGGGATCGGACTGGGTGCCTGATTTACACACGGGGAAGGTAAAGAGGGAGGCGGCGTTTCTGTCCTCCTGGGCCAGCACAATAACCGCCTGGTCCCCGGAGACGGAGCAGCTTTCCACCGAACGGGAGAGGGCGGGAAAGGCCCTAGGGTATTTCAGCGCCTCCCGCAGGGAAGCGACCACATCCGCAGCCGTCACCTGGGAGCCGTCGGAGAAGCGGGCGGAGGAATTCAGGGAGATAGTACAGACCCGGTTGTCCTGGACCATGGAGGCGGCCAGCACCTCATGGGGGATATAGTCGTCGTTCAGGACATAGAGGGACTGATAGAGCAGGGGAGAAACCGAGAGCTTAGACCCGGCGCGGGAAAAGGGGTTGCGGCTGCCGCTGTCCTCGGCGGGGATGCGCAGGGCTGTTTTCTGCTGCTGGGGCGGCGGGACGGTTTCCGGGGCGGAGGCCTGCTCCATCTTCTGGAGCTCCAGGTCCTGCTGGGACATATCCTGCCGGGTACAGCCGCCAAGGGGGAGGGAGAGGAAAAGCACCCATACAAGGGCGTTTTTGAAAAATCCGCGCATCATTTTCCCTCCTTTGTCCGGTCATTATACAAGTTCCATTTTAGCACATTCCGAGGCCGCTGAAAAGGTGAACAGTTGTAAATTTTTATAGCAAGGCAAAGAGGGTATGCGCAAACGCGCATACCCTCCCCGGTTCGCCCGCTGCGGTTAAGCGGCGGACAAATTATTTAGTTTGCGAATGTCATCCAAGCAACTGTAATTATTGCAACAGTTGGAGAACAGACTGGGGCTGCTGATTGGCCTGGGCCAGCATCGCCTGAGCGGACTGCACCAGAACGTTCATCTTGGTGTAGTTCATCATCTCTTTGGCCATATCGGTGTCGCGGATACGGCTGTTGGCGGCGGACAGGTTT
>JAAWRH010000017.1 GCA_022800935.1 Oscillospiraceae bacterium
CCGCTTTCCGTTCGGGGCTACGCCCCTCCCTCCAAGCGGTAAATTCGCTGCAAACCTATCCCCAAAAAATTAATTACACACTTCACTTGACAAAGCCAGCGGTGCAGTCATGACCTTATTTTTTGTGTATGAAATTCTTACAGATGGAATACAAATTTCCAATTATTCTTTTGTCTTCCTATACCTATGCCGCTCCACTTCCTTTGCCGCACTTTCCAAATTTTCAAACATCCTCTGCACAAGAACTTCAATGGGAATGTCATGGAAACACTCAAATGCGGTCTTTGCAATTGTACAATCGATTCCCAGCATATAATTCTGTGAATAAATTAAGAAGAACATAAGTGTATACAGTTTTTCCTGATACAACTTTTTCACTAAACCAAAAGTACAGGTAATGTCTTCATCATAACTATCAGGATGACATAAACGATACCAATCCTGAGGATTGTCCCTTGCCCACAAAATCAACCGCTGTAGCTCCAATTGGCTTGATTCCCATTCTTTGTTTTCCAAAATTACTTTATCCATAATATTTCCTCCAGTTTTGCATAATAGCCTTCGCTATGCTTATAGCTATAAGCAATTATACACTATCTTTCTGTTAAAATCAAGGCATCTGCTTATATTTATCTGCAAAAAAGGAGGGTTTACCATGACAAAGCTGTTGGCAAACGAAACTTTTGGGCATAATATACAACGCATCAGACGTTCCCGCAGGCTGACACAGGAGCAAACCGTCGCAAAGCTTCAGATTTTAGGCTCGCCCCTCAGCCGCAGCACCTATTCCCTCATTGAGCTGGGCAGGGGAAATGTGTATGTCAGCGATTTGGTCGGCCTGCAAAAGGTGTTCCGTGTGGATTTTGCCGAATTCTTTGAGGGGATATCGGTTTCACGCTGATAACGCGTCAAATCACTTTGGAAAACTCGTCCATCTGGAGGGGAAGCACAAGGGGCAGGGTTCAAGGGAAGCCGTACTTCCCTTGAACTCTGCCCCGATATTTACGAAAATCTTAGGCGATTCTTTACTTTTTCTTCGCAAAAAACGCGTCTATCTCCTTTTTAATCTGCTCCGGCTTGGAGTTTTTCAGCAGATATCCCGACGGATTCAGCGGCATAACCTTGATCATGCTGTCCGGGTCCCTTCTCCCGGTCAGGAAGATGACCGGAAGGTCCTGGAATTCCTCCTCTGCCCGGAGCATCTCCAGCGTCTGCCTGCCGTCGCAGACTGGCATCTCGTAGTCCAGCAGCACCAGGTCCGGCCTGTTCAGAGTGATGGTCCTGATGGCCGTCGCCCCGGAGGGGGCCATGGACACGTTGTAGTCCTTGTCCAGCAGCTGCTTGATGCTCATGCGCATGGTCTGGGAGTCGTCCACCACCAGGATTTTCTTCTTCTTTGCAAAAAACGCGTCGATCTCCTGTTTAATCTGCTCCGGCTTGGAGTTTTTCAGCAGATACCCCGACGGATTCAGCGACATAACCTTGGTCATGCTGTCCGGGTCTCCTCTTCCGGTCAGAAAGATGACCGGAAGGTCCTGGAATTCCGCCTCGGCGCGGAGCATTTCCAGGGTCTGCCTGCCGTCGCAGACCGGCATTTCGTAGTCCAGCAGAACCAGGTCTGGCCTGCTCAAGGTAATGGTTCGGATGGCCGCCGCCCCAGAGGGGGCCATAGACACATTGTAATCCTTGTCCAGCAGCAGCTTGATGCTCTGGCGCAGCGTCTGGGAGTCGTCCACCACCAGAATTTTCTTCCTAGTATCCGTTTCCTTCTGCTGCTCCTGCTTTTCACGCTTTGCAAGATATTTTTCAACCTCGGATATTGCGTTTTCTTTTTCAATTGGGGTGCCGATGCCTTCCTCCAGCAGATGGGGCGCGATCATGCAGTAGGCGAAATACCCCGCGCCGCCGGTGTTGAACAGCAGACTGGCCTGAAACTTTTCCCGCTCAAAAATTTTCTGGAACTGCTCATAGGAAAGCAGATTTTCCTCTTTCCGTTCATACCCCTCCATATTGGGGAAGCTTTCTATTACCCTTCCGGCAAATTGCTGGGCCGTGTAGCGGGAGGCGTGAACCAGCATGCTGTCCAGCTTGTTGGTTTTAAGGCCAAGGACCTTGCCCACCGTGTTGACCAGCAGCTTTTCCTCAAAGGCCAGAAGAATCTCCTGCTTCTTTTCGTCGCCCTTTTCCCCATAGACCAGCCGGTAATAGACGCCCTTTCCAAACTCCTCGCCCCCGTAGGAATCGCTGATCATCTGGGACTCCAGGTGGAACATGTCAAACACCATTTCGGCGATTACCTGCTTGATTATGCTGACTTCCTCTCCTGGGAGGCAATGCTCCCATTTTCTCGCCCGCTTCCCGGCGATGGACAGGTCCTCCGTCAGCGTATGGCCAACCAGCCATCCCGCGCAGACCCCCAGAAAGTGGCTCACCGTATCCGGGGAATAGTCGGTGCTCTCCAGCTCCTTTTCCAGCGCCGGAAGGGTGTTCTCCCGAAAGCCGTTGTGGATGCGTCTATGCTGTGCAAGGCCCGTATATCCAATGGACTCCATATATGCCTCTTCGTCCTTAAAGTGCTTTACTGCATGGGTTTTGAAGAATTTGATTCCTTCCCGGCAGGCCCACCGGCCATTTTTTTCCTCATCCTTAAAGGCAAGAATCCTGTTGATGATTTGAAAAAGCCGCTGATGCTCCTTGTCGATGATGTCAACCCCGATATTGTATTCCTCCTGCCATATCAGTTCGCTTGTCATGGAAACATCTCCCTTTTTTGCTTTTGTAAAATTTTGCGGAAAAGCCTCCGCAAACCTTCAAGTGTTTTAAGGAATTTCTGATTCGTTCTCCTGCCTGAGGGCAGACGTACTTCCGCTGGGCAGCCGTCCAGCGTCTGCCCACCTGTCCGGTTTTATGCAATCTGTCAAAAAATTCAGACGCACGCCGAAGTTATTTAGAATTTCCTTAATACATTATACAACATAATCTTTATCCTGTGCAATCGAAATTGAAAAAATTTTTTGTTATCAGAAATATAACTTTATAGGCAATATGGAAATTTGCTAATAAATGAACGAAAAACCCTGATGAAGTCAGAGCCGCGGCATGGGCAAATTCTTCTCAGAGTTTTTGTAGTATTTTTTCGGGCGGTCCTTTTACAGGCGGGAGCCGCTTATCCTGTTATCAGTTTATCAGTGATTTGTATCAGCTTGTCCCTCTTTTCCCTGCATCATCATCATAGTGCGGTACTGGGAGGGGGAAACGCCCACCGAGGCGCTGAAAAGCCGGGAAAAGTAATCCGGCGTCATATATCCCACCCGTTTGCTGACGTTGGTCACGGTGACGGAGCCGTCCATCAGCAGCTCCTTGGCGTGGCGCAGCCGTACCTCATGGATGCTGGTGATGATGTTCTTTCCTTGATGCTGCTTATACAGTGCCCCTGTATACACAGGGGAGAGGTGGAGCCAGTCCGAAATCGTGGCAACCGACAGGTCAAAGTCCGCGTAATTCTTTTCGATGTAGTCGTCGATCTGCTCCACATAGTGGATGGTCTGGGGGACGGACCTTGCACAGAAGGCGGTGCATTTTTCACACTGGGTCCTGACAAAGGAGATGATATCAGCAACATTTTTCAGCTTGGAATACGCTGCCATGGCGGCGCTCTCCATCTGCTTCATCTCCGCCTTTTGGAATGTGGTGGCATACGCCTGTTCAAACAGCTCCTGGAGAAACAGCATTCCAAAGTTCTGCAGGTCCTCTATATATATCCGGTGCAGCGCCATATACTCAAAGGCGTCCGCCCCGGCCTGGGCGCTGCCGTTTTCCAGCATCTCCTGAACCTGGCTCCGGATGCCGGCGCGGTCGGAGCGCAGGGAGGTGTAATACCGTTTTTTCTGGAGCTCGTCCATGGTCTGGCGTATCTTATCACAAATCTCGTTGAGCCGTTCCCTGGTGATGGGTTTGAGAATATAATCCTGTACCCCAAGCTTCAGGGCGTTCTGCACAAACTCAAAATCGCTGTACTCGCTGAGCATGATGATGCTCACGTCCACCATGGAGCTTCTCAGCTTTTCCACCAGCTCCAGGCCGTTGAGGACAGGCATCTTCACATCGCTGATGATAAGGTCCGGGGTTTCCTCCAGCGCCATCTTCAGCGCGGCGCCGCCGTCTCCGGCCTCCAGCACCTGGGAAAAGTCCAGTTCCTGCCAGGGCAGCATTTGAATGATACATTTTCGGACAAAAACGTCGTCGTCGGCAATCAGCGCTTTCATATCCACCTAACCTCCTTCAAAGCGATTTCTTCTATTTACATTATAAACCCCGATAGCGAATTGTCAAAGAAAACTGAGCACCAAAAACCCCAAAAAAGCCAAGTCCCTTTTTTTCTTGGCATTTCATTACTTTTTGTGGCAGAATCTAAGTTGCAAGTTGAGAGGGGAAAAGTTATAATAGCGGTAGATGGAAAAGTTAGTGATGTTCATGTAATTTACCCGATAAAATCTCTTTTTTCTGGCAAAATGTCACCAAGGAGAGGTTGTCACAAAAGGGGGTGCACTTTATGCGATCCATGCTTCACGAGGGGGCTGGGCTTGTCCCCAACTCCCGCATCCTTTGGGAAATTCAGCAGTTCGCCGGGCGTCCGCCGGTGGAAACCGCGGCCAACCTGTACATTGACCTGCAAAGGCAGGCGCGGACCGCCCTGCGCCGGGGGGAAATGCGCCGAAACGCCGTTGCCGGCTGGGAGAGCCTGGGGCGGTATCAGCGGGAGACGCGGGAGATATTCCTGAACTGTATCGGCGGCCTGCCCCCTTCCCAGGGGACCGCCCGCACCGTAAGCCGCCGGGAGACGGACCGCTTTACCCTGGAAACCGTGCTTCTCCCGGTGGGGAAGGGCTCCCTTGCCTCCGCAAACCTCTATCTTCCCCTTCACAGGGAGGGACGGGGCCCCGCAGCGCTGGTGGTGGTGGGACACACCGACCAGGGCAAGGCCGACCCCGAATACCAGTATCTGGCCCAGGCCTTGGTCCACGCGGGATTTGTCACTCTGGTCCTCGACCCCTTAGGGGAGGGGGAGCGCTTCGAGCACTACGAGCCGGAGATGGACTTCCAGCCCATTCAGGGCTGCTCCGGCGAACACGACCTGTTGGACTGGAAGTGCAAGCTCCTGGGCTTTAGCCTGGCCCGGTACTTTATCCGGGACGGCATCGCCGCATTGGATTACCTGGCCACACGGGAGGAGGTGGACCCGGAGCGCATCGCCCTGACCGGCCACTCCGGCGGCGGCACCCAGACCTGTATGCTGATGCTGGCGGCAGGGGACCGCTTCGCCTGCGCCGCGCCCTGCACCTATGTCACCGACACCCAGGCCATGATGGAATGCGGTGTTGACCCCGACAACGAAATGATTTGGCCGGGGAGCATCGCCAACGGGCTGGACTACATAGACATGCTGGCGGGAATGGCCCCCAAGCCCATCCTGCTGCTCACCGTCCAGAACGATTTCTTCCCGCGGGAGGGGACCCTCCGAACCTTTGAGGCTGCCTGCCGGTTTTGGGAACAGGCGGGGAGCGAGTACACACCTGAAATGGTTACGGTGGAATCCCAGCACTCCTACACCCGAAAGCTGGCCCGGTCCGCGGCGGATTTCTTCAGCCGCTGCCTGCTGAAAAAGCCCGCCGGTTTTTCGTCCTTTTGCTTCTCGCCCCTGCCTGACAGCGCCCTGTGGTGTACCTCTGGCGGGATTCTGCCCAAGGAATACCCCCAAATGCGCACCCTCCACCAGGAGCTGGTTGACGAATTGGAGACCTGCCGGAAAGAGCGGGCTGCCCTCTTCCCCGGTGAGGTAGAAGATGGCCTTTCCCAGCGCCTCCACCTGGACCGGATTCTGCCGGAGGACAGGATGGTCCGCCGGGTCTACCATGAGGGCACCTGCGGACATTACGCCTACCGCTGTCTGGTGTGGCGGCCCCAGGAGGGGTATTGGAACAACGGCGTGCTCCTTCGGGATATGCGTCTGGGGGATAGGCCCCTTCCCACCGCTGTCGCCCTTTGGCCGGAGGGAATCTCCCGGCTGGCGGAGCACTCCAACTGGATTCACCGCACGGTCCGCAATGGCTGGCAGGTGCTGGTGATGGACCTGGCCGCCTCCGGCTCCCTGCTTCCCGCCCCTTTGGGCAGTACCATGTATATCGGCTGGGGGACCATGTTTAAATTAAATGCCTACCTGATACAGCTCCAGGATTCCCTCTTCGGCCTTCGGGTGCGGCAGGCCGCGGCCGCCGTCCGGATGCTGGAGGGGTGGGAGGAGGCACAAAAGAGCTCCCTGCGGTTTTACGGCGAGGGTGAATTCGCCCGCTACGCCTCCCTTGCCTCCCTGCTGACCGGCGTCCCCGCCTTTTCTGATGGGAATTACCAGCCATACGAGGAGATTGTCCGGGAGCGCTACCACGACCAGACCCACACCTATGAATGGATATTCCCCTCCGCCCTGCGCCTGCTGGGACCGGAGGAGATACGAAATCACCCCAAGCTCCAGGCGCGGGACCCCTCCGGGGAAGCACCGGACGGCTCCCGATAAAAATATAAAAACAAAAACGGAGGCACAAAACAATGAAAATGAAAATTTCCATGATCGGCGGCGGCTCCTATTCCTGGACCTATGGCCTGTACTCCACCTTCCTGGACAATCCCTTCTATGACAAGGAGACAGAGCTCTGTCTGTACGACATCAACGAAAAGGCCCTGAACGACGTGTATGCCTTCTGCAAATACTATAATGACAGGTATCCCGAAAAGGCAATTACCCTCACCAAGACCCTGAGCGAGGACGAGGCCCTGGAGGGCTCCGACTTTGTGGTCATCGCCATCTCCCACGGCGGCCTGGAGGCCGAGCTGGAGGACCACCGCATTCCCCGCCGTTACGGCTTCTACAACGTCAAGGGCAGCGAATCCGGCATTGCCGGGGCCAGCCGCACCATCCGCCATGTGCCGGAGTTCATCCGCATTGCCCGCAAGATGAAGCGGCTCTGCCCCAATGCCTCCATCCTCAATGTCACCAACCCCCTCACCGCCCTGACCCGCTGTGTGCAGAAGTACGCGGACGTCCACGCGGTGGGCTTCTGCCACGGCATCCGCAACCACCTGGAAATTCTGCTCCCCTACTTTGGGGCCAAGAGCTTTGACGAGGTCAGCTTCTCGGTTTCCGGTGTGGACCACTGCTCCTTCCTCACCGATATCCGCTTCCACGGACAGGATGCCCTGAAGATTATGCGGGAAAAGGGTATGATTGAGGCGGCGTGGGCCGGAAAATCCAACATCACCTATGACGACCCCTTCGCCGGGCGGGAGAACCAGAGAATCCGCTTTATCCTCTGGGATATGCTGGGTGTCATGCCCGGCCTGAGCGACGAGCACTGCGCCGAGTTCTACTACCAGACCTCCGGCACCCAGGAAAACCGCGACCGCTTTGGGATGCACTATGACCGCATCGCGGACCGGAGCAATTCGGTCAAGCGGCTGCGGGACCAGATTGTGGTTCCCCTGGAGACCGGAAACATGCCCGCGCTGCGCATCAGCGACGAGCGGCCCGACCGGGTGATTGAGGCCCTGATGGGCGGGCGGGAATTCTATGATGTGGTCAACTACCGCAACCTGGGCCAGGTGAGAGAGCTGCCCCTGGACACCGTTGTGGAAACCATGGTTACATTTGACGCCACCGGCGCACACCCCGCCATCGCCAATCCGCTGCCCATGGCGGCCCAGGCCATTGTAATCCCCACCGCCCTGCGGGAGGAGATGTTCATGGAAGCCGCGGTGGAATGGGACGCCAACAAGCTGACCAGCGCCCTTTGCATCGACCCGCTGGTACAGGATTTCACCAAGATACGCGACGTGGTCAAGGACCTGATGGACTATAACGCCCAGTTCCTGCCAAAGGATATGTAATCCGCTCCTAAAGGGCTTGCGCGGTATTTCCGCGCAAGCCTGAGTTGCATCCGCGTTGAACTGCTATCTGCTATCTGCTATCTGTTATCTGTTAAAGGAGAAAAAAACATGATCACGAAAATCAGCGGCGGCAAGGTCGTTCTGGAGGACCGGATTGGGGAGGACCTGAACGTCTACTATCAGGATGGAGTTATTTTGGAGGTCACCGGCGCGGCCCTTCCTCATGACCGGGAAATCGACGCCAAGGGACGGTATGTGTCCCCCGGCTTTATCGACATCCATTCCCACGGCGGAGGCGGCGCCGATTTTCTGGACGCGACTCCGGAGGCCTTTTTAACGGCCAGCGCCCTCCACGCCCGTTACGGCACAACTACCATTGTCCCCACCGCCACCTCCGGCGGACTGGACGAGATGCTGGAAATGAAACGTGCCTATGAACAGGCCCTTTCCCAAAACGAAAAGGGGGCCGACATGCCCGGCCTGCACCTGGAGGGGCCGTATTTCGCCATGGGACAGCGGGGGGCCCAGGACCCGAAACAGCTGCGGAATCCCGACCCCGCCGAATATATGCAAATCTTAGAAAACTGCCGCCATGTGCTCCGCTGGAGCTCCGCCCCAGAGCTGCCCGGCGCGCTGGAGCTGGGAGAGGAGCTGCGACGGAGAAACATCCTGGCGGCCATAGGCCACAGCGACGCGGGCTGGGAGGAGGTGGAGGCCGCCTGGAAAGCGGGCTATACCCATGTGACCCACCTCTATTCCGGCATGAGCTCCCTCCACCGCAAAAATGCCTACCGGTACATCGGCGTGCTGGAGTCCGCCTATCTCATCGACGATATGACGGTGGAGATTATCGCCGACGGCAAACACCTCCCCGCCGAGCTGTTGAGGTTCGTCTACAAGTTCAAGGGACCGGACCGCACGGCCCTGATCACCGACTCCATGCGGGGGGCGGGAATGCCCGACGGTCCCTCCGTGCTGGGGCACTATGAAAAGGGGCTGCCTGTCGTCATTGAAGAGGAGGTGGCAAAGCTCCCGGACCGGACCAGCTTTGCGGGGAGCGTGGCAACCACGGACCGCCTGGTCCGCAACATGGTGCAGATGGCCAAGGTCCCCCTTACAGACGCTATCCGGATGGCCGCCGCCACCCCGGCCCGTATCATGGGCTTTGACGACCGGGGCAGGCTCCAAAAGGGCCTTCGGGCCGATATCGTCCTCTTTGACGGGGAAATTCACGTTTCCCAGGTCATTGTGGGGGGCCACAGCGTCTACAGTGCAGAGAAGGAGGCGTGATTGTTGAGCGAGAACAAAAACAGGCTGTATGCCGGATTTTCCAGGGTGAACATCACCCCTGCCATGGGGACCCCTCTGGGCGGCTACTATAAGGTCCGTCTGGCCGACGGCGTGACCGACGAGCTGGAGGCCAATGCCCTGGCCCTCTCCCATGGGGAGACTAGGGTGCTGCTGATCAGCGTTGACCATCTGGGCCTCAAGCAGGTCTACCAGGACCCCATCCGCAGATTTATCGCGGAGCGCACCGGTGTCCCGGAGGACAGCATCTTTATCGCCTGCACCCACACCCACACCGCCCCCAAGCTGGAGGGGGAGATTGTCCCCAACGCCCAGGAGACCTATTTTCAGTTCCTGAAATCCCGCCTGGCGGACGCCGCCGCCTTTGCCCTTGCGGACCTGAAGCCTGCAAGGATGGGCTGGGCGGTGGGCCAGGCCCCCGGCATCGCCTTTATCCGCCGCTTCCTGATGAAGGACGGCACCGTCTGCACCAACCCCAGGCCGGAAAACCCGGATATCGTCGGGCCGGTGGGGCAGGTGGACGAAAGCGTTTCCCTCCTCCGGTTTGTCCGGGAGGAGGGGCCTGAAATTCTGCTGGTCCACTTTGGATGCCACCCCGACACGGTGGGAGGCAACCGGGTTTCCGCCGACTGGCCTGGCTTTACCCGCCGTATCCTGGAGCGGAGCCTGGACAATGTCCGCTGCGTCTTTTTCAACGGCGTCCAGGGGGATATCAACCATCTCAATCCCTTCCACGGTCCCGGCTATCTCAACGGCTTGACCATGGACTTTGACGACGTCCTCCGGGGCTATGAGCACACCGAGCACATGGGCCGCACCGTTGCGGGGGCGGTCATGCAGGTTTACGCCAAGGTGAACTATGTGGAGGTGGATTCCATCCGCGCCATGCAGAGGGTGATCCGCCACCCCTCCAACCGTCCCCTGCCGGAGGAGCTGCCCCAGGCGCGGCTTTACAACCAGCTCCACCAGGAGCACCGGGACAGTGAAATCCCCTATGAGGGCATGATGCTCACCACCGTGGTTGCGGAGGCGGAGCGGATGCTGGAGCTGGAGCACGGGCCGGACGACTTCGCCCTCCGGGTTTCGGCGGTATCCGTGGGGGATATCGCCCTGGTGGGAATTCCCGGCGAACCCTTCTCTGACATTGGACGGGACTTGAAGGAAGCCCCCGGCTGGCCGCTGGTGCTTCCCTGCTGCTGCACCAACGGGTACGAGGGGTACTTCCCGCCTATGAACGCCTATGAAAACGGAAGCTATGAGACCCGCAGCTCCATCTTCCGCTCCGGTGTCGCCGAGGCGATTTCCGGAGCCGGACTGGAGCTTTTGGAGACAATGAAACAATAAATGGAGGATAGAGGAACCTATGTGGAACGAACTTGAACTGGACAACGCATTGTCCACCCCCAGCGAAGCCCTTGTCCGGGATATGACCCGGCTGGAGGGGGATATCATGATTCTGGGCGCAGGCGGCAAGGTGGGGCCCACCCTGTCGGTCATGGCCAAGCGGGCGGTGGAGCGCAGCGGGGTTTCCCGCCGGGTCATCGCGGTTTCCCGCTTTACCGACCCCTTTGTGGTAGAGCTCCTCAAGCGTGAGGGGGTGGAGACCATCTCCGCCGACCTGACCGACGCGGACCAGATTGCAAAGCTGCCCAAGGTGAAAAACATCATCTTTATGGCGGGCCGGAAGTTCGGCACCGCCGGAAGCGCCTGTGAAACCTGGGAGATGAACGTGGCGGTGCCCACCCTTGTCACCCGCCATTTCGGGGAGGCCAGCTATGTGGTGTTCTCCACCAGCAACGTCTACCCCTTTGTCAAGCCGGAAAGCGGCGGCAACGACGAAAGCGTCCCGCCCTCCCCCATCGGGGAGTACGCCATCAGCTGCCTGGGACGGGAGCGCATCTTTGAATACGCCGCCCGCCACTACGGGGCCAAGGTGGTCAACTTCCGCCTGAGCTATGCCATCGACCTGCGGTACGGCATCCTGTTTGACCTGTCCCAGTGGATTCTCAAAGGCCAGCCCATTCCCCTGGGGGTTCCCGCCTTTAACTGCGTGTGGCAGAGGTATGCCAACGAGGTGGCACTCCGCTCCCTGCACATCGCCAGTGGCAATGTGGAAAACCTCAACGTCACCGGTCCGGAGCTGGTCAGTGTGCGCTATGCCGCCAACCGCCTGGCCGCCCTGCTGAGGAAGGAGGCCGTTTTCAGCGGCACCGAGGGGGAGCGGGGAATTCTCTGCAACGCCCAGAAGTGCGTACAGCTGTTTGGATACCCGGATATGGGCGTTTCGGAGATGATGGAGCGCCAGGCCCAGTGGATACTGGCAGGGGGACGGCAGCTTGGAAAGCCCACCCACTTTGAGGAACAGAAAGGAAACTTCTGATATGGAAACAAACGAAAAGGATCTTCTGATACAGGGGGCGTTTCTGCCCGCAATGCCCCTGGTTCTGGACGAGAACCGCCAGTTTGACGAGGAGGGACAGCGCAGGCTGATCCGCTACTACCTGGAGAGCGGGGTGGACGGCATCGCCGTGGGGGTACATACCACCCAGTTTGCCATCCGCGACCCCAAGATAAACCTCTTTGAAAGGGTGCTCTCCGTCTCCATCTCCGAAATTGAAGCCTACCGGAAGCGCACCGGCCGGACCATTCTGGCGGTGGCAGGGGTCTGCGGCGAGGCGGAGCAGGCGGTCAACGAAGCAAAGATGGCCGTGGTTTACGGTTACGACGCGGCGCTGCTCAGCCCCGGCGGTCTGGGACATCTCTCCGAGGCACAGCTTATCGAACGGACCCGCCGTGTGGCGGAGATCATCGACGTGGTGGGCTTTTACCTCCAGGTGGCCGTGGGGGGGAGAGTCTTCTCCTATGACTACTGGCGGCAGATCTGCGAAATCCAGGGGGTCAAGGCCATCAAGTGCGCGGCCTTTAACCGCTATCTCACCGTGGATGTGGCGCGGGCCATCGCCTTTGCCAACCACAAAATCGCCCTCTACACCGGCAACGACGACAGCATTGTCACCGACCTTTTGACCGAATATTCCTTCCAGGACGGGGAGAATGTCCGAACCGTCCGCACCTGCGGCGGCCTCCTGGGCCACTGGTCCGCCTGGACCCATACGGCGGTGGAGATGTTCCGGGAGATCAAGGCGCTGAAGCCCGGCGAGTCCATCCCCGCCAAGTGGATGACCCTGGCCGCCCAGGTGACTGATGTGAACAGCGCCTTCTTTGACACCCGCAACAACTTCGCGGGCTGCATTGCCGGTATGCACGAGGTGCTCCGCCGTCAGGGCCTGATGAAGGGAATCTGGTGCCTGGACCCGAACGAGGGCCTTTCCCCCGGACAATCGGAGGAGATCGACCGGGTATACCGGATGTACCCCGACCTCAACGACGACGCCTTTGCCGCCCGGTTCCTGGAAAGGGACCGGCAGAGGTAAGAGGCCGAAAGGAAAGGGTGTGCGGCAGTGTATTCTGAATTTGACAGCCCAGGCTACCGGCGGTCCCGCAATGCCTACAGCTGGCATTGTATGCTGGATTATTTTGTCTCCATCCTGGTGTCGGACGTTTACCTCTTCAAGCTCCTCTCCTACACCGGGCTGAGCGACGGGAATATCGGACTCATCGCTTCCTTGGGAACCTTTTCCAGCTTCTTTCAGCTTGCCTCCATATGGCTTGTGCGCAGAATCCGCAATGTCAAAAAATGGGTTATCACCTTCTGCCTCTCCTATCAGTTGATACTGATTTCCCTTTACTTTCTTCCCTTTCTCCCCTTTGCGCTGCCGGTTAGGACTGTGTTTGCCTTTATGGGGGTGCTTTTGGCATACTTTTTCTCCGGCGCCATCTCGACCATCCTGTTTCAGTGGGCAAACAGTTATGTGGATCCCCACCAAAGGGCGGTTTTTTCGGCGGAAAAGGAGATGCGCTCCCTGCTGGGCGGCATGATCTTCACCTTCCTGCTGGGGATGGTCATGGACCGCTTTGAGCTTGCGGGAAAGCTGGTCAGTTCCTTTGTCCTCACCATCTGTCTGGGGCTGTTTATCTCCAGTATGAGCTTTATCGCTCTGATGAACATAGACGGTAACTGGCAGCCAAAGGCTGGTGCCTCCAGAGGTTCCGCCTTGGGGCCGATGTTCAAGGCCCTAGCACGCAACCGCCCCTTTCTACATGTTGTGGTGCTGCAAATCTTCTGGACCTGCGCCCAGTGTATGACTGTCGGCTTCCTCGGCAGTTATAAAAGCAAGGAGCTGATGTACAGCATCGGGGCGATACAGATTTTCAACATTCTGGGAAATGCCTTCCGGTTTGTTCTCTCCAAGCCATTGGGGAAGTTCGCCGACCATACCTCTTATTCAAAGTGCATTGAGTTCGGCCTTTGCATCGCCGCCGCTGGATTCCTGGCCGCGGTTCTGGCGTCCCCATACAACCGGTGGCTCATCATAGTATTTACGCTGCTTTCCTCCATCAGTCAAGCGGCGCTGAGCTCAAATCTCTTTAACATCATGTATGACGTTGTCCCGCCGGAGCACTTTGTACAGGCCTCCGCCATACGCAACTGCGTGGGAGGGGTATTCGGTTTTCTGGCCTCCCTGGCGGGGAGTCGAGTACTGACCTATGTGCAAGACCACGGAAACGCCTTCCTGGGCTTCCCGGTTTACGGCCAGCAGCTTCTCGCAGCTGCCTCCTTTCTGCTGTGTATCGGAACCGCGCTGTACGTCCACAAATTCCTGCTGAAAAAGCGGCAGATGGTCAGCGGATAACGGAACAGCATCAAAATCCGGCAATTCTTTTGATACTTTTCTCCGGCGACAGGAAACGGCGCTTTTTAATGGCGGATTTCTGTGGGCGGGGATTGGTATAAATGCGCGGTGCGCATTCCCGGTCTGAGACACCCACAAACGCCCTGAACACGCTCTATTCTATGTACCACTTGGGGCGGTTTGGCGGAAGGTTTCACCGGGATGTGTGCCGCCTTTTTTATAGGCTCTATTGAACATTTTTGCATATTTAATAGTAGTTGTATAGTTAAATGCGGACAGCCTGGAAATCTGACAGCATCGTTCATACTATATATTCATTTTATGTTCGATAAAATGAATATATCTGTATTCCTACACAGCACATAAACACCAGATTAAAATTTTTTCCACATTTCGGGGAAAAAACCCGGTTTTTTCCTTGCGAAACCTTCCGTTTCGAGTTATACTATAATACGTATATATGATAAGGGTTCCCAGGGTGACATTGCGGTATAAGGGAATCTGCCAGGGAGGGATTGTATGAAGCTTCTCATTCTTGGGGGAACAGGGGTCATCAGCTCCGCCATTGTGGGGCAGGGCCTCGCCCAGGGACATGAAATTACTGTTGTCAACCGCGGCAGCCGCGTCTCCCCCTTTGCCGGGCAGATACGCTGTATTCAGGCGGACCGAAAGGACACCGCCGCCTTTGCCGCCAAAATGGACAAGGTTCGGGCAGACATTGTCATTGATATGATCAGCTTTAACCCCGACGACGCCGAACAGACCGTCCGGCTGTTTCGGGACAAGGCCGATCAGTTAATTTTTACCTCCAGCAGCGCCGCCTACCAGCGGCCCTATCGCTCCCTCCCCATCCGGGAGGAGCAGGAGCTTCTCTCCACCTCGCCGGATTTTCCCTATGGCTTTTACAAGGCGGAGATGGAACGGTATCTCCAAAGGGAGATGGCAAAGGGGGATATCCCTATCACCATTATTCGGCCCTCCCTCACCTTCGGCGTGGGGGCGGCAAATATCGGGGTGCTCCGGCAGAACTACAACATCGTCCGCCGGATGCGGGACCATCTGCCCCTGCTGATGATAGGGGAGGGGACCATTCCCTGGTCCTTCACCTTCTCTGACGACCTGGCCAAGGGTTTTCTGCTCTGCTGCAAAAATCCCAGGGCCTACAATCAGGCGTTCCACATCACCAACACCCAAAAGGTCCTATGGGAGGACCTGTACCGCGCCATCGGGGAGCTGATAGGGGAAACCCCGGAATTCTGCTATGTCTCCTCCCAGGCGCTGTATGCCGCCTGCCCCGATATGTTCGCCCATTTCTGGTATGAAAAACGGTATCCGTCCGTTTTTTCCAATGATAAAATCCTCTCTGCCGCGCCGGAATACGCCCCTTCCATCACCCTGAAGGAGGGATTGTCCTCTATTTTGGATTGGTGGGAAAAGGGCGCGGGCTCCATTGACCGGGAAAAGTGGGAGCTGGAGGACGCCGCCTGCCGCTGCGCACAGGATTTCCAAAACCGTCTACGCTCCGTCTTCTCCCCCGTGTGAAGCCGGAAAATATAAAGAAACAGGGGGTTACTATGGGACTGCTTGCTGAAAAATTTATGGATTACGTGAGCGCTCCTGAGGACGACGAGCTTCAGGAGGACCGAGGCCTGTACGGCACTTCAACCGATGCCTATAATTCTTCCATTCAGGCGGGTATTGTGCTTTTCAAGCCCAAGGATTTTGCTCAGGCGCGGGCCATCATCGACCATTTGATGCCCAACCACGCCGTCCTCATCAATCTGGAGGAGGTGGCGCAGGAAAACCTGCGCAGAATGGTGGATTTTTTTGCCGGAGTGGCATACGGAATCCAGGGCACCTTTACGCGGGCCGCGCGGCTCACCTATGTGATTATCCCGCCGGACGTGGAACTGGAGGACCAGCGATTTGACAAATGGGAGCAGGAGGAGGACCCTCTTGTCCTGTGATCCATGTCAAAAAAGTACAAAGGCCCAAAGACCGCAAAGGCCATAAAGGCCAGCCGGATTTCCCCATGGAAAGAATGGGGTCCGGCTGGCCTTTTGCTTGTGGTACATATCTGTAGACCGGTATCGACGGTCAGCGGCCGCTATGTAACGGCGCTGTGTGCCGCCGGCTGGTTTTGGCTTGCTATGGCGGCGGCAGAATCCGGCTGCCTCACCGCTGCGGCAGCAGCCGGCGCCATGCCTCCGCCGTGTACCGCCGGGGCGAAGGGGCTGAAGCTCAGTCCGAAGCTCACGCTCAGCGCACGGTCCACATTGCGCATGGAGGAGGTGTCCAGCTTTCCCATCCGTTCCTTCAGCCTGCGCTTGTCGATGGTGCGTATCTGTTCCAGCAGGACCACCGAGTCCTTGGAGAGCCCGCAGTGTTCCGCGGACAGGGCGATGTGGGTGGGCAGTCTGGATTTGTCCTTCTGGCTGGTGATGGCCGCCGCAATCACTGTGGGGCTGAATTTATTGCCCACGTCGTTCTGCACAATCAGCACAGGGCGGACGCCGCCCTGTTCCGAGCCGACGACGGGGCTCAGGTCGGCATAGTATATTTCACCGCGTTTTACAGTCAAGGGAATCACGCTCCGTTTTTGGAAGATTCGCCGCGGGGATTTCCGCTGCATTTCTATTGTTGCCCGGAGCCTGGCAGAATAAACATCCTGGGGATAGATTTTCCCCCTTTGGAATATTCTAAAAAATCGTGAAAGCCAAAAACCTGCCGGTTTTCCCAAGAAGCTGTTCCTAAAAATCAGGAGGCCTGAGAAAACCGCACGGAAATCCCTGCATGGCCGGCGGTAAGGCTGATGGGAAGCCCGTCGCCGGAGACAGTCAGCTGGAATTCTCCCCTTTCCGGGGCTGTGTCCCCATCCCCCAGAAGGTTGCCGGCAAAGCACCATTCTCCCTCCTGGTTTACCGTCCACCCCTCCTTGGGAGAACGGGCGGCCAGGCCGACGGCCTTTGCCAGCACAGAAATCAGTGCCCCGTCAGGCAGGGAAGCCCCCTGCCCGTCCGGGACGGTGAGAAAATCCGCCTGAACCTCGCCGATCCGGACCTGGGCCATGCCGTCCAGATAGAGGATGGAGACGCCGGACAGGGTTTCAGGGGTGGAAAAGGAGAGCTCCATCCCGCCGAATCCGTCCGCCGCCGCGGCAGAGGCGGTATCCCGGAGCTCCTCCGAGCGTCCCGGATACTCCAGACGCGCTGTTCCCTCCAGTCCCTCCATGGAAAAGTGAATGTCACAGGCAAAGGTATCCGGAATCCGGGGCGGATCCTGGGTGGGAATCAGTTCCGAGACGGAGGAGATTCCGCATCCCAAAAGTCCCTGGCACAGGACGGCAAATATCGTCAGGAGCGTTGCGCGAAGCGCTGCACGGACTGCCATGCGGCCAGCTCTTTCTTTTCCCTTCATATTTCCCTCACTTCCTGATACAGGGCGGCGCGCCAACGGGCTGGCCCTGTGTCTAACTGTCATCATTTCATCATACGCGAAGGAAGGAGAAAAATTGCGCCCTTTTTCAAATTTTATTTGGCCGGAGAGTTTGGTGACATTGGAATTTTGGCTTTCCCCACATTTTTTCAGGGTTATCACCGAGGGGAAAAGGGTGTATAATGGAATAGAAATATGGGAAAGGAGATTTCTCTATGGAACATACGGAAACCAGAATCGGGATCATCGGCTTCGGCAGCCTGATGGAGTCCCTTCTTCCCTGCTGCGACAGCCTGCTCCAGGGGCCGCGGGAGGGCCACATCTTTGCCGTCAAGGGAAGTGAGGAGGGGCTTGCCAGAAAGAGGGCCCAGTACTCCTTTGAGATTACGGCAGGGGATCCCCTTGATATGCTGAAGCGGATCACGCCCCAGGTGATTCTGTTTTCTCCCCCTCCCGCCCTGGCGGAGGAGCTGACCCAAACGGTTCTGAAGCACTACTATGACGGACTGCGGGAGACCGGCGCACCCCTTCCGCTGCTGATCTGTTTTCCGCCCAAGCCCCTGCCCAGGTTTTACCGCCAGACTTTGGGCGCGGGTATTTCCCAGGCTACCCTGATGCCCTGCGCGGCGCAGCGGGCGGGGAGCTATGATGTGGGCAGGTATGGATACAGCCTTATCTCCATGGACGGAAAGGCCATGCCCGGCCAGGAGCAGCTGGGACAGCTGCTGGACTTCACCCGGCCGGTAGGGACCGCCCTTAACGTCGGCCAGGATGAGCTGACCGCCGCGCTGGCCGGGATGGTGACAGCCCACAATGTCTACGAGCTGTGCTTTACCCTCCAGAACGCCTTTTCCCTCTGCGGAAGGGAGACGTCGTCTGTCCAAATCGCCTCCCAAATGCGGTTTGCCCTGCGGCAGTTCGGTCCGGAGCTGCCCTCCCAAGACAAGCCGGGACTTCCCCCCTGCCGCCGGGAGGAGGAAATGGGGACACTTTACCAGAAGATTACGGACCTGGTTATCCGGGCCTGGTACGAAGGGCTGTGCCGGTTCGCCGCCTCCCAGAGGCTGGATTTAAGGGAATTCGGCCCCTTCCTGCGGGGAACCATGGACGTGCTGCTGATGACGGTGCAGGAGGAGAGCCGGGAACACCTGGAACGGCTTTCCGCTGGATGCGCCACCAAGGGCGGACTGCTGGAGCGGGCGCTGGAGATGTATCCCCAAACGGTGGGAAAGCCGCTGGCGCAGTGGGTGGCGGAGGAAGCCGCCAAAGAACAGCGGGACGCCGTGGGGGAGGAGAGAAGCTGGCCGCTGGAGCTGGTGGAACGTGCGGCGGAGGTGACACAGGCGGTATTTGAACGGGGAGAACGCATAGACGAGGGTCAAAGGCAAGGGTAAGGGCTTTGTCCCCGCTGCACCTAATTCGAGTCAGGCAAAAGTGCCCCTTTTTTCAGAAATATTTCTATATTCTATTGCTATTTTCGTCATACGGCTATATAATCAATAAAAAAACAGGAGAGGGAGGTAACTTCTATGGCAGATATGGCAAACAACACCTTTGAACAACACAAGCTGGAACGCGAGCTCACCTGGATTGAGATGTGGGAGGACCTGGAGAAGCAGGGAATCCGGCCTGTGGAGCTATGGGAGGGGGGAGCTCCGGGGTATATCCCCACAGAGCGGCAGGCACCGCCCCGCATTGCCGTATTCCCGGCAATGCCCTCTTCCGGTGCGGAGCAGCCCCGCGGGCTGATTATCATCTGCGCGGGCGGCGGGTTTAACTTTAAATCCCGGCAGGAGGGAAAGCCGGTGGCGGAGTATTTCCAAAAGCGGGGCATCAACGCCGCTATCCTGGACTATCGCTGTGTCCCCCATACCCCCATGGATGCCTGCGCCGACGGCCTCCGGGCGGTGCGCTGGGTGCGGTACCACGCAGAGGAGCTGAACATCAACCCCAACAAGGTCGCCCTCAGCGGCTTTTCCGCGGGCGGGATTCTGACGGCCTTGGCCGCCACCCACTTTGATTACGGCAATCCGGAAGCCGAAGACCCCATCGAGAGGATTTCCAGCAGGCCGGACGCCGCGCTGCTGTTCTACGGGGCCATGGCCAGGGCCGCGGTGATGCGCTCCAGCCTTTCCTACGACATAGAGGCCCAGAGGGAGGCGGCCAAGTACGACCCGCTGAAATGTATGCGCAGCGACGCGCCGCCCTTCTTTATCTTCCAAACCCACGCGGACGACCCCAGGTTTGCCATGAACTTCGGAAAGGAGCTGGCGGACCGGGGAATCCCCTTTGAGGTCCACACCTTCCACGGCGGGCGGCACGGACAGGGTCTGTACGACGGAAGCTACGGAATGGAAAATGTACCCCACACCGCCCACTGGGCGGAGCTGGCCGTGGAATGGCTGGAAGATCAGGGGTTTTAAATTCTAAAACGGCGCTGTGCCAAAAAGATTTTTGAACAGCTCCGAAGCCAAGGAAAAGAGGAAAACTGACATGAGTGAAAAATTTGGCGTCGCCGTCATCGGTTACGGCGGCATGGGCGGATGGCATGTCCGGAAGCTCCAGTCGATGGAGGAAATCCGGCTCTGCGGCGTGTACGATATTGACCCGGCGCGCAATGCCGCCGCCGTGGAGGCGGGCGTTCACGCCTATTCCTCCCTGGAGGAGCTGCTGGGGGACCCCCAGGTCCGTTCGGTGACTATCGCCATCCCCAACGACCAGCACAAGGACATGGCCATCCGGGCCATGGGGGCCGGGAAGCATGTGGTTTGTGAAAAGCCGGTGGCCCTTTCCACCGACGAGGTGGTGGAGATGATTAAGGCCGCCAAGGCCAACAATGTTATCTTCACCGTCCACCAGAACCGCCGGTGGGATGAAGATTACCTCACCATCAAGCGGATATACGATGAGGGACGCCTGGGAAGGGTGTTCAAGATAGAGTCCAGGGTCCACGGCTCCAGGGGGATTCCCAGCGACTGGCGCAACCAGAAGGCATACGGCGGCGGAATGGTGCTGGACTGGGGCATCCATCTGCTGGACCAGCTGCTGATGATGGTAAAGGAGCCGGTGGTTTCGGTGTACGCGGACCTGGACAATGTGACCAACCAGGAGGTGGACGACGGGTTTAAGGCCATCATCCACTTTGCCCCCAAGGTTGCCGGGGACCCGCCCCTTTCCTGCCATGTGGAGGTGGGGACCAGCAATTTCATCAACCTGCCCCGGTGGTATATGCTGGGGGAGAACGGCTCGGCGGTGGTTGAGGGCTGGGACCTGAAGGGAAAGATTGTGATGGTTTCTGACTGGGAGAAGCGGGATGCCGTGCCGGTGGTGACGGCGGCGGGGCTGACCAAGACCATGGCCCCCAGGACGGAGGAGACCATTCAGCAGTTCCCCCTGCCGGAGGTGCAATCGGACGTGAGGGATTTTTACCGCAACCTGATTGAAGCCGCGGAGGGGAGAGCGGAGCAGATTGTCAAGCACAGGGAGATACTCCGCTCTATGAAGCTGATGGAGGCCATCCTGCTCAGCGGACAGAGCGGCGAGGCGGTTCACTGGATTATATAGGAATTTTCTGTAAAAAAGGCGGGACAGCCGGGCGCTGATATTGGTCAGTGCCCGGCTGTTTTTAAGTAAACGGAATATTGAGTCCCTCCTCCTCACTCAATAGTTTATTGCTTGTGGTTCTATTTTGCGTATGCTATAATTGACTCAAAATTCAAGCGGGGAACACCGCGCCTCAAAAAGGAGGAGAAGCGCAATGTTGGATAAGGAAAAGGTTGGAAGGGCCATTTCAGAACAGCGAAAAATCAAAGGTATGACCCAAAAGCAGCTGGCCGATCTGTTGCACATATCCTATCAGGCGGTCTCCAGATGGGAACAGGGCGTCAGCCTGCCGTCGGTGGATATGATATACGATATCGCCAAAACCCTGGAAACCACGGTGGACTTTCTGCTCAACGGGCTGTCGGAGGAAAGAAAGGTCATTGATTATTTGGATACCGGCCTGGATACCCAGCGGCTTTACATCACAAAGCAGAGATTAGACAACCTTATCCCCAGGGATGATTCACTGCTCCATGCCCATTATACCGATCCAGTATTTATAAAACCGGCCATATCGGGCATGGAGGAACCGGTGTGCGTATTTACAAACCTTGTCCCCGGCTCTAAAGAACGCCTTGCCATGGAAAACGGATATGACCGGGAAATTTGTATGGACTTGGCTGCGTCCACCGCCAATAACCTGATGATGTACGGGGTGACGCCAGCGGTTTTTCAGGCCAATATGGTCTGCGGCAACAACGACGGCGGACAGATACTCACCATGGGGGAAGCCTTCAAGGAGGTATGCAGGGAAAGCGGGATGCTGTTTGCAGGCATGGAGGTATCGGGCCAGGCGATCAATTACCGCATTGGAGAGTACCGGTTAAAGGCGATGGCCATGGGGTATGTGGACAGGAAAAAATAATCACCGGGGAGCGGATAGCGGAGGGGGACCTGATTATTGGGCTGCATACCGATGGAATCTCCTCCCTCAGCTATCCCCTGGTAAAGGTGATGATCGACAGAAGGCCGGATATCCTGTATGCAAGGGTGGACGAGCGCAGTATTTTGATAGATGAGCTGATGAAGCCCAGCGCCTGCTATGTCAACGTCATCAGGGAACTGATAGAGCAGGACCTCATACACGGAATGCACAAGGTCAATAAAAGCCTGTTCCACTGGCAAAGCCATTTCTCAATGCCCAAAGGGCTTGGCGCGGGGATTTCCCTGTCAACCGTGACGATTCCCCCCATGTTCCGGTTCCTCTATGACTTAAATATGATGGACCTAGAATGCTTTTTGGATTCCTTTGCCTTTGGAATCGGTATGATGCTAGTCATTCCAAGGGCACAGTACGAAAGGGCTGTGAACATCATCGAGAAATACCATAAATGCTCCCTGATGGGAAAGGTGGAGCGAAACGATGAGCGCCCCGATGAAATGTTGTGGATGGAGGGAACCTTCAAATGGTAAAGGCTGGACTGCGCAACAGCTATCTGCTGGTGTTGTTTCTTCTGTTTTCCTATGCTATGAACAAGGCGGTGATTATGGGGAACGAAATCATTGCAAAGGTCATCGATACCATGCTTTCCGGCCAGCAGGTGGTTTTTTCGGCATATATGCTTCCGCTGCTTTGGATAGCGGCCATCGGAACGGCGGCGGCATATTTCGTAAGCATTTCCGGCAGCCACTACAGCGCGGCGGTCCAGCGGGACGTCCGGGAATCCCTGGGGGCACACCTGATGAAGCTGCCCTTTTCCTACTTTGACCAAAAGGGGACGGGCAGCATTATCACAAGGCTGATCTCGGATATCTCGGAGATGGGGAGGTTCTTTTCGGAAATTCTCCCCCAGCTGCTGACAGATATCGTTGTGCTGGCGGTTTCAACCGGCTATGTGGTCCGGATGGACGCGAACCTGATTCTGGTGCTGTTTGTCAGCTATCCCATCATGCTGATAGCGGCGAATATGCTGTCCAAAAAGCTGGCGGAGCTGACCAGGAAGCTGCGGACCCATATGGATACCCGCACCAGCCTTGCATATGACGCCGTCCAGGGCATCGTTGTGGGCAGGAGCTACAATCTGTACGAACCGCAGAAGAAGAAAATCTATGAAGTAATTGACAAGATGGTGGAGCAGGGGTGCAGAAGCACGCGGATTTCCTCCCTCAGCTGGGTGGTGAAGATAACGCTGACCAACATCCCGGTCATCATCTGCTACCTCTTCGCACTGAGGGAGACGATGCAGAGCCGTATTACAGTGGGGGAGATGCTGGCTTTTACGGTGATCCTCGACAGGGTGCTCAACCCCATCGGCAATATCGTCTTCTGCCTCAATGACATCCGGGAAACCGGGGTTTCTATCAAGCGAATACAGGAAATTTTCAGCCAGCCGGAGGAGGGGACGGGCGGCGGCATCCGCCGGATACCGGCATCGGATAGAGCCGTCCCGGCCATCGAGTGGCGGGATGTGGATTTTCATTATGACAGCGCAAAGGAGCATCAGGTGCTCAACAGAATGAGCTTTACCATAGAGACGGGGGAGCAGACCGCCTTTGCAGGGGGCTCCGGCGAGGGAAAGACCACCATCTTTAAGCTGTTCTGCGGCTTTTACCAAAGGCAGGGTGGGCAGTACCTGCTGTTCGGCCATCCCTTTGAGGAGTGGAGCCTGGAGGCGGCGAGGAGCTGCTTTTCGGAGGTCTCCCAGAACGTGTTTCTGTTCCCCGGCACCATCCGGCAGAATGTGGCCTGCGGAAAGGAAAACGCCTCCGATGAAGAGGTGATGGAGGCCTGCAAAAACGCCAACATCCACGACTTTATCATGAGCCTTCCACAGGGATATGATACCCCTGTGGGGGAGCGGGGCGTGAAGCTCTCCGGCGGACAGCGCCAGCGGGTATCCATCGCCAGGGCGTTTTTGAAGGACGCGCCGATTTTGCTGCTGGACGAACCGACAGCCTCGGTGGATGTGGAGTCGGAGCAGAAGATACAGGAGGCCATCGAGCGGGTGTCGGCGGGGCGGACGGTCATCGTCATCGCCCACCGGCTTTCCACCATCCAAAATTCCAAGCGAATCTATGTGGTCAGCGGCGGCAGAATCGCGGAGGCCGGAACCCATCAGGAGCTTTCGGAGAAGCAGGGCATCTACGCTGAAATGTACGGAAAGGAGCTGACAGTGAATGTTTAAATCCCTTTTCCGTTTTATGAAGCTGATGGGGAGCCGGCTGCCTATCTACCTGGCGGCGATTGTGCTTTCCACCTTCGGTGCGGGACTCCGCAGAGTGGCCAATTCCTATCTGATTAAAAACATTGTCACAGCAGCCCAGACCCGCAACACCGAAAACATCATTCCACTGGCGCTCGGCAACTTCGCGGTATTTCTGTTCGGACTGTTTTTATGGCGGACGGGCATTATCCGCTACAACATTGAGGGAAAGACCGCCGCCGGAAAGGTGGAAAAGCTGGTCTTTTCCAAGGCTATGCGCCTGCCCATGTCCTACTACGAGCAGAACCACAGCAGCGGCTTTATGTCCAGGCTGGTGTTTGACACCCAGAAGGCCGCGGACATCTATACCTCAAGGCTTCGCAGGCTGTTGGACGCCATGATTTCTGTTGTCATATACCTGGTTCCTATGCTGTATTTCAGCTGGGAGCTCACCCTTTGCCTGGTGGCGCTGTGCATTTTGGATGCGTCTATCAATATCCTCTTTGCAAGGCCGCTGAAAACGGCGGGCAGGAAGCTGTCCGACGCCAACAACAGGGTGACGGAAAAGCTCACCAGTATTCTTTCCGGAATGGATTTAATCAAGATATTTCCGGTAGGGGCCAGCCTGTCCAGGGAATATGACCAGGCCAGCGGGGAATATTTCCGGATTCAGAAGCGGTCCAACCGGCTGTCCGCGGGGACGGAAAGCCTGGGCTGCCTATTTGATTTGACAGGGCCCCTGGCATTTCTGGGACTTGGCATCTGGTTTGTGTCCATGGGGAAGATCGGCCTTGGGGAGCTGTCCGCTTTGTATTCCCTGTACGGCTCCACCCGCGACAGCTTTTGGGGGATTGGAATGTACCTGCCCCAGATGATGAACTGCATCGGCAACGCCGAAAAGATTTTTGAGTTCCTGGACCAGGAGGAGGAACCGGAGCAATGGCCCTTTTCTGCAGAACCGGATGATCGGGCAGAGGCGGACGTCATGCTTTCGGTACGGGATGTGGATTTCGCCTATACCGGTGGCAGAAAGGTTCTGGAGCGCTTTTCCATGGATGTGAAAAAGGGGAGCTTTACGGCAATAACCGGGGAATCGGGAAGCGGCAAAAGTACCCTGGCCAAGCTGCTGCTTGGGTTCTACCCCCTGGAGCATGGGAGCATCAGCGTCAACGGGAAACCCTATTCCGATATTACCCTGAAGGAGGTCCGGGAACAGATCGCCTATGTTCCCCAGGAGCCCTACCTTTATGAGACGACCATCGCCGAAAATATCGCCTACGGCCGGCAGGGGGCGGACCGGGAGGAGATTATCAAGGCGGCTAAGGCGGCCAATGCCCATGACTTTATTATGAAGCTCCCCGACGGGTATGACACTCTGCTGGGGGAACGGGGGAATACCTTGTCAGGCGGGGAAAGACAGAGAATTGCCATTGCCCGCGCCATTATTAGGAATACGCCGGTGATATTGATGGATGAGGCCACTTCCGCCCTGGATAATGAGTCGGAAACGCTGGTCCAGGAGTCTATCAAGGCGCTGAGGAGCGGGAGAACCATTATCATGATTGCCCACAGGCCAAGCAGTATTGCGGCGGCGGACGCAGTAGTGCAGGTGGGAAGATAGTAGCGGAACCATTAATTTTGTGGAGTTTTTCTGTCGAAAATCAAAAGTTTGAGCGGCCAGGGAACCTTACTAAAAAGTCCCCTGACCGCTACCATGCTGAGCCGAATCCGCTGGATGCGGAACTATCTTGTACTAATGTACAAACACATTAAGCAGTGTTGATGCCTCTACACTGAAGCTTTACCACAAAAAAGCATTCCCGAAATTCTCGTCAACAGAGGATTTCGGGAATGCACTGGCTGGGCCGGCTGGATTTGAACCAGCGAGATGCAGGAGTCAAAGTCCTGTGCCTTACCCCTTGGCGACGGCCCAATATATGAGGGAGAAAATAAAAGCCCGTCCAAACAAACCGACGGGCTTTTCCCTCTTTGAGGGTGGGTAATGGGATTCGAACCCATGGTCTTCAGTGCCACAAACTGACGCGTTAACCAACTACGCCATACCCACCAAATAAACGCAACGCCGGGAAAACAGCGCGCCAGGAGGGACTCGAACCCCCGACCTACCGCTTAGAAGGCGGTTGCTCTATCCAGCTGAGCTACTGGCGCATTCATTTCCCAACCGGACAACTGTGGCTCCAGGGAAAAGTGGAGCGGGTGATGGGAATCGAACCCACACAACCAGCTTGGAAGGCTGGGATTCTACCACTGAACTACACCCGCATATCGTTTTCCAAAATTTCCAGGGTTTATTTTATCATAATCTGCCGGATTTGTCAAGCCTTTTCCCAAAATCCGTTTCCAGCGGAACGCCCTGGCTTTTTCGAGCTTTTTTATTATATCGGTATTAGAGCCTATTGTCAATAGCTTTGAAAAAAATTTCCCGATTTTGGGGCGGCCGGGGACCATGGCCCCCGACCCCTTGATTTTTTCTACACCAAAAAGGACGCCATCGCAATCGCCAGTGCGGCCTCCACACAGGGCACCGCCCTGGGTATCACACAGGGATCGTGCCTGCCCTTGATTTCCAGGACGGCATCTGTTTTGTTGATGTAATCTATGGTTTTCTGCGGCCTTGAGATGGACGGCGTCGGCTTGAAGGCGGCCTGTATGACGATTGGCATCCCGGAGGTAATCCCCCCTAAGATTCCGCCTGCATGGTTGGTTTCGGTCCTGACCTCGCCGCGGTCCATATAGAAGGGGTCGTTGGCCTGAGAGCCGCGCATCTCCCCAAAGCCGAACCCCTCCCCGAAGGAAATCCCCTTCACGGCGGGAATCCCGAAGACCAGGGAACTGACCACATTTTCAATTCCGCCGAACATGGGGTCCCCTATTCCGGCGGGCATCCCCACAATGGCGGCTTCCACCACCCCGCCGACGGAATCCTGCTCCAGCCTGGCTCTTTCCACAAGCTCCGCCATGCGGGCCCCGGCGGTCTCATCCAGCACCGGCATGGACCGCGCTGCGGCTGTCTCAAAATCCAGCCTGCTGACCATCACCGGATCAAAGGGCGTGTCCTCCATTCCGCCGATGGAGAGAACGTGCGCCCCCACCTCAATCCCCTGGGCGGAGAGGAGCTGTTTGCAGATTCCTCCGGCAAACACCAGCGGCGCGGTGAGCCGTGCGGAAAAGTGTCCGCCTCCCCGGATATCGTTGTACCCGCCGTACCGCAGATGGCCGGTGTAATCCCCGTGGCCGGGACGGGCCAGGGCTGCTGTCCGGGAGTAGTCGGCGGAATGGGTGTCGGTGTTGCGTATCACCGCCGCGATGGGGGTGCCGCAGGCAATCAGGATGCCCTCCTCCCCGCCGGGCAGTGCGCCGGACAGTATCTCCGGCAGGTCGTCCTCTTTTCGCTTGGTGGAGGTTGCCGTCCGCCCAGGAGCGCGGCGCTCCATAAAGGCCCGCAGGGTGGGCAGATGGATTTTGGTTCCCCCTGGGATTCCATCCAGCACCACCCCGATGCCGCCCCCGTGGGACTCCCCAAAGATGGAAAGATGCAGGTTCCGGTTATTCCACGCTGACGGCATGGCAGTTACCCCCTAACTTTTGATAGTCCTCAAAAAAATTCGGATAGGACTTCCTCACCGCCTGGACCCCCTGGACCGTCACCGGCCCCGAAGCCCCCAGGGCGGCAATGGCCATGGACATGACGATCCGGTGGTCGTTGTACCCGCTCACCGTCCCGCCGTGGAGCGGGGCTCCTGTGACGAGGATGCTGTCCTCCCCCACCTGGGCCCTCCCGCCGAGGCGCCGCAGGCAGTCCGCCATGGCTGAAAGGCGGTCGCTTTCCTTCAGGCGAAGCCGCCCCACATGGTAAATCTCCGTCGTCCCCTCCGCATAGCTTGCCGCCACGCAGAGAACCGGCACCAGGTCGGGTATCTCCTCCCCGTCAATGCGGATGGCCTTCAGCCTGCCAGGGGAAACGGTAACTCTCTCCCCCTGGCGCTCCACTTTGGCCCCGAACCGCTCCAGCAGCGGGATGATCTCCCGGTCCCCCTGGGCGGTGCGGGGGTTCAGACCGGTTACGGTGACGGGTTCTCTCCCCACTGCCCCGGCTGTCAGGAAAAACGCCCCATTGGAGCAGTCCCGTTCCACGCCATATCGCTCCTTTGCCTGATACCGCTGCCTGCCGGGGATGCTCCAGCCGCCGGGGATGTCCTCTATTTGGACGCCGAACGCCCGCATCATCTCCAGGGTCATCTCCACATAGGGGCGAGAGGCCAGGCGGGTGGTCAGCAGAATGCGGTTGTCCCCCTCCAGCAGCGGCGCGGCAAACAGCAGGCCGGTGAGGTATTGGGAGCTGATATCCCCCGCAATGGAGATATCCCCGCCGGTCATCCTGCCTGAAATGGAAAAGGGCATGGTGTTCTGATAGTCAAAGGCAATCCCGTGGGGGGTCATGGCCTCCACCAGCGGCGCAATGGGGCGGGAGGGGAGTTTCCCCTCCCCGGTGAAGGCAGCCTTGCAGCCCAGCGCCCCCGCAATGGGGATAAAAAACCTTAGAGTAGAGCCGCTTTCCCCGCAGGGGAGAACCGCCTGCCCGGAAGCCCTTCGTATCCCCTGTATTTTCACCCAGTCATTCCCCTTTTCCACCTGCGCGCCCAATGCCTGCACACAGTTCAGGGTTGCTTCAATATCCTGGGAAAAGGAGATATTTTCCAAAAGCGTTTCCCCCCTGGCAAGCGCTGCGCAGATCACCGCCCGATGGGAGGCGGATTTTGACGGCGGGGCCTCCACAGAACCTTTCAGCGCCGCCGGACAGCAGACCATATCCATTATTCAACCCCCTTTAGGGCAAATGGTTTAAAGTCGGAGGCTTTCATCGTGGATACATACCCCTCCCCTATCTTCCGGATAAGGATACAGCGGATTTCATCCCTGTCCCGCTTTTTGTCGCTCAGGCAGGCGTTTAGGGCGGTATCATAATCAATATCCAATTTATAGGGCATATTGTAGGCTTTCAGGGCCTCTTTTACGGCATGATATATTTCCATGCTTCCGATCCCCGCTTCTGCGGCGGCCTTGGTGATAACCGCCATACCGACGCCCACGCATTTCCCGTGGGTCAGCTGATAGTTCATGTGGTTTTCCACCGCGTGGCCCACCGTGTGTCCAAAGTTGAGCAGCATCCGCTCCCCCTTGTCCAGCTCGTCGTTTTCCACGACAGCGCGTTTGATATCAATACAGGTGGTGACAACCTCCAGCAGATGCTCTCTGCATCCGCCCTTTCTGAGAATCTCAAACAGATGGGCATCCTTAATCATGCCGTACTTGATGGCCTCCCCTACGCCGTCTTTGAAGTTCTCATCGGGCAGGGTGGAGAGGGTGTCCAGGTCGCACAGCACCAAAACAGGCTGGTGGAACGCCCCCACAAGGTTTTTCCCATGGGGGGTATCCACGGCAGTCTTCCCGCCCACAGAGGAATCAATCTGCGCCAGGAAGGTGGTGGGAATCTGGACAAAGTCGATTCCCCGCAGGTAGGTGGCCGCCGCGAACCCGGCCAGGTCCCCCACCACCCCGCCCCCCAGGGCGACAATGAGGTCAGAGCGGGTCAGCTCGTTTTGGGTGAGGAACTCGTAAACCTCCAGCAGGGTGGCATGGCATTTGGAGGCTTCCCCGTTGGGGAAGATATGGGCGCAGGTTTCCATCCCCGCCTGCTTCAGGGACCCTTCCACCTCTTTTAAATAATGGGACGCGACAATGTCATCGGTGATAATGGCGGCCTTTTTGCACCGGGAGATTTTACGGATATACTCCCCCGCCTGCCCCAGAAGCCCCCTGCCAATGAAAATATCATATGGGTGCGAGGTTTTTATGGTGATCTGGTTCACGGTCTGCTGCCTCCTTTTACTCTGCACTTAACCGATTGTCTTCCCCTCAAATTCCGCCAGCCTTTTCAGCTTTTTCATTACAGTGTCAAATTCGGAGGGACGCAGGGACTGCGCACCGTCGGACAGGGCCTTGGGCGGGTTGTTGTGGACCTCTATCATCACGCCATCCGCACCGGCGGCAATGGCCGCCTTGGAGAGGGGCTCCACCAGCCAGGGAATCCCTGCCGCGTGGCTGGGATCCACCACCACCGGCAGATGGCTCAGGTTCTTCAGCAGCGGCACCGCGGAGATATCCAGGGTGTTCCTGGTCTGGGTCTCAAAGGTGCGGATGCCCCGCTCGCAGAGGATGACGTTTTCATTGCCCCCTGCCATGATGTATTCGGCGCTCATCAGGAATTCCTCTATGGTGTTGGCCAGGCCCCGCTTGAGCAGAATGGGCTTGTCAGTCTTCCCCAGCTCCTTGAGCATCTCAAAATTCTGCATATTCCGGGCCCCCACCTGGATGATGTCCACATCCTCAAACAGGGGCAGGTGGTTGATGTTCATAATCTCGGTGACGATGGGCATACCGGTGGCCCTTTTGGCCTTCAGCAGAAGCTCCAGACCGTCCTGTCCCAGCCCCTGGAAGGAATAGGGAGAGGTTCTGGGCTTAAAGGCCCCTCCCCGGAGCAGGGTTGCGCCGGATTCCTTGACCCTTTGGGCCACCTCGATAATCTGCTCCTCGGTTTCCACCGAACAGGGGCCGGCAATCACCTGAAGAGCGGAGCCGCCGAATTTCCGCCCGGCGGCGTCAACAACCGTATCCAGGGGATGAAATTTCCGGTTGGCCCGCTTGTAGGGCTCCTGAATGCGCTTGACATTCTCAATGTGGGGATTGGAATTGACCCGGTTGATATCCAGGGCAGAGGTATCCCCCACCAGCCCCAGGATGGTGGTATGTTCGCCGTAGATGGGGTTGACCTCAATTTTCCCCAGTTCCTTCAGCCATTGAATGATTTCCTGGGTCTGCTCCCTGGTGGTATTGCGTTTTAAGATGACTACCATATTTCTTTCCTCCTGTTTTTTCCGCACCGGCAGCGGAAAAACGCATTTTCCGTTTGACAAACAAAAACCTGCGCCTTTCCGTCAAAAGCGCAGGTTTGATTTTTACGGATTCTGATATAAGCTGTCACGGGAAAACCCCTTTCAAAATGACAAGCCCTCCAGACAAAATCTCACGGCGTCAATCGCGCAGCGCTGCTTTTGGCGTTTGATTCAGGATTTACACAGCAAGCATAGCCCGCGCCATAATAGCTCAGGCTGGCAAAGCTGCTAAATCGAGAGGTAAACGCCTTTTTCATGGAGCCGCATCCTTTCTGTCGAGAATTCGATTTAAATATAATCCAAAAAGCGGGATTTGTCAAGCCCCCAAAAATCAAAACGGCCTTTCGGGAAGCTCCTTCGCTGCCTGCACAATCTGCCCGCAGGCCTTCTCCAGCACCGACCAGGGGCTGCCCAGGTTCATCCGCTCAAAGCCCGTGCCCTCCGGGCCGAACATGGCGCCGTCGTCCATCCACACCTTGGCCCGCTCCAGCATAAAGCTGTCAACCTTCTCCGGCTCCACCGCCAGCTCCCGGCAATCCATCCACAGCAGATAGGTGCCCTCCGGCGCCACTACCTTAATTTGGGGGAATTCCCGCTCAAAGTACTCGGTGGTCTTCCGGACGTTCTCCTGGATATACTCCTTGACCTCCTCCAGCCAAGTTTCCCCGCACTCATAGGCCGCCTGACAGGCTGTCAAACCAAAGATAGCCGGTTCCCCGCAGTGCCACGAGGAGAGCACCCCCTTAAACTTCTCCCGAATCTCCGGGTTGGGGATAAAGATGTTGGAGGTTTTCATACCCGCCAGATTGAAGGTCTTGCTGGGGGCGGTGCAGGTGATGGAGATATCCCGCATTTCCTCGCTGACCGTCGCAAAGGGGGTATGTACAAAGCCCTTCCAGACAAAATCGCAGTGGATTTCATCCGAAACCACATACACATTGTGTTTCAGGCAGATTTCTCCCATGCGGGCAAGCTCCGCTTTGGTCCAGACCCGTCCCACAGGGTTGTGGGGGCTGCAAAGGATAAACAGCTTCACTTTTTCCTCCACAATCTTCTTTTCAAACTCGTCAAAGTCGATGGTATAGCGCCTGCCGTCAAAGAGCAGGGAGCTTCTCACGGTTCTGCGCTCCGCCGCCTCTATGGAACGGGCAAAGGGATAGTAGACAGGGCTTTGAATCAGCACCGCGTCCCCCTTCTCGGTCAGCGCGGAGATGGCGGCGCTGACGGCGTACACCACCCCCGGAGTGCGCACCATCCATTCCGATTCTGTCTTCCACCCAAAGCGCCTTTCAAACCATCCCTGAACGGCGTTCAGGTATTCGCCGCTGACTCTGGTATAGCCGAAGATGCCGTGCTCGCATCTTTCACGGATGCGGTCAATCACCTCATCGGGAGAGCGGAAGTCCATATCGGCAACCCAAAGGGGAACCATATCAGGCGTTTTGCCTTTAGACTCGTCAAAGGTGTGCTTGATGCTGTTGGTATTTGTTCTGTCGATTATCTGGTCAAAATGATAATGTCCCATCTCTTTGGGCCTCCTAATCTTTCCCGGTTGGGAACTTTTTTAATGTCTGATGCCTGGTTTTATGAAGAAAGGAGCTATGATATGTCTCCTATAAAATCCAAGCTTTTTTCTATTATACCATAATTCGACCAGAATGGAATGGCGTTTTTGCAGGATTTTTATGTTTTACTGTTTCATCAAAGCCGCCGTCTCCCCTTTTCACGAAAAACAGAAGGAGCGAACCCCGCCCCTTCTGTTTACGCGTCAAGCGCCGTTTGCTGTTTTTAGCCGCTCAGCTTGCCCGCTCCTTCCGAATGCGGGAGGGCAGCTGGCCGGAATATTTTTTGTATACCTTGCAGAAATACTGCTGGTTGTGGAATCCGGAAAGCTCCGCCGCCTCCCGGATGCTGCGCTTTTCATAGGCAATCCGCTGGTACGCCTTCTGGCAGCGGATGATATTCAGATGTTCCACCGCCGTCTTTCCGGTAATTTCCCGGAAAGTACGGCAAAAATAAAATTTGCTGAACCCGATGTGGGCGCAGATGGAGTCCACTGTAATTTCCTCCATGTAGTGCTCCTCCATATAGGAAATTGCCTCCATAACCATCTGTACCTTGCGCCCTCCGGCGCTGCGCTCGCTCTCCTCCCAAAGGTGGCGGCGGATCAAACAGGCGATGAGCTGGGTCGCCAGCCCGCAGATAGTCGCGCTGCGGCCCGGATTGATATCGTCCGCCTCCGAAATCAGGCTTTCCGCCAATCCCTTTACCTGGGCATCATCCTGGACGCACAGGGCGAACTGCTTCCCCTCCGGGATATCAAACCATCCCTGCCGCAAAAAATCCATGGGAATCAAAGCGCTGCCGTAGGAGGCATAATCGGAGCGGATGTCCAGATAATGGGCCTCTTCCGGGTAGATAACCCACAGGTCCCCCGCTTTTCCCTCCGCCTCCTTCAGGCCGCAAACGAGCCTGACCTCCCCGGAGAAGATGTAAATCAGCTCTAGCTCCTGGTGCCAGTGCATCTCCGTGTGAAACATGTTTTCCCGCAAGGCCTCTATCCGCCTTACCTGAATGGGGCAGTCCGCAACGGAAACCGGTGTCTGTGCGTAAAACGCCTTTTCCTGTTTTTTCATTGGCTATACCTCCCATACCGCCAGTTTCATTTCGTTTTCCCCGCCTTTGCCGGGGGATTCCCCGTTCCCGTAAATCCACGGGCTCTGCTTCTCCGCCTGAATTAGACGGGACTTATTGAGCAAAGGTAACTATTGTGGCCTGCTTTTTTTATGGATATCCAACAAGAAAATGCATAAAAATCACATTAAACCCAGAATGTGTTTCATCCTTCCGAGATGATTTTTACCCACCGCATATTGAATATAAGTATAAAAACCACCCTACAGGAAAACAGGAGCGACGCGGAACCGGCATGGGCCCGCGTTACCACAAAATTGTATATAACTCTAATCTTTTAAATGGTTTCCGTTGACTATAACGTTATTCTATCACATTATTTTCCAAAATGCAATAACTATTTTAAGAGTAATATGAATTTTTTATCAGTTTTTGACCTTTACTTTACATCAAAATTATTCCTGAAATTACCAAACAGATTGCATTGGTATAATATTAACAAAAATCACTTTATTTGTTTGTGTGCTTTTCAAGGAGGGACACCAATAAGATATTCGATTACCGGCTTTGCCGAATTGATTTTACAGTCCTTTCAGTGTATAATAGTATGGAAACACAATGCTTGGAGGATTGATGGATAGAATGATTTTATATCACGGAAGCAAAGCAATTGTCGAATCACCCGAAATCCGGATTCAAAAATACAATAAAGACTTTTATTTTGGATTTTACTGCACATTATTCCCTGAACAGGCAATCCGCTGGGCTGTGCGCTTTAACGGAACCGGCTATTTGAACGAATATGTTTATACGCCTGACAGCCGCCTGAAGGTAAAATCCTTCCCTGAAATGTCAGAGGAATGGCTGGATTTTATCGTGTCCTGCCGGTCAGGAATCCCCCATCCATATGATATTGTGGAAGGTCCCATGGCAAACGATACCATATTTAACTATATTCAAAACTTCGCCGACGGTAAAATCAGCAGAGCGGCTTTTTGGGAGCTTGCTAAATTTAAGAGGCCAACCCATCAGATTAGTTTCCATACGGCGCGGGCTTTAACGACTTTATCTTTTGTGAAGGGAAGTGTGGTTCAAAATGAAAAATAACAGCGACTTATTTTATACATGCAGTCTGATCGAATTTATCGGGCGGGAGCAGAAGTTGAAGCGCTCTGAGGTTGTCCGCTATATGGGTGCCGGAGTGATCGGACGCATCTACAGCTATGCGGATGTCTTCCACTGCGAACCCATTGCAAAGACAGCGGACGACTTCATCACTGACCTGAACATCCCCAAAGGCACCTTCGACAACGTGGCCGCCTGCCGCTACAATATACCGGACTACTGGACCATCGGAGAGGTATACGAGCGGCTGATTGAGGACGTCTGCGGCGACGGTGCGGAAAATATCATCGACCGGCTGACGGAGGTCTACACCTCTTGGATAGATGACGCTATTTCCGACTACAACACGGATTTCTATTATCAGTCGCGGGAATATATCTTCGTATGCTATCAGGAGGGCGCGGTCTGTGCATAAGCCTGTGCAGATGCGCTGTCTCTCATCAGTTCAATGTTTTCCATTTTTTTCAAAAAATATGCTCTGTGGAAAGCTTTTTTAGCTTCCACAGAGCTTTTCTATTACGTTATCCTTTGATTAGCCCTGCATCGCCATGGGGCGGCCGTAAAGAGTTTCGTACATTCTTAGTCCCGTTTTGGTTACGGCAAGTCCGCCCCGCCCTGTCTCCCTCAATCTGCTGGGCAGCGCCTTGCCGATGGCGTACATCGACGTAACCACTTCATCAAAGGGGATATAGCTCTCTATTCCCGCCAAAGCCATGTCCGCAGCCGTCAGCGCAATGGATACGCTTGTCCCGTTGCGCTTGATGCAGGGGATTTCCACCAGGCCGCAGACAGGGTCGCAGACCAGCCCCAGCAGGTTTTTCAGGGCAATGGCCGCCCCGTGTACTGCCTGCCGGTCGGTTCCTCCCAGCAGATAGACAACCGCCGCCGCCGCCATAGCGGAGGCCGCGCCGCACTCTGCCTGGCATCCGCCGTCCGCACCGGCCAGTGTAGCGTGTTCTCCAATTACCATTCCTATGCCGGTGGCAACAAACAGCGATTCGGTCTTTTTTTCGTCGGAGCACCCCTTGTGCCGCCCCACTGACAGCACCGCCGCCGGAACAATCCCGCAGGAGCCCGCCGTGGGGCAGGCGGCAATCCGCCCCATGGCGGCGTTGACCTCTGAACAGGACAGCGCCATCTGTACCGCGTCGGAAAGCACCGGACCCAAAAGGCTCTGCCCGGACTGTACGTATTGATGGTATTGATACGCCCCGCCTCCGGTCAGCCCGCTGGTGGAATGAACCGGATGGGACAGTCCCCCCGCCGCGGCTTCCCTCATTACCGAGAGCAGCTGCGACATACGGAGAAGGGCCTCCTCTCGGCTTTGGCCGGAGGACGCGCACTCAGAGCGGAGGATATACTCCCACAGGGGAATCCCCTTTTCCTCACAGTCCTTTAAAATCTCCTCCATCCAGAATTCCGCCATATCAAAGGCCCCTTTCATTCATCTTATACAAATCCCCGATTAAATGGTAGAAAATCGAAAAAGCGATTGCATATACGCCTTTTGCCTCAATATATATGACAATTTATCAGGGATTGGTATTATCCCCGCCGCGGGTCACTGCATCAAAATGACGCTGATCATCCCCGGAATCTCCCGGATGCGCCCCACAATCTCCTGGGGGACGCTGCCGTCTATCTCCAGGTACATATCCGCCGTATCGCTCTGCCGCTTGCGGTTCACCCGCATGTTGCCGATGTTCAGGCGGGACTGGTACAGGAGGGCGGTAATAGAGGCAATGATGCCAGGGCTGTCGTAATGGCGGGTCACCAGGATGGGGCTTTCCCCGGTAAAGCTGACGGCAATCCCGTTGAGGTTCACGATGCGCACCTTTCCCCCGCCCACGGAGCAGCCGGTGATGTCAAATTTTTCGCCGTTTTGGGCGGTAATCAAAAATCGTACTGTGTTGGGGTGGATATTTTCCGAAACATTTTCCCCTTCGGAGGGCCCGGTACAGGGGACAAAGGAATACTCCACCCCCATCTCCTGGGCATAGCGAAAGGATTCCCGCAGCCGCTCGTCCCACGGCTCAAAGCCAAGTATCCCCGCCAGAAGGGCCTTGTCGGTTCCATGGCCCATATAGGTTTGGGCAAAGGAGCCGTATAGCCGGAATTCAACGGACCGGACGCTGTTGTGGGCCAGCATACGGGCCATCTTCCCTAGCCTGGCCGCCCCGGCGGTGTGGGAACTGGAGGGCCCGACCATGACAGGACCCGCCACGTCAAATACGCCGTAGCTTCCGGATAAATATCCAGAGTTTTTCATAGATTCCCGCTCCTTTACTGTGCGTCTGCCCGCTTTTTGGACAAGCTCCGGTTATTCATCGCCGGAGGGAGAGACGCTTTCCAACGTAATTCCCCGGAAGGGGACGACGGTGGAAAAGACAATCTGGGTCTTGGTGCTCCCGAATTTTTGAATCTCCCCGATAAAGGTGTCCAGCTCCTGGGTGCTGGGGAAAGCCACCTTCAGCAGCATGGAATAGCTGCCGGTGACGCAGCTGCACTCAATGACGTTGGGACAGGCGGTGATGAAGGGATAGAAAACCGGCTTTTGTCCGGGATCCATGGCCAGGTTGATAAAGGCCGTGATGTGGTATCCCAGCTTTTGATGATCGAGCTGGGCCTGATAACCGGTGATAATCCCCATCTTTTCCAGGCGTTCGATTCTGGAGGAAACCGCAGGGGAAGAAAGGTAAACCTCCTGTGCAAGCTGCTTCAGGGAGAAACGAGCGTTCTGCTGGAGCAGAGAAATCAGCTTCTGGTCTATTTCATCAATAATCATTCGTATTCATACAGTCCTTTCACAGACAGTCTGATTTTTTCACGAAAGGGCATTTTACCCCAATACCTGATAACTTTATTATATAAAGCTTTCCCCTGTTTTGCAATTGTTTTCTGAGAATTATTTTTTGTTTTGGAAAGTTTTTCCCTCCGCTGCTCAACGCTGCGCGCTCTGCTCCTGTTTTTTCATGTAGGCAAAATAGTAGGGAACCTCCGCCGCCAGCATGCATATCCAGCCAATCAGGCTTGCGTAGGCCACGCCGGTCATTCCCACAGCAGGGACCAGCAGATAGACAAACACCACCCGCACGGAAATCTGAATGATGGTGGAGATAAGGGTGATTTTCATGTTGCCCATACCCCGGAAAAAGCCCTGAATGCCGTTGGTAAAGGCCGGTAGAAGGTAGAAGAAGGCCATCAGCCCCAGGTACTCCACCCCCAGCTCCAGCATTCCGCCGCTTTCCCCGGAGGAGAACAGCCCCATGATGGGGCGGCGGAACAGCAGAATCACCGTGCAGATCAGCACCCAGTAGCCGAACTCCACCAGCAGGCCATCCCGGAAGCCCTTTTTCACCCGGTCCATCTGCTTTGCCCCCCGGTTCTGGGCAATGAAGGTCATCATGGCATGGGAGATGCTCTGCTCCGGGGTAAAGGCGAAGTCGTCCACCCGGTTGACTGCGTTGAAGGCCGCCATGGCGCTGACGCCCAGGGTGTTAATCTTCCCCTGTATCAGCAGCTTGCCGATGGGCTGGCAGGACTGCTGGAGGGCGGTGATGGAACCGTGCTGGAGGGTGAGCTTCAAAAGCTCCCTGTCCATCTTCAGCTCGCCGGGGCGCAGCTGCAAAAGGGGCACCCTCCGGTATACATACCAGACGCACAGCAGGGCGGACATTGCCTGGGAAAGCACTGTGGCAATCCCAGCCCCCACTGCCTCCCAATGGAACACCGCCACAAACAGAAAGTCCAGAAAAATATTCAGCACCGAGGAGGCCGCCAAAAACTGGATAGGGGTTTTGGAATCCCCCACGCTGCGCATGGCGGAGGCCATGGCGTTATACAGGTAGGTGAAAGGCATTCCCAGAAAAATGATGCGCAGATACACCGCGGCAATGTCCAGGATTTCCTCCGGGGTACTCATCAGCCAGAGGATGGCCTTGGAAAAGACCAGGCCCAGGACCACCATGGCCAGGGAGAAGACGCCGCCGAACACCAGGGTGGTGGAGACCTCCTTTTTCAGCTTTTCCTCATCCCCCGCGCCGAAGAACTGGCTCATCAGCACCGAGGCGCCGATGCAGATGCCGGTCACCCCCAGGATGACGATGTTCATCACAGGGTTGGCAGTACCCACCGCCGCCAAGGAACCGGCGCCCGCGTATCTGCCAACCACAATGGAATCCACCGCGTTGTAGGTGAGCTGGAAAAGATTTCCCAGTATAATGGGAATCGCAAAGGTGATCAGATGTTTGGGAACGCTGCCCTTTGTCAGGTCCCTGACCATGGTTTTCCTCCCTTCCGCGGTCTGCTTATGCCGCGCTAAAACAAATCATTCGTCCTTGCTGCCGGTGTTGAATTCAGACAGCTCCAGCCCCTTGTTTTTTTCCTCCGCCCAGCCGATGTTCCACTGGTTGGTAAACAGCAGCAGCAGGTTTCCCTTCAAATCCTGCACCACGCGGGTGTCGGAGGTGATGTTCAGCTTGGCAGGGTCCTCCACCGGGCTGTCGATCCAGCGGATATACTGGTAGGGCATGGACTCCATGTTGATGAGCACGTTGTACTCATTTTTCAGCCGGTACTCCAGCACCTCAAACTGAAGGGTGCCCACAACCCCCACAATCACCTCTTCCATCCCCGCGCCGGGGAACTGGAATATCTGGATAGCGCCCTCCTGGGCGATCTGGGTCACACCCTTGACAAACTGCTTGCGCTTCATGGTGTCCTTAGTGCTCACCCTGGCGAAGTGCTCCGGGGCAAAGGTGGGTATCCCCTCAAACCGGAAGACCTTGCCCGGCACGCTGATGGTATCCCCGATGGAGAAGATTCCGGGGTCGAACACCCCGATGATGTCCCCCGCGTAGGCCTCCTCGATGACCTCCCGCTCCTGGGCCATCAGCTGCTGGGGCTGGGAGAGCTTCATCTTCTTGTTGCCCTGGACGTGGTAGACCTCCATCTCCTTCTCAAACCTGCCGGAGCAGATGCGCATAAAGGCGATCCTGTCCCGATGGGCCTTGTTCATGTTGGCCTGTATCTTAAAAACAAAGGCGGAGAAATTTTTGGAAAAGGGATCGATCTCCCCCGCGTCGGACCTGCGGGGAAGGGGCGGCGTGGTCATCCTCAGAAAGTCCTCCAGGAAGGGCTCTACGCCGAAATTGGTCAGGGCAGAGCCGAAGAAAACCGGGGAAAGCTTGCCGTGGCGGACCTTTTCCATGTCAAATTCATAACTTGCGCCGTCCAGCAGCTCGATGTCGTCCGCCAGGGTATTGCGCAGCTCCTCACCGATGAGCCCGGTCAGCTCCGGGTCGTCCAGCTCGATCTCCCGCTTCTCCACCTCGCGGGAGCCGTTGTTGGCGGTAAAGGAGATGATCTCCCTCCGCTGCCGGTCGTATACCCCCTTGAAGTCCCTGCCGCACCCGATGGGCCAGTTGATGGGATAGGTACCGATGCCCAGCTCATTTTCAATCTCCTCCATCAGGTCAAAGGGATTGCGTGCCTCCCGGTCCATCTTATTGATGAAGGTGAAGATGGGGATATCCCGCAGCAAGCAGACCTTAAACAGCTTGCGGGTCTGGGCCTCCACGCCCTTGGAGGCATCGATGACCATGACGGCGGAGTCGGCGGCCATCAGGGTCCGGTAGGTGTCCTCCGAAAAGTCCTGGTGTCCGGGGGTGTCCAGGATGTTGATGCAATTCCCATGGTAATAAAACTGCATCACCGAGGACGTCACCGAAATGCCCCGCTGCTTTTCAATTTCCATCCAGTCCGAAACGGCATGGCGGGAATTCTTTTTGCCCTTTACGGTGCCCGCCAGGGCGATGGCCCCGCCGTACAGCAGCAACTTTTCGGTCAGGGTGGTTTTGCCCGCGTCCGGGTGGGAGATTATGGCAAACGTTCTTCTTTTTTCAATTTGTTCAATATATCCGGCCAAGTGTATTTCCTCCTACTTTTTATAAGGGTTGATACGGTAAATTTTATCCATTTTTTCTACACCCTTAACAACCTGCCTTTCCCATAGATACCTGATTATTCTAGCAGTTTTCCCGCATAAAAGCAACTGAAAATTGACCTCTTCCCGTACTTGCGGGAGGAAAACCGGAGAATCTGCAAGAAATTCGTAAGAAACCTTTCAAAAGCTTCCGTCCTTTGGCGGAAAGTTGTAACCTCCCCGCATGGAAAGCGAAAAGAAAAGCGCGCCCTGTTCTGGTATCATTACAGATGCCGGGACAAGGCGTATTTTTATTGAGAAAAGAGGATATCAAAATGGAAAAAAGGATTATCGCGGTCCTCTTCGGGGGCTGCTCCACCGAACACGAAATTTCCCTCCAGTCCGCCCACGCGGTTCTGTCCCATATAGACCGCAGCGTCTGCGTTCCCCTGCCGGTGGGCATCACCAGGGAGGGACAGTGGTTTTTATATAACGGCCCCCTGGAGCGAATCCCCGACGGGCGCTGGGAGTCGGAGGGCAGCTGCCTGCCCTGCCTTATTTCCCCGGACCGGACTAAGCGGGAGCTGCTGGTCTTCGGCGGGTCCGCCATCCACTACCGGCTGGATGCCGCCTTCCCTGTCCTCCACGGAAAGAACGGGGAGGACGGCACGGTCCAGGGGCTGCTGGAGCTGGCGGGCATTCCGGTGATTGGCTGCGGCTGTCTCTCCAGCGCCCTGTGCATGGACAAGGACAGGGCTCACAGGCTGGTTTCCCTGGCGGGGATAGCTGTCCCCAAGGGGGTTGTCCTGCCCTCCTCCGCGCCGGATAGCGCCTGGAAGCACGCCGCGGAGGAGGTGGGGTATCCCCTGTTTGTCAAGCCGGTGCGCTCCGGCTCCTCCTTTGGAATTGCTCGGATTGCTCAACCGGATAAGCTGCTCCCCGCCGTCCGGGAGGCCGCCGCCCACGACGAAGAGGTCATCCTGGAGCAGGCGGTCCCCGGCTTTGAGGTGGGCTGCGCCGTCATGGGGAACGATAAACTTACCGTCGGCCTGGTGGACGAGATAGAACTGTCCGGCGGTTTCTTTGACTTTGAGGAAAAGTACACCCTGAAAACCTCCAGCATCCACTGCCCGGCCCGCATCCCGGCCAAAAAGGCGGAGGAAATACGGGAGGCCGCCAAAATCATCTACCGGGCCCTGGGCTGCCGGGGGTTTGCGCGGGTGGATATGTTCCTGACCCCGGAGGGGAAAATCCTCTTTAACGAGGTGAACACCATCCCCGGCTTCACCTCCCACAGCCGTTACCCCAACATGATGAAGGGCATCGGCATCTCCTTCGGGGAGCTGGTGGGTCGGCTGATTGCCCTGGGGACAGAGGAGGCGGGACGATGAAGCGAATTGTCTGCAAAAAAGCCGATATCGGGCGCGGCCCCCTCATTCTGGTCAACAGCGCCAACCCCCTGCGGAATGCCGGAGTCTCCCTGATTCCCCTGGAACTAACCTCCCAAGGGGGCGGAGAAAGCATCTATCTGGAGCGCCGCGCCGCCAATTTGCTCACCGCCTGTATACAGGCGGTCGGCGGGCAGAGGGACATCGTGCCCGTCTCCGGCTGGAGGAGCCGCCGGGAGCAGCAGCAAATCTGGGACGACACCCTGAGGTCCGACGGCGAGGAGTTCACCCGGAAATACGTCGCCCCGCCGGATTGCAGCGAGCACCAGACAGGGCTTGCCATCGACCTGGGGCGGGCGGCGGGGCGCATTGACTTTATCCGCCCCGCCTTCCCCTATGACGGCATATGCGGAAAGTTCCGCCGCCGGGCCGCCGCTTACGGCTTCATCCAGCGGTATGAGCAGGGCAAGGAGGCGCTGACCGGCATTGCTGCCGAACCGTGGCACTTCCGCTATGTGGGCGCTCCCCACGCCCGGCTGATGCAGCAAAACAACCTCTGCCTGGAGGAATATGTCCCCTTTCTGCGGACCGGCCCCAAAAGCTGCGCCCTGACAGAGGGACGGCTGGTCCAGGTGTTCCACGCCCCCTGCCAGGGGGAGGAGACGGAAATTGAGCTCCCCGACCAGTGTGGGAGCGTCCAGGTCTCCGGCGACAACATCAACGGCTTTATCGTGACGGTGTGGAGGGACAGGATATGAGCGCAGCTGTAAAAAAAGGGAGAACATACCCTGCCCTGGACAATTTCCGTCTCATGGCCGCCCTGCTGGTGACAGCGGTTCACACCTCCCCCCTGGCCCCCTGGAGCGAAGCCGCCGACTTCTGGCTGACCCGCGTGCTGGCGCGGGTGGCGGTCCCCTTCTTCCTGATGGTGTCGGGGTATTTTCTTCAAAAAGGGGGCTGGGAAAAGGAGAGAACCAGGCGCTTTCTGAAAAAGACCGGATTGCTTTATCTGGGGTCTGTTCTGCTGTATCTTCCCCTGAACCTCTACGCCGGGCTTCCGTCCCTGGGCGAGGGAGTCAGAAAGCTGCTGTTTGAAGGGACCTTTTACCACCTGTGGTATCTGCCTGCGGCCATGCTGGGCTGCGTGATTGCCTGGCGGCTCAGCCGGATGGGTCTGCGCGCCGCCCTGCCCGCCGCCGCGGCACTGTATCTCATCGGCCTGGGCGGGGACAGCTATTACGGCATTGTCTCCGCGCTGCCGCCCTTAAAGGCCGCATATGAGGCAATATTCCTGGTGCTCGGCTACACCCGCAACGGCCTCTTTATGGCCCCCCTGTTTCTGCTGCTGGGGGCCGCCTCCGCCCGGATACAAATTCCGGAGCGGACCGCGGCCGCCGGGTTTCTCCTCTCCCTGGCCGCCATGAGCGGGGAAGGGTTCCTCCTGCGGCATATGGGGGTACAGCGCCATGACAGCATGTACCTGCTTCTGCCGGTGTGCATGGAGTTCCTTTTTTCTCTGCTGCTGGGCCGGAATCAGGGGGAGAACAAGGCCGCCCGCTCCGTCTCCATGCTGGTGTATCTGCTCCACCCCTGGACCATTGTCCTGGTGCGGGGCGGGGCAAAGCTGGCGGGGCTGGAGAAGCTCTTTATCCAAAATCAGGGGGTCCACTTTCTGGCGGTGGCTGCCCTCACCTTTGCGGGCAGCGGAATGCTCGTTCATCTCTCCTCCCGCGCCCTTCTCCGCCCCGCCCCCGCCGCCCGCGCATGGCGGGAAATTGACCTGAAGGCCCTTGCCCACAATGTCCGCGTCCTCAAAGAACAGGCCGGTCCCGGCTGTGAGCTGATGGCGGTGCTGAAGGCAGATGCCTACGGCCACGGCGCAAGGGAAACGGCCCGCGCCCTCCAAAGGCAGGGTATTGTCAAAGCCTATGCCGCCGCCTGTCTGACAGAGGCGATCCAGCTGCGCAGGGCGGGCATCCGGGGAACCATCCTGGTACTGGGGTATACGCCGCCGGAGCAGGCAGAGCTTCTCCGCCGCTGGCATCTCACCCAAACCGTCGTCAGCGGGGAATACGCCGCGCGGCTTTCCGCCGGGGCGCGGAAGAGCAAAATAACTGTCCATATCGCGGTGGATACGGGAATGCACCGCCTTGGCATCCCCAGCGGAGATATGGAGGCTATCCGGCGGGTATTCCGGCTTCCCAACCTGAATATCCAGGGGATGTTCTCCCACCTCTGCGTTTCCGACAGCCTGGCGCCGGACGACGTTTCCTTTACGCTCAGCCAGGTCAAACGCTTCTATGACACTGTGCTCAAGCTCCAGGAAGAGGGACTGGACACCGGAAAGATACATCTACAGGCCAGCTATGGGCTGCTGAACCTTCCCGCGCAGCCCTGTGATTACGCCCGCGTGGGAATTGCGCTGTACGGGGTATACAGCCACAACGGGCCGGTACAGCGGGGGCTGGATATCTGGCCGGTCCTCTCCCTGCGGGCCAGGGTGGCGCTGGTTCGGAAGCTGGAGCCGGGGGAAACAGCGGGATACGGCTGCGCCTTCCGCACCGAAAGGTCCACCAGGCTGGCGGTAATCTGCGTCGGATACGCCGACGGACTGCCCAGGGACTTTGGAGCGCGAGGGGGTGAAGTCCTTTTGCGCGGACAGCGCGCCCCTGTGGTGGGAATGCTCTGCATGGACCAAATGCTGGCGGACGTCACAGACATTGGGGATGTAAAGGAAGGCGATATTGCCACGGTACTGGGGAGGGACGGCGCGGGGCTTATCCGTGCGGAGGATTTGGCGGAGCAGTGCGGGACCATCACCAATGAATTTCTGGCGGGGCTGGGTGCAAGGCTGGACTTTCGGTATAAAAAGTAATGGGAAATCCCCGTATCATGACAGACAGAGCGCCCCGGATGCGGTTCCGGAGCGCTCTGTCTATCCTTCACTGTTCAGTCCAAATAAGAGGGCACCCGCCCTTTTCTGCTCTGCTGCTTCACCGGCGGCTTGTCCTCCTTGGGCTCCGCCGCTGTGGGGACAACCACTTCCCGCTGCTCTTCCACCCTAGAAGCAGGTTTCCTGATTGTTTCGGAATACCCTGCCGGAGCCGTTTTCATGGGAACCTGTGCCTCAATGATGTCCGGTTCCTCCTTTGTAGAGGACTGCGCCAAGGAATCCAAAAAGTCCCGGAGGGGATAAAACGCCCCTTCTCTCAGCCGGTAATAGACATACTGCCGCCGCTTCTCCGACTCGACCAGCCCCGAATCCTCCAGCACCTCCAGATGGCGGCTGACGGTGGACTTGGTAAAGGAGAAGTTTTCGCATATTCCGCTGGCGTTGAGCGGTCCCCCTTGCAGCAGCCGGAGGATTTCCCGGCGGGTGGGGTCGGACAGGGCTTCCCATGGGTCTTTCATTGCGCGCTCCTCCTTTACAGGTTTTGACTCTTATACTGGAAGTATAGCATATTATCGGGAAAAATGCAAACATTCCAAAAGGAAGCTCCCGGCATGGTCCGGCGGATTTCCTGAGAGCCATATTGATTTATACGCCGGAATCTGGTAAACTATCGCCAGGACATTCTTTTCCATTTCAACAAAGGAGCGTTACTATGGTTGACAGCATCTTATTCGACCTGGACGGCACCCTCTGGAACGCCGTTTCCTCCACCCTCCCCGCCTGGCAGAGGGTTGCCCAGGAGGAGGCCGGAATCTCCCTTACCTACGACGATCTGACCTCTATCATGGGACTCACCCCCGCCGAAATCGGCGCGCGCTTCTTCCCCTCCTTCCCGCCCGCCGAACAGCTCCGCCTGGCTATGCGGGGCTGCCGGGAGGAGTGTATCGGCTTGGCCGAAACCGGCGGCATCCTCTACCCTGGCGTCCCCGAAACCCTCCGTGCCCTCTCCCGCTCCTATCCCCTGATGATTGTCAGCAACTGTATGGACGGTTACATTCAGGCCTTCCTGAAGGCCCACCGCCTGGAGGACTGCTTTGCGGATTACGAATATCCCGAACGCTCCGGACTGCTGAAGGACGGCAACATCCGCCTGGTGGCAGAGCGCAACCGCCTCTCCCATCCCGTCTATGTCGGAGATACCCAGAAGGACGCCGACTCCGCCAAGGCCGCGGGCGTCCCCTTTCTCTTCGCCTCCTATGGCTTCGGCGACGTCCGGGAGGAGGACTATCTTGTCCACCTTCAGGATTTCCGCCAGCTTCCCTCTGTTCTGGCCGGTTTATAAACCGAAGCTGAAAGAAAATATGTTCTGAAATTTCCCGAAAATGGTTGATTTTACTTTGAAGCTATTATATAATGAAAGCAGCCGAAAAAAACGCGGAATTTGAATTTATCGCTTTCCTCCACCGGGACCCCGGCGGAGGAAAGACAAAAACAGACAGGAGACAGCGATATGGCAGCAGAAAAGACCAAAAAAGCCGCCGTTGTAAAGGACGCGGAAAAAGAAACAGATAAGGACATTGCGATTCAGAACGCCATTCTGCAAATCGAAAAACAGTTTGGCAAGGGTTCCATCATGCGCCTGGGCGAAGCCGTGCAGATGAACGTGGCCTGCATCTCCACCGGCTCCCTGACCCTGGACGTGGCCCTGGGGGTGGGCGGACTGCCCAGGGGCAGAATCATCGAGATATTCGGGCCGGAGGCCTCCGGCAAGACCACCGTCGCCCTCCATGTGGTGGCGGAGGCCCAGAAGGCAGGGGGAAAGGCCGCCTTTATCGATGTGGAGCACGCCCTGGACCCGGTATACGCCAAGGCTCTGGGCGTTGATATCGACAATCTGCTGGTATCCCAGCCGGATACCGGCGAACAGGCCATGGAAATCACCGAGGCCCTGGTGCGCACACAGGCCATTGACGTCATTGTTGTGGACTCCATCGCGGCCATGGTCCCCAAAGCGGAAATTGAGGGGGAGATGGGTGACACCCATGTGGGCCTCCAGGCCAGGCTGATGTCCCAGGCCCTGCGCAAGCTGACCAGCTGCATCGGGCGCTCCAACTGCGTGGCCATCTTCATCAACCAGCTCCGGGAAAAGGTGGGCGTGGTGTACGGCAATCCGGAGGTGACTCCCGGCGGGCGGGCCATGAAGTTCTACTCCTCCGTCCGCCTGGATGTGCGCCGGATTGACACCCTGAAAAACGGCAGCGACGTCATCGGCAACCGGGTCAAGGTCAAGGTGGTAAAGAACAAGGTCGCTCCCCCCTTCCGGGAGGCGGAGTTTGACATCATCTACGGCAAGGGAATCTCCCGCGTGGGAGAGATTCTGGACGCGGCGGTGATGCTGGATATCATCCAGAAGAGCGGCGCATGGTTCAATTACGGCGATGCGCGCCTGGGCCAGGGCCGGGATAACGTCAAGGAGTACATGCTGCGCAATCCGGAGTTTGCCGAGGACATTGCGGCGCAGGTCATGGCCAACGCCGATAAGCTTTCCAAGCTGCCCAAGGCCAGCAAAAAGAAGAAAAAGGGCGGAAAGCGCGACCAGGACGACGAGGACCAGGTGGACCTGGATGTGGAGGTTACCGAAGCCGACGATTCCCCCGCGCCTGTCCCCCCTGTCGGGAACGGCGGAGGTGAACTGGGCGAGAGCCCGTCGCTGGAGGGGATGGAGCAGATTCCCCTGGACGGCGGCCCTGAAGCCTGAGAAGCATGAAAATTACCGCATTGAAGCAGGGCCGGGGAAACAAGTGCCATGTGCATGTGGACGGACGGTATCTGCTGACCCTCCACATCCAGGAAGCGGAACGGCACAGCCTGACGAAAGACCGGGAGGTCACCGGGGCGGAGCTGGACCTTTGGCTGCTGGAATCCCAGACCCTGTTTGCCAAGGACTACGCCATGGCGATTCTCTCCCGGAGAAGCATCTCCGAAAAGGAGCTGCTGGACAAGCTGCTCCAGAAGCCCCACAGTGAAAACATCTCCCCGGAGGACTGGGAGCAGGCGGCGGAGGCGGCGGTGGAACGGATGAAGGAGCTGGGGCTGGTGGACGACGAGGACTACGCCGGAAAGCTGGCGCGGGACCTTTCCCACCTGAGGAAGCTGGGCCCCCGGCGCATCCGGCAGGAGCTGATGCAAAAGGGCGTGGACCGGGAGCTGGCTGAAGAGGCGGTGGAGGATCTGGACCAGAACCCCCAGGAGGACATTATGGAGTTGCTGGAGGGGAAATTTGCCCGGCTCGCCCAAGCCGCCGCAGAGGGCGAACCAAAGGAGAAGCAAAGGCTGATCGGGCGGCTGCTGCGGATGGGGTACGGATATTCCGACATCCGGCAGGCGTGGGATCTCTATCTGGAAGACTGGGAATAGCCGCCATGTCTGATTTTTGTCCGCAATCCCACGGGTTGCGGACTTTCGCCATACGCCGCGGTTTTTTCCGGGCGGGGGATGCCCGCCACATTAACAAGTTAGGGGACAAGAAAATGGCAATTAAAGTTGGGATGGTTTCCCTGGGGTGTTCCAAAAACCAGGTGGACGCGGAGATCATGCTCGCCCGCATCCGGGACCGGGGCTTTGAGCTCTGCACCGACGCAGGCTCCTGCGACGTCGTCATCGTCAATACCTGCGGCTTTATCGAGGATGCCAAGCGGGAATCCATTGAGAATATCCTGGAGTTCTGCACCCTGAAAAAGGAGGGGCGGATTAAGGCCGTGGTGGTGACAGGATGCCTTGCCGAGCGTTATCAGCAGGAGATACAGGAGGAAATCCCGGAAGCGGACGTGATACTGGGCATCGGCTCCATGGATAAAATCGTGGAGGCCATCGACAAAGCCCTGGTGGGGAAAAAGGTGGTTTCCTTTGGAGATAAGTGCAGTCTTCCCCTGGAGGGGGACCGCATCATCAGCAACCTGCCCTTTTTCGCCTACATCAAGGTGGCGGAGGGGTGCGACAACTTCTGCTCCTTCTGCGCCATCCCCATGATACGGGGCAGATACCGCAGCCGCACCATGGAAAGCATTGTGGAGGAGGCCCGGAAATTTGCCCGCCACGGGGTGACAGAGCTGAACCTGGTGGCCCAGGACACCACCAAGTACGGGATGGACCTCTACGGAAAGCAGATGCTCCCGGAGCTGCTGGAGCAGCTCTGCGAAATTGAGGAGCTGCGGTGGATACGGGTGCTCTACTGCTACCCCGAACGAATTGACGACGCCCTGCTGGACGTTATGGCGCGGGAGCCGAAAATTGTGAAATACATGGACATTCCCCTCCAGCACGCCAGTGCCGGTCTGCTGCGGAAAATGAACCGCCATGGCAGCGGGGAGGAGTATCTGGAGCTGATTCAAAAAATCCGCCGGAAAATTCCGGGAATCACCCTGCGCACTACCCTGATCGCCGGCTTCCCCGGCGAGACGGAGGAGGACTTCGAGACGCTGTGCCGGTTTGTCACCCAGGCCAGGTTTGAACGGCTGGGCTGCTTCGCCTACTCCCAGGAGGAGGGCACCAGGGCGGGAGAAATGGAGGACCAGATTGACGATGAGGTCAAGCAGCGCCGGGTTGACGCGCTGATGGACCTGCAATATTCCATCGTTCAGCAGCAAAACGAGGCCATGCTGGGAAAAACCTTGGAGGTCCTGGTGGAGGGCTACGACCGGTATGCCTCCAGCTACTATGGACGCAGCTATATGGACGCGCCCGACATTGATACAAAAATCTTCTTCACCAGTCCCTCCCCGGTAAAGGCTGGAAGCTTTGTCACCGTCAGGGTGGAGGACGTTATTGATTATGATTTGCTGGGCGTGATAGAACAGCCGGAAGGGAGCGGCGTATGAATCTGCCAAACAAATTGACCATGCTCCGTATGGTGATGATTCCCTTGTTTCTTGTGTGCCTGTTTCTGCTTAGTGCCCCATGGAACTATCTGCTGGCGCTGGTATTATTCATTGCGGCCTCCCTCACCGACCTGCTGGACGGGAGAATCGCCCGGAGCCGCGGGCTTGTCACCGACTTTGGAAAGCTGATGGATCCCCTGGCAGACAAGCTCCTGGTGATGTCGGCGATGGTCTCCTATGTTTATCTGGGATGGGTTCACGCCGTTGTGGTCATTTTTATACTGGCCAGGGAATTTCTGGTGACGGCAATCCGTCAGATTGCCGCAAGCAAGGGAACGGTTCTCGCCGCCGACAAATGGGGAAAGCTCAAAACCGTCAGTCAGATGATCTGGATATGCTTCTACCTGCTGGGGTGCTGGCTGGGTTCCACCTTCGATATGCCTGGGTTCTATATTGTCCTGTTTGGGTGGACAGGTTGGATTCTGACAGCTGTTGTGGTATTCCTCACCCTCTTTTCCGGATTCAACTATCTGAAAAATAACTGGGATTTGTTCCGCGACGCTTGAGATATTACGGTAATAGGATGGTAACAGAAAGCTATGGAAAAAGAAAAGCGCCTGTCTGACAGCGTGGCAGATGAGATTCTGAACATGATAACCATTGAAAAGCGCTTCCGCCCCGGCGACAAGCTCCCCAATGAAAACGAGCTGTCCACCACCCTCCAAATCAGCCGCACCACCCTGCGGGAGGCCATCCGGATACTGGCCACCAACGGGATACTGGAAATCCAGCGGGGGCGGGGCACCTTTGTGGCCGCCCGCCTGGATGTGGCGGACAATGTGATGCTGGAACCCCTTACAGCGGCCAGGGACAAGATGACCGCCAAGGACCTGTACGAAATGCGGCTGATCTTTGAGCCGGAGGCCGCCTATCTTGCGGCCCTGCGGGCCACCGAACGGGAGCGCAGGCGCATTGCGGACCTGGGGCGGCAGGTGGAGGAAAAGCTGGTCCGGGGGGAAAACCGCGCCAACGAGGAGCAGGCCTTTCACAAATCCATCGCCAAGGCCACCCACAACGAGTTCATGCGCCAACTGATGCCGGTGATCTACAAGGCCATTGACAAGGGGATTCTCCTTTCGGAGAACAATGACCGGGTTGCTCAGGACACCCTCACCGACCACAGGATGATTGTGAATTTTCTGGAGGCTGGCAACGCCGAGGGGGCAAGGTGCGCCATGAAGATACACATCCTTCACGCCATGCAGAACCTAGGGCTGGATACGGACTTGAAATAGTAGAATACTGATATAGCAAGAAAAGCATCTGAAGTTCTTGGAAAGGGAGGCGTGATTTATGGCGTTACCGGCAAAAAAGGAGCATTATACATTCGCGGACATCCTTGCATGGGAGGGAAATGAGCGGGTGGAAATTATTAACGGAGAGATTTTCCTGATGGCTTCGCCGTTCAGGGTTCATCAGGAAATCAGTGGAGAGCTATTCCGGCAGCTCGCAAACTTTCTGGAGGGGAAGAAATGCCGGGTGTATGCGGCCCCATTTGCCGTCCGTCTCTTTGAGAAGGATGGTGACAATCCGGAAGACGTTGACACAATGGTGGAACCGGATATTACCGTGGTATGTGATAAAGATAAGCTGGACAAACACGGCTGCAAAGGCGCACCGGATATGGTGATTGAAATTCTTTCCCCCTCCACCCGTCGGCATGACCGGCTTGTCAAGCTGGGTTTATACCAACAGGCAGGGGTACGGGAATATTGGATTGTAGATCCGGAAAATAAATCTGTACAGGTTTTTTTGCAGGACGGCAGCAGCTTCCTCAAAATCCATGAAGACTATGGGCGGGAAGACATAGCAAAGGTCAATGTCCTTGACGGCTGTTTTATTGAGCTGAGCAAGGTGTTTTCGGAATAGATGGAGCAATGCCCATGCGCTGTAAAGTAACACACAAAAAATAGAGCAAAACAGCGGTTTTACAAAGATGTTAAAATGCGTTGCTTGCGGCAACAGGCAATTCCTCCTATAATAGTGGCAGCGGCAGAAAGAAAGGAGGTTACCCCTGATGCTCAGCGAAAATCTGAAAGCAATCAGAAAATCAAAAGGACTTTCACAGCAGGAGCTTGCTGTGAAGCTCAACGTCGTGCGGCAGACAGTTTCTAAATGGGAGCAAGGACTGTCAGTTCCCGATTCTGATATGTTGATTTCCATATCGGAAGCGTTTGAAACACCTGTAAGTGCGTTGTTGGGTGAAATTGTCATTGAAACGGAGGTTGACAGCTTAAAAGCCATTTCGGAAAAATTGGAGGTGATAAATTTGCAGTTGGCACAAAGAAAAACCACGAGAAGAAAAATGATTCAGTGGTCGCTTATTTCATTATGCGCAGTCATCGTAATCCTTTTTGCAATCTTATTGGCATTGGAAAGTCCTTATTTGGGGTGGGATTATGGCGACCCCGAAACCGCTGTTCTCGGAGTGGCGTTTCATTCATTAGAATGGCTGTTCGTCCGAGTGGCACCGGTTATCCTGATTGGTGCAGTCATTGGAATCTGCGTAACGCAGAAGAAAGAATGAAGACATTTATCTTTACTTTCAGTGAAAAGGCGGGCAGCCGAAGCTGTCCGCCTTTTTTGGCGAAAATAGGTGGGGCGACACTCCCACATCTCCAACAAGGGCGACGGCTGCCCGTTCCGTCCTCTTACTTCCGCTTAAAGATAGGTCAATGATACACTTAATTGGAGAAGAAATCAAGTATCTTTTTTATTATCTCACTGTCGTCCCAGGGAAATAATGCTCCAGAATATCCACATAGCTGTCCCCCTGGTTGGCCATCAGGATGGCCCCGGTCTGGCTCATCCCCACCCCGTGGCCGTAGCCGTAGGTGGTGAACAGGAACTCGTCCCGGTTATCCAGGTATTCCACCGTGAAGCAGGCCGAACGCAGCCCCAGCACTGCCTCTCGCAGGACCCGGCCGGTGATGGGGTAGTATTTCCGGTTGGCATCATAGTAGTACTGGGTTTCGCCGCCCACCGCCATCCGGTCGTTGTACCCGCCGTCGGTGTAGGAGAGCACCTCGAACCAGTCCGCCGGGTCCCCCTCCAGGGTGATGCCCAGCTGCTTTTCAACCGCCGCCGCAACCACATCGGTGGAGATGCGCTTGGTATCCTCATACCGGTAAGCGTCCTCGTCGATGGAGCTGTCCACGCTGACCAGATAGGGGTAGCTGCCGCCCCATACATCCTTGGAGGAGTTGGTCCTTCCGGCACTGGTGGCGTGGTAGCAGGCAAAGGCAAGATTCCCCTTGTAGTAGATTGCCTCGCCGATGACCTCCTGTACCGCCGTCTTTACCGCGGCTGTGGCGGTCTTCGCCGCCACAGAGGGGGATACCCCTCTGGCGTTTTCATAGGAGATGTAGGTGTACGCCGCCACTGCCTGGGCCTTTAGGGCCTCCTTGTGGCCTGCGCCCATCTCCGCCGCCACAACCTGGCACACAATATCATAGGCGCTGCCGGTGTGACGGGAGCCGTTGATGTAAACAGACAGGGTTTCATCTCCATTATAGCTGCCGCCAGACTCGCCGTCATTGGAGCTGTCGGAGTCAGACGCAGCGGGATCGTCCTCACGGTAATCCCCGTCTGTGCCGTCAGGCATGTCCTCCTCCTCAATCATCGGGTCTTCCTCCGGAACAGAGGAGGACGGACGGATGACAATGGGTTTGCTGCTGCTGGAGGGCACCTTGATTACCGCCGGGCGGCTGGAGGAAACTGGCGGCAGGGAGGCTTGTGCCTGAGAGGAGGAGGAAGGCTCCGGTTGGCTGGAGGGCTCCGGTTCCAAACTGCTCTGGGACTGAGAAGCCTCGGAGGGTTGGGAAGGGGTGATGGACTCAGGGGGTTCAGAAGAGCTGCTTGAAGCCATGCTCCCGGAGGCATCCGGAACGGAAGACAGCTCCGGCGGGGTATTCTCGGACTCCGCCTGGCTGGAGCTGGCATCCCCGTTCTCCGGCTGGCTGTCTTCACTGCCCTCCGGCTGGGATGGGGCCTGGGCGATGTTAACCGGCTTTCGGGAAGGGATAGGGGTGATATCCTCCAATTCTGAGGGTGGCGCTGTCTCCCGGTTGAGGGAGAGGGTCAGATCCATGTCCAGCGGCTGCGCCGTTTTAGGCAGGACAATGCGCATCAGGGAGATATTGGGCTTTTCCTGCTTGTACAGGCTGTACCAGATGTCCGGATAGAGGACGTTTTCGTTTTTGGAAACAGCGGAAACATCCATCGCCTGCTCTCTGGTCTCCTCGTCCCGCAGCTTGCGGGCCACCACAACAAAACGGGCCCCCTTGAATTCATAGCTGCATGTGGACAGGGTCAGCAGCTTGTCCCCGGCGCGGACATCCACTCCGGTATTGAGGATTGAGCGTATCTGAATGCCGTACAGGAATTGGTCGAAGCTGTCGTCGCTGGGGGAGTTGATGAAGTTGTGGTATTCAAACAGCTCCCCGTGGGATTTCAGGGTGTTGGTGATAAAGACAGAAACCACCCGATACTCCGCCTCCTCATAGACGCTGTCAAAGCGGATGAGGGGATGGGCCCGGTAATAATCCGGGTCCTTATAGTTTAACAGCTCCTCAAACATGGTGCCGTCCCGCATGTTGTGTCCGTATATCACCAGGTTGTCGCTGGGCTTCTTCAGGTCCGCCCGGTAGTCCAGGAAGGGGACGCCGTGGTTGTTATACTCTCCGTTATAATCCCGATGCAGATAATACTGGCTTTCGGCGGTGTCCTGCTCGCTCTGTACCACCGGATAGCTGAATGTCGTTCCGTCGATGGAAAGCCATCCCTTGATATCCGGGTTGATGGAATACAGGGAGGAAAATTTATTTAGATACTCCGCAGGGTAATTTATTTTCTCCGGTGCGCTGGGAGAAGAGGAGGAGGGAGAGGAGCTGTTTTCCAGGTAAATGGTTTCCAGCCTGGTTTTCTGTTGATCGCTGTTCCAGGCCAGGTATTCCTGATGGGCCAGAAAGGTGGCGGAGGCGGCGAACACCGTTGCACAGAGGAGCATGACAATCCGCCGTCCCAGATTGCGCTCCGGGGGAAGGCCCATCTTTTCCTCCCAGTTTGGGTCCTCGGCCTCCGGGAAGCCCTGGCCCGCCGCCGCGGAACGCACCGGAACCCCGGCTGGGAGGGAACGGGGATCCAGAAAGTACTGCTGAACCAGCTTTAGGGCCCATAAGCAGCCGTATTCCCCGGCCCGATTGCCATAGCAGTCATCCGGGAGCTTGCGGATGAGCAGATACACCCTTTCCCCGTCAGAAAGGGCAGCGTAAACCTGCCGCACCGCCTCATCCAGGCAGAGGGACAGCCCCAGGGAATTGTCCTTTCCCTTGCGGCGGCAGTATTCCGCCATCATACCCGCGCCGGTGGGGGTGACGATGTCCTTCCCCCGCAGCTTGCGCCGGGGAAGGCCGATTTCCTCCGTCTCGTCGGGAAGCATATAGCTGCCATAGAATTGTACAGGGGATTTCAACCCCTCCAGCAGCTCCATTCCCCGTTCCACGGCCTGTGCCAGCGCCCCGGAGGAATAGGATTCGGTCATACAGAGGGTGCGGCCCCGCTGATGGAGCAGCTCCAGGACACTGCTCTCCATGGATTCAGCGTCCACGCCGTACACCAGGTCCTTCAGCTCTTGCTGGAGGCGGAAGACGGCGGGGTGGCATATCTCCTCTGCCTGTTCCCTGGTGGCGGCGCAGGCTGTCACCCACAGGGAGGTTTCCAGGCCATTGTGGCAGGCGGCGGGATAGGCCAGGGGCAGATTATCGTTGAGGATATCCCCGTACAGCTCATCCACAATGGAGCGGTGGGCCAGCCCGAAGCAGTTGACCCGATGGCGTATGGCACACAGGCCGAAAAAACGCGCCAGGTAGGAAAGGGCGTCTCCTGCCGCCATGGGGTGGAAGGAATCGGGAGCGGAGGGAAGCATGAGAATGCACTGTCCACCCGCGGCGATGCCAAAGCCGCTGTCCACCCCGTTGGCGGAGGGAAAGGGCTCGGCATTGCGTGGAATGGCCCACAGGGACTCCAGCTCCTCGGTCATGGTCAGCTTTCCGGCTTTGACAAAGCGGAGAATTCGTTCCTTGATAACGGAATCTTCCATGAAGGGAATGTCCAGGGCTTTAAAAACCGTCTCCTTTGCGCCGGATACACCGTATTGACCAAAGGAGCCGATGGTGACAACCACATTGCAGCTTTGCAGACCGTGGACGAGGCTGCGCCGCAGGGCAGCGGCATCCCCCGGTTCTACAAAATCGGTGTCGCTGGAAAGGCCAAGCTGCATGAGAAGGCGGCTCATGTGGCCTATTACATCCGAATTCGCAGCCTGGTTGGTGGAAATCTGGATGATTTTTGCTTCCGGCATTCTTTTCCTCCTGATTTATATAATAAACTCAATGTATTAGATTGAAGACTTATTCCATATAGCGGTACATTTGGGCTGTCAATTCGGGCCTTATTCAATGTATCCCGCCGCCCCGGACATCGTGACCTTGACGGTCTCCACCGCCTCCAGTGCCTCGGCAATCAGCTCCTCCCGTTCGGGGAGGAGAGTTTCCGCCTCCAGCACCATCTGTAGGGTGGGTTTGGTTTTGGGGTGCTTGGGGGTGAAGACAGTACAGCAGTCCTCATAGGGCAGGATAGAGGTCTCAAAGGTGCCGATGCTCCGGGCGATCCGGATAATCTCCTCCTTGTCCATGCCGATAAGGGGGCGGAACACTGGCTGCTGGACCATGGCGTCGGTGCAGGCGATGGCGTACACCGTCTGGCTGGCCACCTGGGCCAGGCTTTCTCCGGTAATCAGCGCGGAGCTGCTTTCCTTCAGGGAAAGGCGCTGGGCGATATCCATCATAAACCGCCGCAGCAGGATGGTGAACAGGTCCTCCGGGCACTTGTCCAGCATCCGCTCCTGGATTTTGGTCAGGTTGACAATGTGGAGATTGATGTTTCCACAATAAGGGGTCATCAAATGGGCCAGCTGGATGACCTTCAGTTTCGCCCGGTCGCTGGTATAGGGCGGGCTGACAAAGTGGACGGCGGAAAGCTCCAGCCCCCGCTTGGCCATCATATACCCGGCCACAGGGCTGTCAATGCCGCCGGACAGCAGCAGCATGGCCCTGCCGCTGCTGCCCACCGGCATACCGCCGGGGCCTGGGAGCTGTCCCGCGTGGATATAGGCGGCATAGTCCCGAATTTCCACCGTGACAATCACATCTGGATTTTTCACGTCCACCCGCAGGTGGGGGAACCGGCTCAGCAGAAGGCCGCCCAGTTCATTACAAATTTGGGGGGAATTCAGCGGGAATTTTTTGTCGGAGCGCTTGGCGGTCACTTTAAAGGTAGATGCCTCCTCCAGTGTATCCTTCAGGTAGACGGGAGCAAGACGGCAGATATCCTCCCAGTTCTTTTCCGCCACGCAGGTACGGCAGATGGCGGCGATGCCGAACACCTTTTTCAGCCGTTCCACCGCCTCCTCCATGTCCAGCCCTTCCTCCATGGGTTCGATATAAATGGTGGACTGGGCCTTATAAAACCGGAACCGCCCCAAAGAGGACAGACGGCGCTTGGCGTTTTTGATCATGGTATCTTCAAAGGAATACCGGTTGAGGCCCTTCAGGGCAATCTCCCCGTCCTTCAGTAATATGATTTCCTTCATTTTTTGTTTTACACTCCTGGCCGATATATTGTAAAGTTTTTTCCCTTCCGAGGCGGGAAATTTTACAGCGTACTCTTATTTTTCCGGAGCCGGGATTGGAGAGAAACCCGTCCCTCCTCCAGCGCCTCCGCCAGCTTTTCGGTCTGCTCCACCGTGTTTTCGTGGGAAAAGCTGATGCGCAGGGCGGAGTCAATCTCCGCCGCCGGGAGGCCCATAGCGGAAAGAACGTGGCTTTTCGCCCCCTTGGCGCAGGCCGAGCCGCTGGAAACGCAGATTCCATATTGTTCCAGAAAATGGAGCATAACCTCGCTGCGCACCCCTGGAACCGATACGTTGAGTATGGTGGGCAGCGCGTCCTCCGGGGAGTGAATCACGAACCCTTCCCTCCCCGACAGCAGCTCCCGCAGGCGGAGATTGCACCGGCGAATCTGCTCCAGGTATTCCCCGCCGTTTTTCTCCATCAACTGGCAGGCCGCTCCAAAGCCCACAATTCCGGCGGCGTTTTCGGTGCCGGGGCGGAACTTTTTTTCCTGTTCTCCGCCGAAACTCCGGGGAAGAATGCGCGTCCCCTCCCGCAGGTACAGCGCGCCGGTCCCCTTAGGGCCGTGTATCTTGTGGGCGCTGACCGACACCGCGTCCAGTTCCAGCCGGGAAAGGCGGAAGGGCAGCTTGCCCAGGGCCTGCACCGCGTCCGAATGGAGGAAGATGTCCTTCTTTTTTCGCCGGACTCCGTGGACAATTTCCTCTATGGGCAGGATAGTCCCCAGCTCGTTGTTGACCATCATGCAGGAGACGAGGATGGTTTTCTCATCGACGGCCCCCACCACATCCGAGGCTGAGATTTGTCCAGCTTTATCAGGAGCAATCCGAACCACCTCAAAGCCCTCCTTCTCCAACTGGCGGCAGGCTTCCTCTACGGAGGAATGCTCATAGGCGGTAGTAACAATGCGGCTTCCCTGCCTTCTGCGGGCGGCGGCAGCCCCGAAGAGCACCAGATTATTTGCCTCCGTAGCGCCGGAAGTAAAGGTCAGCCGTTCCGGCTTACAGTCCAGAAGGGATGCCAGCTGGCGGCGGGCCCTGTCGATGCGTGTCTGGGCTTCCAGCCCCTTATAATGAAGGGAGGAAGGATTGCCATATTGGTTGGTGAGCATATCCAGCATGGCATCGGCCGCTTCCTGGGCCGTTCGAGTGGTGGCGGCGTTGTCAAAATAAAGTTCAGATTTCAATTCAACCCTGCTCTCTGGCTTTTTACATTTGATTGCTTTCAATTATCGTACATCTTACATTATACCTGTTTTTTTGGAAATTTCAACTGCGCGATGGTGAGAGAGTGGAAAATATAGGCGATGATAGCGTTTTTATAAGGAAAATGGCAGCGGAAAAATTACCGTGTTCGCTTTGATAAAAGAGAATTCGTTGAATTTCTATCTTTACTTTTACGGTTTAAAGTGATATAATCATAAATGATACATAATAAAAGCCTCCAATCCGGAGACGGAGGGGAGAAAAGTGAAAAATTTGGAGGGATATGTCATGTCCTGTGAAATCAAAGAGGTCAAAACCGAAGCCGAGATTCAGCGGCTGGCGGATATGGCCGGAAAAATCTGGCACGAATTTTTCCCCGGAATCATTTCCGAGGAACAGATCGACTATATGGTGGATAAATTCCAGTCCTTCCGCGCCATGACCGATCAGATGCAAAACCAGGGCTACCGCTACCACGTCCTGGAGGCAGACGGGGAGCCTATGGGCTATACCGGCTGGAAGCTGGAGGACGGCAAGCTGTTCCTCAGCAAGATTTACCTGAAAAAGGAGGCGCGGGGCAAGGGCTATTCCAGCATCCTGTTCCGGTTTTTGGAACAGCAGGCAAGGGAAAACAACGCCAGCGCCATCTGGCTGACGGTGAACAAATATAACGCCCACTCCATCGCCGTATACGAACACAAGGGCTTTAAGACTGTCAGGACCCAGGAGGCGGATATCGGGAACGGCTTTATCATGGACGATTACATCATGGAAAAGGCGATGTGATTTTTCTTTTGGGATACGAAAACGCGGCGGACCGCAGGTAAGCGGTTTCGCCGCGTTTTTATCGGATGGGGCTTTCCTTCATCCGCCTGCGGATTTCCGACGCCCCTGGAAGATTTTCCTCCACCAGGGCGTGGAAGGCCGGAGAATGGTCCAGATAAATCATATGGCAGAATTCATGGACAATGGTGTACTCCAGAAATTCGGGCGGCTTAGCGGCAAGATAAAGGCTCAGGGCAATGGAACCGGTGCGCTTGCTGTAGCTGCCCCACCGGCTGGTCATGGGCTTGACGGCAAGCCGTACCTTCTCCGCCTCTACCGAATATCCCCGCCGAAACCAGTCCGCCCAGAAGCGAAAACGGCTGACGAAAATCTCCTCTGACTCCCGCGCCCAGAATAGAAGAATCTGGGCCTGACGGCGCTGGGGGGTGTCCTCCCACAGGGACATCACTGCCCCTTCCTCCTCCAAGATCAGCCCCTCCGGCCGGTCCGGAGAGACGATATGAACATAGAGTGGAATCTCCCTTCCCCACAGCCGCAGGGTATCCTTTGCAGAGGACTGCTGCCTGCGGGCCGCCACCCGGTCCACCGCCTCCGCAATCCACTGGCTGCGGCTTATCAGGAACCGCTCCACCTCTCTGATAGGGACGCGGGGAGCGGCGGAGACATGGAGGGAACCGTCGGAGAGCACCCGCAGATTGATATTTTTCACCCTTTTGGGCGTGAACTGATAGGTCAAAACGCCGCAGGGGGTTTTGACCTGCCGCAGGACCGGTTTTCCAATGGACTGGCGGTTTGCCATGGGGGCGGTCTCCCCTTTCCTGTTTTTTAAAGGAACCATGTCAGTGTAAAGGCTCCGCCAAACCGAAGTGTCAGCGAAGCCTTGTATGGATGACCTGATTATTTTACGGGAATCTCGTGAATCCAGCCCTCCGGTGCCTCGATGCGGCCCATTTGGATACCGGTCAGGGTATCGTACAGCTTCTGGGTCACAGAGCCGATCTTCTCCATCCCGCTGGGGAAGCAGATTTCCGTCCCATGGTCAACAATCTTGCCCACAGGGGAGATGACGGCAGCGGTCCCGCAGAGGCCGCATTCCGCAAAGTCCTTGACCTCGCTGAGCAGGACCTCCCGCTCCTCCACTTCCATGCCCAGATATTCCTTGGCCACATGGACCAGGGAACGCCGGGTGATGGAGGGGAGGATGCTGTTGGATTTGGGGGTGACAATCTTGTTGTCCCTGGTGACAAACAGGAAGTTTGCGCCGCCGGTTTCCTCCACCTTGGTGCGGGTCTGGGGGTCCAGGTACATATTTTCGTCGTACCCCTCTTCATGGGCGCTGACGATGGCGTGGAGGCTCATGGCATAGTTGAGCCCTGCCTTGATGTTGCCTGTGCCGCGGGGGGCCGCCCGGTCAAAGTCGCTGACCCGGATGGTGAGGGGGCGTGCGCCGCCCTTAAAGTAGGGTCCGACAGGGGTGACAAACATACGGAACTGATACTGTTCGGCGGGTTTCACCCCGATGACCGGGCTGGAGCCGAACATATAGGGGCGGATATACAGCGTCGCTCCGGAGCCATAGGGGGGGACATAGGCCGCGTTGGCGGCAACGGTCATTTCCACGGCCTCCAGGAAGCGCTCCTCCGGGAAGGGGGGCATCTCCAGGCCCTTGGCGGAATTCACCATCCGCTTGGCGTTCTGGTCCGGGCGGAAGGTGACGATGCGGCCATCCTCGGTGGTGTACGCCTTGAGTCCCTCAAAGCAGGTCTGGGCGTATTGCAGCACCCCGGCGCACTCGCTCAGGGTGATGGACGCGTCGGAGGTGAGGACGCCCTCGTCCCATGCGCCGTCCTTGTAATGGGACACATATCTTTTGTCCGTCTGTATGTAGCTGAAGCCAATATTGGCCCAATCCAGATTTTTCTTTTCCATGACATTATACTCCATTCCGCCGCCGGATGCGGCAATTTACGGGAAGCGCACTGCCGGAAGCCCGGCATCAGTTGTAGGCGTACATCTGAAATGTCTGCTGACTCCCTGTTTTGGCTTTATTATATCACCTTTCCGGCGTTCCTGCAAGATAGAAAGGGCAGGTTTAAAGGGATTTTTATGATTTCATCAAAGGAGAAAAGCCAAGTGATTTTGTATGAGAAAGGGAGAATAAAATGCCAAAATGTAAAAAATCGGTTCACAAAGCCAATATTTTAATCTCAGGAGCGGCAAAAATTTTTTTTGAAAAATTCGGAATAAACAGTTGACAAAGGGAAATAGAGATGATATAATAGTGGAGCAGTCGAGAGAGGGACAAAGGAACCAAAGAAATCCTTCAAAAACTGTAAATAATGCGGATATGGCGGAATTGGCAGACGCGCTAGATTCAGGTTCTAGTGAGGTCACACTCATGCAGGTTCAAGTCCTGTTATCCGCACCATATTTAAGGAGTGGTTTTTGTCAGTAAGATGAAAATCACTCCTAATCTTTTTTCGCTTTATTATCCGGAATTTTAAGAACCTGTATTCATAACCGGGGATGCAGTATGGCGGGAAAAAGACCGTTCAGACAGTGTGGGGCGGTTGTGAATACAAGCTCTAATATTTCTCTTTGAAATTCTATTTCAGGATTGGTCATTTTTTGAATGTTCCCGTTTTTACATCCTTTTTTGACTTGTTTTGAAATCACTGGAAAACACGCTTTTTTAGTTCGTCCACTTCATTGTGTACATACATCTTTGAGGTCATCTTAATGTCACGGTGTCCCATAAGCTTTTGTATAGTGTAAATATCTACCCCGCGCTGCCGGAGTTCTATTCCATTCGAAAAAATATCATTCAAAGTCATAGATGCCAAAGGCGTAAAATGAGAATTTACCCAGATTCAAGTCTCTGGTTTATCCCAAAATTTCAATATAACAAAGTAAAGGCCCTTTTTGAACCGGTTGGTTTGAAAAAGGACCTTTTTGTTTACTTTTTATTTTTGCTGAGATGATTTTTCAGATAAATCTGGTACAGGCCCTTGAGCAGCAAATCTTTTTCCAAGATGATCTTCCTCCGGCAGAAAGGAATCACAAACTGCGCCATGCCACCGGTAGCTACCACGGCGGCCTCCTGTCCCAGCTCTTCCTCCACCCGGTCCAGCATCCCATCCAGCATTGCCGCTGTCCCGAAAATGATCCCGCTGCGCATACACTCCTCGGTATTTTTTCCAATGACCCGCTTCGGCTGGTTCAGACGGATGCCGGGAAGCTGCGCTGTCCTGGAAGTGAGTGCCTCCAGCGAGATACGCATACCGGGAATGATACAACCTCCCAGATAAACATTGCCCTTCCCTACTACCTCAATGGTGGTGGCGGTCCCCAGATCCAATAGGATTAGCGGTGGCTCATATTCCGCCAAAGCAGCCACCGCTATCACAATGCGGTCGCTGCCCACCTGAGAAGGGGTGTCCATCTGGATATTCAGCCCGGTTTTGATGCCCGGTTCTACCACCATGGGAGCCTTGTGGATCACTTTCATGATTCCGGTATTGACCGAGTTGAACACCGGCGGCACCACTGAGGAGATGATGCAGTCCTCCACATCCTTCGGATGCACCTCAAACAGGGACAGGATATTTTTGATCTCCACGCCGTATTGGTCAGAGGTCTTGATGTATTCAGTGGCGATGCGGGCCTCAAACAGAATCTTTCCCTCCCGGATACCGCCTATGGTGATATTGGTATTGCCAATGTCGATGGCAAGAAGCATAATGATTCTCCTAAATCAATCTATTTATTTTTCCCCCGCCAGCCGAAGGGTTTCCCTTGGAACCCTTGAGAAAGGGCAGATGCAGCAGCACCTTCCCGATGGCGGTGACTAGTATCAGTGCCACCAGCGCCTCCAGTACGCTGGATCCGGTGATGATACCCATGATCAAGCCAAACACGGCATCCAGGCTGGCGCCCATAGCCAGGGCGTATTCCGGCTTCAGCAGAAAATAGATGCTGCCCATGACAAATACTGTATTGGCCATAGAGCCCACAAACCCCACGATGGGCAACACGATCATATCATTCAGCTTGGCCTTTTTCAGCCAGATCCAAAGCCAGCCAGCCACCACGCCGATCATGATCCGGCAGCCCACCGATATCCAGACAGCCTTCAGAGCCCCGCCCATGGTGGGCGCAATAAAAGGTGAAAAGGCAAAGGACAGCACTTTTGGCGCAATGGTATTGCTGATTAGAGAGCAAACGCCGAAGACGCCGCCCAAAATACCGCCGGCCAGCGGCCCAAATAAAATCGCTCCCAGAATCACTGGGATATGGGTGGTAGTTGCATTGATGATAGGGGTTGGGATCAGGCCCAGGGGCGTGTTGGCCAGCAGGACCACGATGGCGGCCATCATGGTGGTGCCTGTCATCCAATGGATGTCGTACTTGTTTTTCTTCATAGACGCTTACCTCCTGCTGCCGCTCCGCTTCCAGCGGATGCAGCGCAATAATGTGAGGGCGAAGGAGCAGCCTCCGCCGCCCTCCGATATTTTATTATATAAGAAAATATCGATATTGCAAGAGTTTTTATGATCTATTGTGTTTTTTTAACAGATTTGTCCGCTTATCCAGAGTTTTTCCATTTAAGGCTTGTTTGAAAAATCATCAGAAACAGACAATTTGTATAAAGGCAATCCTGCACAATCCCCCACTAGCCAAGCCAGCGGTATGTCTTTTGGGTTATTGTGCATTTTTTAAACATGACCTAGTCAGGGATGTGTATCAAAAGGAAAAATTCCCACCAAAGACTTTACAGTGGCGGCGGAACTTTGTATAATATGGTATAGAAAACTGCCTTTTATGACAAGGAGGCCCCCTATGCTAAAAGAAAAAACCATCCTTTTGGGTATCACCGGCGGTATCGCTGCCTACAAGGCAGCCAGCCTTGCTTCCGCTTTGGTAAAGCTTCATGCCAATGTGGAAGTGGTAATGACCGAAAACGCCACCAAGTTTATCGCCCCCTTGACGTTTGAGCAGCTCACCGGCCGGAAGACAATGGTGGATACCTTTGACCGGAACTTTGTCCATCAGGTGGAGCACATTGCCTTGGCCGACCGCACCGATCTGGTGATTATTGCCCCCGCCACCGCCAATGTCTGCGCCAAGCTGGCCCACGGCCTGGCGGATGATATGCTGACTACTACCGTTCTGGCCTGCGACTGTCCCAAGCTTATCGCCCCCGCCATGAACACCCGTATGTACGATAATCCTGTGACCCAGGACAATCTGCAAACCCTGTCCCGCTATGGCTGGCAGGTGATCACGCCGGCCGTCGGCCGTCTGGCCTGTGGTACGGTGGGCACAGGTAAAATGCCTGAGCCTGAAACGCTGGTTCAGCATATTCTGCGGGAGATCGCCCTGCCTCACGATCTCTCCGGGCAAAAGGTGCTGGTCACTGCTGGTCCTACACAGGAGGCATTGGATCCTGTGCGCTGCCTCACCAATCATTCTACCGGAAAAATGGGCTATGCTATTGCGCGCATGGCTATGCTCCGTGGCGCCGATGTGACCCTGATTTCCGGTCCCACCAGTCTGAAACCGCCTCCCTTTGTGGAGATGGTGCCAGTGGTTTCTGCTAGGGATATGTTTGAGGCGGTCACCTCCCGCAGCGGGCAGGCCACTATGATCTTCAAGGCGGCGGCGGTGGCTGACTACACCCCTGCCAGCTGCAGCGATGACAAGATAAAAAAACAGGAGAGCGGTTTGTCCATCACCCTGCGCCGCACCCAGGACATCTTGCAGCACCTAGGGGCCAACCGCCGACCGGAGCAGGTGATCTGCGGCTTTTCCATGGAGACACAGAATATGCTGGAGAACAGTCGAAAAAAGCTGGAAAAGAAAAGGGTGGATATGATCTGCGCCAACAATCTGAAAGTCGCCGGTGCAGGCTTTGGCACCGACACCAATATCCTTACCCTTATCACAGCGGAGGATGTGGAGGAGCTGCCCTTGATGTCCAAAGAGGAGGCCGCCGGAACAATTCTTGACCGGGCTTTGGCCCTCCAGTCCTCAAGATAATTTAGATGACTGCCGATGGCATCTTAAGTGTTGCAAATTACCAGAAAAGCACACCAGTATAGATGCCATGTGGAAAAACCGCATGGCATCGCTATTTTTCCGGGGTTTTGAGGGCAAAAAAGAAGTAATCGCCGCGAACCCTGGAAAGTTTCGGTGATTACTTCAATTATGAATCTTTAGAGAGCTGACTGGCTATCGGCAGCGGCATTTTATGCTTTTGTGGTATCCCGTTTTTTCGCTTTTGTCAACGGGAGATTATTGCCAAAGAGGCAAATTGATTTGAGGAGGAGTTATTATGCGTAAATGTATCAGATGCGGGACAGAAATGAAGGAAAACTGTGATATCAAGGTGGAGGGAGCAGGATACGGAATCGTTTTATCCTCTGATGAAAACAAGCTGTTTGGCGGGCGAATGGGAAAACCTAAGGTAGCGATCTGCCCTAAATGCGGAGAGGTATCTGTTTATTTGGAGGACTTGGAAAAATTAAAATAAAAGAACAAACATTCTAATTTTAAAAGGAGGAACCCCGTCAATGAATGTTATCCTGACATCCTGCGGACTGGAAACCAAGAGAATTGAGGATGCTTTTACAGAAATGCTCCCCAAACCGCCGTCTGAGATAAGGGCGATGTTTATCCCCACGGCAGCTGTCTTCCCGGACGCCATAGACGTCCTGCCGGAATGCTTAAACGACCTTCGCCGCTGCGGGATCAAGGATGAAAACATCGTTATCAACGATTTACATGCCGAACTGAAGCAGCCCATCGGGGATGCCTTCGATGTGGTCTACCTGTGCGGCGGGGATACAAAATATCTCCTGAAACGGATCAATGAGCAGGGATTTAACCAGAGGCTCCTGGAGTTTATCAGCGGCGGCGGCATTGTGATGGGGGTCAGCGCCGGAAGCGTTATCTTCGCAGGTAATCTGCCCGACAATCTGGGGCTGCTGAAATGCTCCCTAGGTGTTCACGTTAAGGAAGAAAACCGCACCAAGGCAGGCCCTTATCCAAGGGACCGGGAGGAAAAAATCAACCTCGGCAACCGGCAGGCGATTCTCTTTCAGGGGGATTCCCTTGTCATCATCGAATAGCTCTTTAATATCACGGAAAAGGATGCAAAAAGCCGGGCCGCTGATCCAATTTTTGAATCAGCGCCCGGCCGCCTTGTCATTATGGCATTTTTAGTGATGGCATCCATGCTCCCCACAGCCGCCCTGATGGTGGCCACAGTCGTGCTCCTCCCCGTCGTGGTGGTGGCAGGAGACGGGGGAATTACTGTCCAGCCTGCCCTGGAGATAGGCGCTGACAGCCTCCTCCACCGGGCCCTCTGCACCGGAGACCACCTTGATACCCATATCGTCCAGAGCATTGACCGCGCCGGGGCCAATGCCGCCGCAGACCGCCGCGTCAACCCGGAACTGCTTCAAAAAACCCGCCAGCGCGCCGTGGCCATTGCCCATGGTCGGCTGAACCTTCTTATCGATGACGGCGTTGTTCTCCACGGTAAACAGCGTAAACTCCGGCGTCTTGCCAAAGTGCTGGAACACCTCTCCGTTAAAGCTTGGTACTGCTATAATCATGCTATCCTTATCCTTTCTCTTGCAAAGCATCGGGGCCTTCTGTCCTTATTTTGAACAGAAATCCACCACTTTATCACACACGCTGTCCATCACGTCGGTTTTGTACTCCTCAATCCGGCCCTCGTCGCAGGCGCGGGCGGCGTTGGGATCAATGGGCAGCTTTGCCAAAACAGGCAGGTGATGCTGGGAAGCAATCTCGTCAATATGGCTCTTCCCGAACACCGGGTACTCCTTCCCGCAGTCGGGACATTTGAAATAACTGTAATTCTCCACCAGCCCGATGATAGGCACATTCATCATCTCGGCCATCTTCACCGCCTTGGCCACGATCATGGAAACCAAATCCTGGGGAGAGGTGACGACAATGATGCCGTCCACCGGGATGGACTGGAACACCGTTAGAGGGACGTCGCCGGTTCCGGGGGGCATGTCCACAAACATAAAGTCCACGTCGGTCCAGATGACGTCGGTCCAGAACTGCTTGACCGTTCCGGCGATAATCGGTCCGCGGACGACAACCGGGTCCGCGTCGTTTTCCAGCAGCAGGTTCACCGACATAATATCCACCCCGCCCTTGGAGGTGACAGGGAGGATGCCCATCTCGTTGCCGGAGGCGGGACCGGTGACGCCGAAAATCTTAGGGATGGACGGACCGGTGATATCCGCATCCAGAATGGCGGCGGTATAGCCCTTCCTGGTCATGGTCGAGGCCATCAGGGAGGTGACAAGGGACTTGCCCACCCCGCCCTTTCCGCTGACAACGCCGATGACCTTTTTGATGGAGCTGAGCTTATTGGGCTTTTCCAGAAAGCTCTGTGGCGCTCCCCCCTCGCGGGAGGCGCAGTTAGCGGAGCAGCTTTCGCAGTCATGGCTGCACTGGGGTTCACTCATGTTCTTTCTCTCCTTCGCAGGCGGGGGACGAGGCATAGCGGCAATGGCGGCAGGGCCGCTGGCCGTCGCCGCAGCAGCAGTCGCTGACCACATAGTTTCCCCCGCTGATTAAAATCGTTTTGCCCGTGGTCAGGGCCAGGGCCGTTTTTTGCCGGGCGGAATACAGGATGCGCTGGAAGGTGCCCCTGGAGATACCCATGCGCTCCGCGGCTGTATCCTGCTCCATCTCCTCCAGGTCGGCAAGGCGGAGGGATTCCAGTTCCTCCACGGACAAGGTAACAGGTTCCCCCTGGGCGCTGCCGGAAAAGACCCGGTAAGACGGTTCGGAACAGACGCGGCGGCATTTTGAACCTCGCGGCATAGTATTCCCCCTTTCTATGGCTGTAATAAGTATAACGTGCATATGCCCATTTGTCAATAGGTGAAAAAGGGGAAAGCCTCGGCGAATTACTCGCAATTAAGGCAAAAAAGAGCGAGGACCTGATTAACAGATTCCCGCTCTCAATTTGATATAGCAATTTACGCGCTTTACATTTTTGCAGCTTTTTTACTTCTTATAAACTTTGATTGGTTTGGAGCTCTTTAACTTCATCAAGGGGAAGGCCAGAAATGGTTGAGACCTCCTCTAAGGCATATTTTCCAGCTTCAAGCATTCGGAGGACGGTTAGTTTCTTTTCCTCTTTTATGCCTTCACTTTTGCCCTCCTTTATGCCTTCTCTTTTGCCTTCCTTTATGCCTTCTTTCCAAGACTCAATCCTCATATCTTCTATGGCTTTACACATAATCGCAACTCCCTCCTTACTCTCTTTGAAAAATCTAACGCGTTCCGCCAATTCGTCATAGTACATGTTTTCCGGGTCAGTGCAGGAGAAATCGTGCATCAGCTTTCCGATTGGCGTTTCGTCACGGTATTCTCCGTTCACATACACGATATGCGAGCCATCGTTAAAGCTTTCCCCGGTATTGAAGATATATCTGCCGATATAGTACACCGGCTTTCCCTTGCCAATCACATCATGTTCCGTGATGAACACAACATAGGTTTCCGGCAGCTTATCAAAATCTTCGCTCTTATGCAGAAGGTTGGCGTCCATCAGCTGAAAGCCTTTGAGCCTTTGCAAGTCCTCCTGGTGCCGCTGGTTTATCTGTTCTGCCGTTGTCAAAGTTATTACCTACTTTCGTTTCTGCTATCCGAGTTCATCTTTATTATACCATAAGTTCAATGTCCTTTCAAGACAACAATATTAAAGGGTGTGGACACTAAGCGCATATTATAAGAAATCAAGAATAGAAAAGGGTAATTCACGAGAATTGGGAGAACGGTTTTGCCGGAATTTCATTTTAG
>JAAWRH010000018.1 GCA_022800935.1 Oscillospiraceae bacterium
CACCGGGTACCGCTATTACAGCGAGGCGCAGCTTCCCATCGCCAACCGCATTACGGCTTTAAAGGATATGGGGTTTGGACTGGCCGCCATTGGGGAAATCCTGGCGCAGAACCCCGAACTTTATACCTTTTTTTCTGTCCACACTTATATACTAACACCATATGCAGCCAGCCGAACTCATTGGTTTCAATGCTCCCTGCGATCTCCGTCACCGACCAGGAAGGAGAACGGGCGCTTTGGTGAATGGGGGGCTGGGGCTGTTCCTCCGCCATCCGGCGGGCCAGAAGAACGGCGCTTTCCAGATAGGCCAGCAGGTTGGTGAGCTGCCGCCCCTTCTCGGCGGCGCTTAATAGCTCGCCCTCTGCATTGGCTTTGCGGAGCAGCTCCCGAAGGCTGGCGATTTCTTTTTTCGTGGGCATGGGGAAACCTCCCTTCAGTTATTTTCCTGCTGCCAGGCCAGCATCTGTGCCTCCAGATCGGCCCGGCTGGTGGTGATCCAGTCGTATTCCAACTGGGTGGATTGGAAGACTACCGAAATGCGGTTGTGCCCGGCGCAGAGCAGCCCTTCCCCTCGCTTGCTGCGGATGACCTGCATCATCTCCTCGTTGGAAAGGCCCATAACCTCCTTGACCCGAACCGCCTCTTCCTCCTCCAAGGGAAGGACAACTTTAATGTGGGAGTTGTTGAGGATGGCCCTGCCGAACTTGCCATTCTCCAGAGCAAAAAAGTCGTTAAGGTCCTGGGTAGCCCCGATCACAGCCGCACCGAAGGCCCGATAGGTCTTGAAGCATTCCAGCACGAACTCCGCCGCCTAGGGGTTGGAGGACGCCCCGATGAGGGCCCACAGCTCGTCCAGAATCAGGGCTTTTTTCTTGACGCGGGATTCCTTGCACTTCTCGGTGCAGAAGTCGGTGGCAGTAAAGGTGCCGGCTGCCAGCAGGTCCTTGCCGATTTCTGAGGTGTCAATCACCACGAACTGGTTATCTAAGTCCACATTGGTGGCCTGCCCCAGCCGCTTGGCGGAGCCGGTGACAAAATTTGTATTTTTGGCTGATTTCTCTCAAGCTCCCGGCCCCTGATAAATACTCTTCAACCGCCTGCCGTTTCATCTCCGGCGGATATACACGGTTTCGCTCATACGACAAAAAAATGCTGCTCCTTCTACTTCAGCTATCCACCTGCGGAGTGTTTCTTTGCCCACTCCTGCTTTCTGGCTTGCTGCGCTGATGCTGATTTCTCCTGCCTGCCATCTGTGCACTATATCAACTTTCTCTTCGGGCCTTATTTCTCTTTTTCTACTCATAATTATGCTCCCTTCCATGGGGATAGTTTTATTTTTTCTCTGTCTCTCATAAAGGGAGCATATCATTTAAGGCAATTATCTTTTTTTGTATTTCTATGTGACGGCTCTGACAACATATATAGTATCTGTTTGACAGTAACCGACGAATTACTTCCCCTGATTCAGTGATTATTTGACATATTCAGGGGTGAAAAGTTGAATTTAGCATGAAAAGAAAAACAGCCAACAAACAGCCCAACAAAGCCATTTCTTGACCGTATTTCCGATGGAGACGCACGGGCTCGAACCGTGGACCTCTTGCGTGTGAAGCAAGCGCTCTGACCAGCTGAGCTACGCCTCCGTATAAAGTTGTTTGACACGATAGGCTTGTCCATCTCTTCAGCCAGCGAAGAGATGGACAACTGCCTTGGTGGAGACGAAGAGGATCGAACTCTCGACCTTACGGATGCGAACCGTACGCTCTCCCAGCTGAGCTACGCCCCCGAAATCAGTGCATATCTATTATAGCAATTTTTCAAAAAAAAGCAACCCCTTTTTGAAAATTTTCTCAAAAGGGGCTGCTTTTTGCCTGTTTTGGGCAATGCGGAGAGATTCCGCATTGCGCTGGCGCTATCTTCCCCCAAACAGGGAGGACAGCCGCCCGGCAACGGTATTGAGCCGCCCGATGGCCTCATTGAAGGAATCCACATCCAAGTCCTCTAGGTTCTTTAACGCCTGTCCCACATTTTCGGTCATTTCCGTCATGTTCTTTTCGCTGTTGCTAATTAATTGGTCAGTATTGTTCATCAGCCCCTCCAGGTCCAGGCTGATTAAGTTCTCCGCCAGCACCTCCAGGTCTGCCATGACCACGTTGGCACGATTGGACAGGCTTTTTAGCTCCTGTCCAACGGCCTTTACCTTGGGGATGATACTGACAGCTCCCGCTATCAGTACGACCAACAGCACGCCGGTCAGCCGCTGCCAGAAAAGCTGTTTTTTCATTAGGCGGAGCAGCTGGGCATCTGATGAGGCGTTGGATTGTATGTTGCTCATGGTATTTACTCTCCTTTTCGTTGCAGAATGCTCTTCCCTTTGTTATAGAGGAGAAAAGTTAGTTTGCTTTTTGTCGAACCATGTGTTATGATAATATTGTGGTTCTGCCATAAACGGTAGGCGGTTGGCCCCTTGCAGGGGGCCATTCCCGCTTGGGAATATTCTTTGGCCCCCTTACATAACGAAAGGGGGCTGTGCTATGACAACAAATGAAGTTTTAACTCTTTGTTTGGTGATCATCGGCATTTGTAATCTGTTCATTCAGATTAACAACAAAAAGAAATAATCGCCGTACCCCCTCTAAAAGTGCGACGATATATTTCTAAACATCTTTAGCAGGGGTCCAACCGTCTACTGGCAGGACCACCTTTTATGCCTTTATTATACCGGATGCCCTTCCCTTTGTCAACCAAAAATTTTCTTGCTAATTGTCGAATCATGTGTTATCATAATACTGTGGTTCTGCCATAAACGGTAGGCGGTTGGCCCCCCTGCAGGGGGCCGCTTGTAATGAGCGTTTCTTTGCCCCCTTACATATGAAAGGGGGAATGTTTCATGACTTTAACTGAAGTATTACAGCTTCTGCTATTGATCGTAAACCTCTGTGGCGTTTTCGTCCAGATTTCAAAGAAATAATCGCCGCTACTCCTGAGAAAAGTTCGGCGATTATTCTCTAACTTTTAGCAGGGGTCCAACCGTCTACTGGCAGGACCACCTTTTATGTCTTTATTATACCCGACGCATTCCTCTTTGTCAACACAATTTTCCTTGCTGCTTCTCGTTTTTGATATGTCATAAAAAGGTCCGGACAGGCGGATGCCTGCCCGGACACAAATGTACTTGGAAAATAGATATTGATTAGCTGATCAGAGCAAGGGCACGGCCCAAGGCATCGTTCTGAGCTTTGAGGTACTCGTCCAAGTGATACTGTGCATAACCAGCGATGTAAGCATCCCACTGATCAATGGGGGTAGTGCCGGTAATGAACTTCTGGAGCTGCTCGTCGGAGTAGGTCTTGAGGTCAGCCTCATAACGGGTGACAATATCCTGCTCCGCGTCGTTAAAGCGGATGGCCTTGGTCAGGTCGTCACGGATATAACCGCCCTCCTCGTACAGCTTAGCAGCATTTACAACCTCTGTAAACTCACGGTTGGTGGGCAGGTAGATACCATTGCACTCCAAACGGGACATTCTGGTGATGTTGCCCTTTACGCGCTCTTCCTGGGGCAGGGTGTTGGCATCCAGGGGCTCCTGGTACTCAGGAATGGTCTGGTACTCGCCGTTGGCGTCCTTGGTGAAGGAAACGCCCTCAATACCGTAGTTGAGCAGCTCATAGCCTTCGTCGGAGAAGGAGTAGTTGAGCATTTCCATAATACGGTCAACCTTTTCCTCGGAAGCCTTGGTGAAGATTGCCAGAGCATCTCTCAGACGGGGATAGTGAATGGTGGTCTGGCCCTTGGTGGTGCCGTCGGGGGACAAGGGGGAGATGGCCTTATACCATTTGCCGGTAACACCCAGGTTTGCCCACTCGTTGATTGCCCATTTAATACGGGAGGAAGCATTGTCGTGGGTCATGAACACGCCGTCGTTCAGGACCTTCTCCTGCCATGCAGCGGTATCGGAGGTCGGGAATTCGGGGTCAATCAAGCCCTCGGTATACAACTGGTTCAACCAGATGACAACATCCTTCATGCGCTCGTCGGCGCTGCCGAACTTGACGACATTGTCGGTGTCAACAAAGGCGTACTGGGGAACACCGCTCCAGCCCTCGCACAGACGCTGAATCAGACCGGCGGTCTTCATTCTGGTCATGTAGGGGGTCAGCTTGGGGTCTTTCTCCTTGGCTGTTTTCAGCAGCTCGTAGCATTCTTCCTTGGTCATGTTGTCCTTGACGGTGATGCCCCAATCTTCCAGAAGGTCGCCGCGGACCATCAGAACATCACCGACCTTCTGCTCAGACAGGTTGGAGAGAATCTGAATCTTGCCGGTGTCCTGGTTGGCGGACAGAGCGTAAACATAGGGATCGTCATAGAAGTACTTTTCCAAATTGGGGTATTTGCCTTTGATAAAGTCGTCCAGCTCCCACCAAGCGTCTTTATACTTGTTCAGTTTGGTCCAGCTGCCCTGTACCACTACGTCGGGAATATCGCCGGAAGCCATAGTAATGTTAAATACAGATTCCTGATCGGTGGCAGGAACGTTGTACCAATCCCACTTGACACCGAATTTCTCTTCATACATCTTGTCGAGCATCCAGCCTCCTTCAGGAATATCCTCAAGGGCAGAGGAAGCGTGCATGGGGAAGTAACCGGTAATGGTAAGTACTTCTCTCTTTTCTTCCGGTGCAGAGGAACTTTCAGCCTGAGAGCTGGAGCCGCCGGTGGAAGAAGAGCCGCCGGGAGCGGCAGAAGAACTGCTGGAGCTGTTGGAGCCGGAGCAGGCTGCCAGAGAAACCAGCATTGCCGCGGCAGTCATAACTGACAGCGCACGAGTAAGCTTGTTCATAGTGAATATCCTCCTGTTTTTGAAATGTTGAATTTATATTAAACAGCGGGACAATCCGCGCCGTTTAACAGCTGTAAACTAACCCTTGATGGAGCCGACCATGGTGCCCTTTACAAAGTACTTCTGGATAAAGGGATAGACGCAGAGAATCGGGATGACCGCAACCATAATAACGGCATACTTGATGGTTTCCGCAATCAGGTTGGTGGAGTCCTCAATGGTGGTTCCGACATTATTGGCAAGAAGATCGTTGACCTGGTTTTGCAGAACAATCTGGCGGAGCACCAGCTGAAGGGGATACTTCTCGGAATCCCGCAGGTAGATCATGGCGCCGAACCAGCTGTTCCAATGGCTCACCGCATAGAACATGCCGATGGTCATAATGGACGGAATGGAAAGGGGCAGGATGATTTTAACCAGAATCTGCAAGTCGCTGCATCCGTCAATGGTGGCGGCCTCCTCCAATGCATCCGGGATACCTTGGAAGAAGGTACGCATGATAATCATATTCATGGTGGAGAGCGCGCCTGGCAGAATCAGAGCCCACATGGAATCGTAAAGCCCCAGGCCCCTGACAACCAGGAAGTTAGGAATCAGACCGCCGGAGAAAATCATGGTAACAGCAATGAAAAAGGTAAAGATATTTTTACCATAAAAATCCGGACGGGACAGGGGGTATGCTCCCAACATTGTAATAATCAAGTTGACAGCAGTGCCAACTACAGTATACAAAATGGTATTCCGGTATCCCTGCCACACCACCTTATAGCCCAGAACCGCTTTATAGGCGTTGACGTTAAAGCCCTTTGGGAGCAGCGTAACCTGACCGGCGGAAACATAGGCGTTCCCGCTGAGGGAGGCGGACAAAACAAAGATAAAGGGATAGAGCATCACGATGCTCAGACAGATCATAAAAAGAATGTTAAAAACCTCGAAGACACGCCTTGACATAGCCTTTTGGATCATCGTTTCCGTCCTCCTTTCTTACCACAAGCTGGTATCGCTGTATTTTTTAGCGATTGCGTTTGTAGTGGTCAACAAAATCAACGCGATAATGGAGTTAAACAGGCCGACTGCCGTTGAGAAGCTGTAGTCCGCTTCTACCAGGCCGCGCCGGTACACATAGGAGGAGATAACGTCGGAGGTCTCATAGATAGCGGGATTGTACAGAAGAATGATCATATCGGAGCTGACCGACAGAAGGTCGCCCACGCGGAAGATCAGCATAATGACAATGGTGTTGGCGATGCCGGGCAGGGTGATGTGCCAGGTCTGGCGCAGCCGTCCGCCGCCGTCGATGATGCAGGCTTCGTACAGCTCCGAATCAATGCCGGTTAAGGCGGCCAGATAAATGATGGAGCCCCAGCCGACGCCCTTCCAGATATTCATTAAGGTAAAAATCGTTCGAAAATATTTGGGGTCGTTGAGGAAATATGTACGGGTACCGCCCAAAGCCTCAATCATATTGTTGATCATGCCATTGCCGGGGGAGAGGAACTGCACCAGCATACTGGCAATAACCACAGAAGAAACGAAGTGGGGCAGATAACTGATGGTTTGAGTGACCTTCTTAAACTTGCCGTCCTTCAGCTCGTTGAGCAGTAGGGCGAGAATAATAGGCGCGGGAAATCCGAAAATCAAACCGTAAAAGCTGATGAGAAAGGTATTGCGGATCAACCGCCCGAAATAAGGGGTTGTAAAAAAGGCCTCAAAATGTTTAAACCCCACCCACGGGCTGGCCCAGATACCTTTAAAGGCATTGTAATCTTTAAAAGCAATGACAATACCCGCCATAGGCGCATAGTGGAATACAATATAGTACACAATCACAGGCAGAAACATGACATACAGCAGGGCGCTTTTTTTCAGCTTCCTGAGTACGGATTGGCCTTTACCCGGCACGGGCGCCGCCGCGGTCAAACTGGGAGAGTTGTTTTTAGATGGCATCTTATCTACACTCCTTTGTTGAATTAGGATATAAAAGGATGCATTCCGGACAGGGAACGCATCAAAAGCGCACAGCACAAAAAGCACAATCAATCACATAAATGATATATTATTTTATACATCACTTGTACCAAATTCATTACATTTACAATAACACATTTTTTATGATTTGTCAATCATGTCTGAGAAATAAACTGTTTTTTTAACTTGTGTATACAATGTGACCAAAAATCATGTGATTGATTTGTCTATATATAGATACAATATAAATTTTGGACCCACATGTGGGAACCAACCCATACACAACATAAACGCAGCGAAAAAAAGATTGTATGTTCTTTTTTGCTGCCGCCTGCCGGATGGTTTATGCGCATTTTTTGACGTTTTTTTAATTGGTTTTCAGGGAAGGAAATGGACAGAAGTTCCATTTATTTTCTGTTTATCAGGAATAACCTGCATTTACATTCCAAACAGTCCGGAGCAGCTTATAGCAATCTTTGACGATTTTTATTTTTTCCCTTTCTGGAATCCGCTCCAAAGGGAAATATTTTCAGCCTCATGTTGGCTTTTGACATTTTCGTTTGGATTTTGAGAAGGGGGCAGGCACTTTTGGCTGCTCCCGATATTGGCAAACAAATAAAGCATTCATTTGTCCATTCCCCTTTTACCCGATATTCACAAAAAATTTTTGCGCAGCCCCCTTTTTTGGGGGTGAACGGGCGCGGCGGAGCAGAGGGCGCATATCAATGTATTAAGAATTTCCTGATTTTTCCAGAAATCCGTTATCGTCTTTTTTCACAAAAAAACTGTGAAATGGGGAATGATTGTTGCTCTATAAAATACAGTTGACTTTTCAGGAAATACACTTTATAATATGTCTTGTTCACATAAAACCGTCTTCTTATATTTAAAAGAATACGACGGCAACCGAAACGATTCAGGAGGTAATTCAAATGCCAAGAGTATACAACTTTTCCGCCGGTCCCTCTATGCTGCCGGAGGAGGTTCTGCGCACAGCCGCAAACGAGATGCTGGAATACGGCCAGTCCGGCCAGTCGGTCATGGAGATGAGCCACCGCAGCAAGGAGTACCAGGCAATCATCGATCGATGCGAGGAGCTGTTCCGCCAGGTGCTCTCCATCCCCGCCAATTACAAGGTGCTGTTCCTCCAGGGGGGCGCGTCCTCCCAGTTCGCCATGATTCCCCTGAACCTGATGAACCAATCCGGCAAGGCGGATTTTGTCCTCACCGGCCAGTGGGCCACCAAGGCTTATCAGGAGGCCCAGAAGTACGGGGAGTGCCATGTTGTGGCCTCCAGCAAGGATAAGACCTTCTCCTATATCCCGGAGCTGGACCCCGCCGCCTTCACCAAGGACGCGGACTACTTCCATATCTGCTACAACAACACCATCTACGGCACCCGCTTCCATGACCTGCCCGATACCGGCAGCGTCCCCCTGGTGGCGGACCTGTCCTCCTGCATCCTCAGCGAGCCCCTGGACGTGACCAAATTCGGGATGATCTACGCCGGGGCCCAGAAGAACATGGGGCCCGCCGGGCTGACCGTCGTTGTCATCCGGGAGGACCTCATCGGCAATGCCCGCGAAAGCTGCCCCACCATGTTCAACTACCAGATTCACGCGGACAACGGTTCCATGTACAACACCCCGCCCACCTATGCCATCTACATCTTCAAGCTGGTGCTGGAGTGGCTCATCGGCCTGGGCGGCCTGGAAAAGATGAAGGAAATCAATGAGCGGAAGGCCGCCCTGCTGTACGCCTTCCTGGACCAGTCAAAGATGTTCCGGGGCACTGTGGAGAAAAAGGACCGCTCCCTGATGAACGTCCCCTTTGTCACCGGCGACACGGGGCTGGACGCCAAATTCGTCAAGGAGGCTGCCGCCGAAGGGTTCATCAACCTGAAGGGACACCGCACTGTGGGCGGAATGCGGGCCTCCATCTACAACGCCATGCCGGTGGAAGGCGTGGAGAAGCTGGTGGCCTTCATGAAAGACTTTGAGGAGAGAAACCGCTGATTTTCTGACACGGAGAAAGGATGTCGTCCAATATGTTTCAAATTCTTACATTAAATAATATCTCCCCCTGCGGGCTGGAGCTGTTCACCGGCAGCTATGTCCACGGCGAAAAGCAGGAGAACCCCGACGGGATTCTGGTCCGCTCCGCCGCCATGCAGGATATGGCGCTGCCCGCCTCGGTAAAGGCCATCGCCAGGGCCGGGGTGGGGGTGAACAACATCCCGGTGGAGGCTTGCGCCGACAAGGGGATTATTGTCTTCAACACCCCCGGCGCCAACGCCAACGCCGTCAAGGAGCTGACCATCGCCGGACTGCTGCTGGGCAGCCGGAAGGTGGCCGAGGGCATCCAGTGGGCCGCCTCCCTTTCGGGCAAGGAGGACCTCTCCAAGCTGGTGGAAAAGGGCAAGGCCCAGTTCGCCGGGCCGGAAATCCACGGAAAATCCCTGGGGGTGATAGGGCTGGGGGCCATCGGCATCCAGGTGGCCAATACCGCCGTTTCCCTGGGGATGGAGGTGTACGGGTATGACCCCTATGTCTCCGTCGATGCGGCGTGGCGGCTTTCGCGGGCCATTCGCCGGGCACAGGATATCAAGGACATTTTCGCCAACTGCGATTACATCACCATCCACGTTCCCTATATGCCCGCCACCAAGCACATGATTGACGCGGAGGCGTTCGCTGCTATGAAGGACGGGGTCCGTCTGGTAAACTTTGCCAGAGGGGAGCTGGTGGACAACGCCGCCGCCCTGGAGGCCCTGAAGAGCGGCAAGCTGGCCGCCTATGTGCTGGACTTTCCGGCCCAGGAGCTGATGGGGGTCCCCGGCGTGACCATGCTGCCCCATCTGGGGGCATCCACCCCGGAGTCGGAGGACAACTGCGCCAGAATGGCGGTTTCCCAGCTGATGGATTTCCTGGAAAACGGGAACATCCACAATTCGGTCAATTATCCGGACGTGTCCATGGCCCGCAGCGGCGGGGCCAGGTTTGGGGTCTGCCACAAAAACATTCACGGCAGGCTGACCCAGATCACCAATGTTTTTGCCAAGGAGCAGATTAACATTGAGAACATGACCAACAAATCCCGCGGGGAATACGCCTATACGCTGATCGACTGCTCCGCCCCCTCGGAGACAGTTGCCAGGGAGCTGGAGGCGATTGACGGGGTTATTCGGGTGTTCAGCTTCTGAAATGGATGTCAGCCCAGAGCTTCCGCTCCGGGCTGAGCTCGTCCATGACCGGCTTGATGTATTCCTGAAAATGGAAAATACTATCAATTTTTCTGCTAAATTATGCAAGTTCTCCTGTTTTTATCCAATTTGTACAGATTTAGGTATCAGGTTTTTCTAAATCCGAGAGTTTTTTCTGGAAATGTTTATTGTAAAATGGTTACAAAAATGTTAAAATGGTTACGGGTACTCATGTGGTAAATTTGATTTTAGGGAGGTGTATTGTTTCAGACAAAGGAGCGTCTGAAGCATAACGAGTCATGAGTCTTAAAAAATCATTCCTTTCTCTTGTGATGGCTGCTATTCTGGTGGCCAGCACCGCGACAGTTTCCGTGTCGGCGCGGGAGGCACAGAGAATTCCGATGCCTGCTTCCAGGACTTCGTCCTCCGACGAGGCCAAGATCGCTGTACGGATTCCTTTCCAGCAGTCCGCCGCTTCTGAGGATGCCCTAAGGACGGCCACCAGAATTCCTTTTGGCAAAGAGGTAGCTGCTGAAGAAGAAACGAGAACGGCCGCCAGAATTCCTTTCGGCAAAGAAGCTGCTGCTGAGGAAGCCGCCAGAACAGCCGCTAGAATTCCCTTCGCTAAGGAAGCTGCTGCTGAGGAAGCTTCCAGAACAGCCAGCAGAATTCCATTTGCTAGGGAAGCCGCTGCTGAGGAGGCCACCAGAACAGCTACCAGAATTCCTTTCGCTAAGGAAGCTGCTGCTGAGGAAGCTTCCAGAACAGCCGCCAGGATTCCTTTTGCTAAGGAAGCTGTTGAGGAGGCCACCAGAACAGCCGCTAGAATTCCCTTTGCTAAGGAAGCTGCTGTTGAGGAAGCCGCCAGAACGGCCGCTAGAATTCCCTTCGCTAAGGAAGCTGCTGCTGAGGAAGCTTCCAGAACAGCCGCCAGGATTCCTTTTGCTAAGGAAGCTGTTGAGGAGGTCACCAGAACAGCCGCTAGAATTCCTTTCGCTAAGGAAGCTGCTGCTGAGGAAGCCACCAGAACAGCCGCTAGAATTCCCTTCGCTAAGGAAGCTGCTGCTGAGGAAGCCACCAGAACAGCCGCTAGAATTCCCTTCGCTAAGGAAGCTGCTGCTGAGGAAGCTTCCAGAACAGCCGCCAGAATTCCTTTCGCTAAGGAAGCTGTTGAAGAAGCCACCAGAACAGCCGCTAGAATTCCCTTCGCTAAGGAAGCCGCTGCTGAGGAAGCTTCCAGAACAGCCGCCAGAATTCCCTTCGCTAAGGAAGCCGCTGCTGAGGAAGCTTCCAGAACAGCCACCAGAATTCCCTTCGCTAAGGAAGCTGCTGCTGAGGAAGCTTCCAGGACCGCCGCTAGAATTCCCTTTGGCAAAGAGGCTGCTGCTGAAGAAGCAGTGAGAACTGCCACCAGAATTCCTTTCGGGAAAGAAGCTGCCGCTGAAGAAGCCGCAAAAATTGCTTCCCGCATTCCCTTCCCGCAGGACGCTGAGCCGGAAGCAACTTCCACCCGCACTGCTTTTACCGTTTATATCAACAATTAAGCAGACGGACAAAATGATTTCCCGGATTTAAACCAAACACATAACCACCAATACCACATTTCTGAGAAACCCTTGCATTTTCTGCGGGGCCGGAGTTATGCTCCATACTTCCCGCATGAACGCATCCTTTCATTCGCCCATGAAGGTATTTGCCCCGTTTGACAGTCAAACGGAGGATATCTTCGTGGAATACATCTCCTTCGTAATCTCCCTTCCGCTAAAACGCGGACGGCTTTACAGAGAAAGGGCCTCTGCCCGGAGCGCATAAGACGCTCGCGGACAGGGCCCTTTCTTTTTGTGTCGTTATGTTGTTTCAGTAGGCCACCAGCTCAAACTCGCCAAAGCCTTCAACGCCAAAGGGGTTTTTCAGCCCCTCCGCCACAGGGTAAAAGCTGCCCCAATGCCTCCAGGCTGGGTTGCCGCAGCATTTGTACAGATTCCCCCGGATGGTCTTTCCCGCCTCAAAGGAGAACTCCGGCCAGATGCGGGCCAGCGTCTCATAGGGAATCAGGGCCTGTCCGCCCCAGTACTCCCCCTGAAGGTCCTCCCCGTGGATGGGAACCGCCTCCGCTGCCTCGTCATCCCGCCACACAAGAGCATCATTTTCCCAGAGGGAGAACTCCTCCAGCCCCTTTTCGCCGATGGAAAGGGAAAAGTATTTCCTCCCGTCCGCCGAAAACCCGGCGCGGATACGGCTCTGGGGGGAGACCGTTACCTCAAAGGAGATAAGCTGTAAATAAAAGCCCTCCTGCCCGAAAAAGAGCCTCCCCTGGGAAAAGGGACGGTAATCCTCCGGAACGGGGTGGTGGAAGCAGGTAATGCCCGCCGCCGGGAGGCTGTCATAGACAGGATGGCCTGTGGAGACCGAAATTTTAAAACCCATATAAACCGCCTTTCTGTTGGTTGATACCATTACTATACCATATTTTGCCCGGCTTTTCTATTTCCTTTTGCGGCAAAAAGGTAAAATTTTAAATACGGCGGCGTTCGTCTGTGTAACAGGCAGCAGAGGAAAAATCCGATCAACTTAAAAAAGCGTCAAAATATTGTTTCTTGTAACCCCTGTTTATTTATGATATGATGATACTGCGGTAAAAGAAGCTTTTTCCGGCATTGCCCGGTTCTGAGGCGTTATCATACATATTATTGCGGAAACGGAGGCCCCCTATGGACGAAGCACAGAAAGCATCCCAATTTCTGGATTCCCTGAAAGCAAACCTCTCCCAGGTGATGGTGGGCAAGGAGCAGGCGGTGGATATGCTGCTCACCGCCCTTATCTGCGGCGGACACGTCCTCATCGAGGACCTGCCCGGCCTGGGCAAAACCACATTGGCGCGGGCCTTGGCAAAATCCTTAAGCTGTTCCTTTAAACGGATACAGTTCACCCCCGACGTTCTCCCCTCCGATGTCACCGGCTTTACGGTCTACAACCTTTCCACCGGGGAAAAGGAGGTGCGCTTCGGCGCGGTTATGGCCCAGATGGTGCTGGCGGACGAGATCAACCGCACCAGCCCCAAAACCCAGTCCAGCCTGCTGGAGGTGATGCAGGAGCATCAGGTGACGGTGGACGGCGTGACCTATCCCCTGCCGGAGCCGTTTATGGTGCTGGCCACCCAGAACCCCTCGGAGCTCACCGGAACTTATCCCCTCCCCGAAGCCCAGCTGGACCGCTTTCTGCTGAAAATCTCCATGGGATACCCCTCCCGCGAGGAGGAGTACGCCATCCTTTCCCGCCACAAACAGACCGCCGCCGGGCAGGGAACCAGGGTGGAGGAGCTGTCCCCGGTGGGTACGGCGGAGGATGTGCTCTCCCTGCGCCGCTTTTTCCGGCAGATGAAGTGCTCCGACGGAATCCTGAATTATATCGTTCAGATTGTCCAGCGCAGCCGCACCAACGAGCAGATTGCTTTGGGCATCAGCCCGCGGGGCTCTATCGCCCTGATGGAGGCATCCATGGCCCATGCCCTTTTGAAGGGCAGGGAATATGTCATCCCCGACGATGTCAAGGAGATGGTCGCGCCGGTGCTGGCCCACCGCCTCCGCCTGAATTTCCAGGCCAGCATGAACAACCGCACCGCCCAGGATGTGGTCAGGGAGATGGCGGCGTCTGTGCCGGTTCCGGGGGCGTCACGATGAAGGGCGCGGGCATTTTCTCCGAGATGAAGCGCCTGCGCGTCCCCTATGTGATAACCATGGCCGTCAGCCTGCTGGCGGGCCTGCTCACAGGGGTGCGGGCGTGCTTTTTGCTCTTTTACACGCAGCTTTTTCTGCTGCTGTTCTGCGCCGTGGTCATTGTGTACACCATTGCATCCTTCGCCTATCTGCAAACCGTCAGCCAGGATAAGGCGGTCAAGGGGGATGTGATCCGCCTCCACCTGGAGATACACAACGAAAAGCCCTATCCCTTTACCATGATGCAGGTGCATATCAGTGCGGTGTCCAGCCGGGAGAATCAGGTTCTCCCCTTCCACCTGGCCCCCAAGGCCTCCATCGTCTTTGAACTGCCCATAGAGTGCAGCTGGCGGGGGGAGACCGGCGTGGGCATGAGCATGGTAGAACTCCGGGATATGTTCGGCCTGCTGCACATCTCCTTTCCCCTGAGCTTTCTCCCCTATTACCGTCCCCGGCGGCTCACCATATTCCCCAAGGCCGACGCCCTCTCCCTGACCATGACCGGGACGCCCCGCCGCCTGCAAACCCAGGGGATGCTGACCCAGCCCTCCGATTCGGGCAGCGATCTCTATGGCCTCCAGGAGTACCGCCCCGGCGATACTGAGCGGCAGATACACTGGAAGGTTTCGGCGGCCCACAACGCCCTGTATACCAAGCGGTACGAGCGGGAGGCCCGCCCCCAGTGCGTCATCCTGATGGATGATTTTATGCCCCATGCCGGGGAGGAGGGGAAGATTGCCGCCGACCTGCTGTGCTGCGCCGCTGCCACCCTGTCCCGCTGGGCGCTGTCCCATCAGAACCGGGTGAATCTCCGGGCGGGGTCCCCCCATATCCCCGCAGTACAGGGGGAGAACCTTTCGGATTATGGGGTTGTTCAGGAGTGGCTTGCCCTGTTGCCCTTTGAAGGGGTCCGGGGAATGCCTGAACAGAGCATGGACCTGCCCGCCTCCGAGGGGGTCAGGGACCTTCCGGTCTACCTGCTCACCGCCTGCCCGGATGCCCTGTCCGGCGTGATGAAGGAAATACTTCGGCGGGGCGCAAGGGTGGTCTGTGTCTGGGCCCAGATGTCCGGTACCTCGTCCTTTTCCTTCCCGGACGGGGTGCTGGACATCCCCCTGGAGCCCGGCTGTGATATCGGCGTCAGATTGGGGGAACAGCTATGAATCGGTTTCGGCAGTGGCTTGCCCGGCATCCCTCTCTATGGGAAATTGCCATCGACCTGCTGGCGGCGTGGTTTTTTGCCTCCGGCTGGCTGATTGCCCTCTGCGGCGGGTGGAGTGCCCTTTCCGCTGGCATGGCCGCCGGACGGGCCGTGGCCTTTGGCCTTGCAGGGGTACTGATTGCCTTTTTGCTCTCCCGGAAATGGTGGATATGCCCCGGCCTGGCCGCCCTGGGCGGTCTGGCGCTGTGGGGCCTTTCCCACACCCGGCGGTGGGAGTCCCTTGCCGCCCTTTTTCAGGATTACGTCGGCTGGTGGACAGCCGGATTTCCCCAGGGCGGGGACATTCCGTACCATATCCAATGGGTACAACTTCTGCTGGCCGTCGGGGTGGGGGCGGCAGCGGTGCTGGTGATGCGCCGGGTGTTCTCCTTTCTGCTTCTATTGGCAGTTAGTACCGGGGCCGTTGTTTCCGCCGCCCTTTTTCCGGCGGAGGTTTTTTCCGGCTTTGCCCTCTGCCTGGCGCTGGTGCTGATGGGGCTGATTATCGTCCTGCCCCGCGTCTATTCCCGCTATCTCCGAACCCGCGGTGTGCAGGGGATTTCCACCGGGGAAGGGGACGCCGCCAACCGCGCCGCCCTTCAACTGCTGGCAGTTCCGGCGGCACTGGTCTGCGTGGGGCTGGCCTTCTGGATGGTGCCGGAGGATACCTCAGACTGGCGTTCTGAATCCCTGGTCCACTTTATCTGGGACATGGGGGACCTGCTGCGCCTTTCGGCAGGGCAGTCGGAGGGTTACTGGGAGTTTCAGCTATCCGGGGCAGGCTATCAGAACTCCTCCGGCCGGTTAGGGGGGCCGGTGGAGCTTTCCGACGACATCCGTCACTTTGAAATCAAGTCCGAGATTCCGGTGCTGCTGCGGGGCAGCGTCCAAGACTTCTACACCGGAAGGGGCTGGACCGACTCCGGCGACAACGGACGGTTCCGCCTGGAAAGCCCTATGTGGAGCGGAAGGAGAAGGGATGTTTTCGGCCTCAGCCTGCCCAAGGGCAGGCGGGCGGAGGAGCTGTACCGGCGGCTGACCCGTGAGGTCTCCTTTGTCATCCATCCCAGGAACTACCAGTACTGCGCCCTTTTTACAGCCGGGCGGCTGGAGGACGTGTCCTTTTCCACCGGCGGGGAGGACATTTATTTCAACAATCAGGGGGAGGTTTTCACCAGGGGATACATCTCCGGGAGCTATCAGGTATCGGGGCGGGAGCTGCTGCCCCGCAGTCCCGAAGTGGATCAGCAGATGCTCATGCTGGAGCGGCTGGCTCTGGAAAATAACCGGGCCGGCGCAAAGGATCTGGAGGAAATCTCCCGGCAGTATCTCCAGCTCCCGGACGCCCTGCCCCAGAGCGTCTATGATACGGCGCGGGAGATTACCAAGGACTGCGCCACCCCTTACCAGAAGGCCGCCGCCCTCTGCGACTGGCTGGCCCGAAACTGCACCTACACCCTCTCTCCCCAAACGCCGCCGGAGGAAAGGGACTTTGTGGACTATTTTCTGGAAACGCGGGAGGGCTACTGCGTCTATTATGCCTCCGCCATGACAGTGATGGCCCGCTGCGCCGGAGTGCCCTCCCGGTTTGTCTCTGGCTTTGGGATGCGTCAGGGGGAAAACGCCAACTGGTACTACACCTCTGACGCGACGGCCCACGCCTGGACGGAAATCTATCTCCAGAACATCGGCTGGATTGCTCTTGACCCGTTAGGGTGGAACCCCAGTCCCACGGACCGTCCCGATGAGGAGGACACCGCCCCGCCTGTATACCCTGAACTCCCGGAGGAGGATGAAGAGGAAGAGATGGATGAAATCCTTCCCATAGAACCGGTGGAAAAGCCTTGCAAGGCTGCTGTGTGGCCGTTTGTGCTGGCAGTTCTTCTGCTGGGGATTAGTGGGGGCATCTGGGTGATTTACTGCGCACCAGAATGGGCATGGACCCCAAAGAGGCTGAAAAATCGCCTGCCCGGCTCCGGACGGAGGGCGGAGGCGATATACCTGGACCTGATGCGGCAGCTTGCCCTGCTGGGATATGTCCCGGAGACAGGGGAGACGGACTACGAGTTTGCCCAGAGGATTGATGAGCGGCTGCGCGTTGAGGCGCTGGAGAAGCCCATGTACCGGGCGGCGGAAGCGGTGGTGGGGCTGCGGTTCGGGGAGATTCCCCCAGAGGAGGCACAGTTGGACGGCATGGAGCGCTACCACCAGGAGCTGGAGCGAATGGTGAAGCGAAAGACGGGCAGGCTCGCCTATTTCTGGCGCAGGGGGATACCATGCGTGTGGGGAGCGGTCTCCGGATTATTAACAAAACGTTCGAATTTTTAATTGTAGAAGGGATTACATTTTTGGCTAAAACAAAGGCAGCGCTTTTTGAGATCGCTGCCTTTGTTTTTTGGGGCCACTTTTTTACAGCCCCTTGTGTTCTGTTAATCCACCGTATTTTCCCCTGTCAATCAAAGGCATGATTACCCGTGATACTTTACTGGCCAGACCCCTTCGGGCTGAATCTCCCCAAAGAGGGCCCCTGCCGTCACCTTGATGTTTTCTGGCGACGTAGCAAAGGTGATGACCACACATTTGGCATTATGGGGGATAGAGATTTCCTCATAAGGCGTGTTGGTGACAACAACGACCTTTTTCCCCGCGGCGGAGGCTTTTTCAATCAGCTCCTCAATCGCCTCCCTGTTGCAAAGCTTGCCGCGGATAAAATAATTGGTCACAACGACGGTGTCGAATTCATCCGCTCTTTCAAACACTGTCTGCTGGTCCTTTTCATCCCAGGTGTAGTCCGTCTCCTGGTAGACCGTGTTTGGATTATACTTCAGGCAGTTCTCATACAGAATCCCGGAGTGCCACTGGAAGCTGTTGTACGCCTTTACCTTCTGCTCCACAACGAGAATTTTTTCGTCCTTCTTCAAGGGCAGCCAGCCCTCCTTGTCCCGTCCCACCAGAACAGAGCGCCTTGCCGCCTGTTTTGCCAGATTGACGATTGCCTTATCCTGAATGACCGCTTCCGGGATTTCCTCGTGGTTGTTGTGGTCAAAGAAAAGCCCATAACGGTATTTCAGGTCCAGAATCCGGTAAACCTTTTTGTCCAGCTCCTCCTGGGAGATGCGCCCGCTCTCCACAAAGGGGCGGATGGCGGCGATGGTTTCCTCCACCAGTTCGTTTTCCGCTTTCATCAGAACCAGGTCAGCGCCGGCCTCCAGGGACATGGCGCAGGCGTTGGCCACGCCGTAGCGGGTTGCCACCGCGCCCATGGTCATGCTGTCGGTGGTAATCACCCCGTCGAAGCCCAGCTCCTCCCGCAGCAGTCCGGTGAGGATGGGTTTGGAGACGGTGGAGATGTTGTCGGGGTCAAAGGCCGGGAAGATGCTGTGGGCAATCATGATGGAGGGCAGTAGGTCCTTTTCAATCAGCCGCTTGTAGGGGAGCAATTCCCGCCTCATCATAGTATCCCGGTCCACGTCGATGACGGGTACCCCAAAGTGGGCATCCACATCAGAGTGGCCCCGTCCGGGGAAGTGCTTTCCGGTGGCGATCATCCTGCCCTCCTGGAAGCCCCGGCAGGATTCTTCCGCATACTCCGCCACCTCTTCCGCAATATCGGAATAGGCGCGGGTGTAGATTTCCGGGTTGCGGGGGTCGGAGTTCACGTCCAGCACCGGGGAGTGAATCCAGTTAAAGCCCACCGCCCTGCTCTGGCGGGAAACTGCCAGGGCTATTTCATAGGCCATTTTGGGGTCGTTCATCGCCCGGATGCCCATGGGCTTGGTGAACAGGTTCACTCCGCCAAAGGAGAAATCCGCACTGGTTCCGCCCTCCTGGTCATAGGAGAAGTGGAGAGGGATGGAAAGAGGGCGCTTCCGCGCCGCGGTCTGGAGGCTGTCCAGCACCGCCTTATACTCCGAGGCGGTGCACACCGGGGCGGTGGCGTATTTGACCCCGTTTTTCGGCGCGACCTGGACCACCGAGCGGTTGCTTTTGGGATCGACGTAGTTTCCAAAAATACGGGTGTCGCAGGACAGGCGCAGGCCGCCGCAGTGGTACTTGGTGACAAAATCATAGATGCGGCTTCCGGGAACCGTTCCCGCAAAGCCCAGGGTGAGCATGGCCCCGATCTTCTGTTCCAGGGTCATCCGTGCAATCAGGTCCTTGACAAACTTGTTTTCTCTCTTTTCGGACATCAGAATCAATCTCCTTCTTTATATAAGAATACCCTACCAGATGGGGAATGCCTTCCCGGACAGCCGGAAAATCGCCTCCGTAAAGAAGTAGTCCCCGTAGATGATGGAGGTTTCCCTTTCCTTCTGGTCGTGGTAAGCCTTGCTGCTGTAGCCCAGTATTCCGTCAACGTCTGGGTCCCAGCAGCAGAATTTCTGCTCCATGGCTTTGAGGATGTTCCAGGCAGCTTTCTGGTACAGGGCTTTCTCATATTCCCCAACCTGCTCCGCAAGCTCCAGGAGCCCGCAGGCAGCGCAGGCTCCCGCGCTCGCGTCGTAAATCAGGGGTTCTTCCGGGGCCTGGAAATCGCATAAGGGCAGCCAGCCAGTCAGGGCAAGGTTTGCAATGAAATAATGGGCTGCCTTTTTGGCAATGTCCAGGTAGCGCTTTTCCCCGGTGTGGCGGGCACTCAGGGCATAGCCGTACACAATCCAAGCCTGGCCCCGGCTCCATGCCGAGTCGGGAGAATATCCCTGCCCGGAGGGCCTGTCGATGACTTCCCCTGTCAGTGGGTCAAGAATGGATATGTGATAGCTGGAACCATCTTCCCGAACCGTCACTCTGGCGCAGGTGTCCGCGTGGTCCTGGGCGATATAGGTAAAGCGCGGGTCGCCCAGCTCGCGGGAAGCCCAGTATAGCAGCGGCAGGTTCATCATGGTGTCCGCGATGGTCCAGCCGGTTCTGTCCCCGTTCCATGCCCGGATGAATTTGGCGCGGGCGTTGTACCTTCCCGCCAGAAGATTGGCTGCATGGAGGGCGCGCCTGCGGGAATCGGTATTCCCGGTCAGGCGGTAGTCCGCCAGGGCGGACAGCGTGTACATAAACCCAACATCATGGTGAAGCCCTTCATAACCTTCAAAAGCCTTATCCAAACGTTCCTCTATGGTTTCGGCGGCTTTTCGGAAGGTTTCGTCTTTGGAGGCATGGTATGCCTGCCAGAGCATCCCCGGCCAGAACCCGTTGCACCACCAATAAACGCCGGTGGGGGTGGCTAAATCTTCATACCGCCCGTCTTTGGGAATGTATACGATTTTTCCGCCTGTCCTCCGGGCTTCAGCGGAGAGCTTGCCCAAAAGCTTTTCCTTTGTCTGTTCCAGCCATTCCCGATCCTGTTGTGAGACTGTAAATTCCACTGTTATTCTCCCTTCCCTATCACTTGAAGTTCAACGCCTTTCACCTTTGGCCCAAGCCCTTTCTGATATTTTATCTTCTTAGGGGTCAGGCTCAGGGTGTATTTTCCGGGTTTCTCAATATGGAGCATCCCGCAGCGGGTTTCTACATCTTCCCACAGGAATAAATCCCTGGGATGGGTTCTCTTGTCATCCGTGACAGTAAATGCAATCTCTTGTTCCGCGCAGGAAATCACAAACTCGTGTCCGCCCTCCCAGCTCATATCGGGGTGTTGTTCCGGGTCTTTCTCAGTGAAGGTATGGAGGGATACCTGGTAATCTCCCGCTCTGGTGAGTACAAACTCCCAGGAAAGATAATCCTCTTTGCGGTTCCAGCCCTCGACAATGCCGCTTTTAGCCAGCTTGAAGCTTGGTTCCCCGTCAGCGCTCAGGCGCTTTGCGGATACGCCGGTCAGGGAAAGGAATCCGTTCCGGTCTGTCAGGGTTGGGTCGATTTCCGGCTCCCCCTCCAGTTCCAGGGCAATCACCGAAACATAGGGGTCCGGACAGGTTGCGGGCAGGTCGATGGACAGGGTATGTACCTTCATCTCCCCCTGCACCTCCTGGCGGAAGGAGAGGATTTCCCCGGTGGAGAGTATCTTCGCGGACTTCACCCGGTTTTTCAGCCCGGTAAAGACAAATTTCCCGCTGTTCCAGTCAAACAGGTGCAGGTACAGGGTCTGGCCCTTCCCTGTGGCGGCGCCCCATTCGGATTCATAGGGGATCAGTCCGCCGCGGCAGCCGTAGACCGCCTCCCCATTGCGGCGCAGCCAATCGCCGATGATGTGCAGCCGCTCCACGCTCTCCGGGGGAATTTTTCCCTCCGCCGTCGGCCCCACGTTGAGCAGGTAGTTTCCTCCCTTTGCCGCAATGCTCACCAGCAGGCGGATCAGGGTTGCGGGGGATTTCCAGTCGGTATCCTGCTTTTTAAAGCCCCAGGTGTTGTTCATGGTGGCGCAGGTCTCCCAGGGCAGGGGGTTGGCACCGGAGGGAACCTGATTGTCCCTGTATCCGATGTAATCGCCCAAATCCTCGTCGTTGCTCACCCTGGGCCCTACGATACATTCCGGCTGGATGGCATGTACCAGGTCATTGAACCTTTGGGCATTATAGCGGCTTAAATCGCCGGGGGTGTCAAACCACAGAAGCCCGACAGGGCCGTACTGGGTCAGAAGTTCTGTAACCTGCGGGATGGCTTTCCGGTTCATGTAGCGCTCAAACACCTTTTCACTCTCCGGGTAGGTGGTATCCCACTGGTAGCCCTTGACCACGCCGTCCGGGTCGTCCCAGTCCTGGTAGTGGGAATAGTAAAAGCACAGCTTCACCCCGTGCTTCTGGCAGGCTTCCGCCAAATCCTTCATAGGATCATGGGCGTAAGGGGTAGCGTCTACAATATTATAAGGGGAACAATGGGAATGATACATGGCAAAGCCGTCGTGATGCTTGGCGGTGATGACAATATATTTCATTCCTGCGTCTTTGGCTATGCTTACCCATTCGTCGGCGTCAAACTTTACAGGGTTAAAGTCCTTGCATATTTCCCGGTACTCTACCGCTGGAATAGAGGCAAACCTCATAATCTGTTCGCCGATACCGGGGATTTCCTTCCCCTTCCAGGAGCCTGCAAGCTGGGCATACACGCCCCAGTGGATGAACATTCCGAACTTGGCCTCGCGAAACCATTGGATACGCTCCTCGTTGGTGCAGGTATGACGGTTGGCAAATAGTTCTGGCATGATTGTCAATCCTTTCTCTTTCTGTTTTTCTATTTTGTGAAGGGCAGCCCATACAGCCTCCAGGGCTTGAAACCGCCCCAGTAGCTGCAGAGAGTGGGCTGAGGTTCGCACAGCTCCAGCGTCCCGTCACAGCCGGGGTCAGGGGACAGCAGAACGGATTCCCCTTTTTTCAGCTCTATCCGGAACCTTCCGCCGTCGGCCTTCAGCTCGCAGGTTTTCCCGTCGGAGAATTTCGCTGTCAGGGTATCTGTCCCGCAGGATACGGTCAGCGGCTCCCCAGCAAGGCTTTCAATCCGTGCAAACCGGAGCTTTCCCTCCTTCCTTTGGGCCGAAACCAGGAACGCGCCCTCCGCCCGCAGATTTTGGAAGGAAGCGTCCTTCCACTCCTCCGGCACAGCCGGGAAGACGCGGATCACCCCTCCAAAGCTCTGTAACAGCATGTCGTGAAGGGACTCGGCCATCCCCAGGGGGGATTCGATCACCGGTCCGGCCTCCCGGTAGAAGGTGTTGGGCTTGCAAAGCTCCATTCCGGAATGGAGGTACCGGAGGGCTTCATCACCTTCTCCGATGGCCGCCGCAAGGGAAGCGGCTCCTGCAAAGGTAAAGCCCCGCAGATCCCCCTCCATGCCGAACCAGTGCCGCAGGGAAACAATGAGTTTTTCCCTGTTCTCCGGTTTATCGCAGTCAATAATATGGAGCGGGTAAATCCCCATCAGATGGCTGTAATGTCGGTGCCCATGCTCCATACGGACGCCCCTGCCAATCAGGAAGCCAGTTTCATCCTGGGGATAATCCGGCAGGCGGGATTGGATTTCAGCCCAACGGGGGCGGTCAGGGTCGTCAATGTGGAGGCAGTCGCAGATTTCATTTAAGGTCTGGATTCCCCACTGCATCAGGAACAAGTCATAATTGCAGTCCTCCACTGTCAGCTTGCGGAAAGAACCGTATTCCGGGGAAATGGTTTTGGGGAGATGTAACTTTCCATCCTCTCCCTCTGCCAGCAGGTGGAAATAGAAGTTCATCGACCGGCGGAGCAGGGGATACAGGAAATCTTTTAACATCCCGTCATCCATAGAATACCGGTACTGCCTATAACAGTTATGGCAAGTCCAGGCGAGGTTCCCGATTTCATCTCCCACTTTGGAAACCATATCATGGCTCATGGAACGGCCCATAGCGGCAGAATCAGGGCGGAAAGCTTCAGGGACGTTTTGAATCAGGTTATCCATATTCTCCCGCAGGGCATTTACCAGGGATTCCCCCATTTCCAAATGGTTGGAGGCATACACGGGGGCATAGGCAAGCTGGACATTCATATTGTACCAGGTTCCCGGCCAGGGAGTAGGGCCAGTCCAGGGGCCTTGGGTATCCATAACCGGTTTATCAGACCGGGCAGCACATGCCAGTTTATACATTTGGATATAATAGAATCCTTCCAGCCGGGTATCAGGAATGGAAATCATGGACTTTGAAAAATAGTCGTGCCACCAATCTTCATGTTCCTTTTGCAGCAAGGAAAAATCTTTTGCCGCTGCTTCTTTGAGAAGCCGGACAGCACGTTTTCCAGTTTCCTGGCTGCATCCCTGCTGAACAGTACAGAAATATCTTTTTTTACGCCCTTCTTTATCCAGTGGGACGCAGAGGAACGCGCCGGCGCAGCCGTCCGCCGAATGGTTATACTGCTGGTAATAGACCTTTATCCCGTCGATTTCCTCGTCGAAGCAAGTGATTTCCGGGAAATACTGGTCAATATTAGGCCGCCCGTCGTCTACAAGAAGCGCCTCCGCTACCTGGGGGTAAGCATACCATTTTAATTCGGATGTTTCTGCTTCGTCAGTCTCCACATCTATCACCAGAAGGTCAGAAAGGCTATGGATAAAGGCCGAGACCTTCCCGCTGCCGTCTACCGTTACCACGTCAGAGGTAAAGCGGGCGTTATACAGGTCAAGCTCTGCGGTTGTGCCGCCATAAATCCAGCTCCCAAAATCCAGTTCAAATTCCCCTACGGGGACTCTGGCTGCATAGGCGTTTTCACGGTGGGCAGTTACATCTACCCGGCCCATGACAAACCGGTAGGTTTGCCGTTTAGACTTATGCTCGGCGTTGTAGATCGTCGTTCCAAGCATCCCGTTGCCCAAAAACGCGCTGTCATCCCAGGTTTTGGGAGACTGGCTCCAATACAGGTTGTGCTGCTTCAGGATTTTTTCACAGGAATATGTACTCATTCTTGTCGTTCCCCTCTTTTTGCTTCTATTTTTATGGCTGCGGCTTTTGCAGGTTTTCCTCGAATTCCCGGATCAGCCGCTGCTGGTATCCGCCCGCAAAGCTGCCTGTTGTCAGCCGCGCCAACCCCTCCCTGCGGAAGCTTTCCCAGGACTCCCCTTCCTTTTTTACCAGGATGGGGAAAAAGAACACTCCCGCGGACCGGGCCGCCGACAGGTCTCCGGGGGCGTCCCCCACCATAACGGTTTTCCAGGCGGAATAACCCAATTGCAGCAGCTTTTCAATACAATGGGCCTTGCTGCCGGAATCCTGGGCGCATATCTGGTTGACGGCGGAAAGCATCCCGCACCGTTTCCACTCCTCCTCCACCGCCTGGCGGTTGGCGGAGGACACAACGGCGATATCCGCTTGTTGGCGGGCCGCCTCCAGCGCCTCCAAAACGCCCGGAAAGACCCGCTTGGCTTCCTCCGGAAGGGCGGAAATGGACCGGTTGACCTTCTCCGACCAGGAGAGGGCGTGCCCCATAGCGGAAGCATCCCCCTTCTCCTGCTGGATTGCGGCCTCCAGCGCGGCGTTGGAAAGCTCCTTGGTATTTGCCGTCCAGTTCTCCAAAGCCGCCAGTCCGGGAACCGGGCAGTAAGAAAAGTCTATCTCCTTTAAGAGAAGAACCAGCGCCTTAAAGCGGTTGATTCCCCGTGTGGCGGAATACAGGTTAATCTGGTTCCAGCGGGCCAAAAGGGGTTCCCGCCATTGCTCCAATCCCCATTCCTCTATCATGTGGGGGCCGAAGCACTGAAAATGCTTAATATCCATGGTGTCCATGGCGCAGCCGTCGGAATCGACACACACCAAAAACTCTTTTCTCGGTTCCATCTTCATCCCCTCCCTTTTATATCAGGAGCAGAGGAAACTGTATAGCATTATTGCGGCTCACCTCATCCGGGGCAAGGGGACTTGAAAGGGTGCGGTACAGCTCCAGCAGCTCCCTCTGCCCAAAGCGGCAGCCCGCAAACAGCATAAAGGAGGAGCGGACGGGGAAGTCCTCAAAATGCATGACGTCCTTCGGGTAAGGCCAGGAATTTTTATCCTTTAAATAGGGGAGCAGGAAATCAATCCCGTCTTTAATGGAAAGACCCTTTTCGTTCTGATAGGTCCACAAATCGTCCTCCGGGGAGGAGAGCAGCTGGCAGAGGGAGATCATGTTGTCCAACACAAAGATAGAGTAGTTGTAAGGCTTGGTTCGCTCTAATTCCCTGGGAAAGCCTCCATTCGGGGCCATCTGGGCCAGCAGATGGGTTTTATAGCGGCTCCGGCACATCTCCACAATGGGGAGATTTTCGGTGAACAGGGCAAAGGCCGCCGTCTGGACAAAAAAGCACACCGCGTGGTTGTTGTCGGTAGAGGCCTCCTCAATGCCGTTCTGGCTGGTGAGCATCCACCCCAGATATTGGGCGAACCAGTCCCGCAGCCCCTGATAAATCTCCCCCGTCATGGCCGGGGAGCCCTTCAGCGCCTCAATGGCAAAGGGGAGCTCCGCGAGGTGGAGGGTGTCGATAATGCCGATGCCCCGCCCCGCGCAGATGCCGGGTATCGCCTGGGCATAGGTGAGGCTGGGGTTCATCCTGGTCTCCGGTGACAGGAAGAACTCCTTCAATATCCTGACAGCCCGCTGTGCGTACTCCTCTTTTTTATCCTGCCGGTATCCGGCGGCCAGGGCGCAGACATCGCTCCGCATCTGCCGCATGATATGGCGGTGTGTATCAAAGTTGCCGGGATTGGTCTCCCCGTCCCTGCGGATATAGGGAAGGCCATCCGGCTTTTCCGGGTCCGGCCACCAGTAGTCGCCGTTGGAGTAGTAATCGTGAGGGCCTCCCTCGCTGAGGGGGGCGGCGGCATCGGTGATGTGCCGGATGGGATGACTCAAGGCTTGCTCCGCGTTTTGGGTGACTGGTCCGGGAGCGCCCTGTTCAGGCTGAATCTGATACGTCTTTTCCCAGGTGAGCATAAAGGTCGTTCCTCCTTCTTCTGTTGAGCCGTTTCTTGCATAACAGCAATATTTCTATATATATTGTACCTGAATACGCCGGGGAAGGAAAGAGCACATTTTTTAAATCTTCGGTGAATTTTTCAGATTCCAGGAGATGGGACTTTTTTCATATTTTCCAATTTGCATTCCTGTGCTTGAAAAAAATTAGATGTATCCTCCAAGTTTCTGTAAAAAAACAAGAAAAAAACGATGAGCTTCGGCCAAAATGACCGCTCAAAAATAAAGAAAAGCCCCTTGTCTATAAAATTGCGCGGTGAAAAAACGGCCAAAAAAGAAACAAACAAATGGTATATAAAGAATCTGCTCTTGTTACCTGGCGGAAACTTTGGTATCTTTTAAACAGAAAAACGAGCGGGCGGATTCTTACATTCAGCAATTTATCAAAATTATTAACAAATTAATAAAAGGAGGATTTCAGGATGTCCCAGATTGTAAAAGCGCAGCCAAAACCAATTGCATCCCAGAGCGTATTCCAAAGGGGATTAAAGGAAATCAAACGCCATTGGCAGTTATACCTTATTATGCTGCCGCCCCTGCTGATTATTTTGGTTTTCCATTATGGCCCAATGGTGGGCTTGCAGATTGCATTTAAGGAATTTAATGTAGTAGGCGGCATATGGAACAGCCCCTGGGTCGGGTTAAAGCACTTTAAAGAATTTATAACCTCTTACCAGTTCCCCCGCCTTATTAAAAATACTTTGGGAATCAGCCTGTATTCTTTAATTGCCGGTTTCCCGGTTCCGATTCTGTTAGCAGTTATGATTAACGAGTGTACCAATACGAAATTCAAGAAAGCTGTCCAATTAATTACATATGCTCCCCATTTTATTTCTACCGTTGTCATGGTTTCAGTGGTATTAATGCTGATGGCTCCCAGGGCGGGCATGATTAATAATATCATTGCCCTTTTCGGCGGCGAGAGGATTGACTTTATCGCCAAGCCGGAATATTTCAAAAGCATTTATGTCTGGTCGGGCATCTGGCAGTCAATGGGATATAACTCCATTATCTATATTGCGGCTCTGTCCGGCATAGATCCCTCTTTATATGAAGCGGCAACAGTGGACGGGGCGTCCAAGCTCCAAAGGATTATGAATATAGACCTCCCTGGAATCCTCCCTACAATTATCATCCAGCTTATTATGCAGTGCGGGCGTTTAATGAACGTAGGCCATGAAAAAGTCCTTTTGATGCAGAATAACCTGAATATGTCCTCCTCTGACATTATCTCCACTTATGTTTACCGCATTGGTTTGGAAAATGCAAGGTACAGCTTTTCCGCTGCGGTCGGAATGTTCAATTCCGTCATTAATACCTTCCTGCTGATTTTGGTCAATTCCATCTCCCGAAAAGTCAGTGAAACCAGCCTTTGGTAATTATTTATAGAAAGGAGACATTACGCTATTATGAAAAAGAATTTAAATGCAATCCGTCTTTCTTCCGGCGACCGCATTTTTAACATAATTAATTTAACCCTGCTTTCCATTATTATGGTAATTGTCCTTTACCCGCTAATTTATATTTTATCTGCTTCTTTCAGCAACAGCAACGCGGTTATGGCAGGCAGGGTATGGCTTTTCCCGGTAGAACCTACCCTGGCAGGCTATGAGGCAGTTTTTAAAAACCCACAGATTCCCCGCAGCTTTGTTAATACTATCTACCTGACAGTAGCTGGAACAATGGTCAATATCGCTTTTACAATCATGCTTGCTTATCCCTTATCCCGTAAAACCCTGTTCGGCAGGGGGGTTATTACTGGATTTATTACCTTTACGATGCTGTTCAGCGGCGGGCTGATTCCGTCCTTCCTGCTGATTAAGGGAATGGGGCTGTATAATACCTATTGGGCGTTAATCCTTCCCGGTGCGGTAAGCGTTTATAATGTAATCGTAGCCCGAACCTTTTTCCAAAGCAATATCCCTGATGATTTATATGAAGCCGCTTCCCTGGACGGGTGCAGTGATATCTATTTTATGTGGAAAATTGTTCTTCCCCTGTCTGCCCCCATTATCGCGGTACTGACCATGTTCTACGCAGTAGGCCATTGGAACAGCTACTTTAACGCTATGATTTACCTTCAGGATTCCAAAAAGTTCACCCTCCAGGTGGTTCTGCGCAATATCCTCATTGCCAACCAGATCGACAACGAAATGATGAAGGACATTGATGCCATGCAGAAACAGGAAGGGCTTGCACAGTTATTAAAGTATTCCCTGATTGTTGTGGCAAGCGTGCCTATGCTGGTTTTGTATCCCTTTATCCAGAAACACTTTGTAAAAGGAATCATGATTGGCGCATTAAAGGGTTGATTTTCGGGACATTTCCAGTTCCGTTTTCATAACAAATTCAAATATATACTTTAAAAAGGAGAATAACCATGAGTACAAACAAAAAAGTTTTGTCCAGCGTCCTTTCCGCAGCTATGCTGCTTTCCGTCATGGCGGGATGTTCTTCCGGCAATTCATCTTCCGGCAGTTCTGCGCCTGCATCCGGCAGCGGTTCGGTTTCAGCGTCCGGGCCGGCTTCCTCTGGAAGCGGTTCTGGGTCTGGTTCTGGGCTGTCAGCGCCAGGAGAGTTTCCTATTACCCAAACGCCCGTCACATTAAGCATTGTCACCCCTGATGCAACCTATTTAAGCGATTTTAATGAAAACGAATTTACCAAATGGTATGAAGAAAAAACCAATGTCCATGTGGAGTATACTTCTGTCCCTGCCCAGAGCAAAAAGGAGAAAATCAACCTGCTGCTGGCAAGCGGGGATTATCCCGATATTATCATGAACTGCGGCCTTACCACTGCTGACGAAGTTACCTATGGAACCCAAAAGGTATTCCAATCCCTAAACAGCCTGATTGACGAACACGGCTTTTACATCAAAGATGTATTTGAGCAGCAGGCAAACCTCCCAGGCGCAATTACCTCTCCAGATGGGAATATTTATGCTCTGCCCAATATCAACGATGCTTTCCATACCCGGCACACCTACCGCGCCTGGATTAACACCGGATGGCTGGAAAAGCTGGGCCTGGCTGTACCAACTACAACAGATGAATTTTACAATGTTTTGAAAGCTTTCAAGGAGCAGGATCCCAACGGCAACGGCAAAGCAGACGAAATTCCTATGACTGGCTGCAACAAAAACAATGCTTACGAATTTGCACCCTATACCTTCCTGATGAATTCTTTTGTTTACTTTGACCAGCAGACCAGCAGCGCTTTCCTGGAGCTGGACAATGGGTCTGTAAAGTTTGTTGCTGATACCGACGCATACAAAGAAGGGCTTCTATACATTAAAAAGCTGATTTCCGAGGGGCTGCTTGACCCCACTTCCCTGACCCAGACAGAAGACGAGTATCTCCAGCTTGGGACAAACCCTGATGCACAGATTGTTGGCGTTGGTTCTTCCTCCCTTTGGTGGAAATTCCTAGGGTACGACAAGGACACTGAGGACAAAAGGGCAAACTCCTACGACGCTCTTTCTCCGCTGAAAGGGCCGAATGGGGCGCAATATGCCCCTATTACTGCTACGGCAGTCGGCACTAGCTGCGTTGTTTTAACAAACAAATGCCAGTATCCAGAAGTTGCTGTTAAATGGTTGGATGGCCTGTACTCCCAGGAAGTAACAATGCGTTCCCAATTCGGCATTGAAGGGGATAACTGGGAACTTGCCCCGGAAGGTTCCCTTGGAATCGACCAGAAACCTGCTATTTGGCATAAGCTGAGAGATTTTGACGGCACAGAGCCCACCAACGCCAGAAACACCTTCCCCGGCAACCGTACCTCCGAGCTTCGCCTGGGCGAAATGACCGACTACTCTGACCCCAACGCTGTTTGGACTCAGGAACCCAGGCTGTACAGCATTACCAACATCCACTACTATCCCTTTGAAACCCCTGAAAAGCAAGTTCCCCAGTCCATTTATTACACCGCGGAGGAATCTAACGAATACTCCAGGTTAAGGGAACAAATCAATACTTATGCCCGCGAAAGCCTGGTGGCATTTATTACCGGAAACCGTGACATTGAAAAAGAATGGGATTCTTATGTGAAAGAATTTGAAAAACTGGAACTGCCAAAATATTTGGAATATATCCAGAAAGCGTATGACCGCCAGTATAAATAAAATAAGTTTGACGGAAACCGCCCAAAAGAAAGAAAAGATTGACTGTAAAAAGTAAAGGAAGCCGCCCTGGCAGATTCAGGGCGGCTTCTCCGTTTATGTATCTTTTTTTCCTTTTTCCTCCCCGCGGGTCTGGGATGGGCTGACCCCATAAAACCTCTTATATGCCCGCCGGAACGTGCTCGTAGTGCTGTACCCGCATTTTTCCGATACGTCGTCCACCTTCATTTTCTTCAAAAGCAGCTCATACGCGTGTTTCATGCGGATTTGGTCCAGGTATGTGGAAAAATTCTCCCCTGTAAGCTCCTTGAAGAGCTGAGAGAAGTATGCCTCCGAAAGCTGGAAGCGGGAGGCGGCGTATTTCAGCGACATCGCCGGATTGCCGAACTCCTGCTCTACCAGGGAAAGCATTTCCTGCTTCAGCCCGTCCTTCTTATTGCCGCTCCTGTTCTGATAAATCCCGCCAATCTCGGAGACGAGGCCCAGCACTTTATCCCGCAGAGTCTTTGGGGACAGATCGGGATCAAGCTGGAAGATACGCTCCTGAAAATCGGGGAGCAGTGAATCGTCAAGGGAACGCAGCAGAGAGGCTTTCAGCTGGCTGACAAATATCTGACGCATTTTGGGCTGAAGATGCATTTGAAAAAGGTTTTTGTCCAGTACCTCCTGGACGGTTTCCAGGGCCGCATCCCTTTCCCCGGCCTTGAGCTGGCGGCAGAGGCGGGACTCAAAGCCAGACGGATAATAGAACAGGTTGCGGCTGTCGGAAAACTGGGCGGCATCCCAAAGAATGGCCGAGTCCGTCTCAAAGAGGGGCGTCTGCCGCAAAGCCTCCCGGCAAAGATTAAAGTGATCGCAGACCTTTCGGATATTCCGAAACAGCTCGCTCCCCACACAGCGCATAGAAAAGGACCAGTCCTCCTCCATATAGGCGCTGCACCTTTGCAGGCAGGCTTCGCATAGGGCCTGATAACGCTCTGTATCTTCGGCGGCGAATTGACAGATGACCACAATCTGGTCAAGGCTGCGGCTGTACAGCAGGCCCCATCCCTTAAACTCCTCCTCCATCTGGGTGAGAAGCTGCTGCTTCTGGGCGGTATAGACCTCCAGCGTATCCAGGGACTCAATAGAGGAAATATCCTTTTGGGGTTCCAGGCCAACGGCAAGGACGCAGAAGAATCCCTCCAGGGGAAACCCCAGCCTGCGTTCCAGCTCTGATTGTTCCTGCTCCCCTGTAAAAGAGTCATTGATCAGTTTGTCCAGATAAACCGCCCGCAGAATGGGGAGCTGTTCCTGGACATTTTTGCTCAAAAGCCGGTTGTCCTGCACCACATGGAGGATGGAGTTATTGAGATAGGCAAAGACGTTTCCCCCGGTAAAGGCGCCGGAATCATACTCGGCCCCTTTCAGGATGGCCTCCATGCTGCTGATTTGTGAACTGGACCTGAAAGCGAGATAAAAGGCATAGCCCACCGCCAGCAGAAGGGCAAGGACGTTCATGGCAGCGGAAAGTCGGCTTAAATAAGCGGCGTCTTTATACGCCACGGTAAGGGGCATTGTGGAAATATACTTGAGGCCGTAGTCGGAAACAACATAGGCGGCCAGATTCTCCTCCCCAAAAAAGGAGGAGGGTATCTCTCCCCTGGAGGAAAGGACCGAAAGGGGCGGGAACAGAAAATCCTGGGGCAGGTCAGGGTTGCTGGAAAACAAAAGCTGGTTGCGCTCATCCAGGATATAGAGGGAGCCCCCAAAATGCAGAATGTTGGAAAACGCGTCGGATATGGAAGTACCCTCCAGGAGGAAAAACAGGGTTGCCTGGCATTCCGCCGTCATCGGCATGGAGTACAGGATTCCCTCAAATTCCTGATTGTTCCAGCGGATTGATTCATAGGGGTGGAATTCCTTGAAAAAGGTTTTTGCGGGATACCGCTCTAAAAAATCCTGAAAGTCCCCCTCCCCGAACTGGTAGCTTGTTCCGTATTCCCGCTCCAGGTCATTGCTGATATGGTATTGGGAGAGCAGAATGCGGCTGTCGTGGTAGTAAATACAGGCACCGATATTCCGGCTGGTCAGGTCAGAGTCCCGAATGGCGCTCAGGCCCTTCCACAGAACATAATAATCCTCTGTTCTGTGGTTTTCCCCCAGCTTTTGGAGGCTGATTAAATCGCTGTTCATCCGTATATGGGGGGAGATGACATCAAATGTCTTTAAAACCGTATCCACATACGCCACCCCCTGGTCCAGCGTGCCCACCTGACGTTCCATGGCGTTGGTCTTGGTGATATGGATGGCCCGGTTGGACACAATGGCCAGAACCATCACCGGCAAAAGCACAAATACGGTATAGGGAGCAAGAAACTGGAAAAGAAGGTGTCTGAAGCCTTCGCTGTGGTGCTGAAAAATTGGCCTTTTGGGCATACTGTGTTCCCCTCCTTTGGTCTATGCGCTTGCCTTATCGGGCAAAGGTAACGAAGCTTTTTTATCTGTTCGTTCTATTATACAATAAAAGGAGGGTTTTTTCCAGTATTTTTGAAAGTAACAGCTAATGCGGTACGTCTTCCCGCTATCCAATGTTACTCTGACTGCTGATGCCCACCCTCTTCGCCCTCCGGCAGGGTTCTCATGAGGATCAGGGTATACGCAATCACTATGGCGGAACGTATCAGGTTGAGGATAATCCGCCCGGTGTCCGTCAGGCCCGCCTCGCTGCCAAAGGTGCTGACCACGTCTATCCCCGAATGGGTCAGGATGCAGGGCCACAGGCTTCCTCCGCGATAAAATATCGTCACTAATAAAAAGCCTATCGCTATCGCCCCCGTTACCTGGCACAGGTTCGTCACAAGCTCCATGCCTCTCCCGTTCAGCAGGTTCAGCAGATGCCCCAGGCCAAATGTCACGCTGGAAATAATAATTGCCTTCTTTGCGCCGTCCTTGGCGATAATGGCCTTAAAGAGAAAGCCCCGAAAAAGTATCTCCTCCAAGAAGCCCACACACAGCATGTTAGTCATATAGCAGAGGGTACCCGCCAGCGGGAAATTGATTGCCACCCCATTCCACAGGTTTTCGGAAACCAGCAGAACCAGCGGAAGATACCAGAGAAACCTTGCCGCGGGCAGGCTGGTCCTGCAAAGGCCGTACCGCTCCATCAGCCCGTTTTTCTTAACCCAGCAGAACAGGATGACGGTCAGGATAACGCTGAACGCCGCGTTTGCCGCGCTTTCGATGCCGATCATCTGGCTCAGCGGAAAGGCAGTGGACTGGGCAATGCAGTAGACCACAATCCAAAAGAGCGCAAAGGAGAGCTCACTTTTTTCGTACAGCTTTTTCATCATTTTGTTTCCCCCTTTTCCTCTGTTGCCAATGCCTCCAGCACTGCGCCGCAGTATGCCCGCTCCAGGTGCAGGGCCGCTGTCCCCTCGTCAAACTCCAGCGAGTTGTTGGCGATGATGCTCGCGTAACCGTGGGCAAACAGGGAAACGGTCAAAAAAACCCTTTTGGTCTGCTCCATATCCATCTCCATTGCCTGCTGCATGGCCGAAAGAACCGGCCGAAGCTCCTCGGAATCTATCATCTCCAAAATGCTGTTCTCATTGGCAAATCCGGACTGGAACAGCAGCCGGAACAACTGCGGCTCCCTGATGGCAAAGCGGATGTAGTTGAGACCTATCCCCAGCACAACCCCATCTTGGGGATTTTCAAGATTCATCAAGTACTCCGAATGGAACCCATCAGCTTTGGCGTAAACCGCCTTTTTCAACTCCTCAATGGTCGCATAGTGGTACATGACCGGCTGTGTAGAACAGCCCAGCTTTTCCGACACTGTTCTGGCATTGACATTTTCAATCCCTGCCGCCCGTGCCACATCAAACGCCGCGTCAACCACCATTTCCCTGGTGATTTTTGCCTTTGGCATATAACCGGCTTCCTCCTTTTATAATTCAAATTATATAACTTGAATTATAATTTGAAAGGTCCATTTTGTCAAGAAAAAAGGGCGCTTCATTTCGTTCACAAAATATTTACAAAATATTTTGTGATGAAGGTGTTAGATTTTGGGGAATTTTGTGTTATATAGGGTAAAGGGTAAAAAACCGGCGATTAATAAGCTGTCAGAATTGTATTCCAGCTTTCTGTGCTATTTTGATAATTGTTCGGGGAAGTGTTCCTTCTAAAGCTCTTGTCAACGGGAAATATGAGATGTGTTGTATTATATATTTTAGGTTTAATGGTGTAAAAAGCATGATAGAATCATATGAATACAAGCCACTCGCATAACGGGTGGCTTGTATTCTTTCCTATTAAAAAACATTACTGATATGCCAAACTGAGCGAGACGATATCAAGCCCCCTTTTAACTTAGCTGGAACTTACGCACTAAATTATTCATCAGCAGGGATTGATCCGATAAATCCTGCGCAGTAGAGGCGCTTTGCTCTGAAGTGGCAGAGGTGCTTTGAATAATGGAAGATATTTGGTCAATTCCCTCGGTCACTTGAGAGATCGCTGTGGTCTGGCTTTCTATCGCTCCTACGACCGAATCCACTTTAATCGTTACATTTTCCGCGATGGAGTGGGTTTTCTCCAATGATTCCGTTACCTTTTCAACCACCTGGCCCCCCTCTACAACAGCAGCAATAGAACTCTCTATCAACTCCTTGGTGGCTTTGGCAGCCTCGTCAGACTTAGACGCCAAATTACGCACCTCATCAGCCACCACAGCAAAGCCCTTTCCCGCGCTGCCTGCCCGCGCTGCCTCCACAGCGGCGTTTAGGGCCAAGATATTGGTCTGGAACGCAATGTTTTCAATGGTATCAATAATGTTGCTAATTTTTGTGGAGGACCCGGAGATTTTCTCCATAGCGGTATTCAGCTCTTGAACATAATTCACGCTGACTCCCAGCTGCGCGCCTGCTTGCGCCACAAAACACTCAGCTTCCTCTGCCGCAGCCGCAGTCTGCCTAGCGTTCTCTGCGATGCTTTCGGCGGTGGCGGAGAGTTCCTGGATTGCACCGGCTTGCTCTGTGGACCCCTGGCTCAGAGATTGAGCGCCGTTGGATACCTGAACGGCGCTACTAGCCACGGTTCCGGCAGACTGACTGATTTGTGAAAGCGTATCTTTCAGGGAATTGTGGATGGTCTTAATGGACTGCTCCATGGTTACAAAGTCGCCCCAGTATGTACGAGTGATCCTTTCACGGAAATCCCCTTGCGCCATTTTGCCTAGGTGATGGGACACATCCTGCGCCACATCGTTTAGACGAGACAGCATGGTTTCTAAAGCCCCTGCAAGTTGGGAGGTTTCATCCTTAGACTTCACATGGGGGGCCGGTGTGTGTAAATCTCCGTCAGCCATCTTCTCAAGCCGGGCAACACAGGATTGAATTGGACCAGAGATAGACCAGCCTACTTTGACCGCTACAGGGAATGTGGCGATCACAACGAGGACTATCACCAAAACTGTCAGCATAATGCTCCGGGCCAAAGTGGATTTGAGTTCCCTCTGGCTGGTCTCAATGGCGATACTCCACTCCTGATTGCCGTCAATGGGAGCGAATCCCACAAACTTGTTGTCACCATAAAAATTATATGCCCCGAAGCCGGTTTCCCTCTGGGTCATGCGCTGATTCACAGCAGCTATATCCGCCACGCTTGGGTCCGTTTTTGCGGCTTCAATCATGTTGGAGCCTTCCTCTACGATAGAAGCCTCCCGATGACCAATGACATTCCCCTTATTGTCCAGCACATAGGCTACGCCGTTGTTGCCGATAGACAGATTAATTACGATATCTGACAGAAAATCAGCGCTGATTCCACCATAAACCACACCATCAAAGCGACCGTTGACGATGATGGGTACCTCCAACAGAAAAATCATCCGCTGGCCGTCGTTCATAATATCAGAGATATAGGGTTTCATTGTTGATCTGCACTGTTGAAAATAATCCTCTTCTGCGTAGCTGTATCCCGTGGAGGAAAACCCGCTGGCGTCCATTTTGCCAACATAAAGAAAGCCGTTGCGCTGGGCGATATCCTCTCGAAGCGGAATCAGTTCTGGGGCAGTCGGATCAGATTCCCGGAAAATATCAGAGGCGGCAGCCTCTTGAAGCGCTGTCCAGTAATTCCCCATTTTCCACTCCACGGCGTCTGCAGCCATCTGCGTTGCGGGACCCAGAGTCTTTGTCATGACATCATCAATGCCGCTGGCGTTCAATAGGGCTGTAATCACACCGATCAGCACCGAACCTACCAGCACTACCGACAACATACTGATTTGGATTTTTGATTTGATCGACTTCATACATGACCTTCCTTTTACCTGTTTTTTATTTAGGGCAAGAGAATACGTTTCTCTAACAATATATGCGGTTTTTGCTCGCACCCTCAATCCTTGATATTTTAGCATGAAGTCACAAAATATTCAATATAGATTTTTGATTTGCCAAAGGTTCTTGATAATATAGAGCTTACCATAGCGCACACGTCCCCCGCCTCTGCCGGGCGAGGGAATAGGAGAGGAGCTACACCTTATCCGTTATCAGGATTTTGGCAATCGTTTGAGGGGCTTTTCCCTCCGTGCTCAATCGATAAATGCGGCGCACAACGTCTGCCGCTTCTTCGTCCACCAGCCAGCGATGCTTAAGGACTTCCATATAGAAACCCGTTTGCAGATAGTCTTTCCTGACATGGCTCGCATCCCTGGCGATCACACAGATACTACTTGTATTTTTATTTCCCTCCACTTGTATAGGGCCGGGAAGTATGTTAAACTATAAACAAACAAAACCGCGTCAAAGCCCCCAGCCCCCCGTGAAAAACAAAAAGGAGAGTGAATTGCAATGGATCTTCTGAAAGGAAAAACCGCTGTCGTCACCGGCGGTACAAGAGGCATCGGCCTGGCAATTGTCAAGAAATTTCTCGCAAACGGCGCAAAGGTGGCCCTTTTGGGCTCCCGCCAGGAAACTGTTGATAAGGCCCTCGCCGGGCTGAAGGAGGAAAATTCCAATTATCCCGTTATCGGGCTCTGCCCCGCGCTGAGCAATCCCGAACAGGTCCACGAGGCTTTCCAGAAGGTAAAGGAAGCCTTCGGTTCCCTGGATATCCTGGTCAACAACGCAGGCGTTTCCGCCCGCGACAGCATCTACCAGTATAAGCCGGAGGACTTCGCCAAGGTAATGGACCTCAACGTCAATTCCGTCTTCGTCTGCTCCAGAGAGGCTGCGGGCATCATGAAGGAGCAGGGCGGCGGCGTTATCCTGAACACCAGCTCTATGGTCAGCATTTACGGCCAGCCCGCCGGATGCGCCTATCCCGCCTCCAAGTTCGCGGTCAACGGTATGACCAAGTCCCTGGCCAGGGAGATGGGCCGGGATAACATCCGCGTCAACGCCGTTGCCCCCGGCGTCACCCGCACCGATATGGTAGCGGCCCTGCCGGAGGAGATGGTCAAGCGCATTACCGCCCCCATCCCCCTGGGACGCATGGGCGAACCGGAGGAAGTGGCGGACGCTTTCCTGTTCCTCGCCAGCGACATGGCCAGCTATATCACCGGTGTCACCCTGTCAGTTGACGGCGCAGCTATGGTTTAAAATCCCTGATAAAAAAGCGGAACCGCGCTGAATTGATATGCTCCCTTCTAAGTAGACAAGTAAAATAACAACGATATGTCACTTAGGAGGGAGTATATTTTATGACAGAAAAAGCAAGAGAATTATCGCCAGATGGAAAGCTGTGGAAGCTGGAACGGCTGCGCCTTGCACTTGCTGGCTTTGAAAACCATAGCCTTCCCGACCCGGACATGACGCTGCGGGTGGCAGGCTATGACGGCGCTGTGTGTCCACATCTCAGACGATAAAAGTCTTGACAAAGGTGTTTTTACGCGTTATACTTAGGTTGCTAAGTTTTGGAGGGGTGACTATGACCCATGACAGGTATGCGGCTCGCTATATCAGCAAATTATCAAACAAGCTGCGCAGGAAAATTGACGCTTTTTCCAGCAGAGAAAATCTAAGCGGTTCGCAGGGACGGGTGCTGCATTTCATTTTGGCACAGACCGGCAATGTCTTTCAAAAGGATATTGAAGAAGAATACAGCCTGCGTCCCCCAACTGCAACGGAGCTGCTGAAAAAGATGGAGCATGATGGGCTGATTCACCGCGAAGCGATGCCAAACGACGCACGAATGAAAAGAATTGTTGTCAGCGAAAAGGCATTACAATACAGGGACATGGTAATTGCCGATATTACCCACCTGGAAGATGAATTGACCTGTGGCATTTCCAGTACCGACATGGATACCTTTTTCAGAGTGATTGAAAAGATGCTGGATAATATCTCCTGAACGGTTAGGCTGCCAAATTGCCCGGCAGCCTAATTCCCCTCCAAATACTTAGGAAACTAAATTTCGAGGTGAAATTATGATCAAGAAATCTGTTGATTACCTGAACGGAAAGTTGTTCCCCATGATACTCAAATTTTCCATACCGGCGGCTGTTTCGCTGCTGATAACGGCTGTTTACAATATCGTGGACAGAATGTTTGTCGGCAATTTTAACGGTACTTCCGCTCTGGCCAGTTGGGAAAATGCGGCGGCGATATTGCCATCAGCATCTATGCCGTGGTGTCAAGCATCATGACGTTTGTGATTATGCCAGCCAGCGGTATCAGTCAAGGGATTCAGCCTATCATCGGAAATAACTACGGTTCGGGAAACTACAAACGTGTCATGGCAACACTATATCAGGCGACCATGTTCTCCGTTTCCATCACTTGTATTATTTGGCTTGCAGTGCTGTTTTTTCCAAGACAAATTCTGGCGGCGTTTGGCGGGACGGGAGAAATGTTCCAAATCGGTGTTGCCGGCCTGCGTATTAACTTCTGCATCACGCCAGTTTTGGGATTTGTCATGCTGGCAACGATTTTATCTCTGTATCTTGTCTGGAAAGAGAAAAGACACATGATGGCTCTTGAAAGGCAGCCGCACTTAATAAGCAATGGACATTCCTATGACCAAAATGTATAATATACAGAAAACCATGTATATATTATCACTTGTGTTCGCGCTGCCGTCCAAAATATTTTCCTGCTCCAAAGCAATAAATTGTGCATTCTGCACCTCTTCCCCTCAAAGAATCCCTTTTATCTGTAGAGGAATCCAAAAATCAGGGCAGTTTGGGAATTTTTCAGAAAAGGGGTTGATTTTATTCGCCGATTGTGTATAATTATAAATATCTCACGGGACACCCGAATGGGTTCCCCACCCAAATTACTGGAGGATGAATGAAAATGAGTAAAAAATATAATAAAGTTGTTCTGGCCTATTCCGGCGGTCTGGATACTTCCATTATCATTCCCTGGCTGAAGGAAAACTACGGCTGCGAGGTCATCGCTGTCGCCGCTGACGTAGGGCAGGAGAGCGAATTGGAAGGGCTCCAGGAAAAAGCCATTAAAACCGGCGCGTCCAAGCTGTATATTGAGGACTTGAAAAAGGAATTTGTAGAGGACTGCATCTGGCCCACCCTGAAGGCCGGGGCTGTTTACGAAAATAAATACCTTTTGGGCACCTCCTTTGCCCGCCCCATCATCGCCAAAAGGCTGGTGGAGATCGCCAAAAAAGAGGGCGCGGACGCAATCGCCCACGGCTGTACCGGCAAAGGCAACGACCAGGTTCGTTTTGAGCTGACCATCAAAGCTTTTGCCCCCGATATGCCCATTATTGCCCCCTGGCGTATCTGGGATATTAAATCCCGCGACGAGGAGATTGACTACGCCGAAGCCCATCAGATCCCTCTGAAGATTACCCGTGAAACCAACTACTCCAAGGATAAAAACCTGTGGCATCTCTCCCATGAGGGCTTGGATTTGGAAGATCCGGCGAACGAGCCGAAATACAACGAGATTTTGGAAATGGGCGTTTCCCCTGAAAAGGCCCCTGATACCCCCACATATATCACCCTGCACTTTGAGAAGGGCGTTCCTACTGCCCTTGACGGTGTGGAAATGGACGGCGTTTCCCTGATCCAGAAGCTGAACAAAATCGGCGGGGCCAACGGCGTGGGCCTGGCCGATCTGGTGGAAAACCGCCTGGTAGGCATGAAGAGCCGCGGCGTTTACGAAACCCCCGGCGGGAGCATCCTCTATCACGCTCACGATGTGCTGGAAACCATCTGTTTGGATAAGGAAACCCAGCATTATAAACAACAGGTTGCCCTGAAATTCGCCGACCTGGTTTATAACGGCCAGTGGTACACCCCTCTGCGGGAAGCTCTCAGCGCCTTTGTGGATTCTACCCAGCAGACTGTTACCGGCGACGTTAAACTGAAGCTGTACAAGGGCAACATTATCAACGCAGGCGTTACCAGCGATTACACCTTGTATGATGAAGAGGTCGCCACCTTTGATGCGGACGAGGTCTACAACCAGATGGATTCCCAGGGGTTCATCAACCTGTTCGGCCTGCCCATTAAGGTGAAAGCCGTACTGGACCAGAAGCGCGCTGCAAAGGAAGGAAAATAATCTTCATAAATAAGTGACCGTATGCCGCGATGGGAACCTTCCCGGAAGGTTCCCATTCCTTCTTTTCCGTTGGCGGCGGAGAGTCCCTATAACATAAAAGGATAGGAGCAGATCAGATGAAACTTTGGGCAGGCAGATTTTCCAAGGAGGCGGACGAACGGGTCAATGACTTCAACTCGTCGATTTCCTTTGATTCCCGGATGTACCGGCAGGATATTGCAGGCAGCATCGCCCACGCCACCATGCTGGGGGAACAGAACATCATCGCCCCCTCGGAGAGCGAAACGATTATAAAAGGTTTAAAGTCTATCCTGTCTGACCTGGACAGCGGCAAACTTGCCTTTGACCCGGAAGCCGAGGACATCCATATGTTTATAGAAGCAGAGCTGACCGCCCGCATCGGGGACGCGGGAAAGCGGCTCCACACCGCCCGGAGCCGGAACGACCAGGTTGCGCTGGATATCCGCCTTTACCTGCGGGAAGCTGCTGAGGGGCTTATTTCCCAGGTAAAAGAACTGATCTGTTCCCTCTGCAATCAGGCGGAACAGCATACCGAAACGGTTATGCCCGGCTATACCCATTTGCAGCGGGCACAGCCCATTACCTTTGGACACCACCTGATGGCGTACTGCCAGATGCTCCTGCGGGATATCGACCGCCTGAAAGACGCAAAGAACCGAATGAACGTTATGCCCTTGGGAAGCTGCGCCTTAGCGGGGACTACCTACCCTTTGAATCGGGAACGGGTCGCAGAACTGCTTGGTTTTTCCTCTGTTACGCTGAACAGTTTAGACGGGGTTTCTGACAGGGATTTTTGTATTGAATTGGCTGGGGCAGTTTCTATTTTGATGATGCACCTTTCCCGTTTGTCGGAGGAGATCATTCTCTGGTGTTCCTGGGAATTTAAATTTATAGAGCTGGACGATGCTTTCGCCACCGGCTCCAGCATTATGCCCCAGAAGAAAAACCCCGATATTACCGAGCTTGTCCGCGGAAAAACAGGGCGTGTTTACGGGGATTTGAATACCCTCTTAACCATGATGAAAGGGCTTCCCCTTGCCTATAACAAGGATATGCAGGAGGACAAGGAAGCGGTTTTCGATGCAGTGGATACAGCCGCCCTTTGTTTGAAAACCATGATTCCCATGATCGACACCATGAAGCCCATCCCCTCCAATATGCGGCGGGCGGCGGCAAAAGGGTTTATCAACGCCACCGACGCGGCGGATTATTTGACCCGGAAAGGCGTTCCCTTCCGGGACGCTTACAAGATTACCGGAACCCTTGTGGCACAGTGCATTGAAAAGGATACCACCTTGGAAGAACTGCCTTTGGAGGATTATAAAGCCCTCTGCGGGGAATTTGAGGAAGATATTTACCAGGCAATCAGCCTGGAAACCTGCGTAAAGGGCAGGACAGTTGTAGGCGGCCCTGCGCCGGAACGGGTAAAGGAGCAGATTGCGGCAGTCCGGGCGGCAATACAGGAGGAATAATCAATGGCATATAAAATTTTTATTGACGGCAAAGAGGGCACAACCGGCCTGCAAATCTACCAGAGGTTTGAGGGGCGGAAAGATCTGGAGCTTCTCCTTTTAGACGACGAGAACCGGAAAGATATCAACGCCCGCCGGGAAATGATAAACGCTTCTGATATTACCTTCCTCTGCCTGCCCGATGCGGCGGCAAAAGAGGCGGTTTCCCTGGTGGAAAACGACCATGTGCGGATCATCGACGCATCTACCGCCCATCGCACCACCCCCGGTTGGGCTTATGGGTTCCCGGAGCTGTCCAAGGGACACAGGGAAGCGGTTATTTCCTCTAAACGGGTTGCAAATCCCGGCTGTTATGCGTCGGGGTTCCTATCCATCGTGTACCCATTGGTGGCAATGGGGATTATGCAGAAAGATTACCCGGTTGTCTGCCATGCGGTCAGCGGCTACTCCGGCGGCGGCAAAAAGATGATTGCCAAATATGAAGCAGGGGAAAAGCCCAAAGGATACGACAGCCCCCGGCAGTACGGTTTGACCATGAGCCATAAGCATCTGCCGGAAATGCAGAAGGTTCCAGGGCTGGAATACCCGCCGATTTTCAATCCATTGGTAGATGATTTCTACTGCGGTATGGAAGTGACAGTCCCCCTATATACCCGGCTTCTGCCAAAGAAGGTTACACCTGTTGAATTACACAAACGCCTTTCTGACTACTACGCGGGACAGCGGTTTGTGAAGGTTCTCCCCTTTATGGGGGAAGGGGTTATTGATGACGGCTTTATTGCCGCCAGCACCCTTGCCGGGACCAACGATATGGAGATTTTCGTCGGCGGCAACGAGGAGCAGATTCTCCTGGTTTCCCGGCTGGATAACCTGGGGAAGGGAGCGTCCGGCGCGGCGGTCCAGAATATGAACCTGATGCTGGGATTAGATGAGGGGACGGGCCTATAAAATCAGAAGCTCTATAAATGACGGCAGACGGGAAAATGATTTGTGAGGTGAACTCATGGGAATTTCAATATCGGGCATGGTGAATGCTGTAAATCTAAAACACAGTATGTCACCGAGCGGTAGGAGGCCTAACTGGTCCTTGATTCCAAGCGCAGGGAAAAGCGGCAAGTCAAAAGCGGAGTTTACCGATGAGATCAAGGACCTGGCGCGGAGGGCTGCAAACACTACAAGCAAGGCGGAATTGGAATATCTTCATAGGCAGAGAACGGAGCTGTGCGCAAAGTATGTGTCTGATGTGTCTCCCGATAGGAAGGCGTTGTACCAGCAGGCGGCAAATGCGCTGAAGGGGCAGGATGGCAATCCCAAATGCCGCGGAATCGGGGAACTATCACTCCTTGACTTTCTGGAGGCAGCGGAGGGGAGGAAGGAGAACCTTGCCGAAAAGAAGTTTGCGCTGACAGGAGGCGGAACGCTTACCTGCCCGACCCTGACGGACGGGGGACATGGCGCGGACATTTATTACCAGGGCACAAAGGTATTGACATATCTCGGTTCGGGATACGGATGGGCTTGTGAGAGGACTCCGGCCGAACGGGAAAAGGAACGGGAGTTTTATGAGATTTATTTTAATGAGTACCGCTCCCTAAAGAACGGCAAAGGGGAACTGGAAGCAATGCCAGATTACCTGGAGGAGAAACCCTCTTTTGACAGGAGAGCATAAGAGGGATGATTGCATTAAAGCAACTGAAACTCATGATAAAATTAGGAGGGAAAACACTATGTCCACTTTAACGCCAATTCCCGGCGGCGTATGCACGCCCAAGGGCTTTAAAGCAGCGGGAATCTGCTGCGGGATACGCTCCAATAAAACCAAAAACGACCTTTCCCTGATTGTCAGCGACGTTCCCTGCTCTGCCGCCGCTGTCTATACCCAAAACAAGGTGAAGGGCGCACCCATTACTGTTACCAAAAAGAACATTGCCGACGGCAAGGCTCAGGCTGTTGTCTGCAACAGCGGCAACGCCAACACCTGCAACGCCGACGGCATTGAAATAGCCGAAAAAATGTGTCAGATTGCCGCCGAAGCTACAGGGTTAAAGGCGGATGATTTTGTCATTGGCTCCACCGGCGTTATCGGCCAGCCACTTCCCATCCAGCCCATTGCCGACGGGATGCCCAAACTGGCGGCTGCGCTTTCTTACGACGGCTCCGACAACGCAGCATGGGGCATTATGACAACCGACACCGTGAAAAAGGAATATGGCGTTTCCTTTACCGTGGGCGGCAAAACCTGTTCCATGGGCGCCATTGCCAAAGGCTCCGGCATGATTCACCCCAACATGGCGACTATGTTGGCGTTCATCACCACCGATGCTGCCATCAGCCCGGCAATGCTCCAGAAAGCCCTTTCCGAAGATATTGTAGACACCTTTAATATGGTCAGCGTGGACGGGGATACCTCCACCAATGATACGGTCGCCATCCTTGCCAACGGAATGGCTGGGAATGAAGAAATCACCAGCACCGGCGCGGATTACGACGCTTTCGTGGAAGCCCTCCACTACATCACCGTTTCCCTTTCCAGGGGAATCGCCGGGGATGGCGAAGGAGCTACCAAGTTGTTAGAGTGCCGTGTTACGGGCGCGCCTGACAAGCAGACCGCACGGATTGTGGCCAAGTCGGTGATTACCTCCAGCCTGTTCAAAGCTGCCATGTTTGGCGAGGATGCCAACTGGGGCAGGGTACTGTGCGCTATCGGATATGCTCCCGCCGATTTTGATATTAACAAGGTTGCTGTTTCCCTCAGCTCGGAAAAGGGTGAAATCGCGGTCTGCAAAGACGGCTCCGGCGTGGAGTTTTCCGAGGAAAAAGCCGCGGAGATTTTAAGCGCAAAGGAAATTGTTATCTCTGTTACACTGGGCGAGGGAACCAGCGAAGCGGTTGCCTGGGGCTGTGACCTGACTTATGATTATGTGAAAATCAACGGGGATTACCGGACTTAATATAAATTGGGGGAATTAGCAGTGGAGATTTCCAACGAAATCAAAACGCAGGTGCTTGTCCAGGCCCTGCCCTATATCCAGAAATACTATAATAAGGTTGTTGTCATTAAATACGGCGGCAACGCCATGATTAACGAAGACCTGAAAAACGCGGTCATGAGCGACCTTGTACTGCTCTCCCTAGTGGGGATCAAGGTAGTTCTGGTTCACGGCGGCGGCCCGGAAATTACCGAAATGCTCAAACGTGTGGGCAAAGAGTCAAAATTCGTCAACGGCTTACGGTATACTGACGAAGAAACCGCTGAAATTGTCCAAATGGTTCTTGCAGGAAAGATTAATAAAAACCTGGTTTCCCTGCTCCACCAGCACCAGGGGAAAGCGATGGGATTGTGCGGCATTGACGGAGCCATGTTCCAGGTGGAGAAGCACAAGGGCGACGCAGATTTAGGCTTTGTGGGGGATGTAACAGCGGTTGATACCGCTCCCATCCAGGTGGCTTTGCAGAACGGTTATATTCCGGTTATTTCCACTGTTGGGGCAGACGACGAGGGCAATATTTACAACATCAACGCCGACACCGCCGCCGCCCAGATTGCCGCTTCCCTCCACGCGGAAAACCTGATTTTAATGACCGACATTAAAGGACTTCTGCGGGATAAGGATGATGAAAGCACCCTGATTCCCTTTGTACAGGTCAGCGAGGTTCCTTCCCTAGTGCGGCAGGGGATTATTTCCGGGGGCATGATTCCGAAAATTGAATGTTGCGTGGAATCAGTCCGGCGAGGCGTGAAACGGGCGGTTATCCTAGACGGTAGGATCGCGCATTCCATTTTAATTGAAATCTTTTCCGATGAAGGCATTGGGACAATGTTCTGTTAAGAGCGGGAGAGAATAAAAGGAGGAATCAATATGGATTTCCAGCAAATCAAACAAATGGATTCCCAATATATTGAGCATACCTATGGAAGAGCAGATGTCTGCATTGCCAAAGGCAAAAACGCCACCGGCTGGGATTTGGACGGCAAAAGCTACATTGATTTTTCCAGCGGCATCGGGGTTAATTCCCTGGGCTTCTGCGACGATGAATGGTCAAAGGCTGTCTCAGAACAGGCGCAGACCATGCAGCATATTTCCAACCTGTACTACACCATCCCCGGCCCCAACGCAGCGAAAAAAATCTGTGAAAAGACTGGCTTTAAAAAGGTCTTTTTCGGCAACTCCGGCGCGGAGGCCAACGAGGGAGCTATTAAAGCTGCCCGCAAATACAGCTTTGACAAATACGGCGTGGAAGCCGGGCGGAATGAAATTGTCACCCTGGTAAATTCTTTCCACGGGCGGACGATTGCAACCCTGACCGCCACCGGGCAGGATGTTTTCCATAATTATTTCTTCCCCTTTGTGGGCGGCTTCCAGTATGCAAAGGCTGGGGATATTGACGATGTAAAACAAAAGGTTTCTGATAAAACCTGCGCGGTTATGCTGGAGTTTATCCAGGGGGAAGGCGGGGTAATCCCCCAGGATAAAAGCTTTATCCAAAAACTTTTTGCTTTCTGCCAGTCAAGGGACATCCTTGTCATTGCCGATGAGGTACAGACAGGCGTAGGGCGCACTGGGGAATTCCTCTGCTGTGAAAATTTCGATGTAAAACCTGATTTGGTTACGCTGGCAAAGGGCCTTGGCGGCGGCCTGCCGATTGGCGCTGTGCTGTTTGGTGAAAAGGTGGAGAACGTTATGGGGCCCGGCTCCCATGGGACTACTTTTGGAGCCAACCCTGTTTCCTGCGCTGGGGCCAATGTGGTGCTTGACAGGCTTGACCGGGCGTTTTTGGATTCAGTGAAGGAAAAAGGCGCGTATCTCAAGGAAAAAATTGAAAAAATGCCCAATGTGAAAAGCGTCACTGGCATGGGCATGATGCTGGGGATTGCACTGGAAAAAAGCGATTCTAAAACAGTTGTGGGCAGGTGTATTGAAAACGGCTTAATTATCCTGACCGCCAAAGAAAAAGTACGCCTGCTGCCGCCTTTGACTATTACCTATGAAGAAATGGACAAAGGGCTTGCTGTATTGGAAAAGGTTCTTTCCAGTCTCTAAATTGATAAACATATTGCCAATAGGGAAAAAGCCTCCCGGAAGCCGGGGGACTTTTCTCTTTCCCAAATATTAAAGGAGGATATTTTATAATGAAACATCTTTTAAAACTGCTTGACCTTACCTCGGAGGAGATTATTGAAATCCTGAACCTTGCCGACCAGCTTAAATATGAGCAGAAACACAGCATCCCCCATGAACATTTAAAAGGTATGACTTTGGGGATGATCTTTCAAAAATCCTCTACCCGCACAAGGGTTTCCTTTGAAGTGGGAATGTCCCAGTTAGGCGGTTCCGCCCTGTTTTTAAGCTCCCGCGATTTGCAGATTGGGCGCGGCGAGCCTGTCCAGGATACGGCGCGGGTTCTTTCCCGGTATCTGGACGGGATCATGATCCGCACCTTTGAACAAAAAGAGGTGGAGGATTTAGCGGAGTATGGGTCTATTCCCATCATTAACGGTTTGACGGACTTCTGCCATCCCTGCCAGGTTCTGGCAGACCTTATGACCATCCGGGAACACAAGGGAAGCCTGCCGGGTTTGAAACTCTGCTTTATTGGGGATGGGAACAACATGGCTAATTCCCTGATTGTCGGCTGTCTGAAAACCGGGATGAAGGTTTCCATTGCCTGCCCAAAGGATTACCAGCCCGATCCGATTGTGCTGGAATTCGCCAAGGATAACCCCGATTTCCAACTGACCGATAATGTTTTGGAAGCCGCAAAGGACGCCGACGTTCTGTATACCGACGTTTGGGCTTCCATGGGCCAGGAAGGTGAATTTGAAACCAGGAAGAAAGCCTTTGAAGGGTTCCAGATTAATGATGCGATTATGGCTGTGGCAAAGCCTGACGCCATGGTTCAGCACTGCCTGCCCGCCCACCGGGAGGAGGAGATTACCGCCAAGGTGTTCGAGGAACACGCGGATGAAATCTTTGACGAAGCAGAGAACCGGCTCCATGCGCAGAAGGCTGTCATGGTTAAGCTGATGAAAAAATAAGCAAACAGAAACGTGTAGGAAAAGGGGTGCTGGGAGACAGCGCCCTTTTTTGCAGAGAACCTATTGACTTATATAGATCATCTATGTATAATATGGGTAGATGATCTATATAAAGAGGTGTAAAAAATGGCAATCGACAAAAGTCTGCAAACAGGGAGTACCGGCCTGCTCCTGCTGCGGCTGCTGGAGGAGCAGGACCTGTACGGCTATGAGATGATCGAGCTGCTGGCGGAGCGCTCCAACAACGTCTTCTCCCTAAAGGCGGGAACACTGTATCCGCTGCTTCACAACTTGGAAAGGCAAGGGTATCTGACCTCCTACGAAAGGGCGGCGGAGACGTCAAAGGTCCGTAAATATTACAGCATTACTCCAAAGGGGAACCGCTTCCTGCGGGAAAAGGAAAGCGAGTGGGGGCATTTTACCGACGCGGTGAACCGGGTTTTGAAAGGGGGGAGCGCCTGTGTTGTCCAAGCCTGAAACCGAGGGAACTCCAAAGGAGTTCGCGGTGTATCTGGAACGCATCTGCGGGCAGATACGCTGGAAAAAAGCCCATCCTTCCATCCGCCGGGAACTGTCCGGCCACATGGAGGACCAGATGGCGGAATATATCTCCGCCGGAATCCCGCCGGAGGAGGCCGCCCGGAAAACCATACAGGAGATGGGCGACCCTGTGGAGGTGGGGACCAGACTGGACCACTCCTACCGCCCCAAGGTGGATAAGGGGCTTCTCTTGGCGGCAGGACTTCTGCTACTGGCGGGATGGTTTTTGCAATCAGTCTTTTCCATGCCACGGATAACCCTATTGGCTGCAACAGTGTTAGGCATCAGCGCAATGCTGGCGGCGATGAAGGTGGATTATACCATCTTCGCCATGAGCCGGAGAACAGGCATGACAGCATACTTTTTATATAATGCTGTTATTTTTATATTTCCAGTATTTTATCGCTATGACCATCAAAGCTCTTACTATCTCATATTTTCCGTCGCCGTCCATCTTTTCCTCTTGTTCCCGCTGGTGCTGTGCGGAGTGATGTATTCCTTCCGGAACCAGGGCTTCTCTGGATTTCTGCTCTGCGGGGCCATGGCAGCATTTTCCCTGTTCCTGATGCTGATGGTCAGGGGTTCCGCAACACTCGTTGTTCTCATTTCATCTTTAGCGGTAATGGTAATGGCACTGAAAATGGAATGGTTCGGGCCCTTTTCCAAAGGCAAAAGGGCCGCGGCCTATGTCTGTATGTTTGTTCCCCTGGGAGTCTTTTTCCTTGTCCTTCTGGCAAACGGAAAGGTACATAGGCTTTTATCGATCATCCTGAATCCCTCTATTGATGACCGCAACAGGGGATACATTTATATTGTATTCCGTTCTGTTTTGAAATCCTCCCAGTGGATCGGCCCTATTGATTCAGTCGCTACCCCATGGGGAAATTTTCCTCTGGAGGAGCTCCTCCGCTGGAATCCTGATTGGATTCTCATATGGACTGTCGCCCGTCTGGGCTGGTGGACGCTGTGCGTTATCGTTCCTTTGGCCCTTTTGATCTGCCTGAAAGGGTTTCACATCTGCCAGAGGCAGTCCGGCGAGCTGGGGAAGATGATCTCCTGCGCTGTGGTTGTCACGCTGGCGGCACAGTTTCTCTGCTTTCTCCAAGCCAATCTGGGGATTGTCTATATGATCCCTTATCCCTTCCCCTTTTTACAGGGAAACCGGTCCATTATCGTCAATCTGCTTCTGTTGGGCTTTCTGCTGTCGGTGGGGCAGCGGAAGGGACTGGACGAGCCCGCCCCTGACAAAAACAGCAGTGATTTCCTCTATGTAAAACAGCCTTTGGCGTTTTCCGTCCGGCGTTCCGGGCAGGAGATAGATGTCTCCCTGAAGCTCCGTCTGCCAGAAGGGAAACGGCATGGTCCCAAGGAGAAGGACATTCCCCTCAAGCCTGATTAATGGGCTGAATTCATAAAAATATCCCGCTGGAATCCATCTGCGAAATCCGGCGGGATATTTTGGCTTTGCCACAAACAGCATCATCTGCCAAGGGAAAGGTTCACCTGATCAAGCGGGATTTCCAGCATCTGCGCTATCTGATCCGCAGGGAAAAATTTGGACAAAGACTGCACTGATTTTTTGATTCCAATATCAATCCCCTCTTTCCGTCCCTCCTGGAGACCCTCCTCGCGGCCCTCTTGGAGACCCTCTTCACGACCCTCTTCACGACCTTCCTCGCGCTCCACTTGTAACGCATCTTCCAGGTTCCATTCTATATTCAACATATTCTCCACCTCCGAAATATGCTCTTTTAAAAACGGCTGCATAATCCTGCACTTCTCACATTCCTTTGCAGCTTCTCGGATTGCGTCCTTTAGTTCGCTGCCTTCCCTCGAATACTTCTGTACCAGATCAATAAAGAAGCTGTAATCACACAGCGATCTGCTTTTTTCCACCAGCTCGCGATTTTCACTGTATTTGATATTCAGCACCCTTACTGTCAATTCCGCAGTATTGACCGGGGTGCGGGATTTGTCCATAAAAGCGTCCGAAAGCTTCAGATAGGATTCCTTTGGACAACTGTCCCTTCCGTTATATAATACAATAAATTCCGGTGTAGGCAGGGGAATTTTCTTTTTCCGGTATATATTTTTGTTCTCCAGTATTTTTTCATACAGGCGGCCAAGGTACAGCAGCATCCGCAACGGCATGTTTTCATTGACAGTTGACTGGTGCTCTATCAGGATGATAAACTTATTGTCCAATGTAAAGGAGATATCATTGATTCGATTGTTGAACAAAACCCCATCCAGCGTATTGAAGTCAATGGGGGTATCCAGCGGATAGTATGTCCCCGCAATGGCGTTGTATACCTCAATCAGCCGCCTGGGCTCGTCGCACATATACCTTGAAAAAAGGCTGTCCTTATATTCGCGGTTGGCGTTTACTGTCTGCTCCATTTTCCCATTCCCTCATTCCCCGCTTTCTCTAACCCTAGAATACCATATCGCTGTTTTATTGTCAATCAATCGCTGTTTCAAAAAAGGACCGGGATAGTCAGTCCCAGTCCTTTCATATTCAGCAGCTATATTATGGTGCTGCTGCTTACAGCGTATTGCGGATATAATCCACCACAGCGATCTTTTCTCCGTTTTCTATGTAGATACGGGGAACCCTCCGGCCCAAAACACAGACAATCTCATAGTTGATGGTTCCGGTCAGCTCCGCCAGCTCCTCGACGGGAATCTCCCGGCCGCCCTGCCGCCCGAACAGGGTGACAATATCCCCTTCCCTTACCGGGGAGGTTTGGGCGATATCGGTGACATCCACCATCATCTGGTCCATACACACGTTCCCCACCTGGGGCGCATACTGACCATGAATCAGCACCCTGGCCTTGTTGGACAGGCGGCGGGTATACCCGTCCGCATACCCGATGGGCACGGTGGCGATAATGCGGCGGCCCTGGGTTTCATAGGTGCGCCCATAGCTGACCGACCGTCCTCCATCCATCTCCTTGACCATGGAGACCATGGACTTGAGCTCCATAGCAGGATTCAGATTGATTTTTCTCTCCCGCAGGCAGTCTATGCTGGGATACAGCCCGTAGATGATGTTTCCCGGCCGAACCATATCCAGGTGCATCTCCGGATACCCCAGCATGGCTGCGCTGTTACAGCAATGCCGCAGCCCACAGGGGAATCCCTTACGTTCCAGCTCCCCGCAGGTCTCCTCAAAACGTTTAAACTGTGTCAAAGTATACTGCCTGGATTCCTCTGAAGATTCATCCGCCACTGCAAAGTGGGTAAAAATTCCGGACGGCTTCAGTCCAGACAGGCCGTAAACCTTACCGGCGCAGGCGGCCGCCTGTTCCGGACCTTCAAAGGTGGAGAAGCCAATCCGTCCCATACCGGTGTCAAGTTTGATGTGTACCGGTACCTCCACCCCCAGCGCGGCGGCAGCGGCGGACAGCTTTTCGGCATATTCCAGGGAGAAAACCGATTGGGTAATGCTGTGGCAGGCCAACGTTCCCGCGTGGCTGGCGGGAGTGATGCCAAAGATCAGGATATTTTCAGTAAAGCCCTGGCGGCGCAGGGAGAGGGCCTCCTCCAGGTTGGACACTCCGAACCAGGTCACACCCTGACGCCGCAGGCAGTCCGCAGCGTATTTGTCCCCGTGGCCGTAGGCATCCGCCTTGACCACCCCCATCATCTGGCAGCCGGGCCGGAGGCAGGCTTGGATGGCTTTTACATTACCGGCAATATGGTTCAGGTTGATTTCAGCCCAGGTGCGCTTTAAGTAATCGTTCATGCTTTCCGCTCCTTTGGGCAAAGCTCATTCCCGGACCAGGACCTTGACGATTTCCCCCACATAGGTCCGATGATAATCCTTTGTGGGGTACCATTTTTCGGCTATCTTTTTCTCCACAAAACAGGATTCCAGCATATCCTGGGCATAGATTTTTTTGCAGCAGAAGACCACATCCGCCTGCTCAATGTAGCGGAAGCCGTCGGTTTCGCCCATGGTAAAGCCGCATTCCTTCATTTTATCGGTGTCCCTGCCGGAGGCAGAGCCGCAGAGCTTAAAGGCCTCCCGGTGATTTCCGTGGAAATAGGCGATGGTATAGGTATCGGTATTTTCCATCAGGCCAAAGGTGTACCGCTGGGGACGCACTACGACGGTTGCGGTATTCAGTCCCCACATCACCCCCAGGCCGCCCCAGCCCGCGGTCATGGGGTTGACTCCTTTGCCGTCGGGGGCAGTGATGAGGATATAATCGGGGTTCATCGCGGTGAATGGATTTATCTCCAGGTCGCGGCAGCTTATTTCACGAAAGGACATAACAGAAGACCTCCTAAAAATATATTTTTGCAGAATATGGCAGGAATCCTTTTTGGGGAATTTCCGCGCAATGTAAGAATAGTATACCACAAGAAAAAAGAAAAGAATAGCAAAATTGGGAAAAGATTCGTAAACAGCGTTTTATGAAGATAATCTGTCTCCTCCAAAAGCCCGATGAACAGCCTTCGATAAATATCTGAAAAAAAAGCGTTTTAAAAACACTTCCTTAAAGGGCGCAGTGGAAGTATAATGATAAAAAACCATGAAAGGGGTATTTCCTATGCCAGATTCCCGTCCAACCCTCACCCGGCTCCACGCTGGCCAAACCGGTCTGCACTTCTTCGATAAACCCGCTCAGGGTCTTTCCGGCGGCGACCAGGGTGACGGCACCTACCGTAACCTAATTCTCTTTGCCGATTACTCCGACCCAGACGTGATACGCGTTGGCGACACATTTTATATGGTCACTTCCACCTTTCATCTCAATCCGGGAATTACCATTCTGGAGTCTAAGGACCTGGTGAACTGGTCCTTTGTGGGCCACGCCATTGAAAATATGGCCAACCTCTCCCAGTGCTTTTCCTTCAACACCATGACAGGCTATAAGGGCGGCGTCTGGGCACCCTCCATTCGGTATCACGAGGGGATGTTTTATATCCATGTGGGGGGACCGAGGATTGGACTGATTGTCTGCAAATCCAAGGATATCCGCGGCCCCTGGACTGTCAAACGGATGAAGTTCCGCCAGCCCTGGACCGGAACCAAGCTCATAGACTGCTGTCCCCTGTGGGATGACGGCGGCAAAGCCTACTTTGCCGCGGCGGAGCCCAACAAGTCCGCTGATCAAAAATGGCATGATTACCACATCTACCTTTTTGAGATGTCTCCCGATGGGGAGACTTTGCTGGACAGTGGGGTTGTCGTTCACGGGGGGTACACCACTGAGGCGGTAAAGCTGTACAAGCACGGAGATTATTACTATATCTTCTATTCTGAGCACGCGGCAGATGAAAACCGGACGCGAACCCAGTTCGCCGCCCGCTCCAAAAATATCTACGGCCCCTATGACCGCCGCAAGCTGATACACACCCACGGGGGTATTGACAAAAGCCCCAACCAGGGCGGACTGGTGGAAGCCCCTGACGGAAGCTGGTGGTTCTTGTGCCACCGGGAGGACAACGCGCCGAACTCCGCTGTTGGCCGTCATCTGATGCTGCTGCCTGTTTCCTGGCAGGACGGATGGCCAATCATCGGCGTGGACCAGGACGGGGATGGCGTCGGGGAGATGGTCTGGGAGCATCAAAAACCGGTCCAGGGTCATGGCCCATATCTCCCGGCCTCCAGCGACGAGTTTGACAGCCCCATTCTGGGTGCACAATGGCAGTGGAACCACCAGGACCGCCGGGACAAATGGTCCTTGACGGCCCGCCCCGGCTTCCTGCGCCTTACCGCCAGCCGCCCCGTTTTCCCCGGCGGCTTCTACCGTGCCGCCAACACCCTGACCCAGCGGCTGATGGGGGAGAGCAGCACAGCTGTGGTAAAGATGGATGTAACGGGTATGGCCGACGGACAGTATGCAGGACTCTGCCTGTTCTCCAAACCTTCCCTGCTGCTGGGGGTTTACTGTGAAAACGGTGTCCGGCGGATTCGGTACCAATATGCCCACTGGGAGCCTCTGCCCGATGCTTCCTCCAACGCCCAGGACGACAGCCTTTTCTGCGAGGATATCTGTGAGTTTGCGGGGGAAGCTGTCTTTCTGCGTATGGTACACAGCGGAAACCGGGCGCGGCTGTTTTTCAGCGGGGACGGAAAGGAATTTACCCCTGTAGATGAACCCAGGGAATTTGCCTTTTTTGGATGGAGAGGCGGACGAGTGGGAATGTTTTCCTATAATGAATTTAATGATGGCGGAGACGCGGACTTTGCGTGGTTCCATTATCAGGCGGATTCCGGGGACAGCCTGGAATAACATTCAAATTAATAATTTAACGATAAACATTAATTTATTATTGACAACCGCGAATAAATATGTTATCATGGGTTCGAGGTGATAACTATGAAATTCATTCAAAAGCTCATGGACGAGCGCTTTGCAAGGTCTGCTTCCCGGCTGATGAAATTCGCCTGCTATTTTATCATCTGCTTTTTCGTACTGTGTACCGTTCTCAGCCTGATGGGGCGTCAGACCTTTTTCCTGCACACTAAGACAGACACCTTTGAGCACGCCATCTATGCGGAGGAGGACCACACCGGCCATTCCCGCTCTATGACTGTTTCCATGGGAGATGACATCCATGTGTGGACCAACCGCCAGGACAGAATCAGCCCAGCGGTTGCGGTGGGCCTTTCCCTGATGTACACCCTCCACACGGTTCCGATGATTCTTTCCTACTGTTTTTTAAGCCGCGTATTCTCCAATGTGGAGAAAGGGGAAATCTTTACAGAACAGAACTCCGCTTTTCTGCTTTACTATGGGCTTCTCCGGCTTTTGGGGGCCGTTTTAGTACCGTTTGCCAAGCTGCTGATATGCTGGCTGGTCACCCTGGTTTCGGACAGCCGGATGTCCATCGCCACCGGACAGGGCGTGCTTAATACGGTCATCTCCGGCATCGCCTTTATCGTGGCCGCGTATATTATCCACTATGGGGTGCATTTACAGGATGAGGTGGACCACACATTATGATTATCATTCGTCTTGACCGGGTGCTGGCGGACCGAAAAATGCGGCTCAACGACCTAGCCGCCCAGGTGGGGATATCCAACGTCAACCTCTCCTACCTGAAAACGGGAAAGGTCAAGGCTGTCCGGTTCAGCACGCTGGATGCCATCTGCAAGGTGCTGAACTGCCAGCCGGGGGATATTCTGGAGTATGTTGAGGATGAAGAGTGACTGAAATGCAGAAAGCTGTACCGACAATCCGCATCTGCGGACCGTTGGTACAGCTTTTCCGGTTTTTGGGTTGTTGGTATACCCTCTTGATCAGGGCTTCCCGGAGTTCGTCTTCATCTCCTCCAACAGAACCTTCGCCGCTGGGCTGAATACCTGGTATTTCTTCCAGATGACAAACAGCTTTGTCTCCAGGGCGGGGGTCAGAGGGCGGAAGCAGAGGTCGCTTTCCGCACCGGTGCCCACCAACCGGTCAAAGATAAGGAGATACCCCAGCCCCTCCCGGACAAAGATACCGCCGTTATAGGCCAGATTGATAGTGGTGACAACCCGCAGCCGGTCTGCCTTTTCCCCAAGGAGCCGAGGAATGTCCTCCCTGAGCCCCTGGCGGGAAACAATCAGGGGCAGATCCAGCAAGTCGTCGATATCCACCGCCTTTTTCTGGGCCAAAAAGGAGTCCCTTCGCATCACTACTCCCCAGGTGTCCGATTCCGGAAGCTCCAGGTAGTTGTATTTGGACAGGTCTACCGCCTGGGCAATGACCGCGAAGTCCAGCAGCCCGCGGTCCAGCAATCCCGGCCACATCCGAGAAAACACGGAGCTGTATGACTTTGCCCTGACTGATGGGGAGATGGAGCGTATCAACGCCCTGGACCGGAACGAGAAGCATGACTGGTATTGACGTAAAGAAATTTTTTTGAAAAACCTGCAACGTTTTGGGAAGCTAGATTGTCTTAATAGGTGAAAGAGGAAATTAAAGCCAAAAATACGCCTAGCAATCAGATGCTTATCGTAAAAAAATTTTTTTGAAAATCCTGCAACGTTTCGGGAAGCTGGTTTGTCTTAATAGGTGAAAGGGAAAATTGAAACCAAAATCCCCCTTAAAATGAGTTCGACTTGGGGTATGTACAGCCCTGATTGTACAAAACACTGGTTTTTTTGCCAGTGTTTTGTTTTTTGCGGGGGAAAATTCCCTCCGCTTTCGTACTATTAGGCAGAAGGGAGGAAACGCCATGACAGACGCAGAACTGGCCGCACAAATTAAAGCCAATCCGGATCAGGGCCTGGAGAAGGTCATCGCCCTGTACGGCGGAATCTGTAAAGCGGTGCTGTACCGCATGATAGGCCCGTCCTATCCCCAGGACATAGAGGAATGCCTGATGACTGCCTATTATAAGGTATGGCGGAATATAGGCCAATTTCATCCTGAGCGGGGGACGTTAAAGGCGTGGATTGTCCGGATTGCACGGAACCAGGCTCTGGACTGGCTGCGGCAGAAGGGCGAGGACCCGATCCCACTGGAGGAGGACATCCTGTCCCCTGGCCTGGACCTGAACCTGGAGGATGAGACAGCCCGCCGCATCAACGCCGAAATAGTACAGCAGGCCATTGATGGACTGGAGGAGCCTGACCGGACCATTTTTATCCGGAGGTATTATTATCTGGAGAAGGTACGGACAATCGCGGAGTATCTTCAGATGACCGAAAAGTCGGTGGAACACCGCTTGGCGCGTGGACGGGAACGACTGAAAAAACAATTGTTGGAAAGAGGGGTTATGCTTCCATGAAACGGATTACAGACCTGATGAACAGCTATGAGGAACAGGGAGCTATGGGGAATGAGGCGGCGCTCTCCAAAGAGGAACAGAGACGGGTTTTAAAGGGCGTTATGCTGCGGATACAGGAGAATACCGCCCCCGTCCGCCCGGCCCGCAGATGGTCCAAGACCAGAAAGCTTTTTGCGGTGGCTGCCGCGGCCCTGTTGGTTACAGGAGCAGGGGTGGTTGCGGCGGAGCGGTTTTCTTTGGGGGATTCCTTTGCCGGATGGATGGGCAGCCCTCCCCAGGAGCAGATCGAGGCCCTTGGGATTTCGGGACATCCTCTGGACCTGTTCCAGACTGCCCAGGGCGTAACCGTCGCCCTCCAGGGGGTGATTGGGGAAAAGAACACCGCCTATCTGCTGTATGACGTACAGCTTCCGGAAGGTCAAGAATTCCCGGAAACAGACCTATATCTCTTTGAAAACCAGAGCCTGATGCCGGAAAAATCCGGCGCGTATGGGTACCATTCGGAGCTGATGTCCAAGGAGGGAAACACCCTGCATTTCTGCCTGTGTATTAACAGTTGGAAGGAACTGACCAGACAGCAGGTCGTTTTTTCCATGGACACTCTGAAGCATTACAACGAGGACACAGACAGGGCTTCCGTTATCGCGGAGGGGCCGTGGAGCTTTGAATTCCCCTTGAATTACAGCGACACCTCAGTCAAAATTCCCATGAAGAAAAAAATCACCCCCTGGGGAGAGGACGGCATTGCCATAAACGGAATACAGGTTTCCCCGATTGCGGTTCACCTGGAATGTTCCCGCCCTGTTTCGGCTGCAATGGAGCAGGAATCCCTGGACACCCGGCAGTTAATGGATTTGGAAATCCGCCTCTGCTTTGGGGACGGCAGCGTCATTGACGGCGGGGATCAGCTGTCCTCCGGTACAGGCAGCCAGATGCTGAACATACAGGTAAACCGCAGCTTCCGGAAGCTGATCGATTTAGAGGAGCTTGTCGAAATTCAGATTATCGCAGAAGAGGATGGGGAGAATAGGGTTTATTCTGTGCCGGTGGAGATGGGAAATTAAGCAGCCTCTTGTTGACGGCCATGGTCAAGCCACTTTATAATAATGGAAAGTTCCGATTGATAGGAGAAGCTGACATGAAAAAATATCTCGCCCATATCTCTGAGGATTTCCGGGAGCAGTCCGTCCTCCAGCATCTGGAGGGGACCTCCAAATTATGCAGCCGGTTTGCCGTACCTCTTCAGGCGGAGGACTTGGGAAAGCTTACCGGATCCGCCCATGATATCGGAAAATATTCCGACGCATTTCAGCGCCGCCTTCACGGGGGCAGCCGGGTGGACCATTCGACAGCCGGAGCCTACGAATGCTTTCGCCTGGGGCAGTCCGCCGCCGCCTTCTGTGTAGCAGGGCACCACGGCGGACTGCCGGACGGAGGAGGACGGGGAGACACTGCGGACATGCCCACCCTTTGGGGCCGGATGAGCCGCGCCCTGGCAGGGCAGCTGGAGCCTTACACCCCGTGGAAGCAGGAAATATCCCTTCCCGCCGCACAGCCGCCCAAATTCTCAGGAGAAAGCGCCCTAAACGCCGTTTTCTTTACCCGGATGCTTTACTCCTGTCTGGTGGACGCCGACTACCTGGATACCGAACGATTTATGTCCGGCAGTACATCCTTACAGGAAAATGCCGTCTCCATGGATACGTTATGCCAAAAGCTGATGCGGCACATTGCCAAATGGTTTCCGCCCACCAGAGAGGTAGACGCCCAGCGCTGTGACATTCTGGAGCAGTGCATCCGCCAGGGAATCAGCCAAAAGCCGGGACTCTTTTCCCTGACCGTCCCCACCGGGGGCGGCAAGACGACAGCGTCCTTAGCCTTTGCTCTGCACCATGCCCGCGTCCACGGAAAACGGCGAGTCATTTACGTCATCCCCTATACCTCTATCATTGAGCAAACCGCCAAGGTCTTTCGGAAAATCCTGGGAGAGGAAAACGTGTTGGAGCATCATTCCAATGTCCAATACGACACCGGCCCTCTGGATGAGTCCACGCCGGAAAAGGAAAGGCTCCTGCGGGCCACCGAAAACTGGGACATGCCGGTCATTGTCACAACGGCGGTACAGTTCTTTGAGTCGCTGCACTCCAATCGCTCCTCCCAGTGCCGCAAGCTCCACAACATCGCCGGCAGCGTCATCATATTCGACGAGGCCCAGATGCTCCCCCTGCCCTATCTTCGCCCCTGTGTCTCCGCCATTGCCCAGCTGACTGCCCATTACGGCGTATCGGCGGTGTTATGCACAGCGACGCAGCCTGCGCTCACTCCACTGTTCCGGGAATTCCTCCCCGGCATCCCTGCCGTTGAGCTGTGCCGGGAGTCGGTCATGCGTTCCCCCATCTTTCGGCGGGTGCGGTTCCAAAGGGCGGGACGGCTTACCTGGGCGCAGCTTCAGGAGCGGCTCCAGGGGGTCGGCCAAGTCCTGTGCATCGTGAACAGCCGCAAAAATGCGCTGACAGTCTTTCAGTGCCTTTCCGGCGAGGGATGCTTCCACCTCTCCACGCTGATGACTCCGGCCCACCGCAAAGCGGTCCTTGCCGAGATACGGCAGCGCCTGGAGGACAAGCAGCCCTGCCGGGTGGTATCTACCTCTTTGATCGAGGCGGGCGTAGATGTGGATTTCCCCCTGGTTTTCCGGGAAGAGGCAGGCTTGGACTCCATTGTGCAAGCGGCGGGCCGCTGCAACCGGGAGGGCAATCACCTCGCCGCTGAAAGCCTTGTGACCATCTTCCAGGCGGAAACGCCTCCCCCTCAGCTGTTTTCAGCCTCCATTGCCGCCGGACAGGCGACCATGGACCGGTATGAGGATTTGTTTGACCCAGATGCTGTCTCATACTATTTCCATGAACTGTTGGATTTAAAGGGGCAGAATGCCCAGGACCAAAAGAACATTTTGCCGAGAATTCAGGAGGGGGACTTCCCCTTCCAAACGGTGGCGGAGCGGTTCCGGATCATCGAACAGGATACCCGCACTGTTTATATTCCCCTTGGAGACGGTGAAGCCCTTGTCCGGCGGCTCCGACAGGGAGAGCGCTCCCGGCAGCTTTTCCGACAGCTGGGGCTATACAGCGTTTCGGTTTACTCACAGCAATTCCAGCTTTTGGACGAAGCAGGCGCGTTGGAGCTGCTGGAGGACGGAAGCGCAATTCTGGCAGATTTGTCCCTTTATTCCCAAAATACCGGCCTCTCCTTTGAGGTGGACAGCGATCGTTTTATCCTGTAAGTAATAGAAACAGAACAAGAGAAAATGCCGAAAAAAGTACAATAACGTCAAAATATATTAGTTATCCCATATTTTTGACGTCTATTGTACTTTTCGGCATCTTTTCCTTTTTTTCTTGATTTTTCCCCCAAAAACTGATAAAATTTTTTATAGGACAATCTATAAAGCAAAAGAAAGGAGTGACCTGTATGCCCATTTGCATAGAGGTATGGGGGGATTACGCCTGCTTTACCCGTCCTGAGATGAAGACCGAACGTGTCAGCTATGACGTTATGACGCCTTCGGCTGCACGGGGTCTGATTGAGAGCATCTATTGGCATCCGGGTATCCGCTGGATTGTGGACCGCATCCATGTGCTTGCCCCTATCCGCTTCACCAATATCCGGCGCAATGAGGTCAGGTCCACCATCTCCGCCCGCTCTGCCAAAACAGTTATGGAACGAGGACAGGGGGAACTGTATCTGATTACTTCTCAGGATATCCAGCAGCGGGCCGCTTTGCTGCTTCAGGATGTGCGATATGTAATTGAAGCCCATTTCGATATTGTACCCGAAAAGGCGGCTCTAGGCGACAATCCCGGCAAATTTCAGGATATTGTGACGCGGCGTATTGCCAGGGGACAGTTTTACAGCCAGCCTTATTTGGGCTGTCGGGAGTTTCCCGCACATTTTGCCCCCTGCTCCACCATTCCGCCCTGCCCCCAGGAATTGCTGGGTAATCGGGAGTTGGGTTATATGCTGTATGACATGGACTACACCGAACCGGAGGATATCCGCCCCCTTTTCTTCCGGGCAGTCCTCCGCGACGGCATCCTCCATGTGCCGCCCCAGGACAGCGAGGAGGTTCGGAGATGATTTTGCAGGCATTGGTACAGCACTATGAAGACCTGACAGTCAAGGGAATGATTGCGCCGCCCGGCTGGAGCCCGGTTAAGGTTTTTTACTCCCTTGAGCTGGACGAGGAGGGACGGCTGCTTCGCACAGCGTCCATTCAGCAGGAGGTACAGAAAGGGAAGAAAACCGTTTTAGCGCCTCAGACTATAGATCTGCCCTCCCCGGTCAAACGAACGGTTGGCATTGCATCCAATTTTCTCTGTGATAACTCCACCTATCTGCTGGGTTTAGATGAAAAACCAGATGTCCAGAGAACTAGAAATTGCTTTGCCGACAGCCGTTCCCTTCACGAAAAGCTGCTGAAGAATATCGATTCTGTCCCTGCGCGCGCTGTTCTGCGTTTCTTCCAAACCTGGGACCCGGAAAAGGCGGCGGAGCATCCTGCCCTCCAGGGATATCTCAGCGATATCACAGCGGGGGCAAACCTGATATTCCGCCTGAATGGTGCTTTTGTCCACAATGATCCCGCCATCCGCCAGGCGTGGCAGACCCACTATGACGCTGAAGGAGACGGTCCCAAGGCAGTCTGCCTTGTCACCGGCAGGGAGAGCCCTGTTGAGGCTGTCCATCCCGCCATAAAGGGGGTTCGGGGGGCCCAGTCCAGCGGCGCAGCCTTGGTGTCCTTCAATGCTCCCGCCTTTTGCTCCTATGGCAAAACCCAGAACCTCAACGCCCCTACCGGAAAATACGCTTCTTTCGCTTATACCGCGGCCCTCAACCATCTGCTGGCGGACAGGGAGCACACACAGATACTGGGAGATACCACTGTTGTCTGCTGGGCACAGGGAGGAGAACCGGCCTTTCAGGATGCCTTTGGCGCGTTTGCCTTCGGGTTACAGAGCAGCTACACGGAAAAAGAGCTCCAGGGCATGGTAAAAAACCTGCTGAATGGTCTCCCTGTCCAGTTTGACGAAACGCTGCTGGACCGGGACAGACCCTTCTATATTCTGGGGCTGGCCCCCAACGCCGCAAGGCTGTCTGTCCGCTTTTTCCTGCGGAACAGCTTCGGGGAATTCCTGAAAAATGTCCAGAACCATTATGACCGCATCGAAATCGTCAAGCCCGCTTATGACAGCTTTAATACGCTGCCGCTGTGGAAGCTGCTGGGAGAAACCGTCAATCAGAAGTCAAAGGACAAATCGCCTTCTCCCAACATGGCGGGCGCGGTACTGCGTTCTGTGCTGATGGACGAGCCGTATCCGGCCACGCTGCTCCAGGGGGCGCTGCTGCGCATCCGGGCCGAACAGGAGGTCACCCGCGGCCGGGCGGCCATTATAAAAGCCTATTACCTTAAAAATCCGCATCAAAACATAGACAAGGAGGTTTTGACTGTGTCCCTAAACCCTGACAGCACCAACATACCCTACACTCTGGGGCGGTTGTTCTCCGTACTGGAAGCCGTCCAATCCGCCGCTGTTCCCGGCATCAATGCCACCATCAAGGACCGGTATTTCAACGCAGCATCCTCCACACCGGGACATATTTTCCCGACACTGCTGAATCTGACCCAGAAGCACCTGAGAAAATTGGAGGTCGGCATCCGTGTCTTCTATGAAAAACAGATTACCGAGCTGATGGGCATCCTTTCCGAGGAATTCCCGCCTCAGCTGAGTCTGCCCCAGCAGGGGGCCTTCCAACTTGGCTACTACCATCAGACCCAAAAGAGATACGAAAAAAAGGAGGAAACCCAAAATGTGTGATCCCATCCAAAACCGCTATGAATTCGTCATCCTGTTCGACGTGGAAAACGGCAATCCCAATGGAGACCCGGACGCGGGCAACATGCCCCGTGTGGACCCGGAGACCGGCCTGGGGCTGGTCACAGACGTCTGTCTGAAACGCAAAATCCGAAACTATGTGGAAACAGTAAAGGAGGATGCCCAGGGCTTCCGCATCTATGTAAAGGATGGAATCCCCCTGAACCGTAGTGATCTGGAGTCCTTTACCGCCCTGGGTGTTACTGAGAAGAATGTGAAGGAAAAGAAAAAGTCTGATCCTGAAATTGACAAAAAGCTCCGGGACTGGATGTGTGCCAACTTCTATGATATTCGCACATTTGGTGCAGTTATGACTACCTTTACCAAAAACGCCCTCAATTGTGGGCAGGTCCGCGGTCCCGTTCAGTTCAGCTTTGCCCACAGTGTGGAGCCTGTAGTTCCACAGGAAGTGACCATCACCCGTGTGGCTATCACCACCGAGGCCGACGCAGAACGGAAGGGAACCGAGATGGGGCGCAAGTATATCATTCCCTACGGCCTCTACCGCTGTGAAGGCTTTGTTTCAGCCAATCTGGCGCGCAAAACCACGGGATTCTCCGACAGCGATTTGGAGCTGCTGTGGGAGGCCATCATCAACATGTTTGAGCACGACCACTCCGCCGCCAGGGGAAAGATGGCGGTGAGGGAGCTGATTGTATTCAAACATAACAGCGAGCTGGGCTGCGCCCCGGCATGGAAGCTGTTTGAAAGTGTTCAGGTCAAGCGTAAAGATACTGATGACCCCGCTCCGGCCCGTTCCTATCAGGATTACACAGTCACAATAGACGAAACGTCCCTTCCCGCAGGAATTACCTGTATCCGGATGATATGAGTTACCAGTATCAGGAAGACGACTACCTCCAGCTCTCCGGCCTTCAGCACTTCTGCTTCTGCCGCCGCCAATGGGCTTTGATCCACATTGAAAACCAGTGGGCGGAAAACTACCGCACGGTGGACGGTGAGCTTATGCACGAAAACGCCCACAACGCGGACTTTCAGGAGAGTCGGGGCGATCTGCTAATTGTTCGGGGGCTGGCAATCCATTCCGCCCGTCTGGGGGTCTCCGGTCAGTGCGACGTGGTGGAATTCCGCCGGTCCCCTGACGGAGTATCTCTCCGGAAGCGGGAGGGATTGTGGCAGCCTTACCCAATCGAATATAAGCGCGGCAAGCCGAAGGAGGGCCTGGAGGATAAATTGCAGCTGTGCGGACAGGCGATGTGTCTGGAGGAAATGCTCTGCTGCGCCATTCCGGAGGGAGCGCTCTATTATGGCGAACCGCGGCGGCGTTTGACCGTATCGTTTACGCAGGAGCTGCGCGGTCAGGTTCAAAGCAGCCTGGAAGAGATGCACGATTTATACCAAAAGCGCTATACGCCAAAGGTCAAGCCCACCAAATCCTGTAACGCCTGTTCTCTGAAGGATATCTGTGTCCCCAAGCTTCTGCGGGCCAAAAAGGTTGCGGATTATCTGTCCAAGGCAATGGAGGAGCTGCAATGAAACATCTGCTCAATACGCTTTTTATTCTCTCGGAGGATATCTACCTTTCCCTGGACGGGGAAAACATTGTGGCGAACCGAGACAAGCAGATTGTAGCGCGATATCCGCTGCATACCCTTCAAAATATTTTCACCTTTTCCTATGCAGGCGCTTCTCCGGCTTTGATGGGGGCCTGTGCAGAGCGGCAGATCGGATTCGCCTTCTGCACGCCCAGGGGAAGATTTTTAGCCAGAGTCTGCGGCAGCAGCGCCGGAAATGTACTGCTGCGCCGGATGCAGTACCGCGCTGCGGATGATCAGGTCCAATGCTGCCAAATCAGCCGAACGATGATTTTCGGAAAGCTGTACAATGCCCGCTGGAGCATAGAGCGTACCCGGCGGGATCACGGCCTTCGGGTAGACGGAGAAAAGCTTTCCGCGGCTTCCCGGCAGATTCGTGAGCTTTTGCCCCAGATTAAGGAGGAGACATCCCCGGAACGCCTGCGGGGCCTGGAGGGTGTGGGGGCCACCGCCTATTTCGGCGTGTTTGACGATATGCTGCTGGGCGATAAGGAGACCTTTTATTTTCGTGGCCGGAACCGCCGCCCGCCGCTGGATGCTGTCAATGCGCTGCTCTCCTTTGCCTACTCCCTGCTTGCCCACGACTGCGCCTGTGCGCTGGAAAGTGTGGGACTTGATTCCTATGTGGGATTCCTTCACCGGGACCGTCCGGGACGGGTTTCGCTGGCCCTGGACCTGATGGAGGAGCTCCGCCCCTGCATGGCAGATCGGTTTGTGCTGACGCAGATCAACAACCGGGTGGTTAGCAGCTCTGATTTTCAGTATATGGAAAGCGGCGCTGTTCTGCTGACCGATACCGCCCGGCGAACATTTGTAAAAAATTGGCAGGAAAAGAAAAAGGAGACGCTGACCCATCCATACCTTGGTGAAAAGCTGCCCTGGGGGATGATTCCCTATATACAGGCGCTGCTGCTCGCCAGGTATCTTCGAGGAGATTTAGACGCGTATCCACCGTTTTTATGGAAGTGAGCTTATGTTAGTGCTGATTACCTATGATGTCAATACAGAAGATGCCGCCGGAAAAAAACGGCTGCGTCAGATTGCCAGGCAATGTGTCAATTACGGGCAGCGGGTTCAGTGCTCTGTCTTTGAATGTCTTCTGGACCCAGCGCAGTGCCGAAGCCTTCAGGCAAAGCTATGCAAGATCATGGACCCTGCAAAGGACAGCCTGCGTTTTTACTATCTGGGCAGCAATTATGAGACCAAGATAGAGCACTTTGGCGCAAAGTCCACTTACTTACCGGAAGATGTCCTTATCCTCTGATGCGAAGCAAAAGCACACAGAAAATGCTGGGAGGTTCGCACCTGTATTTTATTGTTTTTGCACCAAAACAGGATAATGGAAATGTTTAGGGCAGGATATTTTTGGCCTATGCTTTGAAATTTTTCTCTGAAGTGTGCAAAAAACAGATTGAAATTTAGTTGTTTTTGCTGTCGCCCTCCGCGGGGAGGGCGTGGATTGAAATATCCAGGAGAAGTTTTGTTGGGCGGATGGTGCTGTGGTCGCCCTCCGCGGGGAGGGCGTGGATTGAAATATGGCGCGAAAGTCGCTCTGCCAAAGTCGCTGAGGGTCGCCCTCCGCGGGGAGGGCGTGGATTGAAATACAAGTGATCAGGAAGTTGTCCTTTTTTTAAACGTCGCCCTCCGCGGGGAGGGCGTGGATTGAAATAGCGCTACGACCGCGCCCAAGGTGGCCAACTTCGTCGCCCTCCGCGGGGAGGGCGTGGATTGAAATCCCCCTTTCGTCCCCCGCAGGGGAAGAAGATGAAGTCGTCGCCCTCCGCGGGGAGGGCGTGGATTGAAATAAAAATCTGGATGCACTCCCCGTTTTCGCCCAGAGTCGCCCTCCGCGGGGAGGGCGTGGATTGAAATGACAATGTTAAACAATACTTTAAAGGAGAAGATGATGTCGCCCTCCGCGGGGAGGGCGTGGATTGAAATAATAGCCGGGGCGACGCCGCCCTGGTCTTGTGCCGTCGCCCTCCGCGGGGAGGGCGTGGATTGAAATCCGATAACTTATGAGGACAATCGATTTATTGACGTCGCCCTCCGCGGGGAGGGCGTGGATTGAAATTAGGGGAGAGACGAAACATGTTGACGATGAATAAAAGTCGCCCTCCGCGGGGAGGGCGTGGATTGAAATCTCAACCTGGCCACCGACACCATCAAGAACATAGAGTCGCCCTCCGCGGGGAGGGCGTGGATTGAAATCGCCGCTGTTACTCCCTTTCCGGCGGCGGAGCCGATGTCGCCCTCCGCGGGGAGGGCGTGGATTGAAATAACTGGACTTTCGTCCATATTTCTCGAAAGCCTTGTCGCCCTCCGCGGGGAGGGCGTGGATTGAAATGTGGTGGTGTTAGTGTGCATCTGCATAGTTTATATGTCGCCCTCCGCGGGGAGGGCGTGGATTGAAATCTCAACCTGGCCACCGACACCATCAAGAACATAGGTCGCCCTCCGCGGGGAGGGCGTGGATTGAAATCTTTTTATTAAATTTTATGACCCGTATGACAGGAGTCGCCCTCCGCGGGGAGGGCGTGGATTGAAATTTTTCGTTGGTTAAATAAAAGGAGGGGGCATATTGGTCGCCCTCCGCGGGGAGGGCGTGGATTGAAATCCGAAATCATAAAAGCATTGGAGGAGTTGTATGGCCGTCGCCCTCCGCGGGGAGGGCGTGGATTGAAATTCTCGACAAAGGCAATCAGAACCAGGCACAGTCCCGTCGCCCTCCGCGGGGAGGGCGTGGATTGAAATTCCCAAGCTGAGCTGTCCCGGTCCAACCAGCAGGTCGCCCTCCGCGGGGAGGGCGTGGATTGAAATTGTAATATTTTTGCTGAGCTGACTTAAATGTACCCGTCGCCCTCCGCGGGGAGGGCGTGGATTGAAATATGAGGTTGACCCCGCCACAGTCAGCCAATACACGTCGCCCTCCGCGGGGAGGGCGTGGATTGAAATACCATTGCTCAGGAGGATTGCGCCACTCGAAATCGTCGCCCTCCGCGGGGAGGGCGTGGATTGAAATAGGCAAAGATAGACCAGAAAACCGAGGCAATCAACGGTCGCCCTCCGCGGGGAGGGCGTGGATTGAAATGGCTGGGCTATGAAGGCAGCGGCACACCGACGCCTGTCGCCCTCCGCGGGGAGGGCGTGGATTGAAATACAAAGCTGCATCTCGCCGGGTCCGCAACTGAAAACGTCGCCCTCCGCGGGGAGGGCGTGGATTGAAATAAGCCCTGTTTTGGCGGGATGGACTGTGCTGCCTCAGTCGCCCTCCGCGGGGAGGGCGTGGATTGAAATCCGCCCCCTGCCCCCCATGGAGGATGCGTCCGCGCGTCGCCCTCCGCGGGGAGGGCGTGGATTGAAATTGCCACAGAGAGTTATCCCTTAAGTATCAAGAAGTCGCCCTCCGCGGGGAGGGCGTGGATTGAAATTCTTTGTTTTCAAGCGCTGTTCCACCTCCAAGAAAGTCGCCCTCCGCGGGGAGGGCGTGGATTGAAATACCATGTGAGCAATTACCCCCCTTTTTCCGCCCAAGGTCGCCCTCCGCGGGGAGGGCGTGGATTGAAATGCACTGGCCCACCGTCCGAAAACCGGCGGTTTCGTCGCCCTCCGCGGGGAGGGCGTGGATTGAAATCGCCCAGCGTGAGCAAGGAAACCTTTGAAAAGACGTCGCCCTCCGCGGGGAGGGCGTGGATTGAAATAACGAAAGTACGGTAGAACCATAAGCAGAACTTCCGTCGCCCTCCGCGGGGAGGGCGTGGATTGAAATATATAATATGTCAATATTACAGATTTCCCTTGAGTCGCCCTCCGCGGGGAGGGCGTGGATTGAAATAGAAAGTGGCTTGCCTCATCTGTGGCATATTGCATGTCGCCCTCCGCGGGGAGGGCGTGGATTGAAATATCAGTTGCAGGAGCTGGTACCCTGATATCGCCCGGTCGCCCTCCGCGGGGAGGGCGTGGATTGAAATATGGCAAGGGCCTGGAACGGGGCAGCCATACCGGCGCGGGTCGCCCTCCGCGGGGAGGGCGTGGATTGAAATATCGGGCAGATCGATACCGCTGGAACCGGCATCACGTCGCCCTCCGCGGGGAGGGCGTGGATTGAAATGCCGTACCGGTCGCAAAACCGCTCGGCGTTGCCGGGTCGCCCTCCGCGGGGAGGGCGTGGATTGAAAT
>JAAWRH010000058.1 GCA_022800935.1 Oscillospiraceae bacterium
CCTTTTTAAACTCCGACATATCCATATTTTCCAAAGAGAACTCCTCTCTGACCTTCTACGAGTCGATTTCTCCCCTGGAAAGAAGAACAACCGTCTCCATATGGTCATTGTTGTCCAAACTCAAATCCATGTCATGCTCAATGATAGGGAGCCGGAATTTGATGGATTTGAGCCACTGTCCGTTGGACTGACGCTCTGGATATATCTGAATTTCCGAGATCAGTGCCTCGATCAGCTGCCGCCGCTCCACCTCGTCCATCAGGGCGTACAGCTTTTCAAAATAGATCAGGACCTTGTAGATGTTATCCCCGGTCAGCTTTTCCGCTTCAATGGCCTGCTTCTTAGCCCTTGCTGTAATAAGCTGTGACTCGATCTCTTCTATCCTATCGTACATCTTGTAAAGCCGGTCGTCAAGGTCGGCTTTCCGTTTGATGTAGTGCCGGTCATCCGGGTCAAGGGAGTCGATCTCCTCCATCAGCTTGGACTTGATGGAATAGCTCTGACGTAGCTGTTTTTCATAGTTGGCAATTTCCTGGTCGATGGCGGCGGTGTCCACCTTCATGTTGATTTTTTCCTGCATCATGGCAGCAAACTTTGGATTGCTCACCAGCTTGACGATTACCTCGGCTACCGCACCATCCAGCAATTCCTCATTGATCTGTTTTCTGTAATCGCATTTGTGCCCACGGGTCATGGTACGGTGTTTGCAGGCGTAGTAGAAGAAATCCTTATATTTTGTGCCATCTTTTCTGTATTTGATGCTCTTGTTGGCGTACATTCCCGCCCCACAGATGGGACATTTTACAATGCCGGTGAGAAGGTGTGTCCGCTCATTCTGGCCCCTGTTCGCACGCTCATACTTCCTGGCTTGGGCCAGCAGCTTCACCTGAGCCGCCTGCCAGACATCTTCGGACACCAGCCCCTTATGCAGGCCATCTACCAGCAAGTAGTTGTCCTGCTCCACAAGGCGGTAGTCGTTCCTGGTGCCGTGGACCTTCTCGGTCCTCCGCCGTCCATAGGCAATTTTGCCGCAGTAGACCGGATTTTTCAGAATCATGCGGACAAGGCTGGCATCAAACAGGGGATTTTTCCCGTTTTGTCTCTGAATTTTGCGGATACCGTGGTTTTCCAGATATTTTGCTACTCCGTTCGCGCCGACATCGGTAGTGGTGTACTGCTGGAAAATGACCCGAATTGCCTCCGCTTCTTCTTCATTGATTTCCAGTTTGCCATCCACCAAGCAGTAGCCGTAAGGAGCAAAACCGCCGTTCCATCGACCCTCTCTGGCTTTCTGAATACGGCCCTCCATGGTTTGGACACGGATATTTTCACGCTCGATTTCGGCCACAGCGGAGAGGACAGAAATCATCAGCTTTCCGGCGTCCTTGGAGGAGTCGATGCCATCCTCCACGCAAATCAGGTTCACTCCAAAGTCCTGCATGACTTGCAGCGTAGAGAGAACATCGGCGGCGTTCCTGCCGAAGCGGGAGAGTTTGAACACCAGGACAAAGGAAACGCCGTCTTTCCCGGATTTAATGTCCTCCATCATCTGGCTGAACTGAATGCGGCCCTCAATGGACTTGCCGGATTTGCCCGCGTCCTCATATTCACCCACGATTTCGTAGTGGTTGAAGTCGGCGAAGGCTTTCATTCGGGTCTTCTGCGCATCCAAAGAGTAGCCGTCGATTTGCATCGCTGTGGACACCCTGGTGTAAATGTAAACTTTCTCTTTTGTCTGCCGCATCATAAACCCCTCATTTCTGTCCGCTTTCCGGCTGAGGAGAGATCTTTATCCCCAGCCGGAAGTTTGGCCTTACAAATCACGATATTATCATATCACATCACTGCTGTATTTGCAAGGGTGGATCGCTGGGACTGATTGTTTTTTTCAGCCCCGATCCCGGTCTGTTCAACGCTGGGAGCAGGCATATCGTCGATGCCCAATTCCGATGCATACTTCTCAATCAGATTTGCCAGTAAGGTGGCAAGTCCGCTCCATTCATCGGTCAAGGGCATTCTTCTTGCTGGCCTCCTCCTGTAAAAGTGTGGCGTTCTGCTGATACGCCTCCAAAATCTCCGGCGGCACGTTCTCCACCGCCCGTTTCAAGTCCTCCAGTTCCTGAAGCTGCTGGGCCACCTCCAACCGCCGCTTGACGCTCTCCCGGCTGTCGTTCTCCTTCTTTTTCAAGGCGGCGTTCTCGGCCTTGAGGTCTTTGTAGGCGGCATCGTACTTCCGCAGCTTGGTCTGCATCCGTTCCACGCCGGGGAGATACTCTTCCAGAAGCGTCTCAATCTCGGCACTTTTCTTTTTTGCATTGAGGGGATTGACCTCGCCCAGCAGCTGCAACAGCATATCCCGCTGCCGGTTGAGGTGAGCAGCCTCCTTGAACAGCCGGGGCGGGATGTGGGTTCGTCCCGTCTCGCTGGCGCTCTCGCCCCGCTCCAGGTCCGGCCACTTCTTGACCATGTGTTTCCAGAACTCGTCCTGCCACCAAATCAGCTTTTTCTTGTTGCCCACAATGTCCTTGGCACTCAGTCGCCCGTCCGCTGTCAGCGGGACAAAAGAAAGGTGCATATGGGGCGTTTTCTCGTCCATATGCACCACGGCGGATATGATCGTGTCTTTCGACTGATGTTTTTCGATGAAGTGAACTGCTTCTTCAAAGAACACCCTGATTTCAGCCGCTTTCTTGCCCTTGAAGAACTCCGGGCTGGCCGTTACCAGCGCCTCCACCATCCGAACGCTGTCCTTACGGGTGCGGCACTTGGCCTGGGCGATCTGCCGCTCTGCCTCCGCCCGGTATTTCCGCTCCGGCTGGACAAAATGGAAATTGAGGTGGCTCCGGCTGGTGTCCACGTCTGGATTGCTGGCGTACTTCTCCTTGGTTCGCTCGTTATGAGCCTCAATATGGCCGATTTCCGGTCCTTTATACTTGGCAAAGCGGAGAATGGCGTACTGCGGTTTCAGCATCACTTCCCCCTCCTCTGCCAGACCAGATCGAACCCCAGCACGTTGGCCAGCTGGATGGCCTCGATGTACCGCAGCGAACCCCGCTGCAACTTGGCGGAGAGATTGGACACGCTGTCGCTCCAGCCGTGTTCGGTGGCGAGCATATCCACCACCTCCTGCATGGTGTATCCGGCGCGGATGATCTGCGCCTTGATCTCGTTTCTGATGTTCAATAAAAACCTCCTAATTCTACATGGCTGTCACGCAATAAAAGCACCCTTCGATTTCGTGCTTCCGAGTGACTTTTGTTGAAACGGTGAAAATACCGTCATAACCGTCAACTCTGTTCACCATTCAGAGCAGCACGGTTCCGTGAAACCTGTTCGGAAATTCAGTAAAAAGTTTGCGGTTTTGGAAAATGTAGAAGTTTTAGCGGCAAAGGTGACCTACTATACTGCCCTGCTTCTCTAAATGCGGAAAATTAAATTGTGACTGACCTCAAAAGAAGCGTACAGTGCGTACATGAGTACGCCCGTGTACGCTTGTACGCATTGTACGGGTGATTTGGGGTCACTGTGTATTTTCAGTACTGCTGCGCCAGCACCCGCAGGCCGGTGAACCCCCTTGACCGCCTGCCACCGCCGATGTAGATGTTGTTGGTATGGCTGATCTTGTAGCTCCCGGCGCTCTGATTGAGATAGTTGCAGAAACTTTTCATGGACAGGGCATTGTAGGCGTTGTCCTCGCACCAGAGTTTATAGGCGGCGTACAGGTCCTTGGAGCTGGCGGCGGCGTCCGGTTCATAGGAGATGTACCCGGTGGAGCGCATGAACTCCACAATGTTGTTGCCGTCGGCCACCGCCGCGTTCATATTTTCCTGGGCCTGTTGGCTGATGGTAAAACGGTAATTGTGCGCGATCAGCCGCCTCAGGCCCTCTAGCGCCCACAGGAAGATGCCCTCCGCCTCGGCGCACATTTTCTCCCCGATGAACGGGTCGTCCACCCGGCCCGCCGGTCGTTCTTTGGCCGTCAGGATGATCTGCCGCCGGAAGAAACCTACGCTTCGGTCATAGAGGGAGTGGAGCGTTCCGTTTCCCAGGCCGATGAAGCGGACATATAGCTGTCCTTGATAGCTCTGCTTGCCCTTCTTCTCCAAGTCCATGGGCAGCTCGGCGGTAACAATGGCCTTAATGTGATTAGTCTGGGGCAGGGCCTCCAGCTTCATGTCATCGTCCACCAAAAGGAGCTGATGCTCCAGATCGGCGCGGGCAAAGGGGCTTGTCTCCACCTTGGCGATGCTGCCGGTGTTCATGTTCTGCCCCAGCAGGGCGCGGAGTACCAGCCCCAGCCGGGATTTGCCCTCGCCGCCCCTGCCGGTGATGATGAGCATTTTCTGCCCTTTGGTAGAAGGAATAAGGCAGTAACCCATGAACTCCTGAAGGGTCAGAATGTCCTCCGGCTCCAGCAGGTCATACAGGAACGCCAGCCACTTCATCGGCGGCGGGGCATCCGGTACATAGCGGACCGGCAGGCGGTTGATGCAGAAGTCCTTTGCCTCTGAGAATGTGCCGTTAAGAAACAATGTCCCATTGGCAACATGAACCCTGTCCTGATAGACCGGCAGCGGCGGCGACCAGCACTCTACCCGCAAAGCATCTAGCAGATTTGCGGCCCGCTTCGCCACGCCGGAGGTGACATAGGGCTTGATGCGGTCCAGGACTTCCTTCTTCAGCATTGTTTCGTCCGTCACCCGGCCCTCAGTGGTGAAAAAGGAGTCATGGACACAGAGCATGGGGTGTTCCCGCAGAAATTCCTCGCAGAACAGAACTTCGTTGATTTTCTTGCCGTCGAACCAGACGGGCCAGTCCTCCGGTCCCGGCGGCAGGCGGGCGGCGTGATTTGTTGTGTCACAGTTGTTCAATTGCATCCCTCCGTAAAAAGATTGGCGTTTTCGTTTGCCTATCTCAATATACGGAAAAACCGGCTTCGCCCCTCGTTTTTTGCAGAACTGACCAGAAAATAAAAAACGGCCCGGAAAATTTGCAAAAATGCAAACTCCGAACCGAGAATATTTGCGGTTACTCGACAGCGTTCGTGCTTTTTTACGCAAACGGTGTGATAAACTGGGAAAAATGTCGGGGGGTATGTCAATGTCAGAATTTTTACCGGGCACGATAGGCCAGCGGCTGGCGGAACTGCGGGAACAGCGGGGCCTTACAAGAGAAGAATTGGCAGAGCGGGTAGGCGTCAGCACCTCCACCCTCAGCCGGTTGGAGAGCGGGCAGATACAGAAATTCAGCGACGAAATGCTGACTGCTCTGGCGCGGGAGTTTGATGTGTCCACCGACTTCCTGCTGGGGCTGACGATCATCCCAGATCGGATGAATTATGACATTGGGGAACTGGGCCTGACGGCGCTGGCGGCGCGGAACCTCTACACCGGGAAGGTCAACAACGAAGTTGTCAGCCGGATGCTGGAGTATCCCCGGTTTGCCGTTCTGACCACTATGATCGCGCAGTATTTTGATGATACTCTGGCGGCTGGCGTTGCCGTCCAGAACCAGATTTTTGCCTCTATGGGTGAGCTGCTGCTGGGCGCGGGACAGAGAGAGGCGGCACAAGCAGCAGCACTTTCCAAGACGCCGCCGCACCAGGTGGAGCTGTCCAAAATCCAAAACACCTTTATGGTGATGCTCAAAGAAATGAAAAGGGCTATGGCTTCTGAGCTGGCAGAGAAACAGGCCGCGACCAGGGAGATCGTGGCCCAGATGATGGCGGAGCTGACAAAGGGCGGGGACAGGCCCCTGACCGAAATCACGCCGGAGCAGATGACGGATGCCATCTTACATACGGTGGACACCAGTGTTCTCGACCCGGACAAGCTGACAGTGTTCCGGTCCGGCGTTGTCTCCCTGTTTGAAAATCTTCCCAGGGCAGCGCATGAGCAATGAGGAGCTTTGCGCACTGGCCAAGGGCGGCGACACCGAGGCCCGGAACCGGCTACTTGAAACTAACCTTTCTTTTATCCGGCAACAGGCAAACAAAATTTATGGACAGAGTGGGAGCGGTTGCCTTGATGTAGACGACCTCATTCAAGAGGGCTGCTTTGGCCTGATGGAGGCAATCGACCGCTTTGACCCGGAGCGCGGCACAAAATTTCTGACCTATGCCGTCTGGTGGATCAGGAAATTTATGCGGGAGGCGGCCAGCATTGTTCTGGCCGATGATGAAGTCTGCCTGAGTGAGATGGAAAAGTTTTCCCTCCCGCAGATTTACGGGAAGTCGCCGGAGCAGATTGTCCTTCAAGCGGAAACCTACGCCGAGCTGCACAATGGTCTGGGGCAAATCTCCGCCAGGGAGCGGACCTATCTGCTCTACCGCTACGGCTTCACCGATGGGGGCGAGCATCCTATCCCAGAGACTGCGGCGCACTTCCATCTGACGGAGAAGCGGGCGCAGAATACGGAGCGGGCCGCACTGGACGATTTGCGGCGCAGGTTGTTACGTTGATTTCGCTGCGGCGGGACGATGGACGGGGGACGGGGGCTGTATATACCTTTTGTCCCTCCTGAAAGCAGGCGGAGGAATGGTTGCTGTCGCTCCATTCCTCCGCCTGCTTTCCTGGCACTGCAAAGCGGCTGTCCTGCCGTCCATCCCCTTTCCCGCGCCAGCCGGGACAAAAGGTATAACACACTAGACTTTTTCCACTGCGTTCCAAAAGTCGTGTGCCAAAGGGGGACTGCCCCCTTTGGAAACCCCCACCATTTTCGGGAGCTGTGTGGCCACAGACTGCAAAAGCGCAGTCCGGCCCCACGCCCCGAAAATGGGAACAGCTCTACGGTTCTGCACCCGCAGGCCCGTAGAGCTGTTATTCGTCGGGGACGTATTCCGCAATATCCTCCAAGCGACAATCAAGCGCCGAACACAGCTTGTTCAGCGTTTTCGTTTCCATGTTGTCGTTGGCTTTCAGTCGCCGGACGGTCTTGCTGTCGATGCCGCACTTCTCCCGGAGCTGGTAGGTGGAAACGCCCTTTTCCTTCATCATGTACCACAGCTTATCAAAAATAATCACGACATCATCCCCCTGATTGACACCAACCAGTATGGGGGTTATAATCTCCTGCGTTAAGGGGATATAACCCCCATATACAAATTAAAGTCAGAGGAGAATTTTAATGATTGAAAGATGCTGTGCGTTCACGGGTCACCGCCCGAAGAAATTTCCCTGGGGCTATAACGAGGCTGACGCCCGCTGCCTTGCGCTGAAAAAGACGCTTGCTGAAGAGATCGCCAAGCTGGTGGAGGCTGGATATACCGACTTTCTCTCCGGGATGGCGGAGGGGGCCGACACCTGGGCAGCGCTGGCAGTCCTGGCCTTGAAAAAAGAAAATCCCGCGCTGAAGCTCCACTGTGTCCTGCCCTGCGAAGGACAGGCGGATGGGTGGTCAGCTTCAGCGCGGGAACTCTATCATTCCATTTTAGAGCAGGCGGACGAGGTGGTCTATGTGAGCCGGGAATACCAAGATGGCTGTATGCTCAAACGTAATCGCTACCTGGTCGATCACGCCGCCTGCCTGCTGGCCGTCTACAATGGCGAGCGGCGGGGCGGGACGGCGATGACGGTGAGGTATGCCAGGAAGCTGGGACGGGAGGTTTCTATACTTAATCCAAACGCATGATACATTGATGAGGGGAGATAAATGGTGGACGTCCGAGATTATAAGGCAAAAACTAGGTTGATATATTGACTTTTGCCTGTTATAATTTATTTGAAACTTTTTGCCAGGGAGTTGATGCATCATGACCTCAAAGCGTTTAAATCTTACATATGCTTTGAAAGATGGGGTAATCACTCATATCTCAAAAGTAGAACGGGGCTTAAAGTGTGACTGTGTCTGTCCTGCCTGTGGAGAAAGGCTTGTTGCAAAAAAGGGACAGAAGATGATGCACCATTTTGCACATCAGACAACTAAAGACTGTGAATACGGTTATGAGTCATCTTTACATCTTGCCGCAAAAGAAATTTTATCCCAAACAAAAAAGATGGTGATACCACCTGTTTATATTCATTTCCCTGACTCATATAAACCTGATGTTCTTATCTGTGAGGCAAAAGAAATTACTTTTGACCACGTTGAGCTGGAACAACGATTTAACAATGTAATTCCCGATGTTGTTGTATATACAGGTTCAAAACGACTGTTTTTGGAAGTGTTTGTGACCCATTGTGTTGATGAGGAGAAACTTCACAAATTGAAAGCGGCGGATATTTCAACTATCGAGATTGACCTTAGCAAAATAGACCATTCCATTACTACAGAAGAATTGACCGAATTATTGATAGATGATAGTGAAGAAAAATACTGGAAATATAATTCCCTCGCTAATAAATATTTGAGAAGATTTTATCATGTTGCCGATAAACGAAGCATTATATCGAGAGGATTTGCCCTGCAAGTAGATGGCTGTCCGATAGCAACCCGATCTTGGCACGGAAAACCATATGCTAACTTTACGGATGATTGTTTGTCTTGTGAATACTGTATCTCCCATTCATTTGAGGGTGGTATGTTATGCTCTGGCAGGCAAAGGATTTCTTCAATTCAAGATTTCGATATACCTGAAGACCTTCGAATCAAGAAGAGTACAGAGTCATTGACAGCCCAAAAGTACGATTTATTATCAAAGGGAATATGTCCCAATTGTGGTGGCCAGCTTTTACAACGAACTGGAAAGTATGGGAACTTTTTAGGTTGTGGCCAATATCCGCACTGTAGATTTACCGCATCAGTGGATGAAGCAACTGGTGAAATAACGATGAACGCCTAGCTGCTTTCTAGCCTACTCATTATCCGGGAGGAACCTGATATGTCCACCAACCTCTCCAAACAAAAGCGGGATGACCTGCTCTCCAAAATTTCAGCTATCCGGGCCTTTATCGCCGCCGCGCCTCAGAACGAGAACACCGGCAGTCTGCTGACCTACCTCTCCAATCTGGAGAAAGACGTGGACAGCAAGAAGTACGGCCTTGTTTTCGAGGAACACCAGGAGGCAATCGATACGGTGCTGGCGGAGCATACCCCGGTGCTGACGGAGGAAAAGCCGTTGCTCATCGACAACGGCGGCGAGATGAACTTCCTGCTGGAGGGAGACAATCTGGCGGCGCTGCGGCTACTGGAAAAGACCCACCGGGGCCGGATTGACCTTATCTACATTGATCCGCCGTACAACACCGGCAACAAGGATTTCGTCTATGATGACTGCTTTGTGGACGCTCAGGACACCTTCCGCCACAGTAAATGGCTGTCCTTTATGAGCAAGCGGCTGGAGCTGGCGAAGCACTTGCTCAGTGAGAGGGGCGTAATTTTTATCTCCATCGACGACCGGGAACAGGCAGGATTGAAGCTGTTGTGTGACAGCATTTTTGATGAAAGCTGCTTCGTGGCGGATGTGTCATGGCAGCGGACGTATTCCACCCGGAATGACTCCAAGGGCATCGTCAGTGAGGTAGAACACATCCTTGTTTACAGCAACAAGCCGGATTGGAATCCCAACAAATTACCTCGCACGGAGGAAATGAACGCCAAATATAAGAACCCCGATAATGATGTTGCTCTTTGGAGAACCGATAACGCATATGCACCAGGTGCGTCAACACACCAAGGAATGGTATATGCTATACAACATCCATTTACTGGAAAGATGCTGTATCCCAGCAACGGGTCATGTTGGCGTTATCAGCAGGATGATATGTTGGAGATTATGCGTGGTTGGTGTGCCTACGAATTAAAGGACCTGTATGATGAAAAGAAACGTGCCGCTGTTTGCGGTGTGCCGGAAGATGAAGTCCGGCAAGGAGTACAGGCTATTGTGTTGTCCGAACCGCTGGAAGTCTCTGCGGCAAAGGCGCAGGCAGTTTATGATAAAGGCCCCTGGCCACGCTTCTTTTTCACCAAGGGCGGCAAAGGTGGCATTGCCAGAAAGACCTATTTGGATAACGTAGGCGGGAAATTGCCCACCAATTTCTGGCCCTTTGCCGATGTAGGCCATACAGACGAAGCAAAAAAAGAGATTGGGAAAATATTGGGCGACTTGACCGCATTTTCTACGCCGAAGCCTGTCCGCCTGATGGAACGGGTCATTACGGTTGCCTCCCAGCCGGACAGCATTATTCTGGACTTCTTCGCCGGAAGCGGCACCACCGGTCATGCTGTGTTGGCCCACAACGCCGCCAACACTGACAGCCGTCGGAAATTTATTCTCTGCACCAACAACGAGAATAACATCTGCCGGAATGTGACCTATGAGCGCATCAAGCGGGTGATTGAGCGGGAGGGCTATGCGGCCAGCCTGAAATACTACCGCATCGACTATGTTCCCATCAACGAACAGCTCTACTACGAGTATGCGGATCAGCTTCTGCGCCACATCCGGGAGCTGGTGGAGCTGGAGAACGGCGTCAACTTCATCGAAAACGCTGAGATTGCCATCGTGCTGACGGACGAGGAGCTGGCTGACTTCATCGCCCGCCCCGAGGCATTCGCCAAGTGCCATACGCTGTACCTGGGCCACGACATCCTGCCCACCGGGAAGCAGGACGCCGCCATCAAAGAGCGGGGCATCCGGATCAATATCATTCCTGATTACTACTACCGTGAATTGGAGGGCTGACCATGCGGCTTGCGAATTTTCAGCTGAAAGCCATTGCTGATCTGATGGAGGCCATGTCCGGCCCGGAGCAGGAGGTCATTCTGAAAAGCTGCACCGGCAGCGGCAAGACCATCATCCTGACCCACTTCATGGACGAGTACGGCAAAAGCTGCTTTGGCAAGGTCTTTATCTGGCTGACCCCCGGCAAGGGCGACCTGGAGGAGCAGAGCAAGGCCAAGATGGACAAGTACATTCCCCTCAGCCACACCAAGCTGCTGGCGGATGTGATGACCTCTGGTTTTCGGGAGAACGACGCCTGCTTTATCAACTGGGAGAAGCTGACAAAGAAGGGCAACAACGCATTGAAGGACGGCGAGCACACCAATTTTCTGGAGCATATCCGAAACGCCAAAAACAACGGACTGTCCTTTATCGTCATCGTGGACGAGAGTCACCAGAACGATACAGTGAAGGCGGCGGACATCCTCCAGTATTTTGCGCCGGAGAAGATCATCCGCTGTTCCGCCACACCGAAGAATTATCCCAAGGCCCTCCTGATCGATATTCCCGAGGCTGACGTGATTGCGGAAGAACTCATAAAAAAGATGCTGGTCATCAATGAGGACTTCCCTCAGAATATCCAGGTGGAGAATCAAATTGCTTTCTTATTGGAGCAGGCGCTGAACAAGCAGAGAGAATTGCACAGTGCCTTTCTCCAACAAAAAGCAGAAGTCAATCCGCTTATCATCGTGCAGATACCCAATAAAAACGAGGTCATGCAGGACCAGATCGAGCGGTGGTTCAAGGCCAGGGGCGTTACTTATGAGAACGGTCAACTGGCGGTTTGGCTGTCCAAGAAACATGAAAATCTGGAGGACATTGAGCGGAACGATGCACCCCAGGTTGCGGTCATCATCAAGCAGGCGGTCGCCACCGGCTGGGACTGTCCCCGCGCCCACATTCTGGTGAAGCTCCGGGACAACATGAGCGAGACGTTTGAGATACAGACCATTGGCCGCATCCGCCGTATGCCGGAGGCGAAGCACTACGGCAGTGATCTGCTGGACAGCTGCTACCTCTACACCCTGGACGAGAAATTTACCGAGGGCGTCAAGATGAACTTGGGCAAGGGCGCTCTGGACGCCGCCACGCTGTATTTGAAACCGGAGTTTAAGCAGATCACTTTGACCAGTGAGCAGAAGTCCGGTCTGGCCCAGCCCCGTGATGCCGCCGCCGCGCTGACGGCCATGGCTCAGCATTTCGCCCAGACCTACCACACCGGAACAAACGCCGCAGAGAACCGAACAAGGCTGGAAACGGCGGGCTATGTGTTCTCATCCGACATTGTGGACTATACGAAGTCCGGCGCGGTTACAACAATGGACAGCGGCAAGTTTACAGATTTGAACACGGTCAACATCTGGACGAAGCTGGACACCCATACCCATGGCCGGGAGTATCACCACCGTGTAGCGGAGATCGCTTTGCGGGTGGGGCTGGAGTATGCGCAGATGAACACCATCCTGCGGCGGCTCTTTGACAAGAATACCAAGTGCGCAAGCAAACTGCTGACGCTGGAGACACGGGAGGTCTACGCTTTCGTGCTGAACAACGCCCATCGCATCAAAAACGATGTGCGTCAAGCGATGGCGGTCATGCTGGATCAGCAGCTTATGGATGCTCCCCGGATTTCTACCGCAGAGTTCCATATTCCTCAGTCCTGCTTGTTCACCTATGACGGTACAGCGAAATCTCAGGCGAAGATGGAAAAGAACGTGTATGCAGGTTATCTGGCCTCAGCGGAGGTGCGGTCTGCCTCAGAAAAGAAGTTTGAGAGGTTCTGTGAAACCTGCGATGCTGTGGATTGGGTCTACAAGAACGGCGACAAGGGCGCGGAGTATTTTTCCATCGTATATATGGACAGCTTTGGCAAGCAGAAGTCCTTCTTCCCGGACTACATCATCAGCGTTCGGGGGGAGATTTGGATCATCGAAACCAAGGGCGGCTTTGACCGGACGGGAAAGAGCGAGGATATTGATATTTTCTCCCCCAGGAAGTTTGAAGTTTTGAAGAATTATCTGACGAAGTATGGGTTACGGGGTGGCTTTGTGCGGGAGGATAAGCAAAGCCAGGAGCTTTGTATTTGTATGGAGGAATATAACGAGGACGTTAAGAGCGAGCAGTGGGAATTGCTTCAGAATGTAATATCTTAAAGAAATAAGATTGAACAGTGGCAAGTACAAGCAAATGCTGAAGGTGGTGAAGTTATTGTGATATCTTACGCTCTAATCAATAAAGAAACCTTGTCATATATCTGCGAGCAACGGAAAGTATCAACAATATACCTTCAAAAAAAGACACATTATAAAGTAGAACGCATTGAAAAATGGCTTGACCCTTCTGATAAACTTTATCCCACTATCAAACAGGCAAAGAAGGTATCAAGCTGTTTACACATTCCCTTTGCTGGATTATACATGAATCCACAGGATATTCCAACTAAAAAAATCCCGCCGATAAGAAATATGAGGACGATTAATGGAAACGACATTGATGATGAAAGCGCATTGGGCATTGCGATGATTGATCTCCTTTTAGAACGTGATTTTTTGGAGGAAATAACCAGGGAAGTAGGAACCTCATTGGGCTCATATTCTCCGCCTCAACTTTCGGGAAATGATCCCTATTATTGGGCGAATAAGATAAGGAGTATTTTTGGACTGGATTTAAGTTTCCAATACAAATGTCCATCCGCACGGCAATTTTATCTGTATCTCCGCTCTAGAATAGAGTCGTTAGGTATTTTCATCCATTGTTTCACAGATGTACCGGTAGAAATTGTTCGTGGAATTGCCATTTATGATGAAAAGATTCCCATAATTGGTATCAATGCGGATGATCGTCCTCCAGGCAAGTCATTTTCTATCATTCATGAGTTGGTCCACATATTCAAGAGAGAGTCAACAATTTGCAATGAGATGTTTAACAGTTTGTCCTCTATCCAAGAAGAAATTTTTTGCAATGCTGTTGCTGGGGAACTGTTAGTACCAGGAAAAGCGCTGAATATTATCCTAGAAAATGAGCATATCGTTCCCCCGTTTTCCATTGAACAAATTGGAACTCTTGCAAAACGTTTTTCAGTGAGCCGAGAAGTTATTATTCGCCGTCTTCTTGACACTAGCAGAATTGATTCAATAGAATATGATACTTTTTTGGACGAGTTTAAGGTAGAGCTTGAGCAACAACGTATTGAGCAAAAGGACACTCCCGGAAAAAGAATTCCCCAAAATATCGTGCGTTCAACGTTTGATCGGACAAGTCAGGCAATTTGTAATGCCTTGTATAAAGGCTACACTGAGGAAATTTACAGTAAAAAGGATATTTCTCGTCATTTAGGGATCGACCAAAAACATATAGGGAAATTCCTGGTGGAGGTATCAAAATGGAACAATTAACGCTGTTCAAGCCTCCATATAAATATATTATAGATTCATGTTCGATTTTTTCTCAAAAGCCTGATCGTACATACCGGCGTCAAGTACATAAAAGTCTGTGGGAAAAAATTGAGGAATGCATTCGTACAAACCTAATTGTTATTTGCTCCGAAATATTCGATGAAATTAAAGATGAAGACATAAAAAAATGGTTGCAATTACATCGCTGTGTAGTTCTTGAAATTGACGATGATGTACAGCTTAATGTACGGAAAATAGTAACAGAGCATCCGGAAATGATTGAATTTACAGGCGGCGGGGGAACTTCGTCTGGTGATGCTTTTTTGCTGGCCACAGCGATGAAATATCATTTATCTATCATTACAGAGGAAAACCCGCAAAAGGCTAAAAAATTACCAATGATAAGCAAAAACTATGGGGTTAGCACATTCAATATTATAGAATTATGTGAGCAAGAAAAATGGGTACTCTAAACTATAAAGGGAGCAGTTTCAAACTAATTCCCAAAACTGCTCCCTTTGTAATTGCCTGTTTGTGCTATGATTTATAAGCATAATTCTGATATTGTGCTCCTTATTGGCAAGCGACTCAGTAACGTATCCTGCTAGCG
>JAAWRH010000019.1 GCA_022800935.1 Oscillospiraceae bacterium
TCCAGGGCCAGGCGGTAGTCGAAGTGGATATCCGCCACCAGGGGGATATGTATCTCTTTTTTGATTGTCTCAATCAGCGGGATTGCATCCATATCGGGGATAGCGGCGCGGAGGATTTCGCACCCGGCGGCCTCAAGGGCCTTGGCCTGGGCGACGCTCCCCGCGATATCGGTAGAGGGGACGCTGAGCATAGACTGCACGGCGACGGAGTTTCCGCCGCCGATAACCCGGTTTCCGATGCGTATCTTTCTGGTATTCTGTCGAAGGGTCATATCAACTCATCCTTTGCTGTCATCATAATCACTTGGCAATCAGCCTGACAATATCCTGATAAGTCACCGCCACCATCAACACCATCAGCAGCGTCAGCCCCACCGCGTGGACGTATCCCTCATACTTGGCGGGAACCGGCCGCCGGCGTATCAGCTCAATCAGCAGGAACAGCAGCCTTCCGCCGTCCAAGGCGGGCAGCGGCAGGAGGTTGAAGATTCCCAGGTTTACGGTGATGAACCCGGTCATCATCAGCAGGGAGGGCAGGCCGTAGGAGGAAGCCTGGCCGATGGCCTGGGCCGTGCCCACCGGACCGGTGAGCTGGTTGAGGCCGTACCGCCCGGTAATCAGGTCAAAGAGGGACAGCCACACCTGGCGTACCACCGAGACGGTCCATCCAAAGCTGTACTGGATGGTGTTGAGGAAGGTCTGGGACTGGGCCAGAACCTTAAAGTCCAGGGTAATCAGCCGCTCCCCGTCCACCACCGAAGTGTTGAAGGGCACCTGGATGGAGGTCTTCTTTCCGTCCCGCAGGACCACCATGTCCACCAGCCCGTCGTCATCCCGGACCAGGGCGTATACAATGTCGTTGTCGATGCGGGTACGGGCGCCGTTGACGGAATAAATCCGGTCCCCCACCTGGAGGGCCTGACTGCTCACCGCCCCTTCCTCAAAGCGGACCACCTGGGTGGTTCCCACATAGCCCCTGGCGCTGACCATCAGCACCGAGACCACCAAACCCAGAAGAAGATTCATCACCGCCCCCGCAGAAATGATGATAAGCCGCTTCCACACCTTCTGGTTGCAGAAGGCGGCGGGGTCGCTGCTCTCCTCGTCCTCCCCGTCCATCTTGATATAACCGCCGATGGGGATTGCGCGGATAGAATAATCGGTATTGTTTTTGTTTTTTTGAAAAAGAGCAGGCCCCATCCCGATGGAAAACTCCAGAATCCGGACTCCAAAGGCCCTTGCCGCCAGAAAATGGCCCAATTCGTGAATCAGAATAATGACGCTGAAAATGAGAACTGCAATGATAATCGTCCAAATATTCATTGGCATCAGCCCCTTTTTAGGTATAAAATCTATATATAGCTATTATACGTCCTCATAAATTCCTTTCATACCTCTTTTTTTAGCATTTTCATAAACAGCCTGTAAATTATACCCTGCCGGCGGGACAGGCTCTTATTTCGCAAACCGCTCCGCCGCGTACTCCCGCGCCATGCGGTCGGCTTCCAGGATTTGGGACAGGCTGTCCCCCTCCCCTGCCGGGCGCAGGGCTTCCACCGCGCTCCACACCGTCTCTCCGATTTTCAGGAAGGATATCTCCCCCCTGAGGAAAGCGGCGACCGCCGCCTCGTTGGCCCCGTTGGCCACGCAGGGATACAGCCCGCCCTTGTCAAAGGCCCGCTTGCAGGCCCGCAGGCAGAGGAAGGTTTCCTCGTCCGCCTCCCCGAAGGTCAGCTTGCCCAGGGATTGGAAGGAGAGGGGCGGCATCTTCAGCGGCTCCCGCTTGGGCCAGGTCAGGGCGTACTGGATGGGAACCCGCATATCCGGCGCGCCCATCTGGGCCAGGATCGCCCCGTCCCTGCACAGTACCATGGAATGGATGATGCTCTCCCGCTGCACCACAATTTCAATTTCCTCCGGCCCCTTGCCGAACAGATGGCAGGCTTCAATCAGCTCCAGCCCTTTGTTCATCAGGGTGGCGGAATCAATGGTAATCTTTGCGCCCATGGACCAGTTGGGATGCTTCAGGGCCTGCTCCGCCGTCACAAGCTCCAGCTCCTCCCGCTTTTTGCCGTAAAAGGGCCCGCCGGAGGCGGTCAGGAGAATCTTTTCCACCTCCTCCGGTCCGGAAAGCCCCTGGATACACTGGAAGATGGCAGAGTGCTCGCTGTCCACCGGCAGTACATGGACGTTTTTCTCCCTTGCCGCAGAGAGGACCAGCTTCCCCCCTGTCACCAGGGATTCCTTGTTGGCCAGGGCCAGGTCCTTTCCGGCCTCAATGGCGCTGAGGGCGGGCTCCAGCCCCGCAATGCCCACAACCGCGTCCAAGACCATATCGTTTTCCGGCAGGGCCGCCGCCTCGCAGACCGCTTCTTTCCCGGCCTTCACCTGGATATCCAGGTCGGCCAAAGCGGTTTTCAGGCTGTGGTAAAGCCCCTCTTCCGCCGTAACCGCCCAGTGGGGCCTCCTCTCCGGTCCAAGGACCGCAAAGCACCGCCGGACCTGTTCCTCCAGCCGTTTGATATTCCGATTGGCGGTCAGGGCATTGACGGCCAGGCCCAGATTTTCACACACCTCCAGGGCCTGCACCCCAATGGAGCCGGTGGAACCGAGTATAGAGATATGTTTCATAGTAAAATACTCCTCTCTGCCGGAAAAAATCGGAGACAGCCTGGCAGCAGTCTCCGAACAATCTCAGTCTTTTCCCGTCAGGGAAAGACATCCTTCGCCTATATGATAATCAGCGGGACAAAACAGCTGAACAGGTATATCACCGGCGACACCATCAGCACGCTGTCAAACCGGTCCATCACCCCGCCGTGTCCCGGCATAATGTTCCCAAAGTCCTTTACCCCGCACTGGCGCTTGATGGTGGAGGCGGTCAGGTCCCCTATGACACTTGCGGCCGAGCCCAGCAGCGTTCCCGCGGCAACCGCGAAATACTGAACCGTGTGGGCCACTCCAAAGGCCTGGAAGATAAGGGACAGCGCCCACGCCATCAACAGGTTGCAGACCACCGAACCAATCAACCCGCCAATCAACCCTTCCACTGTCTTGTGAGGGCTGATGACTGGGGCCATCTTGTGTTTTCCGAAAGCGCGGCCTGTAAAATAGGCGCAGGTGTCGGAGAACCAGGCGCTGCCCAGCAAAATCATCACACAAAAGACGCCGCCCAGCCATCCGTTGTTGTTCCGGAACAGCACCACATTGGTAAAGGAAGCGGAAATCATGACACCGAAAGCCCCCGCAGTCAGAACATCCTGGAAACGGATGGTGCGGTGATTCCGGAGCAGGATTGCCAGCATGGCCAGCAGATACAGCAGCGAAACCAGGGGCAGCAGGTCATAATCAAAGAATTCCCGGAAAAAGGGGAAAAGGCCCGCGTAAATCCAGGTTGCTGCCGCCATCTGCCGGTGCCGCAGGAGGCCGGCGGCATGAAAAAGCTCATATAAAGCAAGAATGGAAATCAGGCTGACAGCCGTGTTCAGCAGCAGGGTTTCAAAACCCAGCAGCACAACTGCCAGAATCGCTAGCCCGACAATAGCGGAAACGATTCGCTGTTTCATGTCCCAAACCTCCTAAAATATACGATCAAAGCCCCCTGCGCCTGGAGCGCCGGGTATACTGGAGAATCGCCCTGTCCAGGTCAGCGGGTTTAAAGTCCGGCCAGAGGATATCCATAAAGACAAACTCTGTATAGGCGCACTGCCACAGCAGAAAATTGGAAAGCCTCAGTTCCCCGCTGGGGCGGATGAGCAGGTCCGGGTCGGGTATTCCCCCAGTGTCTAGGGCATCGGAGAAGACCTCCTCTGTAATGTCCTCCTGGCGCACCCCGCTGGCCAGCAGCTTTTTAACAGCTCGGACAATATCATCCCGTCCCCCATAGTGAAGGGCAACGTTTACGGTGATGCCGTCGTTTTTGGCGCTCCTGGCCTCAATGTCCATAATCTTCGCCTTCAGGTCCGGCCGGAGGGGGCCCTTGTCCCCCAAAAAGCAAAGACGGATGTTTTCCTTCTCATGCTTTTCCACATCGGACAGGTATCTTGCCAACAGGTCCATCAGGTAATCCACCTCATCCTTGGTGCGGCCCTTGTTTTCGGTGGAAAAAGCAAAGACGGTCAGGTATTTAATACCGATATCCCGGCAGTACTTGGCGATATCGGAAAAAACCTGCGCCCCCTGCCTGTGCCCCTCGTTTTTGGATTTGCCGTTCAGCCGCGCCCAGCGCCGGTTGCCGTCCATGATAATGGCAATGTGCCTGGGCATGGCACCGGCGGGAATCTGCTCCTCGCCCAAGATTACAAAGTCCCTTGCTGTCTCTGACATTGGCCCGCTCCTTTCCGCAATGTTGCCGGATAGGCGGAGGGATTATACCTCCATGATCTCCTTTTCCTTGGCGTCGGCCAGGTTGTCGATCTCCTTGATAAAGCTGTCAGTCAGCTTTTGCAGCTCCTTCTCCAGGTCCTTCTGGTCGTCCTCTGTCAGCTCGCTCTTTTTCTTCATGGACTTGAAGGTCTCGTTGGCGTCCCGGCGAATGGAGCGGATGGCCACCTTGGATTCCTCCCCCATCTTGTGGATCTGCTTGCTCAGGTCCTTTCTGCGCTCCTCGGTCAGGGGAGGGAAGGTAATGCGCAGCACAGAGCCGTCGTTCTGGGGGTTGATGCCTAGGTCCGAAGCCTGGACGGCCTTCTCAATGGACTTCAGCGACGATTTGTCCCAGGGCGAAATGACCAGAATCCTGGCCTCCGAAACCGAGATGGCGGCCATGGCGTTTATCTTGGTAGGAACGCCAAAATAATCCACCATGATCCGGTCCAGTACCGCGGGATTGGCGCGGCCTGCGCGGATGGCGGCGAAATTGGACTGCATGGCGCTGATGGTCTTCTTCATTTTTTCCTCGTAAGGCTTCAGTTCAGATCTCATAATGGGTTCCTCCTTAAATTTAAATTTCTTTTTTTGTTGGGGATGATCCGCTCCGTCCCCATAAATCAATGGACGATGGTGCCTATTCTCTCCCCCTGTATGGCCCGCAGGATATTGTCCGGGTCGTCCAGGCTGAACACCACAATGGGGATGTTCTGGTCCCGGCAGAGGGTGGCGGCGGTCATGTCCACCACACCCAACTCCTTGTTGAGCATCTCGCTGAAGGAAAGATCGTCGTAGCGCTTGGCGTCCGGATTCTTGTGGGGGTCACTGTCGTACACACCGTCCACCAGCGTCGCCTTGAAGATGACCTCGGCGTCCAGCTCCGCGGCCCGCAGGGCGGCGGCGGTGTCGGTGGAGAAGAAGGGGCTTCCGGTGCCGCAGCCCAGCACAATCAGCCTTCCGTGCTCCAGATGGGAAACCGCCCGGTTGCGGATATAGGGTTCGGCAATCTGCTGCATGGCGATGGCGGTCTGCACCCGGACGGTGACCCCCACCGATTCAAAGCCGTCGGCCAGGGCCAAGGAGTTGATGACCGTCGCCAGCATACCCATGTGGTCGGCGCGGGTGCGGTCCATCTTGCCGCTGGAGCGTCCCCTCCAGAAGTTTCCGCCCCCCACGACGATGGCGATTTCCGCCCCCTCGTCCACGCATTTTTTCACGCCTGCACAGATATTGTGTACCACGTCGTAATCCAGGCCGAATTTCTTTTCGCCGGCCAGCGCTTCCCCGCTCAGCTTCAGCAGAACGCGTTTATACTTCAGTGCCATCGGTAAATTCCGCTCCTTCCTCGCAGATAAATTTTTCTTTTCCTATTTTACAACATAAAACGATTTATGTAAAGTGCAAAAGAAAAAGGCGATGGAATTTCTTTTTTTGTGTCAATGCCATAAGTTCATAATAACAGAATCCATATCCAGCGGCGCAAAGTCCGCAAAAAAGGAGCTGGCTTCCCTTGTCGGGGTTGTCAGCTCCTCAGTCAACATACCAAAAGCCGCTTATCACAAAAGCGGAAGCCTGCCCGCGAAGAAGCCAACGGCGCGGGCAGAGCCATTAAAAGACTTCTGTCCTTATTTCACCATGCTGGCCACTTCATCGGCAAAGTTGTCCTCTCTCTTTTCCAGGCCCTCGCCCTTCTCAAAGCGGACAAACTCAGCGATTTTAACGGATGTGCCCAGGTCCTTCTCCACCTGGGAGATATAAGCGCCCACAGGGGTGTCAGCGTCCTTGATAAAGGGCTGCTCCACCAGACAGACCTCTTTGTAGTACTTGCCGATGCGGCCCATTACCATCTTCTTGGCAATTTCCTCCGGCTTGCCCTCATTCATCGCCTGGACGGTGAGGATTTCCTTCTCATGCTCGACAACCTCGGCGGGAACGGAGGCTTTATCCAGATAAGAGGGATTGGAAGCGACAATCTGCATGGCGATGGTCTTGGCAAAATCCTTAAAGACATCGTTGTTGGGGGCTTCGGTCTCAAATCTCACCAAAACGCCGATTCTGCCTCCGCCGTGAACATAGCCATAGGCGTTGCCCTCGTAACGGGTAAAGCGGCGGATTTTCATGTTCTCACCAATGGTGAGGATTTTATCCTGAAGCTGGGCGGCAATGGTCCCCTCGCCGTTCACGCCTTCGCACGCCAGCAGGGCCTCCACGTCCGCGGGATTTGCCGCGATAACGGTCTTGGCGCAGACGGCCACAAAGTCCATAAATTTCTCATTTTTGGCCACAAAGTCAGTCTCGGAGTTGACCTCAATGATAGCTCCGACCTTCTTCTCCTCGTCGTAAATGGCGTAGACAACGCCCTCGGCGGCGATTCTGCCGGCCTTCTTGGCGGCTGCAGCAAGTCCCTTCTCACGCAGGAACTCAATCGCCTTTTCCATATCGCCCTCAGAAGCCGTCAAAGCCTTCTTGCAGTCCATCATGCCGCATCCGGTTCTCTCGCGGAGGGCGGATACGTCCTTTGCAGTAAATGCTGCCATATTCATTACCTCCTATATTTTCACCGACCGCGCCGGTCTGTCCGGCCCGGTCCTCCCTCTTCCCAGCGGGCCGGGGGAATCCTCTGTTCATAAAAATCCCGCGCATCCCCGCCTGGAAATGCGCGGGATATGGGAGCTCCCAGGATTGCTTAGGCCTCCTCGACCTTTTCGGCCTCTTCCGCTGCTACAGCTTCTTCAGCCGCCGCGGCATCAGCGCCCTGACGGCCCTCAATGATGGCGTCTGCCATGGTCTGGGCAATCAGCTTGACAGCGCGGATGGCGTCGTCATTGCCGGGGATGACGTAATCGATCTCGTCGGGGTCGCAGTTGGTATCGACGATGGCCACCACCGGGATACCCAGCTTTTTGGCCTCGGACACCGCGATTTTCTCCTTGCGGGGGTCAACGATGAACAGGGCTCCGGGGAGCTTGTTCATGTTCTTGATGCCGCCCAGGAACTTCTCCAGCTTTTCAATCTCCAGCTGAAGCTTGACAACCTCTTTTTTGGGCAGGCGCTCAAAGGTGCCGTCCTCCTCCATGGCGCGGAGCTGTTCCAGACGGCCAATCCGCTGACGGATGGTGCGGAAGTTGGTGAGCATACCGCCCAGCCAGCGGGCGTTTACAAAATGGACACCGGCGCGCTCTGCTTCCTCGCGGATGGAGTCCCCGGCCTGCTTTTTGGTGCCGACAAAGAGAACGGTGTCGCCGTTGGCCGCCACGTCGCGGACAAACATATAGGCTTCTTCCAGCTTTCTGACGGTCTTCTGCAGGTCGATGATGTAGATGCCGTTGCGCTCCGTAAAGATGTAGGGAGCCATTTTGGGGTTCCATCTGCGGGTCTGGTGGCCGAAGTGTACGCCGGCTTCCAGAAGCTGTTTCATGGATACTACGCTCATTGATAATTCCTCCTGATATGGTTGTTGTACCTCCGCTTCCGCGCATGATATGATTCTGCACCATACAGGCTTCAGCTGTCAGCCACCGGCTGTCAGCATCAGCGGAAACGTGTGTATTACCGGATAAGTATAGCATATCCGGCCCGCCTTGGCAAGAGATTTTTTTGAAAAATTGGTTATTTCTTGAAGCCATCCTCCAAAACCGGCGTTAAACCGCGTCCAACACCAGCTTATCCTCCCGGACCGCCACGCGGATTTCCTTAGGCAGCTCGTCCCCCCGCTCCACCAGGAGCATGGCAAGCTGGTCCTCCCCTTCCCGGCGGATGATCTTTCGGATGGACCTGGCCCCGGCGGAGCGGTCGGCAAAGGCTTTCTTTGCAATCCACTCCACCGCCTCCTGGCTGTAGCCAAAGGAAATCCCCTTTTCCTCCATAGGACCCTTCAGCTCGTCCAGCAGCAGCCCGGCAATCTGGCAGTAATCCCTTTCGTCCAGGGGCCGGAAGACGACCACCTCGTCCACTCGGCCCAAAAACTCCGGCCGCAGGAATTCCGACAGCGCTTTCAGCGCCTTTTCCTTGGAGGCGTCCTCCTCTGTCTTGGCAAAGCCCAGGGAGCCGCCCTTCCGCTCGCTCCCCGCATTGGAGGTCATGACAATGATGGTATTTTCAAAGGATACCCTTCTCCCCTGGGAATCGGTGATCCTGCCCTCGTCCAGTATCTGGAGAAGGATGTTCATCACATCGGGATGGGCCTTCTCGATTTCGTCAAACAGCACCACCGAATAGGGCTTGCGGCGGACCTTTTCGGTCAGCTGTCCCGCCTCGTCGTACCCAATGTATCCGGGCGGCGAGCCAATGAGCTTGGAAACTGCATGCTTTTCCATGTATTCAGACATGTCCAGACGGATCAGCGGCTCGGTGGCATCAAACAGCTCGTGAGAAAGGGCCTTTACCAGCTCAGTCTTTCCCACCCCCGTGGGTCCCACAAAGATGAAGGACGCCGGACGGCGGCGGGTGGATATCTGCACACGGGAGCGGCGCACCGCGTTGGCCACCGCGCTGATGGCCTCCTCCTGGCCGATCACCCGCTTGCGCAGGGCGGACTCCAGGGTGGAAATGCGCTTCATCTCGTTCTGGCGGATGCGGGAGGCGGGCACGCCGGTCCATATCTCCACCACCGCCGCCAGGTCGTCCAGGGTGATGGGGCGGTCCAGTGCCTCTCTCTCCAGCTCCTCCAGCTGGTTGGAACAGCGGATATGCTCTGTCTGGAGCTTGGCCAGCTTTTCATAGTCGATGGTGGACTCCCCCTGGAGGGCCGCTATCTGGCCGTCCAAACGGTCCACCCGCTGGTGCAGGGCGTCATACTCCGCCAGGGAGGTGTTTTTCAGGGTGGCGTAGGAGCAGGCCTCGTCCAGCAGGTCGATGGCCTTGTCCGGCAGGAACCGGTCGGTGATATACCGCTCCGACAGCCTCACCGCCATCTCGGCGGTCTCGTCCGGCACCAGCACCCGGTGGAACTGCTCATAATACTTGCGTATCCCCTTTATCACCTCAATGGTATCTGCAATGGTGGGCTCCTCCACCGTGACCGGCTGGAACCGGCGTTCCAGGGCTGCGTCCTTCTCGATGTATTTGCGGTATTCGGAGAAGGTTGTGGCCCCTACCACCTGTATTTCTCCCCTGGACAAAGCGGGCTTCAGAATATTCGCCGCATTCATGGACCCCTCGGAATCCCCCGCGCCCACCAGATTGTGGACCTCATCGATAAAGAGGATGATATTTCCCTCCCGCTTTACTTCGTCCACCAGACCCTTTACCCGGCTTTCAAACTGGCCGCGGAACTGTGTCCCGGCCACCAGCGCGGCCAGGTCCAGCAGAAAGACCTCCTTGTCCCGGAGACGGGCGGGGGCGTTCCCCCCGGCAATCTTCAGGGCAAGCCCCTCCACAATGGCGGTTTTGCCCACGCCGGGTTCTCCAATGAGGCAGGGGTTGTTTTTGGTGCGCCTGCCCAGGATTTGGAGCAGGCGCTCGGTTTCCCGCTCCCGGCCCACAATGTTGTCCAGGCGGCCGTCCTTGGCCTTTTCGGTCAGGTTTTCACAGAAGTTGTCCAGATACTTCCGCTTGGAGCGCTTTTTGGCCCGTTCATCCGGCCCCTGAGGGGGCTGGATGGGCTGGGCGCTGCGGGAAAGTCCCCGCTCGGTACGCCGTTCCTCCCGCTCCGTGTTCTGGAGGGCGGAGGAATCACGGGAGCTTTCGGGGTTCTTGTCCCTGCTTCTTCCGCCGCCGAAGAGCTGCTGAAGGAAGGGGAAGGGCTGCGCCTGGGCTCCCCCCATTTCAAAACTGTCATTGTCCAGCTGGAGGGAATCCAGGGAGTCCGCCATCTGCTCCCCCATGGCTTCGATCTCCTCGTCGGTGATGCCCATTTTCTCCATCATCTCGTTCACCGGCTGAATTCCAAGCTCCTTGGCACATTTCAGGCAAAGGCCCTCGTTTACGGTTTTATCCCCCTCCATGCGGGTCATAAAAACCACCGCCATCCGCTTTTTGCAGCGGCTGCATACAAAATTCATGCTGTAGCTTCACCTCAACTTTTTTGTCCTTATCGATATGAAAACCTCCGAAGCCAATCGAAGAAGACGCTTCTATGGCAGTGCCGTCCGGCCTGCCCACTATAAGGATTCATTATATTATACCTCGTTTGTATGAAATTTTCATGTCTACAATGTGTCTATCGTAAAAAACAATCCGCCCTAGGGGCCCCTATCTCAGCAGAGGATTGTACTGGTAGAGCTTGCTCAGGATATTGGTGGCCCGCAGAGTGTCGCTGCACAGCCAGGAAACCGAGTCATTGGTCAGCACGAAGAACAGGTGCAGCGCCGTGGTAAAGGCGAACACCAGCAGGATCACCTCCACAAAGCCCACCGCGCCGCCCAGCAGGCTGTTGGCTGTGCCGATCACCGGCAGGCGGCGTATCTCCCGCAGCAGCCGGGAACAGACGTGGACGATAAAGAGCAGCAGGGAGAACAGCAGCAGGAAGATGACCCAGCGGAGCAGCCCCACCACGCTGGGCGCAATGATGGTATCGGTAAACACCTCGGCCAGCCCGGCGGCGGAGGCTCCCGCCTCCAGCAGGCGGGCCGCTATCTCCTCCTTTTCAAAGGAGAGCATATTGGCCAGCACTCCGGGCAGCTCCCGGAGCACCGCCTCCAGGTTTTCCGCCATGCTTTCCACCGAAAGGTACTGATTCACCACCGAGGCGGCGCTCTTTAAAAGCCGTTCCCGCAGCAGGGTGTCAAAGCACCACTGGGCCGCCTTCCCCGCCGCAATCCAGGACACCACCAGCGAGACAATATATCCCACCAAATCCACCATTGCCGCCACAAAGCCCTTTCTTGCGGCAAAAAAAACGATCAAAAATACGGCGGCCAGCAGCCCGATGTCCAAAATAAGGGGCATTGCCTGTTCCAAATCCGTCACATCCCTTCTGTCAATATATGTCAGTGCGCTCCATTGTCCCCTTTTCCAGCCCGTCAAAGGTCATATAGTAGACGGTACTGCCCTCTCCGGGGACAAAATCTATCATATTCAGCACAGGCAGGAACAGCCTCACCAATCCGTCCTCCCCAAACTGATATAACCCTCTTTCATTGTAGATATACAGCCAGCTTCCCTTGCTTTTGATCTGCTTGACGGGGTAATTCATGGTAAAGGAGATGCTTTCCTCCCCCCGCATATTGTAGAGGACCACCCGGCAGCTCTTGGTGTTGCTGTAATCCCCCAGCACCACGGCGGTATACCGGTCCATCTGGTCCGTATAGGCGGAGACCGTCTCCCCGCCAAAGTCAACCTGTCCCGCAATCTTCCCCGCCCCGTTGATTAGGTACAGCCCCCGGTCGGTCAGCAGGCTCAGGCTGCCATTGTAGCGGTACTGGAGGGACAGGGTGATCTCCCCCGGAAAGTCATAGGCCGCCACTGGCTCCTCCCGGTCAAAGCGGTAGATGAACAAATGGGTGTGCAGCTCCCCACCCTGGGCGGACACAGCGGTAAACGCGGCTTCCTTTCCGGTGTCCTCCAGCTTCAGGTGGGTCAGCAGCTTATCCGAGGAATTCCACTGAAACACCTTGCCGCGGTCCTTGGTGTACGCCGTCACGGTGGAAAGGTACTGGTTGGAACCGGTGGAAACCGCGAACACCCCGTTCTCCACCATATCCGCTGCGTAAATGGGATACTCCAGCGTGTGGTTCTCCAGCTCCCGGTCACCGCTGTACAGCCGCCAGCTCTTTCCCACAAAATCGTACAGCAGCACCCGGTCACCGCCGAATATCACGCGGGGGTTGAGGTAATTGTGGGACAGCTCCAAATCCGTCCCGCCGCTCAGGTTGACCACCGCGGCCCTGGAGCTGTTGAGTACTCCCAGGCGTCCGTCGCTCAGGGACTGGAGGGAGATAACATCCTTGCCCACAAACTCCACCGGGAACCCGTCCCCCTGCTGATGGGTGCTTCCGCCCAGCACCGTCGTCTGTAAAAATTCCTGAAAATCCTCCGAAGCGCCTGCGTACAGCACCAGCGCCGCAGCAGCGGCCGCCAGCAGCAGCGCCAGAAAATTCTTCCGCTTCTGCCTGGCCTTGCGCTTGCGCTGTAAATCCTTAATTTGGGTCAGTTGAGCCATTTCGCGCTCCTTTCTCAGAAACTTTCAAACCGTTCAGAATTTTTTTAAATCAATTCTGACTCTGAATAAAACACCCGGTTGAGGTACAGTCCCCACGCCGGGGCGGTGGGACCGGCCCGCCGCCGGTCCCGGCTTTCCAGAATCTCAGGGATTCCCTCCACCGGAATGCTCCCCCTGGAAATCTCCAGAAGGGTCCCGGTCATAATGCGGACCATATTGTATAAAAAGCCATCTCCCGCAACCCGGAACTCCACAAAGTCCCCCTTCCGCTCCACATTCGCGCGGAATATGGTTCTGCGGGTGTCTTCCACGGCGGAACCGGAGCTGCAAAAGGCGGTAAAATCGTGGTATCCCGCAAAATCCCGGCAGGCAGTCCTCAGCAGCTCTGTGTCCAGGGGATAGGGATAATGGAGGGCCCGTCCCTCCGAAAAGGGGTCGCGGGCGGTCCGGTTGAGGATGCGGTAGAGGTATTCCTTCCCAATGCAGCTATAGCGGGCATGGAACTCCTCCAGAACCTCCCGGCAGTCGGTCACGGCGATGTCCGGCGGGAGGTTTGTGTTCATGGCTGGGATGACTCTTTCACAGGGGATACGGCTTTCCGTCTTCATGGAGATGCAGAACTGGTTGGCGTGGACGCCGGAATCGGTCCGGGAGCAGCCCTTCACCGGCAGTCTTGCCCCAAACACCCGAACCAGGGCGTCCTGGAACACCTCCTCCACGGTGACGGCGTTCTTCTGCACCTGAAAGCCGTGGTAATTTCGCCCGTCATAGGCGATGGACAGCAGCAAATTGCGCAGAACAGACCAGCTCCCTTCTATGTATGCGTTTTGGAAAAAAGCGGTTTCACCAAGGAGACGGCGTCAGTGATTCTACAAGTACTTTTGTCTTTACCTGTTTCTCCATCCGTTTATAAAATAACACAGCGCCGCTTTTCTGCTCCCACCTGCATATCTCCGCCGTGGTATATCCCCGTTTCTCATACAGACCTTCCGCGGGGAGTGAAGCCTCCAGCTGTACCTTTTGGTATTCCTTTGCAGCTTCATCTTCCAAGGACTGGAGGATAAAGCTGCCATACCCTTTTCCCTGGAAGCGGGGGTGTACAAAAACTCTTGTGATATGGTCTTTCCGAAGGCTTCCGGTCCCCACAAGCTCATCTTCCTCAAACAGCACCCACAGCCGCCGGGCATCTAAATCCCTTTGGATATTTTCCCGACCGTGGAGACAAAGGAAGAACTCCACCACCTCCTCCGGATAATACCGGGGGTAAACAGCGGTGATGGTTTCCTGAACCAGTTGGTAAACCCTCTCGCACTCCCCCTGCAAAGCCCTTCTGTACTCCATAGACTGCGTTCCTCCTTTTACAGCAGCGCAGGCAGCCGGTTGAGCAGCAGAATCCCCGCAAAGCAGACCATCAGCACCCCCAGTGCCAGCCCGTCCCGGTAGGAATACTTTAACTGCCGCATCCTGGTGCGGCCATCCCCGCCGTGGTAGCAGCGGCATTCCATCGCCAGGGCCAGCTCGTCCGCCCGGCGGAAAGCCGAGACAAACAGCGGGATCAGAATGGGTATCAGCGCCTTAGCCCGCTGGAGCAGCCCCCCGGTTTCCATATCCGCGCCCCTGGCCTTCTGGGCGTTCATAATCTTGTCAGTCTCCTCAATCAGCGTGGGGATGAACCGCAGGGCAATGGTCATCACCATGGCCAGCTCGTGGACAGGGAAATGCAGCTTTTTCAGGGGCCCGAACAGCTGCTCAATGGCATCGGTCAGGGCAATGGGGGACGAGGTATAGGTCAGCAGGGAGGTTCCCGCAATCAGCAGGATGATCCGTGCCGCCATAAACAGGGCGGTGCTCACCCCCTGCTTATAAATGGTAATCTTCCAGAAGGTCACCAGGGGGTCCCCCTGGATAAAGAAGATATTCAGGACGCCGGTGAACAGGACGATGGGCACCACCGGCTTCAGGCTCTTGAGTATCATCTTATAGGGAATGCCGGAGACCTTATAGGCGATAACCAAAAACGCCGCCCCCGCCAGCAGTCCCACCGGGTGGGAGATGCAGAACAGCATAATGACAAACAAAAATGTCACAATCATCTTCATCCTTGGGTCCATCCTGTGGACAAAGGAATGTCCGGGAAAATACTGCCCGATGGTGATATCCTTTAACGCCATGCCGGTTCGCCCCCTTTCATCAGCTCCATCACCTGTTTTTTGGCCTGTTCCACCGTGTAAACGCCTGGGTCCACGGGGTAGCCCCGCCGCGCCAGCTCCACAAACACACGGGTAATCTGTGGCACCGCCAGCCCCATACCGGCAATCTCCTCCGAACGGGAGAACACATTCTTCACATCATCATAGCAGAACATCCTGGACTGGTTCATCACCAGCACCTTATTGGCAAACTTGGCCACATCCTCCATGCTGTGGGAAACGATAAGCACCGTTCTCCCCGTTTCCTTGTGGTACCCCACAATCTGCCCCAGGATGTGGTCCCGGCCCTTGGGGTCCAGACCGGCGGTGGGCTCGTCCAGGATGAGCACCTTGGGCTCCATGGCGATAACCCCCGCGATGGCCACCCGCCGCTTCTGCCCGCCGGAGAGCTCAAAGGGGGATTTGTTCAGCGCCGAAGCGGGCAGCTCCACAAACTCCGCCGCTTCGTGTACCCGTTTATCTATCTCCGCCTCGGTAAGCCCCATATTCTTAGGGCCAAAGGCGATGTCCTTATAAACCGACTCCTCAAACAACTGGTATTCCGGATACTGGAACACCAGCCCCACCTGGAAGCGGATGTCCCGTATCTTCACCTCCTCGGACCAGATGTCCCTGCCGTCGATGAAAATTTTCCCCGACGTGGGCCGGACCAGCCCGTTGAAATGCTGAATCAGGGTGGATTTTCCGGAACCGGTGTGGCCGATAATGCCCACCATCTCCCCTTCCTCAATTTCCAGGTTGATGTCGTCGATGGCCGCCTTTTCAAAGGGGGTTCCAGAAGAATAGGTATAGGTTAGATGCTCTGTCTTTATGATTGCCATGTTTGACTGACCCTTTCTTTAGATCCCTGTCTCTGAAAAAATAGAGACAGGTTAAGTTGCAGCCCCGCGAAGGGGTGCTGCACTGCTGCACTTATTTTACAGGGTGAATTCCCGCGCTTTCCAGCAGCGTTGCCAGCTGTTGGACGCACTCCTCCTCGCCGATGACATCGCCGGGCAGCTTCACGCCGCCCCGTGCCAGGCCGTCGAACAGGTCCGTCACCTGGGGGACGTCCAGCCCCACCTCCTTGAGCACCGCCACATGGGAGAACACACTCTTGGGCAGGCCGTCCAGCAGGATCTTTCCGTCCTCCATCACCACCACCCGGTCGCATTGGACCGCCTCGTCCATATAATGGGTGATGAGCACCACGGTGATGCCGTACTCCCGGTTCAGCCTGCGCACCGTGGCGATGACCTCCCGGCGGCCCCGCGGGTCCAGCATGGCGGTGGGCTCGTCCAGGACAATGACGTCCGGGCGCATGGCAATGATTCCCGCAATGGCCACCCGCTGCTTCTGCCCGCCGGAAAGCTGGTGGGGGGAGTGCTCCCGGAACTCGTACATTCCCACCGCTTTCAGCGCCTCGTCCACCCGCCTGCGGATTTCCTGCGGCTCCACCCCGATATTTTCCAGGGCAAAGGCCACGTCCTCCTCCACAATGGTGGCGACAATCTGGTTGTCCGGGTTCTGGAACACCATCCCCACCCGCTGGCGGATATCGTACAGCCGGGACTCGTCCTTCGTGTTGATGCCGTCCACCACCACATCCCCGGAATCGGGGGTGAGGATGGCGTTGAAATGCTTTGCTATGGTGGATTTGCCGCAGCCGTTGTGGCCCAGCAGGGCGATCATCTCCCCCCGCTGTATCTCCAGGCTCAGGTCCTGCAATACCGGGGCGGCCTTCTGCTCCGTCTCCTCGTCGTAGTAGGCAAAACTGACGCGGGAGGCCTGTATGATAGGATTTGTCTGCATTTTTTACGCTCATTCCTTTTTATCATATTCGGTGAATGTCGTGAAAAAAGTGTTTTTGCGTCGGTTGGGCTAAATTTTAGGTTCTCCGGGCTTTACGGCTTTTATCTTTCCCATATGGCGGTGCTCCCGCAGGGCAGTACCCTTCCGCTTTCCTTTACCGTCAGCCCAATCTCCCCGGAGGATACCTTTCCCCCATGGGCATCCCCCACCGTCACCCCCAGCAGGTATTCCATTACCGCCGCAGGCAGCCCCGTGGTGTAGGAGTTCAGCAGGAAAAACAGCGGCTCTTCCTTCAATACCCCGCTGCACACCTTCACCAGATCATATATCTGGTCCTCCAGCTTCCATACCTCTCCCCCAGGGCCCCTCCCGTAGGAGGGCGGGTCCATGACCACCGCGTCGTACCGGTTCCCCCGCCGGATTTCCCGCTCCACAAACTTGCGGCAGTCGTCCACAATCCACCGGATGGGCTTCTCCTCCAGCCCGGAACGCTTGGCATTGTCCCTGGCCCAGGCCACCATCCCCTTGGAGGCATCCACATGGCAGACGCTGGCCCCCGCGGCGGCACAGGCCAGGGTTGCCCCGCCGGTGTAGGCGAACAGGTTCAGCACCGAAACCGGCCCGCCCGCCCCCGCAATCTTCTCCGCCATCCAGTCCCAGTTGACCGCCTGCTCCGGAAAAAGGCCCATGTGCTTGAAGTTGGTGGGCCTCACCAGAAATGTAAGATGCTTATACTTTACAGTCCACTCCTGCCTGGGCAGGGAATAAAACTCCCAGCGCCCTCCCCCGGAGGAGGAGCGGAAGTAAACGGCGTCGGCGTTTTTCCACCGCGGGTCCCTCTTGGGGGTGTTCCATATGATTTGGGGGTCGGGGCGGACCAGATAGGTCTCCCCCCACCGCTCCAGCTTATCGCCGCCGGAGGTGTCGAGTATTTCATAATCGGTCCAGCCGCTGGCTGTTCTCATAGCTTTTCGATTCCTTCCCGCAGGGTCCGGCCCCGCGCCGTTTTATATTTTACCGCAGCAGCTCCCCGATGCGGGCCGCCATGCGCTCCACCAGGCTCTGTATCTCCCCCTGGTCTTTCCCCTCCGCCATGACTCGGATGAGGGGCTCGGTCCCCGACGGTCTCACCAGGATGCGCCCTCCGTTCCCCAGCAGCTCCTGCTGTTCCCGGATGTAGGCCTCCACCTGTTCGTTTCCGTCGTATCTGGCCCGTTCCTCCTTGGTCACCTTCAGGTTCTCCATGGCCTGGGGATAGGTATCCATCACCGAGGCCATGGCTCCCAGACTTCTGCCGGTCTCGGCCATGATTTCCAGCACCCGCAGGGCGGAAAGCTGTCCGTCCCCGGTGTTCATGTACTGGGAAAAGATGATATGTCCCGAAGCCTCTCCGCCCAGGGTGTACCCCTTTTCCAGCATCCGTTCCAGGATGTACCGGTCCCCCACCGCGGTCACGTCGGTCCGCAGCTCCTCCTCCTGGGCGAATTTGAAGAAGCCCAGGTTGGACATCACCGTCACCACCACGGCGTTGTCCTTGAGCAGGCCGTGCTGCTTCATATACTGGGCGCAGATAGCAATGAGCTTATCCCCGTCCACCACATTGCCCTCCCGGTCCACCATGATGCACCGGTCCGCGTCCCCGTCAAAGGCCACGCCTAAATCGCAGTGCTCCGCCTTCACATAATCCGCCAGGAACTGGATGTGGGTGGAGCCGCACCCGGCGTTGATGTTAAAGCCGTTGGGCCGGTCGTTGAGAAAAACACATTCCGCCCCGCAGTCCCGGAATACCTTTGCCGCCGTGGCGGAGGCGCTGCCGTTGGCGCAGTCAAAGGCAATCTTGCACCCCGGCAGGCGGAAGGAGGCGCAGCTTCTCAGGTAGTTGGCGTAGTCGTCCGCCGCCCGCCGGCTCCAGTCGAAGCACTGGCCCATGTCCTTGGGAGCGGCGATGATTCCTTCCGCCGTCTTTCTCCCGTCCATGATGGCCTCCATCTCCTCTTCCACCCCGTCGCTGAGCTTGTAGCCGCTGCGGTTAAAGAGCTTGATGCCGTTGTCCTCAAAGGGATTGTGGGAGGCGGAAACCATGACCCCCGCGTCCATTTCATATTGAGCGGTCAGCCGCGCCACACCGGGCGTGGGGATCACCCCCAGACGGTACACGTCCGCCCCCGCGCTGAGCAGTCCGGCCGCGATGGCGTTTTCCAGCATCTCGCCGGAGCACCGGGTATCCCTCCCGATGACCACCCTGGGGCGCTTGCCGTCAGTTCTGTTTTCCGCCAGAACCACAGCCGCCGCCCGGCCGATGGACAATGCCAGCTCTGCCGTCAATTCCTCATTTGCCCTTCCTCTTACACCGTCTGTCCCAAAATATTTTCCCATTCAGGCTCTCATCCCTTCCGAAATCATGTTGAACAAATTCTTCCCCGTACTGCTGCTGTTCCATTTTATGCGGGGTGATAAAAAACAGTTCTTCTATATTTGCAGCTTAAGCTGTCCGTCTGTTTCAGGGGTTTCGCCGCCGTCCAGCGTTTTGGGGACCTTCAACCCCAGATGTTCATAGGCCAGGCGGGTGACGCAGCGTCCCCTGGGAGTTCTGCTGATAAAGCCAATCTGCATCAGATACGGTTCGTTGACGTCCTCCAGGGTGACGGCCTCCTCGCCGATGGCTGCCGCCAGCGTCTCCAGTCCCACCGGTCCGCCGCCGTAGTTGCGGATGATGGTTCGGAGCATTCTTCTGTCGGTGACCTCCAGCCCCAGCTTATCCACCTCCAGCCTGCCCAGGGCGATGTCCGCAATCTGTCCGGTGATGACACCGTCCCCCAGCACCTGGGCGTAATCCCGGACCCGCTTCAGCAGGCGGTTGGCGATACGGGGGGTTCCCCGGCTTCTCCTTGCCAGCTCCGCCGCCCCCTCCTTTTCACAGGGGATTCCCAGAATGGAGGCACTGCGCAGGATGATTTCGGTCAGCTCCTCCGGGGTGTACAGCTCCAGCCGGAACACCATGCCGAAGCGGTCCCGGAGAGGGCTGGTGAGCTGCCCGGCGCGGGTGGTGGCCCCCACCAAAGTGAACTTGGGCAGGTCGATGCGGATGGACCGGGCCGCCGGTCCCTTCCCGATGATGATATCCAGGGCAAAGTCCTCCATGGCGGGGTACAGTACCTCCTCCACCGCCCTGGACATCCGGTGTATCTCGTCGATAAACAGCACGTCGTTGGGGGCCAGGTTGGTCAGCAGGGCGGCCAGGTCGCCGGGCTTCTCAATGGCCGGGCCGGAGGTGACCCGCAGGTTGACCTTCATCTCGTTGGCGATAATGGCGGACAAGGTGGTCTTACCCAGTCCGGGGGGGCCGTAGAGCAGCACATGGTCCAGCTGTTCCCCGCGCCGCTTGGCCGCCTCCATGTACACCGCCAGGTTTTCCTTGACCTTCTCCTGTCCGACATATTCCCTGAGGGTCTGGGGGCGCAGCGTTGTTTCCAGGTCGAAGTCCTCTTCCATGCTCTCCGGTGAGGTCACGCGGCTCTCAAAGCGCGCCTCGTCTATCTCCATATCTGTTTCTCTCTTTTTTCCCATATCCGGCCTGTTCCCTCCATCCGTCTATCTATGTATTTGGTATTAACTTACTGTCCGGCAAGACTTCTCAGCGACAGGGTGATCAGCTTGTCCACCGGCAGGTTCGGGTCCAGCTTGGAGAGGGCCGACGCCGCCTCCGACTGGGAATAGCCCAGCACCACCAGCGCGCTGATGGCCTCCCCGATGCTGGTGGAATCCTCCGGCAGGGGAATGTCGGCCGCGGCAAAGCCCTTGGAGGCCTCCGCGCCCTTGATCTTATCCTTCAGCTCCAGGACAATCCGTTCCGCCAGCTTAGCCCCCACTCCCTGGGAGCGGGTGATGGTCTTGGCGTCCCCGGAGGCGACACAGAGGGCAAACCGCTCCGGCGACAGGTCCGACAGGATGGAAAGGGCCAGCTTGGGCCCCACCTTGGAGACGCCGATGAGCATCTTAAAGCAGTTGAGCTCCTCCATATCTGCAAAGCCGTAAAGGTCCACCGCCCCCTCCCTGATATACAGGAAGGTGTACACCATGACCTCCTCTCCGGCCTTGGGGAGCTTGCGGAGGGTGGAAAGGGAGGTCTGGCACCGGTACCCCACCCCGCCGCACTCCACCACAGCCACATTTGCCTGGGTCAGTATCAGCTTGCCCCTTAAACTGTAAAACATCCGGCTTTCCTCCTGTTTTTGTCAATCATTTTTGTTTTTTCCGCTGCTTGGAGAGGACTGCCCCGTATCCGTTTCCGCCCCAGCTGCTTCGTATCTTCAGGTTTCCTCCCTCAAAGGCGGTGGACCGGTCGCCGCCGGTGTTGTACTGCCCCATTTTGGAAACCGCCTCAATGCGGGAAAGGGCGGAGGCGGAGCTGTGGGCGTGACAGATTGCCACCGCAAGGGCGTCGGCGGTATCGTCGGGGCGGGGAACCTCCTTTAAATTCAACAGGCGGCGGGTCATCTCCATCACCTGCTGCTTGTCCGCGTTCCCGTACCCTGCCACCGACTGCTTGATCTTCATGGGCGTATACTCGTAAAACGGCACCCCGCACTTCTGGGCGCAGAGAAGAATTACCCCCCTGGCCATGGCGACGGAAATGACGGTGGTCTGGTTGTGCTGGTAAAAGAGCTGCTCCACCGCCACCGCCTCCGGCTTGTACCGGAGGAACACCTCCGTCAGGCTGTCGTAGATGATTTCCAGCCTTTGCTCCAGGGGCATCCCCGCGGGGGTGGTGATGGAGCGGAAGTCCAGGGGGGTGAATTTGTTATTTTCATAGCGCACCACCCCGTAGCCGACGATGGCATAGCCGGGGTCGATTCCCATTACAATCAAAATGTAACCTCCTTGCGTCAGGCGGCGGTTTCAGGGGCTGGGCCCTGCTGCTCATATGTTCTTCTGCATAGTACATTCTCTTTTATTATATCATAGGAAGAAAAAGGAGACAATAGCATTTCCAAAGCCGTTTTACAAACCATGGTAAATTGGAACAAGTTTTTTGTATAAAATGACGAAATGCAAGAAATTTTGAAAAAAGGCTTGTAATTTGGGAAGGTACATAGTATAATCATAGACGTCCCAGAGAGCGGGGCAGAAAATACGGACGATTAGCTCAGCTGGTAGAGCGTTCGCTTGACGTGCGAAATGTCAGGGATTCGAGTTCCTTATCGTCCACCATCTAAGGACCTGAAATCCTGTGGATTTCAGGTCCTTTTGCTTTAACGCAGAGAATAAACATCCATAGTCTTTGCCTAAAAATGAGGGGGCGGCACGTCAATGGATAACCCAAATATACGAACAGGAGGAAAATTCTATGATGTATCCTTTCTTAACGTTAGATGATTCCACCGAAATAGTTCATTCTGAGATGCGTTCAGACGGTTCCGTCAAGGTATATCTGGAAAAGCCGGATGAAAAGGACTGCTTCCACTATGCTTCCTGTTATCTTCCCGGCTATGAGTGGAAAGATATCTTTGGGTTTTCCCAGCAGGAGATTGAAAAATATCAGGAAATCATTCGATCCACCGCTATCAGGGAAAATATTTAGAAATATCATGAAAATCATTGAAGCGCGAAGTGATGAGGTCATTTCTAAGTGGTCTGCTTACTTTGAATGTATTCGTTTCTTTTTGTAAAAATAGTCCGCCCCCTGTTCCGACGGGTGACAGATAAAAGAAAAAGGAGGACGCAGTATGTCAGAAGCATACAGAATAGACTGGAAGGAAGAACTGATTGACGGCAGGCCGGTGGCAATGGCTCCAGCTTCTGTGGGGCACACTTTTGCCTCCAATAATATTCTCAATATTTTTATGAATTATTTGAAGGGAAAAAAATGTGTTCCATTTGGGGAAGGTCCTCTGGTGTATCTGACAGAAAAAGACCATTTTGTCCCTGACGTGATGATCGTCTGCGACCACAACAAAATCAAACCAAACGGCATTGACGGAGCGCCGGACCTTGTTGTCGAGGTTCTTTCCCCCAGCACCATGCGATATGATAAGACTTACAAAAAAGATATTTATGCCAAAAGCGGTGTGAAAGAATACTGGCTTGTCAATCCATCCGACAAATCTATAGAGGTTTATCGGGGCGTCAATAATGTGTTTACCATTCACGATGTGTATACCATTATTCCCGATTGGATGCTGTCAAATATGCCGCAATCTGAGCAGAGAGCGGCAGAAGCATCATTTAAATGCAGCTTATTTGAAGATCTGGAAATTTCATTAAATGAGGTTTTCAGCGATTGGCACTAGATCACCTCTCTGCATGGGAAAAAATTTCGTGGCCTTCGCACCTCCGGCCTTCAAACTGCCTTGAGCCTCAAATAGATAATCCCGCTCCACTATCATCCAAGCACAGGCACTTGGACGATGCTTACGAAAACTTTAAGGAGGACGCTGCATGTCAGAAGCATACAAAACGGATTGGAAGGAAGAACAAATCAACGGCAAGGTTGTAGCTATGTCCCCGGCCGCGTCCAACCACAACCGGATCAGCGGAAACCTTTATCACATCTTCTCAAATTATCTGAGAGGCAAGACCTGCGTCCCTTATGGCGATAACGAAGCCGTTTATCTGACCCCAGAGGATATGTTTATCCCGGACTTCATGATTGTCTGTGACCGCTCTAAAATTAAACATAACGGGGTATACGGTCCTCCGGATTTAGTGGTTGAGATACTTTCGCCGAGCACGGCTAAAAATGATAGAATTTACAAAAAAGAGATTTATGCCAAATGCGGCGTTTTGGAATACTGGATCATCAGTCCCGCTGAAAAATCTGTGGAAGTCTATCTTAACACTGGCAGCGAATTCGTTCTGCATGAGGTCTATCATGCTTATATGGACTGGATGCTCGAATCCATGAGGGAAGAGGAGCGTAAAGCGATTGTGACACATTTCAGATGCAGCTTGTATGATGACCTCGATATTTCTTTGGATGATATTTTTTACGATCTCTTGCCGTAAGGAGGCGCTTAAAATGGACCGAACCGGATTGATCCTCCAGCAGCTGCTGGACAAGGCATATCACGACCCGTCCCTCCGCCAGAAGCTGCTGGAAACCCGCTGTCAGCCGGACCCCATGGCGGCGTTCTGCCAAGCCGCCTGTGAGGCGGGATGTCCCCTCACCGTGGGGGAGCTGTTCGCTGTGGGCCAGGAATACAGCGATAATCAGTGCAAAAGCACCAACGGCGGCAACCCCAACCCTTACGAGGGGCTGGATGACGCCTATGAAAACTTTATGGTGAGCCTGCAATAAACAGGGCGGACCTCCAAATTTCATATAATTCTGTCTGAAAGCGGGAAACAGCCTTGATGTTTCCCGCTTTTGTGGTATAATAAATAAAAACAGGAATAAAAATCCAACATATTCACCCATTTTTATACCATCTATAGAAGGCGAGGAATTCCCCTATGGCTGTCCATGTAATCAACGAGGCCAAGCGCTGCCTCAACTGCAAAAAGCCCATGTGCCGCACCGGGTGCCCCATCAACACCCCCATCCCGGATATGATTCACGCCTTTATCACCGGCGGAATCAACGACGCGGGGCAGATGCTGTTCCAGAACAATCCCCTCTCTCTGGTCTGTTCCCTGGTCTGCAACCATGAAAACCAGTGTGAGGGCCACTGCGTCCTGAACCGCAAGGGCTCCGGCATCCATGTCAGCAGCATTGAAAACTACATTTCGGACAACTATCTCGACAAATTAAAGCCGGCCCTCTCCCCCCGCAAGAATATCCGCTGCGCCATCATCGGCTCCGGCCCGGCGGGCATCACCATCGCCATCATCCTGGCCACCCGCGGCTATGATGTAACCATCTTTGAATCCCGCGACCAGATCGGCGGGGTGCTGCGGTACGGCATCCCGGAATTCCGCCTGCCCAAGACCATTCTGGACCGGTATAAAAAGCTGATGACCGCCATGGGCATCCGCATCCGGCCCAACACCTCCATTGGCGCGGCCATTGGCGTGGACGACCTGTTCCGGGACGAATACCGTTCCATCTTCATCGGAACCGGCGTCTGGAAGCCCAACACCCTGGGGGTGAAGGGGGAAAGCCTGGGGAACGTCCACTACGCCATCGACTACCTGAGCAACCCGGACGCCTACAGCCTGGGAGAGACGGTCAACGTCATCGGCGCGGGCAACGCCGCCATGGATGTGGCGAGAACCGCCCTGCGCAAGGGCGCGCAGAACGTCACGGTCTTCTCCCGCGCCAGCACCGTGGCCGCCAGCCAGCACGAGACAGAATACGCCATGATGGACGGCGTATCCTTTGAATACTGCAAAGCGCCGGTGGAGCTCACCGACGAGGGGGCCATTTTCCGGGAGATGGAGGAAAAGGATGACGGGAGCTTTATTGAAATTCCCGGCACAGAAAGGCTGTTTGCGGCGGACTCCACCATCATCTCCATCAGCCAGGGCCCCCGGAGCCAGATTGTCTCCACCACCTACGGCATAGACGTCAACGAACGGGGCCTCATCATCACCGACGCCAACGGGCACACCACCCGGCGGGGAGTGTTTGCCTCCGGCGACGTGGTAAAGGGCGCCAAGACAGTGGTAGAGGCGGTGCGGTATTCCAAGCAGGTGGCGGACGCCATGGACAAGTTCATGCGGGAGGACGCTGCGGAGCGGGGACAGATTCTGCCGCCGGACACAGCCGCCAGCCTGGTAGCCGACGCCCCGGAGGCCATGGAGGACTTTGATTTCGGCCAAAATTGATTCCCCTTCTTTTTTCATTTTCGCATTGCATTTTTACCACATTTCCCCTATAATAAAAACGGTAATTCATTTGTCCTCCCCATTCCTGCCTAACAGGAGCAGGGAGGACGATCAAAATGATATTCAGGAGGTAAAACATCATGCTCGTATCCGCAAAGGAAATGCTCCAAAAGGCCAAGGCCGGTAAATACGCTGTCGGCCAGTTCAACATCAATAATCTGGAATGGACCAAGGCAATCCTCAACACCGCCCAGGCCTGTAATTCTCCCGTCATCCTCGGCGTGTCCGAGGGCGCGGCCAAGTATATGACCGGCTACGGAACCGTCGTCGGCATGGTCAACGGTATGCTGAAGGCCCTGAACATCACTGTCCCGGTGGCCCTGCACCTGGACCACGGCGAGTACGAGGGCGCTCTGGGCTGCATTGAGGCCGGGTTCTCCTCCGTCATGTTCGACGGCTCCCACTACCCTATCGACGAGAATATTGAGAAGACCAAGGAGGTCATCCGCCGCGCCCGCGAAAAGGGTGTTTCGGTGGAGGCCGAGGTAGGGGCCATCGGCGGCGAGGAAGACGGCGTCATCGGCGGCGGCGAGAAGGCCGACCCCAATGAGTGTAGGAGAATCGCTGAGTTGGGCGTCGATATGCTGGCAGCCGGCATCGGCAACATTCACGGACCCTACCCCGCCAACTGGCCCGGACTGGACTTTAACGTCCTGGCCGAGGTGGAAAAGGTCTCCGGCGGCATTCCCCTGGTGCTCCACGGCGGCACCGGCATCCCGGAGGACATGATAAAAAAGGCCATCTCCCTGGGCGTTTCCAAGATCAACGTCAACACCGAGTGCCAGCTGGTCTTCGCAGAGGCCACCAGAAAGTATATCGAGGCCGGTTCGGACAAGAAGGGCAAGGGCTATGACCCCCGCAAGCTGCTCAAGCCGGGCTATGAGGCAATCATGGAGGCCGTCAAAGAAAAAATGGAGCTGTTCGGCTCCATCGGTAAGGCATAATCGGGGTTTTTACAGCGGCAATATAAATAGGGGCGGCGCGATGCGCCGTCCCTATTTTTTCCAGATGGACAACATTAAAAAACCGCAGCATACCAGCAGGGTGAAGTTCCTCCCCTCCCCCTTCAGCAGCAGCCACCCGGCGGCGAACAGAGGGATCAGTACAGCGGCGGACAGCGCGGTGCTCCACAGCTCCGCCCTTTTCGGTCCTAGAAAGTGCTCCAGCACCGTCTCCGCCAGACATCCTCCGTCCAGCGCCCCCACAGGGAGAAGCTGAAACACTCCCAGCACCAGATGAACCGCACCCGCCCTCAGGAAACGCTGTCCACAGCAGAGAAATCCGGCAGCGCACAGCAGGTTTACCGCCGGTCCCGCCAGATAGACCAGCGCCTCCTCCCACCAGGCGGCGGGGACACCGCTCTTCCGCACCAGCTCAATGCCGAAGCAGGAAAAGGTCATCCGTTCCATGGGCATCCGCACTGCCGAGGCCGCCGCCAGATGCCCCAGCTCGTGAATCAGCAGGGCGGCGAGGATGTGTCCGGTTTCCTCTCCCCTCCCCTCCAGGGAAAAGAACACCCCCAACATGGCAAAAAAGGTAAAATCCAAAACAACGCGCAGCCCGCCCAGCCGGAACCCCATTCCCGTCACTCCTTCCGTCCGGTGGGGAGGGGGAGCTCAAGGACCCAGGCGGGGTCGGTCAGCGTGCCATCCACAATGCACTCAAAGTGGAGATGAGGCCCTGTGGAAACTCCCGACGACCCCACCTGGGCGATGGTCTGTCCGCAGGCCACCGCCTCCCCCTCCTCCGCCAGAATCCGGCTGCAATGGGAATAGGTGGTGACAGCGGAGGCGCTGTGGCGGACCATCAGATAGTTCCCCAGGGAGTTTGACTTTCCCGTCTTCTCCACAAACCCCGCCGCCGCGGCATAAACCGGCGTTCCCAGCGGCGCGCCGATGTCAATCCCCGTGTGAAAATCCGGCTTTCCGGTGATGGGGTGTTCCCTAGGACCGTATTCACAGGTCAGATGTCCCTCCACGGGGAGCACCGCCGCTGCTGCGGACCGCCTCCCGTCCTGCATCACCGACAGGGCATAGGGAATCTGCTCCATGGAGACCGGATAGGTCCCCCCGGCGGCCACCGCCTGGGAGACGGTCATTTCCCCCGGATCGGAGGGATTTTCCGCCCCGCCCGCCGGTTCGGCATCTTCAGAGGAAGCATCCGGTCCGCCGGGCGAAGAGAAAATAATCTCCGCCTGGCCCTGGTTCAGCCGCCGGCCGTCCTCCTCCAGCCCTGGGGTCAGCAGCTCCCGCAGCCGCTCCTGTATTCCGCCCTCCTGCCACAGGGGCTGGGCCACGGCAAAGACCGCCTGCATATCGGCCAGCGTCTCCCGTAGTCCCTCCTGCACCTGCAAAAAGAGGGGCTCCGAGAAAAACCGAATCAGCAGTCCCGCCCCCAACAGAAGCACTGCGGCGAACCCCTGGGAGGACAAAAGCCTTGACAGGCTGTTCTCCCCTCCAGAGGAGAAGGCGGTGGGCGAAACTAATGTGGGTCCTGCCTGCTCCGGCACCGGCGGCGGAGAGCTTTCCGGCGTTCCCGCAGCGGATTCCGCCGCCGTGGGGACGGGCTCTGCTGCGGCGGGAGGGCTCAGCGGTTCCGGCGGAAGGACCGGCGCGGGCTCTGGCGGCTTTTCGCAGACCGCCGCCTGGACAGGCGGAAGATACTGGGGAACCGGAGCCGGGAGCGTCTGGAGCGGCTCCCTTTGGGGCGGCGGCGCGGCGGGACGGGTCCGGGGAATATCGAGGACCGCACCGTGGGCAGAGAACGGCTTGTACCATCCGGTCTCCACCACACGGGCGGACGCTTTCAAAGTGTTCTCACAGCGCGGAGAGAGTTCGGTTAAACATTCTGCCATTTTGATCATTCCTTTCCTGCTCTTGACAAATCCGCTTCTATGTCTATTTTATGCGAAACGGCCAGTCAAAAGACCGGCCGTTTTTGGAAAACAAAACTTTCTCTCTTCTGTCAATCAATAAAAACCACATCGGAAATCCAGATGGTTCCCCCCGACGCATACGCCGCGATACCCACCTTGGAATAGGAATTGGAGCGCATCACCGCGTCATGTCCCTTGCTGTTCTTCCAAGCGGTGATGCTTTTGGAAGCCATAGCGCTGTCCACCTTGATGATGTCCTGTCCCCGCTGGCGGTACTGTATCTCCCCCCACATCATGGGGCTGATCCCATTTTCGGTGAGCACCGTCTTCCAGGAGGTCCCGTTGGGGCGGGTGTGGCTGAACACATCGTTGTCCAGCATCTCCACCACCCGTATGGCGGCGCAGTCGTCCAGGTCCTCCGACCTGGCCAGCTTGGGAAGCCCCAGGGATTCCCGGTAGTCATTCATCTGCTTGAGGATATAGTCCTCCACCTTTGTCAGGCGGGTGTAGGAGGTTTTTCCGGTGTTGGAGCTCTTGTCCTTGCCGTCCTCCTGGGGCTTTTTCACAACAACCTTTTTGGATCCGGACGACGAGTCCTTATCCGCCGAAGCTGCTGGAGCCTTGGAGGATTGAGACGGCTGAGAAGCCTTTGAGGACTGCGCCTGAGCCTTGGCTTCCTCCTCCGCTTTTGCCTGTTCCGCCGCCTGCTGCTCCGCCTTCTTTTCCGCCAGAATGCGCTCCCCTTCCTCGGAAAGCTCCGCTTTGCGCTCATCGAAGCTTTTCCCGGTCTCGATTGCCTGCTCCAGACCGGCCTTTTTCTCCGCGGCCTGCTGGAGCTCCTTGTCAATCAGCTCCTTCAAAAGGGGCATACTGTCCTTTTTCGCTCCCTCCGGATTCTCCAAAAGCACCTCCGCCCGGCGCTGGAGCTCCTCAAGCTGCTTCATCAGGCCGTCCGCCTGGACCAGGAGCTCATCCGCGCCCTCCAGGGCGGCGAGGGCCTTCTCCCCTTCGGCGAGGTTCTCCATGACCTCCTGTACAGCTTCTTCCGCCGCCTTGTAGGGGTCCGCCTCTCCGGCCTGTTTCAGGGCGGCTTCGGCCTGTTCCAGCGCCGTGTCAAGCTGCTTTTCGCCATCGGCGGCGGGCTTCACCAGCTTTTCCATCTGGCCCAGGCACTCGGCGGCTCCGGTGGTAAGCTGCCGCATCTCCGAAAGGGCCTCTGCCGCCGGGTCCTTCTCCGGGGACGGGGGAAGCTGGGAAAGCTCTTCTATAGAGGCGCTTTCAGAGGCAGCTTCCGACGAGAACTCGCTCTCCGGCGCGGGAACACTCTCCGCCAAAGGCGCGCCTCCGCACCCTGCCAGGCACAGTATTCCCGCCAGGAGCACCGCCGCAAGCCCCATTCTGCCGCCGCGTTTTTTTGTTTGAATCAGCATATTTCTCTTTCTCCTCAAACTCTATTGGTATTTTCGCGCTGCCCATTGGAGAAGGGCCTCCCTCTCATTGGGAACGGTCTCCTCCATCACCGCGTCCAGCATTCCACGGAGAATCCATCCCACCTGTGGACCGGCGGAGATTCCCGCCTCCTGGAGCTCCTTCCCGCCGACGGCAAGCTGTCCGATGCCGATGCAGTCTCCCCGCCGGAGGATTTCCTTCTCCTGTGCCCGCAGCCATGCCGCCGCCTCCGGCGTGACAACCCTTCCGGCCTCCCACAGGAAGATTAGCTGGCTGACCGCCTCCGGACCGAAATCCGCCATCCGTCTGCGGAGCTGGGGCGTTGTCTGGGGAAGCTGTTCCGCCGCCTGTTCCACCAGAAGGGATACCCGGCTCCTGGAGGCCTTGTCCGTCCGCAGGGCAACGCACAGCTCCCTAGCCCGCTCTCCCCCGCCGGACCCCCCCGAAAGAGCCCCCTTCCAGAGCAGAAGGGCAAACCGCGCCGTCATAAAGGCCCAGTCTGACCAGTCGTCAGGCCGGGGCGTTTCAAAGCCCTCCGATGCAGCCGTCCAGCTTTCCCGATCCCCCGGTTCTATCCCCAGGGCCGCGGAAAGCACCGGGTAAAATTCACGGACCATGGCCCCGGCGTATCCGCCGGATAAAAGACCGCACAGCTCCGACCATATCCGCTCCGGCGAAATCAGGGAAAGCCGTCCCCTCTCCTCCGTCACCGCCTCCGCTGTCTTCTCCTCCAGCCGGAAGTCCAGCCGCGCCGCAAATCGCAGGGCCCGGAGGATGCGCAGGGCGTCCTCCTCAAAGCGCAGCCGGGGGTCGCCCACACAGCGTATCCGCTTTTCCGCCAGGTCCCGCTGCCCGCCAAAGAGGTCAATTACCTGTCCGTCCCTGCCGCAGGCCATGGCGTTGATGGTAAAGTCCCGGCGGCTCAGGTCCTCCTCCAGCCTCCGGGTAAAGGTGACGCTGTCCGGCCTCCGGCTGTCGGTGTAGGCCCCGTCAATACGATAGGTTGTGATTTCCACCGGCTCCTTATTCCAGAGCACCGTAACGGTCCCGTGCTTCTTCCCTGTGGGGATGGTTTCCAAACCGGCCTGGGCAAAGGTTTCCTCCGTCTCGCCGGGCTGTGCGCTGGTACAGAGGTCCCAATCGTGTATCGGCCTGCCCAGGAGGGAATCCCGCACGCAGCCCCCTACCGCGCAGACCTCGTGGCCGCTGGCCTCCATAATCTCCATCATTCTCTGAATCTTTTCGGGAACTTCTATGAAAGGCATCCCTTCATCCTCCCTTCACAAGCCGGTATTGAAGCAGGCTCCCCGCCGGGACATATCCGCCCCCGCGGCCTCCCTCCCGGAAATACCACCTTTGGCAGACAGGGCAGCGGTAAAGCTGCCGCCGCTCAGGGGTTGCCCGGTTCTCTATCACTGCCTCTATACAAGCGTTTTCCGGTTCCCTGCCGCAGCATTTTTTACAAATCCGCCTGTCTGGAACCCGTCCGCTGTGGAGGGAATAGCCGCTCTGCCCGTCAAACCAGTTCAGAAAGCCGTCTTTATGCTTCATCGCCCTGAAACAAATCGGGAAAGATATACTTTTCCGCCAGTGCCGCCGCGTCCGCCACACACGCCTTGCAGTCCCGGAGCACCGGTCCGCCGGTCAGCCCCTTCAGCTCGGAGCAGAGGAGGGAGCCATTCTGCTCCTCGAATTCCTTGAGCATGGGCTGGATCAGGGCATAGGTGTCCATTTTTGTCACCCCTTTGCCGGGCAGGGCGTCGGAACGCTTCAGTCCCGCCAGCATGACCAGCGCCGTCACCGTCCCGCAGATTCCCCTGGTCTGGGCGATTCCGCCGCCAAAGCCCTCGGACATCCGGTAGCCATCCTCCGGGGAGAGGTTCAGCAGGTCACAGTAGGTACACATGACCGTCTGGGAACAGTTATATCCGTTGTGAAAGCGCCCGCGGGCGACTTCGATTCTGCTTTCCACTTTTAATTCCTTCTTTCATCTGTGGTTAATGGTAGGATAAACGCCGGGATACTGCTGTCTGGGGCTAAATAACGACCTCTCCGAAAAAGCTCCTGCTGAACAGCTTCCGGACCTCCTTCTGGTCCTCCGCCTTCCCCAGCGCCCACATCAGCTTGGTCACTGCCGCCTCGGTGGTCATGTCAAACCCCTGTAATACCCCCTGCTCCAATGCCTTCTGCCCCGTCTGGTAAATGGAGAAATCGCTCCGCTCATAGAGGCATTGACTGCAAACCACCACCGTAATCCCCTGCTCCGCGGTCATTTGCAGCTTGGAAATCAGGTCCCGGCGGATAAAATGCAATCCCCCCATTCCAAAGGCTTCAATCACAATTCCCCGGTAGTCCATCTTCTCCAGCGCGTCAAATATCCTGGGATCAAGTCCGGGCACCAGCTTGAGCAGAAAAACATTCCCGCAGATATGGTCCTCCAGGGAAAAAGCCCCCGCCACAGGGGGAATGATATCATAATTGACCCGCAGTCCGCCGCCGTCCACCAGGGCCGCGCAGGGAGAATTGACGCTTTCAAAGGCATCAAATCCGGTGGTCCGCACCTTGACGGCGCGGGTGCCCAGAATAATCTTTCGGTTGAAAGCCACAAAGACGCCCCGGATGCCGCTGGCCGCCATGGCGAAGGCTGTGCGCAGGTTTTCCAGCGCATCGGTCAGCGGATGGAAGATGGGCAGCTGGGAGCCGGTGATGACCACCGGCATGGTGGGATTGCGGAGCATAAAGGAGAGGATAGAGGCGGTATAGGCCATGGTATCGGTGCCGTGGGTGATGACAATGCCATCGAAGCCCTCGTTGGAGAGAAAGGCGGAGGCCGCGCTGCGGGCGATAAGTCGCCACTCCTCCGGCTGGATATTGGAGCTGTCCAGGCTGAGGATATCCCGGACGGTGATGTCATACCGCTCTGAGACTGGGCCCAGAAGCCGGAGGAGGCTGTCCCCGTCCAGAATGGGAGCCAATCCCTCCTTAGTGGGGCCGCTGGCGATAGTTCCTCCGGTGGTAAGGAGAAGAATTTTCTTTTTTGGGGGTTGTTTCAAAGGGGCGTTCCTCCTGTTCCTGTGAATTGCCGTTCCGTGGACGAATCAAGTTTTTACAGACTCACGGTAAACATTATAGCATAAAACGCCGAAAAAAGCTATAATGCGTCAAAACAAAAACGCTGGTCGGCCATGCGCCGGAAAAAGCCAAATGTCATCTTTCAAAAATAACCACATGCACCGAATCCCCGTCTGATTTTCCAATTCTTTTGCGAATGGATTTCAAAATGCCAATAATATAGCAAATTTCCCCAAATTCATCTTTTACCCCCATATTTACAATGCTTCCATCATATTCGACGCCATCAAACGAGGCATGCACTTTTATGCGTCCCCTCCCAAATTCTTTGCGGAGGTCCCAGGGAAAGATCACATACGCGCCTCCCCTTTCAGTTTCATGAATCACTGCATCAAATGAATATTCCTGCGCCATATTTCCTCCAAATTCGTTTTATGCAGCCCCCGTTAATTGTCCATAGCCGCAATCTTCCTGCATACATCGTCAACGCTTGTGCGTCCGGAAATAATATGGATATCGTGCAGCTCCTTGTCAAAGCAGCCATGCTTTCTTTCCAGCATAGCCGCTACCGGCGCTGGCAGACTGCCCTGCATCCGCCCGGCAAACCGCTTTTTTATCATGTCCAAATCCGCCGTTACCAAAACACGGATACTTCCATGGGGCAACAGCGGCAGGTGTTCCTTTTCCGAAATGACATAGATGATATTTTCGCCGCTGACAGCTTCACGCAGCTTTGCCTGGAAGGACCGCTTTGCAGCAGCTTCATTCTTTTCCAGACGGAGATAATCCCTGCCTGTATACACTTGTGCGTTTATGCTCTCCTTCAGTTTATCCGCAAGGGTGGATTTGCCCGTACAGCTCTCGCCAAAAATTCCAATTACCATTGTTATCCCCTCCTGTCAATTGTTTTTCATTCGCCAATACTCTATGCCATTCCTCCCCAGAAGCCGTTCACCGACCATGTCGCGGCGGATGGTACAGAAGTCATCATGGAAATCAGCAATGATCATGTTCACTTCCCGCTCGGAATACATCCTGTCAAAGTCAAACGCTTCAGCAATGACCTCTAAAACAATGCGTTCCTTTTTGAGTTGGGCGGGAATGGATTTTAACTTCCCATATTCAAAAAAGGTGTCTATTACTCTTTTTCGGTAATCTGCGTCCCGCTGCGCCTGTTTTTGTGCCTCGTCGGATTCCTGCTGCAATATTTCCAGTATGCTGGTCTGAAATATCTCCTTGTGCAGGGAATACATCATATAATACTGACTTTTGTACGCAGTCACAGCGCCAGCATCTGATAACTTTTTCAGATGGAAGGAAATGGTAGACGGAGTAAGGCCTAATCGCTCCGCCAACCTTTCAACATACATGTCCTCAACCGCAAGGGATTTCAATATTTGCAACCGTGATTTATCAGCTAAACACTTAAATAGGCTGATTGCCTCTGCTTCAGTCATATGGTTTCCCCCAAATCTGCATCTGTGCGTTCTTTATTTCCCGGATGGCGTCCAGCTTAATGGATTCAATCTGCATTTTCTCAACATCCCCATGCAGCTTGGCCCTTTCATAGGAGGTCATCCAACTCGCCGGAATTTGCTCCGCCTTTTGTAAGAAAAAACGTTTCTTGGCTAATTCATCCCTTCCACAGACCCTTTCCGCAACGGAAAGGACCGTTTTAAAAATCTCGTAGACATTTGCCTGGATTTTTTCAAAGTTTCCTTCGTCCACGCGGTCATCCGCAGTAAGCAACTTACTGCGTTGTTTGCGGGCTGCAATCTGTTCATCAAGATACACCTCAAATTTTCTTTGTTGTTCATTCATCTCAACTGCTCTCCCTCCTTGTCAATGTCCCCCGGAAATGAATCAATATCTTTTCAACAGGAAACATGCTGCTGGCATTTATCGTTTTAGATGTCCAATCTCTAATTAAATTACACCAAAAACTAGTGCATGTCTTTTTTGAGGGTTGATTTTCTGTCAGCAATTTATCAGAGATTCATATATCTCACCAGTCCAATTTTAATTATACTATAATGATATCAAAAATTCAAGTCTGATTTTATAAATATAAAATCAATTCCAAAGCATTATCTATATTCCGTGCAGCATCATTTCATGCTTGCTGCCCAAAAAACACATGTCGCCGCTCCGTTTATGATAAAGCAATGTCCGCTGAAAAGCAGCAGCTTCTCAGCGGACATCAGCTTCCTTATGGCTCGTCCTCTACAGGCCCGGCCCTTTTGGAAAAAAGGGATATGGATGAACAGGATACAAATAAGACATTTTAGAAAGCTTTATATCAGGCGGCCAACGCCGCGCTGAAATCACAGAAAACCAATCCACCCGTCGGCCCAAAACTATTCCTGAGGTTCAATCAAGCCGTATCCGCTACCGGAACGGCGATAAACCACGTTAATTTCACCGTCTTCGGCATTGCGGAAGACGTAAAAATTGTGGCCGGTCATGTTCATTTCCAGAATCGCCTCCTGAACGTCCATCGGCTTTACGGGGAATCGTTTGACACGGACAACCTCATATTCCTCTTCCTCAGCCTCCTGCTCCAGAACAGCGGAATCGTGGGGCTCCAGCTCCAGGGGCTGCTGGAACGCATCCTTGCGCAGACGGCGGGAAAGCTTTTTCTTGTTGCGGACAATCTGACGGAACAGTGCGTCCACGCAGGCATCCAAGGCTTCTTCACGGCCTGGGGCAGACTTCTCGGCGCGGCAGAACATTCCATCTGCCGTGATAGCTACCTCCACTGTTTCTCTGCCCTGCTCGTTGGTTACGGTAACAACCACACGGGCATCCTCTTCAAAAAAGCGGTCCAATTTTTTGAGCTTCTTTTCGACTCTCTCCTTGAAAGAGTCCCGAATGCTGGTTTTTCTTCCGGTAATGGTGATATTCATGCTGTCAACCCCTTTGTTTCGTGAATCATGAACCGCGGGACCTTTTGCCGGCCACAGGCGGAACAAACGTACCGACTCGTGCTATGACATGTACCGCTTGTCCCCGGTTCGTTTATAGTATACCATTTCTAAGCATAATTTACAATAGTTTTTCTTGAAAAAAGAAATATTTTATTATAACTGTCACAGCAAAGGCCCGTGCCCCCGCACCCACCGGAAGAAAAATATTCTCCAATCTTCCATATTCTCTTTACAAATGGCCTATTTTAAGTTATAATTGCTAACAAGAACCTACCTATACCCTGGTTTTCATGTATAAGTACACAAAAATAGACATTTTAAGGAGCGTGTTCAATATGGCAAACCGTCGTATGTATCTGGACAAATCCGAGATCACCGTCCTGATCCCTGGCAAAAAGAAGGTGGAGGACGTTCACCTTTCCAGCGGTCAGATCACCCGCATACAGTTCGATAAATGCACCGAGCGGATGCTGCTTGTCATTCCCCAGCAGTCGGAAAAAATCACCATCGTCTCCTCCAAGCGCGCCAATCCCATCGTGATGACAAAGGGTCAGAACAAGGCTTTTTTTGAGCAGTACAAAACCGAGCTGGCCCAGTACGCCAAGGAGTATAACGTCACCTTTACCGATAACACCAAATAGTCCTCTAATAAAAGCGCAGCCCTGCGGATAATCGGTCCGCGGGGCTTCTTGTTTTTCATAAGGTGTTGCGGGATTGCAGCCTGCCTTCCACCCATACCTCCTCTGGTTTTGCCCCCAGTGCCAGGGGGTCCGAACGGTATACCAGAAAATCCGCGTCCTTCCCCGCCCGCAGGGAGCCTATCCTTTCTTCCAGCCCGCATATCCGCGCCGGGACAATGGTGATAGCCCGCAGGGCCTGTCCATACTCCATCCCCTCCGCAGCCGCCAGCCCTGCCGAAAGGGCCAGATGCTTCTGCGCCACCTCCGGATGGTCGGTACAGATGGCCGCCGTCACCCCTGCCTTTGCCAGCAGGCCGGGGTTCTGCGCCGTAAAGTGGGTCAGCTCCGGCTTAACCCTGGCCCCAAACAGCGGCCCGGTTATAACCTTCGCCCCCTCCTCCAGCAGCTCCTGGGCAATCAGGTGTCCCTCGGTGCAGTGGACCAGCACATAGTCCAGGGAAAATTCCCTAGCAATGCGGATGGCGGTGAAGATATCGTCCGCCCGGTGGCAGTGGAAATAAGCCTTCGCCTCCCCCCGCAGCAGGGGAAGCAGCGCCTCGCACTTGGCGTCGTAATCCGGCTCGTCGCAGTCCTCGTCCTCCTCCGCGTCCCGCATTCTGGCGGCGTATTCCGCCGCCTTTTTCAGCATCTCCCGTATCAGGGCGGCGGTGGCCATGCGGGTGACAGGGGTCTGGGCCTTGGGGTTGTAGGACATTTTTGGGTTTTCGCCAAGGGCAAACTTAATACCGATGCTCTCTCCCAGGCACATGGCGTCCACCCGCTTCCCGGCGGTCTTCATGGCGCATATCTGCCCGCCTATGGGATTGGCGCTGCCGGGGCAGACCACCGCCGCCGTCACCCCTGCGGCCAGGGCTTCGGAAAAGCTCCGCTCCATGGGGTTGATCCCGTCGATGGCCCGCAGATGGGGGGTGACGGGGTCGGTGTCCTCGTTGTCGTCGTTCCCCTCAAAACCCAGGCTGTCCTCACAGATTCCCATGTGGCTGTGGGCGTCCAGAAATCCGGGGAGCACCAGCGCGCCCCTCAGGTCCCTCTCCTCCTCCCCCGGAATCCGCTCCAGCGCTTCCATAGCGCCGACTGCCCGGATGCCGTTGCCCTCTGTGCGCATCCAGCCCCTGGGGATCCTCCCCAGCCCCTTGCCCTCCATGGTCATGATATTTGCGTTATAAAACAACATTTTTCTTTCTCCTTTACACAGAAAAGGGGCCGCTCACCTTACCTGTGACCGGCCCCGCCTGTTCAGCCGCGGTTATTTTCCCCGGCGGCTGCCGCTTTTAACGTCCATATACTTTTTCAAATCCGACATCTTGTCATCGCTGGACTGTTTGAATTTTGTCATCATATCCTCGAAGGACATATTTTCATTCCGGTTTCTGGGCGTCCATTCAAAGCCAGCCGGACCGCCCTGGACAGGGGCCGCCTGTGGAGAATGATATCTGGGACGCGCTCCGCCGCCCTGGCGCGGTCCCCTGTGATTTCCCCCGTCGGCCGGGTTTCCGGTTCCGCCGGTTCTTCCCTGCTGGGCCTGCCGTCCCTGACCCTGGGACTGGTCCATGGCGCGCTTTATGGATAAGCTGATCTTCCCCTCCTCGCTGACGGCGAGGACCTTGACCCGGACCTCCTGCCCTATGGTCAGGTGATCCTTAATTTCCTTGACATAAGTAGGAGCCACCTCCGAGATATGGACCATTCCGGTTTTACCTCCGGGCAGTTCAACAAACGCGCCGAATTTTGTGATTCCGGTTACTTTTCCCTCAACGATTTCTCCGATTGCAACCTGCATACTTTAAAAATGTCCTCCTTAAAATGATATCGACCGGGTAATTCCGCCGGTTCAGCTTCCGGCGGCGTCGATATACACAACCTCATCTGGGTAGGCAAAGCCCAGTTTTTCTCTGGCAATCTGTTCCACCAGCTGTGTGTCATCCTCCATGATAAGGTAGCGGTTCATGCCGTCGTTTTCCGCCTTTTGGTTCAGGCACTGGACCGTCAGGTCCTCCAGGACCTTCTGCTGCCTGTAGATGCTGACCTGGGCATGGGCAAGCTGATAGATCAGCGCGCCGGAAAACACCAGCGCCGCGCACCACGCCGCACGCATGGGAAACGACATACGCTTAGAGGCCTTTGCCCTGGATTTAGGGCTGCGGGAGCTCAGGGGTTTGCTCATTCTGTTTCACCTCTTGTGTGGAAATGCCCAATCGGGACTTGATGCCAGAAGAAAGCCGCAAAAAACCTGCAACATATAGATTATATAATAACTTATGCCCTTCTTGCAAGTGGGTTTTGCTGTTTTTTTGCTTTTTTTCCCTCTTTTTTAAAAGTTTCCATAATTTGTCCAGCCTCAGGAGACGAAAAAGCCAGCCTGCGGTCCCCTTCAGTCCCTTTGCCAGCCAGGTGAAAATCCGGAGGGCGGTCCTCCATATCCACCGGGCAGGGCGGAGCAGGATGGCCTCCAGCACCCGCTGGATAAAATGGATGACCGGCCTGGCTATCTTCATCACCAGGCTGCCCAGCGTCAAAAAGTACAGCACTCCGCCAAGCAGCTCTCCCACCATCACAAACCCCCGCAGCTCTCCCCGACAGCTTTCCAGCAGATAAAACCAGGTGGCCATTCCCGCCGCCGCAAAAAAGACGATGTCCTCCCAAAAGACCACCGCGTCGGCGGTGCGGAACGCCGTCCGGAGCATCCGGAATACATCATAACAGGCCATGATACCCGCGCCGACCGCAATCGCCCGCAGGAAGATGCCAATCTGTTCCCACGCAAACTCCAAGCCTTCCCCCTCCCGTTTACCGAAACAGCTTTGATAAAATACCGCCGCCCTTAGGCGAGGGGTTATCATCATAGCTGACATTCTCTATATACCCCTCTATATCAATCTCCCCCGTTTCCACGCTGAGCCGGTTGATGTGCAGGTTCTTTCCCCCCAGGGTCAGCTCCCCCATATCGGTGTTCAGGACAATGCTGGTTTCCTCAAACAGCGCCACATCCCGCACGGCGGTGATGCTCAGCTTTTTCCGCCCCTCCATCAGGAAGTTGTGGGGGCGCTTCTGCGGGGCGGTATTTCTGGACTCCGGCAGATTAGTCGTCGCCATACGCGTTCCCTCCTTTTCGTTTCCATTATATTAAGGGGACCGGCGGTTTATGAGGGAAAATCCGGTTTTTCGGGAACGCGGCCGGTGAAAAAGGGCAATTTCAATGAATACAAAAGGGAGCGTGATGTGCTATGATAGAATTATAAAAAACGCAGGAGGTAACAGACGCAGAAAATGGAAGCGAAAGTGCTGGCCGACCAGCTTCAAACCTATATCGAAGCCCATCTTCACGAAAAGCTTACCCTGGATTCACTTGCCGAAAGGCACCACTACTCCAAGTTTTATCTGAACCGGGTGTTCCAAAGGACCACCGGTGTCACCATCGGCGCGTATATCCGGGCACGGCGGCTGGAGGAGGCCGCGCGGGAGCTTGCGGAAACCGAAAAGCCCATCGTGTCCATTGCCATGGACGCGGGATATCAGTCCCAGCAGGCATTTACCATGGCCTTCCGGGAGGTTTTTCAGCTATCCCCCAGGGCTTACCGGACACGGAACCGGACCCTGACACTCCGCTCCGGCTTGAGAATGGAGGTGCGGGCCGCATGAGCCGCTGGATTCCCACCGTTGTTGAAGCCCTTGACCAGGGGGAGCGGAGCTGCGATATCTACTCCCGCCTGCTGTCCGACAGGATTGTGTTTCTGGGGGAGGAGGTGTCGGATGCTGCCGCCAGCGTCATTACCGCCCAGCTCCTCTACTTGGAGAGTCTGGACCCGGAAAGGGATATCTGCCTCTATATCAACAGCCCCGGCGGGTCTGTCTCTGCGGGCCTTGCCATTTACGATGTGATGCGGTATATCCGCTGCGACATATCCACCGTCTGCGTGGGAATGGCCGCCAGCATGGGGGCGTTTCTCCTGGCGGGAGGAACCAGGGGAAAACGGCTTGCCCTGCCCCATTCGCAAATTCTGATACATCAGGCGGCCATCCACGGAAACGGTCTCCAGGGACAGGTCAGCGATATCGCAATCGTGGCCGAACACCTGAAGCGCAGCAAGGAGCGTCTGAACCAAATCCTGGCCCAAAATACCGGCCGCAGCCCGGAGGAAATCCTCCGCGACACTGACCGGGACCACTATATGACAGCGGAGGAGGCGCGGGAATACGGCCTGATAGACCGGGTGCTCTCCGAGCGAAAAGAGTGAACGCCCGCCATCCCAAAAGGGTGGCGGGCGTTTCCTGCGTTTAGGGATAAAATTATTTTTTATACTGAATGGAAACCGTGCCGTCCTCACAGTATGTCACGGCGTCGATATCCAGCGCCAGACTGTCGATAAAGCTCAAAAACTCCTGCTGGGACGTAAAGAGGGGCTTCGACTCCGCGATTACCTTTATCGCGTTCTCCCCCTCTCCCTCCAGCAGCTTGTACGCCATCAGGCAGAGGGCTTTGGCAGGGTTGACACAGGCCAGCTCCGGGTCCTCAATAAAGTAGTTGCTGCCGTGACCGGTTCCAACCGCCCCGGCGGCATACGGGTGGATTACCGGCATAACAGCGGACAGGTCCCCCATGTCGGTGCTCCCCGTCCCCCAGTGGTCGTTGAGGTTCACCTGCTCAGCCGGAACAATCTGCTCCATCACCTCCTTGGCAATCAATCGGAGGTTTTCGTCGTTGTTCAGCGGGAAATATCCGGGCCGGTCCCCCAGGTGGACATTTGCGCCGAACGCCGCGGCAGAGGCGGCCAGGGCGCGGTTGATCCGCTCGTTGGCCGCCTTGATGGCGCTGATGCTGGCCCCCCGCACATAGCTTTCTATCCTGACCAAGTGGGGAATGGCGTTGACCGCCTGACCGCCCTCGGTGATGATGGGATGAAAGCGGATGTGCTCGTCGTCCCTGAAGGTCTCCCGCAGGGCGTTCACCGCCTGGATACCGGCGGTGGCGGCGTACAGGGCGTTGATGCCGTTCTGGGGCGCGCCGCCTGCGTGGGCCGCCACTCCGGTGTAATCTATGTTCTTTACCAGGCAGCCGTTGCCGCCCTTGGAAATGCCGAAAGCATGGCCGTCCTTCATGGCGCTGGTGTGAATCATCATGCTGATGTCCACGTTTTCAAAGAATCCCCTGGACATAAACTCTACCTTTCCGCCCAGGTAGCGGATCACACCCTTTTTCCGCAGCTCCTCCCGATAGCCGATTTCCAGCAGCTCCTCCGCCGGAACGGCCATCAGACGGATTCTTCCGCACATGCCGTCCAGGGCCCCCGGCTCCTTCAGGGCCGCGGCAACGCCGGCCAGGGTGGCGCACTGGGCGTTGTGGCCGCAGGCATGGACCGCGCCGGTTTCGGCGTTGGCGTCCGGGTGGGTGGAGCAGAGAAGGGAGTCCAGCTCCCCTAAAATACACACTGTGGGGCCGGGGCGGCCGGTGTCCAGGTCGGCGTAAAATCCGGGGACATTTCCCGCCTCGGTCAGGGAATACCCCAGGTTCTGGAAAATTTCCTTCATATAGGCGTTGGCGGTCCACTCACGGAAGCCGGTTTCAGGGTGTTCCCAGATGTAGCGTTCGGTTTTCAGGATTAGGTCGCGGTTTTTGTCCACGTTGGCCTTGATTTTGGCAATACGGTCCATGAAAAAGCTCCTCTCTGCACTGTCATAAAAAACGTTGTCCTTTATCAGTATATAATTGCGCGATAGTATTGTCAAGAAAAAGACCTAAATCAAAGCATCAGGCTAATCCCCCTGTTCGTCCCCCTTTACAGCAATCACCCCCAGCCGAAGAAAAATCGGGAACAGATAGCTTGCCCCAAAGGTCCCTAACTTTTTGGGCCCGATAATCTCATTGCCGCCCCGCTGGAGCTCCATCGCCTTGTGGAAAGTCACCAGAATGGTCGCCCTGGTGATGGATTTGTCCTTGCGGCTGACGAACATCTCGTGCCCCCGGATGGAATAGGTGAAGGTCAGGTTTTTTGCCGTGGAAAAGGGATAATCTTCAAACAGAACCACCGTCTCCCAGAGCAGATGGTCGAATATCTCCGGAACCCGCTCCCACGCCGGGTCCCGCTGGAGGGACCAAAATTCCCGCTTCAGCCGCTCCACCGCCTTTGCGCGGCGCTGGGGGAGCTGGAGCCCCTCCGAAAGCTCCAGCTCCTCCGAAAGCTGCTCCATCTGCCGCTGGGCAATGGCGTCCCTGCTGAGCTTGGTGTAGGGCAGGTAGGAATGAATGGAGGAAACGCTCCACCCCGTCCGCTCGTGTATCTCCCTCACGCTCTTCCCCGCCTCCCACAGGGCGAGTATCTCCCGGCTGGCGGAATTTTCATAGACCCCCGCCGTAATCAGCATCTTGCGGACTTTTACGGGGGTCGTGTTCAGCTGCTCGGCAATTCCCGCCAGGGAAACGCGGGGGGCGATCTCCTTCTGCTGCCGGTAAAGCTCAGTCACCTGTTCTATCAGCTCCCGACGGACGGCATCCCGGTGAATCAGGTCGCCGCTGTCACGGTCAGTGCTTTTGCTTTTGGCCTCCGCCATGGCTTCTCCTCCTTTGGAAGGGCTGACGACCCGTGGACGGTCGAAAACCATCGACTCGATTTGCTTCCATTATCATACATGGTTTCCCTGGGATTGTAAATAGTTTTTTTCAAATACAGGACGTCTAAAACCGGTTCACTCCCCCTTCTTCTCCCGCTCTCCAACCCCCAGTTCTCCCTGGAAGGTCTTTCGATAAGCCAGCGGAGGAGTTCCCATATACTGCTTGAATACCTTTCCGAAGTGCGTGCCGCTTTCAAAGCCGGTTTCCTCCGCAATCTCGGTGATGCTGCTCCGGGTGGTCAGCAGCAGCTCCCGCGCGCGCATTACCCGGCTGGTGTTGATGTATTCCGCCAGCGTGAAGCCCGTCGCCTGCTTAAAAGTCCGGCACAGGTGGTATTTGCTGATGTAAAACCGCTCCGCTATTTTGTCCAAGCTCAGCTTCTGGTTGGAGTGTGCGGCCAGATAGTCGGCAATCTCCAGCATCCTGGTGTTTTTCGCGGTCACCCGCTCGGCGGACGCCTCCTGGGACATTCTCCGGATGATAAAGGCCAGCAGCTGGGCCATGATGCACCGCACCATGGCCTCGTACCCATACTGCCGCTCCTTCATCTCCCGCATGATGCCGTATATCCAGCTCCGCACCTGGGACTGCTCCTCCTGCCCCAGCCGCAGGACGCCGAATACGCCCCGCAGCGCCTCCTCTGGGCCGCTCCTGCCGAACAGCTCTCTCATGCTGGCCAGCATGGGCTGATACACCTCCAGGATGATCCTCTCGTGATTCGGACTCCCGCCGCCCACCGAATAGGCCCGATGCACAATGTTGGAGGAAAGCACCACCATATCTCCAGGGCGAATGTGGTAGGTTCGGTCCCGAATAAAATAGATGCGCTCCCCCGCGGTCAGATAATAAATTTCCAGGTGATTGTGAAAATGGTTCTTGGCGCGGGGCGCGTCTCCCCGCCGGATGATGTGCTCCACAAGCAGCGAATTTACCTGATCCCGGAATAAAATATCATATAAATTGTTCTGTGCCAACAGCGCCCTCTCCGTTTCTTTGTGCAGAAATTCGACCTTCCCGCTTTATTTTTTGTACAGGTTTCCATTGCATTACAGCAACATTATACCAAAAAAGCGCAATTAAAGCAAGATATATCGAGATTTCTGTTTTCAGCATCGGTATAATAGAATGTGGATATGGTTCTTCCGCAGGAACGGTCCTCTAAAAGGGAGGGACGGCTGTGCCATGTCCCGAAGCTTCAGGCTGTTTCGGTTTCCTTCGCCGGAACAGCAGAAACGAAAGGAGTTTTTTACTATGAGAAAAGCACTTACCGCCATTATGGCGGCGGCGATGGTTCTGTCCATGGCCGCATGTAACTCTACTCCCAGCTCTTCCAGCCAGGCGGCTGGCGGAAACAACAGCGGCAGCACTGACTCTAAGGCAGACGTTGCGGCGGTTGGAGACACCAAGGCTGAAATGCGCATGATCTGGTGGGGCTCCCAGACCCGTCACGATTATACCCAGGCCGCTATCAAGGTGTTTGAGAACAAGTACCCCAACATCACCATCACCCCTGAGTTCCTTTCCTGGGATGGCTACTGGGAGAGATGCGCCGCCATGGGCGCCTCCAAGAGCCTCCCCGACCTGATGCAGCAGGACTACAAATACATCACCGCCTATGCCCGCAACAATCAGCTGGTTGACCTTCAGCCCTATGTTGACAGCGGTATTCTCGACCTCTCCGACGTGGCTGAAAGCGCCTATACCCCCGGCATCGTTGACGACAAGCTGGTGGCAATCAATTTGGGCATGAACACCTACTGTGTCCTTATCGACAAAGAGATGTTTGAGAAGGCCGGCATCGAGCTGCCCACGGACACCTGGACGATTGCCGATTACGAAGAAATCTGCCAGAAGCTCCTGGACAAGAAGGACGAGCTGGGCATCAAGTTCCCCGACTCTGTCGGCGGCTTTGAGGTTGAAACCCTCTGCTACGCCCTCCGCGAAAAGGACCTGTTCATGTACAACCAGGACGGTTCCGAAAGCTTCGGCTGGGAGAAAGAGCAGGGCAAGCAGATCATCCTCGACCACATGAAACGGGAAAAAGAATGGCAGGATAAAGGCTTCATCGCCCCCTCCGCCGTCCGCACCGAGCAGAACGGCACCAGCGTAGAGAGCAACGCCCTGGTCCGCGGCGAAAGCGCAATGTTCAGCTATATCTGGTCCAACCAGGCTAAGGCTGTCACCACCGCGGCGGGCAAAAACTACTACATGGTAGCTTATCCCAACGAGACCGAGAAGAAGATGCAGTATATCAAGCCCTCCCAGTTCCTGTCCGTCACCTCTGACTCCAAGTTCCCGGAGCAGGCGGCCCTGTTCATCAGCGAGTTCACCAACAACATCGACATGAACAAGGAGCTGAAGGCAGAGCGCGGCGTGCCGATTGCCGCTAAGGTCCGTGAGGCCCTGGGCGCCGAATACGATCCTGACTCCATCGACAAGCAGGTATTTGACTATGTCGGCCGCATGTCTGAAATCGCCAACAGCATCTGGAAGCCCGAACCCTCTGCTCTGAGCGCAATCAACACCCTGCGCCAGAACATGCTGGTGAGCATCCTTGAAGGCGGCGATCCTGACACCGAGTTTGAAAACTTCTATACCCTGGCAATGGACGAGTTTGCCGCGGCAGAGGGCTGATTTCCACACTTAAGGCCATAACCAATACTCTCTTGCCCTGACGGAAATATGTCGGCGGGATGCGGGAGCTGACCGTATCCCGCCTTTTCCGTACCTTTTTGGGAAAATCCTTCCCCTGCGTGCGAACCGGGCGCGGCAAACCGCCGGCAATCTTTATGAAAAGGAGGCAAACCCATATGTCGCAGTCTTCCACATCATCCAAAAAAAGCGGCCAGTCCAAATTCTCACGGTTTCTCTACAATGACAATACGGTCGGCTACTTTTTTATCGGCTTATTTGTAATCGGTTTTCTGGTTTTCACCGTATATCCCCTGTTTATGTCCCTGTATTATTCCATGACGAAATACGACGGACTGAGCGCGCCCCAATGGATTGGACTGAGAAACTATATTCGTATGTTTACCACCGATATCCGGTATAAAAAATCCCTGCTCACCACCTTTATCTATGTGTTTACCTCCGTTCCCCTCCGTTTGATTTTCGCGCTGATTGTGGCGATGATGTTCAAGCGCGGCGGGCGCGTGGTGGCGGCTTACCGGACCCTGTTCTATCTGCCCTCCGTTATTGGCGGCTCGGTGGCCGTTGCGGTTATCTGGCGGCAGCTTTGGGGCTATGGCGGCATCATCAACAAGGCATTCAACGCCCTGGGACTGATTGAGGGGGACTTCTCCTTCATCGCTTCCAGCAGCACCGCCCTCTCCACCGTTGTGGTGCTGGCGGTCTGGCAGTTCGGCTCCCCCATGCTTGTCTTCCTTGCGGGACTGAAGGACATCCCGACAAGCTACTATGAGGCCGCGGAGGTTGACGGCGCCAACAAGTGGCAGCAATTCTGGAAGATAACCCTGCCCTGCCTCAGCCCTGTCATCTTCTTCAACCTGATCAACCAGATGATTTCCGGCTTTATGGCCTTTACCCAGGCGTATATCGTTACCAGGGGCGGCCCCAACGACGCCACCAACCTGTATGTGGTGTATCTGTTTGAACGCTCCTTCACCTCCCGCCAGATGGGATACGGCTCCGCCATGGCGTGGGTGCTGATTGTGATTGTGGGCATTATGACGGCCATCCTCTTCAACACCCAGCACAAATGGGTATTCTATGAAAGCAAAGGAGGTAAATAATCATGGCGGCTCTCAACTACACCCAGAGAAAAAAGCTCGGCAGAGGCATCTTTCATGTTGTAGTCATCTTCCTCTGCTTTCTCATGACCTATCCCCTGCTCTACATGGTTTTCTCCTCCTTTAAGACGGCCCAGGATATCTTCCAGCGGCCCAACGCCCTGTTCCCCCAGGAGTTCACCCTGCAAAACTTTCCCAACGGCTGGCGGGGCTTTGGCGGATACACCTTCTCCACCTTCTTTGGGAACTCCATCTTTGTCACCTTCTTTGCGGTAGTGGGGCAGATTGCCTCCTCGGCCATGGTGGCCTACGGCTTTGCGAGATGTAATTTTAAAGGCCGTTCCATCTGGCTGGCTATCATGATTGTCACCATGATGATGCCTGCGCAGATACTGATTATCCCCCAGTACATCATGTTCAACAACTTCGGCTGGGTCGATACCTTCCTGCCGATGATTGTCCCCGGATACTTCGGTTATCCCTTCTTCATCTTCCTGATTTATCAGTTCATGCAGGGAATCCCCAGGGACCTGGACGAGGCGGCCTTTATCGACGGCTGCTCCAAATACGGCATCTTCACCAAGATCATCCTTCCGCTGATTAAGCCTGCCCTTATCACCGCCATGATCTTCGCCATCTACTGGAAGTGGGACGACTTCTTCAGCCCCATGATCTACCTGAGCTCGGTCAAAAAGTACACCATCTCCATTGCGCTGAAGATGTTCACCGACCCCTCCTCCGTCTCCGACTGGGGCGCGGCCTACGCCATGGCAACCCTGTCTGTTCTGCCCGTCATCATCATTTTCTTCTGCTTCCAGAAGTATCTGGTGGAGGGCATCAGCACCACCGGTATGAAGGGATAATTCCCTGGTAACTTTGTAACGATCCGTATCAAGGGCTGTGAGGCGTGTCCGGCGCTCTCACAGCCTTTTTTGCTCAATCAAAAAAAGATGGACGTTTCAGGGGATTTATGCTAAAATAAAGGCGAAAGCACTTCCTCAAGCTGCTGAAAAACCGAAAACAGGAGTCAATCATCCATGCGTGAATTCATCATAGGCCCCAACGACAGCGGTCAGCGGGCGGATAAATTCCTGACCAAGGCAGTCCCGTCCCTTCCAAGGCCCCTTCTCTACAAATACCTCCGCATGAAGCGCATCAAATGTAACGGAAAACGCTGTGAGATATCCACCCAGCTCCAGGAGGGGGATGTGATACAGCTTTATATCAACGACGAATTCTTCCTGAATGCGGACGACCGCCACGCCTTTCTGGCCGCGCCGTCCAGCCTGGGTATTCTCTATGAGGACGAGAACCTCCTCCTGCTGACCAAGCCCGCCGGACTGGTGGTCCACGAGGACAGCGGCAACTCCGCCGACACGCTGATCAACCGTGTCCAGCGGTATCTCTTTGAAAAGGGCGAATACGACCCCGAAAGGGAAAACAGCTTTGCCCCCGCCCTCTGCAACCGCATTGACCGCAACACCCAGGGGATTGTCATCGCCGCCAAAAATGCCGAGGCCCTCCGGATTCTCAACCAGAAGATCAAGGACCGGGAGCTGCACAAATACTACCTCTGCATTCTTCACGGCTCTCTGCCTAAAAAGCAGGACACCCTTTCCGCCTTTCTCCGCAAGGACAGCGCCGCTAATCGGGTGGAGATCTTTGACCGGATGCTCCCCGGCTGTAAAACCATCATCACTAAGTACCGAATATTACAGACGCGTGGGCGCTTCTCCCTGGCGGAGGTGGAGCTGATCACCGGCAGGACCCACCAGATACGGGCCCACTTCGCCCACATCGGCCATCCGCTGTTGGGGGACGGAAAATACGGCTTCCAGAAGGACAACCGGGGAACCGGCTTTTCCTCCCAGGCCCTGTGCGCCTACAAGCTCTCCTTTGACTTTTCCACCGGCGGAGGGATTCTCCAATACCTCAACGGGAAGACATTTGAAATACGGGACATCCCCTTCCGGGACGACTTCCTCTCCGGAAAGCTTGATCGCCTTTAAGAACAAAGACGCCGCGCTGAATGCCAGCGCGGCGTCTCTTTTTTGACAACCATCTTCCGGCCCGAATTTCAGGCAAGAATTCGATTAGAACGCTTCAGGCTCCTTAGGCTCTTCGGGCGCTTCAGGTGCCTCAGAGACTTCAGGAGTCTCGACAGCTTCAGCTGTTTCCGGAGCTTCAGGGGCTTCCGGTACCTCAGATGCCTCGACAGTCTCAGACACTTCCGTCTCCTCCGCCTCATCCGTTTCCTCTGTCTTCGCCACGGGGCGCTCTACCTTTGCGCCGCACTTGGGACAGAAGCAGGCATCCACGGGAATCTCCATGCCGCAGCTCTGGCAGCAGGAAACCTTCCGCAGCTCCTTGACCTTCTCCTCCGCCTCCTGAATTTTGTCCAGGATGTAGTCGATCTCATCAATGCAGACGTTGACGGCGCTGGTATCCTCCTCGTCAACCTTCATCATGTTGTAGATCATCGCGCCGAGCTTTTCGTGGGCCTTGGACAGCTCGCCCTTGTACTGGACGACCTGCATCTTCATCCTGGTCAGCTCAACCATATCTCCCGCAATCCGGCCTGCGCTTTCGGCGGTATCCTTGATGCGGCTTTTCAGTGTTGCAAAATCAATCATTTTCCGTCCTCCATTCTTTCTTTCAGGGGCTTGCTGCTGAAATCAGCGGCAAACCCCTGGCAGCCGACGTTTTCATCATGGATTCAGTATACCCTTATCCACCTTGAAATTCAAGCATTTTATCCTGAATTTTGCTGATAAACTTTCGTTTTTTTATAAACATTCTGTGAATTTCACAGAGCAGTCTGTTAATCAACATATTCCGCATGATGGCAGACAGCTCCAGACCTCCTGCCGTCAGCCCAGGAATTCCCGGACCACCGAATCCTCCGGAATCAGCGTTTCCGGCAGGGGCGCAAATCTGGCAAGGTCGCGCATCAGCCGGTCCAGGATTTCATCCTGCTCCGGGAGCTTCTCCACCCCCTGGAAATCCCGTCCGTTTACTCTCTCATTTTTCAACGACTCCTCCAGGAAGGGCTGGAGGATGCTGCGATAAACACCAGGCTCATAGTCCATGGCGGAATCAATCTTATAGTCCGCCCCGTCGCGGTAGGGGTTGATGTAGTTGCGCTCCCCGGAGCAGACGTTCTCCCACAGGGAGATGGTGATCTGCGGCGCGGTGTTGCGGAATTTATAATCCCTGACCATCCGGCGGATCAGGCGGAGCTGCTTGGGGATAAGGGCGTTTTCGCTCCCGTCCATATACTTGGTCCTGGCGCTGACGTACATTTTAATCACCTTTTGGGCGTCCAGCGTCTTCAGCACCTCAGGATTCAGCCCGTGGATTCCCTCCACCACCAGTATCTGCCCCGGCGAGCAGTAGACCTTCCGCCACTCCTCGGCCCTGCGGGAGACGTGGAAATCATACTGGGGGATCATGGCCTCCCCGGTCTCCAGCAGCTCCCGGAAGCATTTCTCCATCACCTTCAGATCCAGGGCATAGACCGATTCCAGGTCCGGCTTGCCGTCCTCGCAGAGGGGAATCTCCGCCCGGTTGCGGTAGAAGTCATCCAGGGACACCACCTCGGCCTTTCTCCCCTGGGCGATGATTGTCTTGGCTATCTTGTGGGCTGTGGTGGTCTTGCCGGAGGCGGAGGGCCCTGCCAGCAGAATCATCTGCTTTTCCCCCTGACAGAGGGAGGCGGCAGTCTCCACCTGCTTCTGGTAGTTCTCCTCACATTCCCGGAAAAAAGCCCGCTGATCCTCCTTTGCCTTTTCATTGACCAGGGAGACCTGCATCTGAGAATAACTGTGTATTGAAAACTCTTTCATAAAAGCGCTTCACCTGCTCCTTCCTTTCCAGTATCTCTGAAAAACGTTCGATATATTCATAGGGGTACTTGAAATTGAAAGCCCGCTCGATGTAGATGCTGAAGGGGTCCTTCAGCTTGGTGGTCCCTCCTGCCCCCGCCGCCAGTATGGTCTGTACCTCCTCCATAATAACGGTGTTGTAGAAGCTTTCCTTCCCCGGACGGCAGAACCCGGTGTTCTCCAGGTTCCCCAGGGTATCCCGCTGGCGGTACAGGTAGTAGGGGCCGTATCCCGCCCTGCCCAGGGCCTGCTGGGCGTACTCCACCATGGGCGCGGCGGGGTTGTGAACCGCCTCCAGGTACTCCCCCTCCTGGCGCAGACGGGCCGCCCGCTTAACCGAAAGGGTGTGGACCGTGATGTTCTCCGGCCCCACCTGAATCAGACGGTCCAGGGTATCACGAAAGCTCTCCGGTGTGTCTCCGGGGAGTCCGGCAATCAGGTCACAGTTGATGCTGTCAAAGCCCACCCGCCGCGCCAGATCAATGGCCTCCAGCACCTCCGCAGCAGTGTGCTTTCTCCCCACCGCCTCCAGAACCCTGTCATTGAGGGTCTGGGGGTTGATGCTGACCCGGTTCACCCCGGCTTCCCTCATGACCTCCAGCTTTTCCCGGTCGATGGTGTCCGGCCTGCCCGCCTCAATGGTGTACTCCACAGTCTCTTCCACAGGGAAGCAGCGGGAAATCACATCCGTCACCCGCTTCATCTGTCCGGCGGAAAGGGTGGTGGGAGTGCCCCCGCCCATGTAGATGCTGGAAAGGGTGAGGCCGAGGCCCTCCGCCAGCCGGGCGGTCTCCTCCAGCTCCCGGCAGAGCAGCTGGACATAAGGCTCCACCAGCTTCGCCGCCTTCTCAATGGAGTGGGAGACAAAGGAACAGTAGCTGCACCGGGAGGGACAGAAGGGAATGGAAATGTAAAGGCTGTAGCTCTTTGGCGTCACCCGCTCCAGAATGGGCTTTTGACGGCGGGCCGTCTCCAGGGCCAGGGCGATTTTCTCCGGGGAGACATACCGGTCCCGGAAGAACGCCTCTGTCTCCCCCTGGGTCATGCCCTGGGAAAGGCACCTCTGGACCAGCTTCACCGGCCTCACCCCGGTGAGGATTCCCCAGGGCGGCCTGACGCCGGTGGCGGCGCTGAGCAGGTCGTATGCCATCTTCCCAAAGTGGAATTCAAAGGTCTTCTGGGACTGCTCTGGCGGGCAGGAGACCTGCCGTTCAGCGGCGGAATCCGCCAAGGCCCCGGTTTCCCGGTCTGCGCAGCACAATCTCATGGTCAGGCGGTAGCGGGTCTCCCCTTCCCCCTGCTCCACAACCGAGGCCCCTGCGTACAGGTACTCCTCCTGGGGCTGCGGGGTGGCCTTTTCCGCCCATTCCGCCGGAACCGAGGCGGCCTGAAAGAACAGCTTGACCATACATTCCAGCTCATAGCCGCAGCAGTGGGCCTGGTCCTCAATCAAAATCCGCATGGTACACCGCGTCCTTCATGTAGAGGTTTACCCGCCGCTCCCGGTCCAGGGTGGTGTCTCCCCCGTGGCCGGGGTAGACATGGTATTCCCCCGACAGGGCCGCCAGCTTCCGCAGGGAGTCCAGCATGGCGGTATAATCTCCGCCGTACAGGTCGCACCGGCCTATCTCTCCCTCAAAGAGGGTGTCCCCGGTGAACAGCAGCTTTTCCGCCTCTCCCAGACACCGGCAGATGTAGCAGACCCCGCCCTTGGTGTGTCCGGGGGTTTCCACCACCTGGAAAGAGAGGTTTCCCTCCACAATTTCGTCCCCCTCCTTCAGGGCCATATCCTCTTGGAGGAATTCCTCCTTGGGGAGGTTGGCAAAGGGGAGGGATTTGGCGGTGTCGTTGAGCAGCTCCACATCCCCGCTTCCGATGGCCACCTTCACCTGGGGGTAACGTGCCTTCAAAGCCCGCACCGCACCGATATGGTCGTGGTGCCCGTGGGTCAGCAGAATCCAAGCCGGGGTGAGCCCGTTTTTGTCCAGCTCCTCCCCGATTCTCTCCGCGTCATCCCCTGGGTCCACCAGGACCGTCTTCCCCGCCGGGGCGGGGAGAATGTAGCAGTTTGCCTCCAAGGGGCCCACTGCCATCCAAATCATTTTCATCGCCATGAACTCCTTTTCCGGGGACCGTCTGCCCCATTTTATACGATTCTGAACCAAAATTTTACTTTCGTTACCGGGCGAAAATCTTGAGTCTGTCAGTTGTTTCGTGCGAATGAAAGTATTATCAGCAGTTGGTATCCGTATCCATCCAGATGGTAACCGGTCCGTCCGCCTGAATGGAAACCTCCATGTCCGCGCCAAAAATCCCGCGGGCCGTTTTCTCCACCCCGAATTCCTTCAGCTTTTCGCAAAACCTGCGGTAGAGGGGCTCCGCCTGCTCCGGCCTGGCGGCCAGAATAAAGGAGGGGCGGTTGCCGCTCTTCTTGTTCTCGGTGCAGAGGGTGAAATTGGAAATCGCCAGAACGCCCCCCTGAATGTCCTTGACCGACCGGTTCATTTTCTGGTTATCGTCCTCGAAGATGCGCAGATTGGATATCTTCTCCGCCAGGTGGTCGCACTGGGCCTCCCCGTCCGTGACCAACACCCCCAGCATCACACAGAGGCCCTGATTGATTTCCCCAACCGTCTCCCCCTTGACACGGACCTCCCCATGGCTGATCCGCTGTATCACAGCGCGCATAACAGCTCCCCCTCTCCATTTATCTATCCGCTGCTTCAGCGGCAGTATCAAACCTGGGATGAACGGACGACGGAAATCACATCCGACAGCTTCCTCAGGGCGGACATCACCAGCTTCAGCTGCTCCAGATCCCGTACCCCCAAAGTAATCTGAATCTGCACCACGTCATCGTCACGGGACTCCTTGGCATTGATGGACCGAATGGGCATCTTCAGGTTGCTCAGGCAGGTGGTCACCTCTGCCAGCAGCCCGGTGCGGGTGTAGGCGGAAATATCCAGCGTCGCGTCAAAGGTCTCGGTGTCCGCGCCGCTCCAATAGGCGGTCATCCACCTTGCGGCCTGCTCCGGGTCCTTCATGGAGTTTTTTACGTTGGGGCAGTCCTTTTTGTGGACCGATACCCCGTACCCGCGGGTGATAAACCCGATAATCTCGTCGCCGGGAACCGGGTTGCAGCAGCGGGCGAACTTCACCTGGCAGTTTTCCACCCCCTGGACAATCACCCCGCCCTTGGCCCTCCGGTTCAGCCGCGCCTGGGCGGCGGCCTGTGCCTGTGCCTGAGCGGTGTCCTCCGCCGGGACAGAGGGCGTCTGGTACTCCTTGATATATTCTTCCTTGATCCGCGGCATGATGCGGGAAATGGAGATTCCCCCATACCCCACCGCGGCGTAGAATTCGTCTACTATGCTGAATTTCTGCCTCCTGGCCAAATCCAGCAGAAACCGCTCCATCTTGTCGTCAGGCAGGGTTATCTGATTGCGCTTGAACTCCCGCTCCACCGTCTGCCGTCCCTCGGCGATGTTCTCCTCCCGCCGCTCCTTCTTAAACCAGGCGCGGATGCGGTTTTTGGCGGAGTTGGTCTTGGCGATATTCAGCCAGTCCCGGCTGGGCCCCTTGTCCTTTGGCCCCAGCACCACCTCCACAATGTTCCCTGTCTGCACCTGATAGTCCAGGGAGACCATCCTGCCGTCCACTTTGGCCCCGATCATCCGGTGGCCCACCTGGGTGTGGATGGCATAGGCGAAGTCGATGACCGTGGAATTGGCGGGCAAGCGTATCACATCCCCCTTGGGGGTAAAGACAAACACCTCGTCCGGGGTCAGATCGGTCTTGATGGTGCGGACCAGGTCTTCCACGTTGTCCGCCTCAATCTGGCTCTCCAGCAGCTGGCGTATCCACACCAGCCGTTCGTCCATCCTGTCGGTGCCGCTGATCCCCGCCTTGTACTTCCAGTGGGCGGCGATGCCGTATTCGGCGGTCTGGTGCATCTCCCAGGTGCGTATCTGTATCTCAAAGGGGAAACCGCCGTTTTCATCCAGCACCGTGGTGTGCAGGGACTGGTACATATTGGCCTTAGGGGTGGAGATGTAGTCCTTAAAGCGGTCCGGCAAAGGCCGGAACATATCGTGCATGATGCCCAGCACGGTATAGCATTCGACCGTTGTGTCCACGATAATCCGCACCGCGTAGATGTCATAGATGGAGTCAAAGGACTTGTTCTGCATACACACCTTGCGGTAGATGCCGTAAATGCTCTTGACTCTCCCGGTCAGATAGGGCGGCTTTTTGCCCATCTGGTCGTATTCCCTTTCCAGCCGCTGGGTAATCCGCCTTTCGATGTCCTCCAGAAGCTTTTCCCGTTCCCCCTTTTTCAGCAGCAGCTGTTCCTCCAGCTCGGCATAGGCCACCGGGTCCAGGAACCGCAGGGAGCGGTCCTCCAGCTCATCCTTAAAGGCGCGGATGCCCAGCCGGTGGGCAAGGGGCGCGTACACCTCCATGGTTTCCTTGGCGGTGTCCCGCTGCTTCTGGGGCGGGACATACTTCAGGGTCCTCATGTTGTGTACACGGTCCGCCAGCTTGATGATAACCACCCGCACGTCCTTTGCCACAGCCAGCAGCATCTTCCGCACATTTTCCGCCTGCTGCTCCTCCTTGGAAGAAAAGGGAATTTTTTTCAGCTTGGTAACGCCGTCTACCAGATAGGCGACCTCCTTGCCGAATTTCTTCTGAATCTCCTCCAGCTTGATGTCGGTATCCTCCACCACATCGTGGAGGAGAGCGGCGGTGACGGTTTCGGTATCCATGCCCATTTCCACCAGGATAGTGGCCACCGCCACCGGATGGATGATGTACGGCTCGCCGGATTTGCGTTTCTGACCGTTGTGGGCGGCGTCCGCCAATTCAAATGCCTCTGTAATCACCTGTATCTGATAGGGCTTGCCGGATTTCTTAATCGCTTCCAACAGGCCGGCCAGGTCCTGCTGTGCCATATTACATCCCCCCGTTCGTCTGCCCGGCCGCAGCCGGAACGCCTTGCGCCTCCGGGGCGCTCTGCCCCGCCTCTGTCATTGCATGAATCCGCTTCAGCACCCCTGCGGAGGTCAGATCCACCTTGCCGCCGGCAGGCGGTACGGTGATGGTCTTGGTTTTGCTGTCCCGCTGAATCAGTCCCAGCTCCAGCAGCGCCATCAGGGCCACCCGCATTTTGCAGAACTGGAACTCCCCATCGGGCCGGAGCCTTCCGCAAAGGCGGGCGTAAAGCTGCTCCTCCGTGCCGCTCCAGCTCCCCTGCTCCCGCAGGAACCGGTAGACCACCGCTGTCTCATCCCTGGTTGGGGAGGCTTTCAGCGCCTCCTGGGGGGTGATGGTCTCCCTGCGGCAGAGCTTTTCGTATAAAAGCTGTCCGGAAATCCATCCGTCCTGGTCCATCTGGGACAGCCGCATTTCTCTGACTTTGATGGAGAGCCGCTCCATGCCGTTGTACTGGCTGATATCCACGCTGACCAGAGCGTCCACCTGGTCCCCCTTGCAGTAGGGGAACCGCTCCATGGGCATTCCAAAGAAGACCGCCTGGTATCCCATGTTTCCCTGGAGCAGCCGGAGGCGGACATGCTTTCCCTCCGAAATGGGGTTCACCGTGTCAATGACCGCCCCCTGTATCGCGAAGGTCGGGGCCTCGTTGCCGGTGCCAAAGGGCTCCAGCACCGAGAGACTCCGGATGGTATCCAGGTTCAGATCCTCCGGGGAGAGTACCGCGTCCACATGGGCGGTGAGCACCGGCATCTCCGGGAAGGTGCGGGCGGCGTATTCCAGGATGTCCCGGCGGAACCGGCCAAAGCCCCCCGGCTCCACCGACATTCCCGCCGCCATGGGATGCCCTCCGAACCGGGTCAGGGCCCCGGAGCTGGCGGATACCGCCTCTATCATGGAAAAGCCCTCCACGCTGCGCCCGGACCCTCTTCCAGCACCGTCCGGCTCCTGGGCCACCAGGATGCAGGGCTTCCCGGTCCGCTCCACCACCCGTGAGGCGGCAATACCGATAATGCCGTGGTGCCAGTCCTTCCCCTCCAGCACCAGCATCCGCTCGTGGACGGCGGAGGGCGTGCGCTGGAAGTAGGCGGAGACGTCCGCCATAATCTTCTGCTCCAGCTCCCGGCGGCGGCGGTTGGCCTCCTCCACCTGTCCGGCAAGCTCAAGGGCCGTTTCATAGTCGTCGGTGGTCAGCAGGCGGAGGGCGGTGTTGGCGTCCCCCATCCGTCCCGCCGCGTTGATACGCGGCCCCAGCCCGTAGGCCACCGTCGCACTGGTGACCGGCTTCCCGGTGAGCCCCGCCCGCTCCATCAGCGCCGCGACGCCTGCCCCCGGCTCGGCGGCAATCTGCTGGAGGCCCTTGCGGACAATGGTCCGGTTCATCCCTGTCAGGGGTACCACGTCCGCGATGGTACCGATGGCGGCCAGCGTCCCATAATATTCCAAGAGCTCTCCGGCTTCATCCTCCTCCAGGGCGCGGGCCAGCTGGAGCGCAACTCCTACTCCCGCCAGTTCATGGCTGCCGGAGGGGCAGTCCTTCCGGTGGGGGTCCACCACCGCTGCGGCTTTGGGGAGCTGTTCCGGGGGCTGGTGATGGTCTGTCACCACCACATCCATCCCCAGCTCTGCCGCATAGGCGATCTCCTCTGCCGCGGAAATGCCGTTGTCCACCGTAATCAGCAGGGAAATCCCCATGTCGGAAAGGTACCGCACCGCGGCCTTATTCAGCCCATAGCCGTCCTCTCTGGTGGGGATATAGGGGGTGACATCCGCGCCGTTGCTCTCCAGGTACCCGCAGAGCAGGGCGGTGGCGGTTACGCCGTCGCAGTCGTAGTCCCCATAAACGGCGATCCGCTCCTCTTCCTCCATAGCCTGCCTAATCCGTTCCACCGCCTGTTCCATGTCCGCCATCCGGCGGGGGTCGGGTAAGGGGAGATCGTCCCGGAGAAGGGCAGCCGCCTCTTCGCAGGAATAGCCCCTGCCGTACAGTATGCGGGCGGTCAGTTCGGATATGCCGCCTGTCTCCCCGGATACAGCCTGCATCTGTTCCTCTATTTCCTGGCGAAGCCGCTGCACGCCTTCCGCGTCGGTCCGTACATAGCTCCATCGTTTTAATCCCATAAGCTCCCCCTTTTCCCCGGCCCGCCTGGGCCGCGGCGTTGCTCTTTCGGCGTATCAGGCGAACGTCCGGAATCCTCCGGTTCCGCTCTGCCCGTTGACGAATTGATTTTAACTGTTATTATACCTGATTTTCTCCTTAAAATCAACAAAAGGATTTTACAGCCTCATCCAAAATCTCCATTTTTTGTCACCAAAAGGCGTCTCCGCCCCTATATTAGTAAAAGAAAGAGGTTTTCTTTCCACTATTTTCCCAAAAGAAGGTGGTAAATTGCAGCTTTTTTCGGTTCTTTTGTTTGCAGTCTCCTGCAATTTTGACAATCTGGCCGTGGGCTTCAACTATGGCGCGAAAAAAATACATATCCCCTTGCCGTCGGTCCTCCTGATAGGGGCTGTCACCTTTGCGGGCACCCTGCTTTCCATGGAAGCGGGAAAAAAACTGATTCCCCTGTTTCCGGAGGGCTTTGCACGGATTGTGGGAAGCAGCGTCATCCTGCTGATGGGCGGATACGGTATGCTCTGTTATGTAAAAAAGCGGCTTCGCTCCGGACGGTCCAGGGAGCGGGAGAAGCAAAACGCCGTCCCTCCGTCGGGGCGGGAGCTCCGGCTGAGAGAGAGCGCGGCCCTGGGAACGGCCCTAGCGGTAAACAATATAGGGCTGGGGGCCGGGGCCAGCATCTCCGGGCTTGGAACCGGCGCGGCCTGCGCCGCGTCGCTGGGGATAGGGATTCTCTTTCTGATACTGGGGAACCGTGCGGGCAGCCGGTGGCTTTCCGACAGGATCGGGGAATACGCAGAGCCCATTTCGGCGGCGATCATGATACTACTGGGGATATGTGAATCGGCGATGTAAAGCCGCGGATCGAGCAGGCCGTTTTCCGTCCTGTCCGGTCCGCGATTTTTTTCTGTCTTTTTTGGGGAAAGGCATCATAATATGAATATTTCTGATACCGAAGGGAATTTTTTTAAAATTTATATCATATCATTGGTAATTTATTCACAAAAAATACTGTTCAAGCTGGTAGAAGTATGTTATAATGAATACCGCATGAGGCGGTTTGAGACGAGCCGCTGTTTTTTCGCCCTGAGCCGGTACCGGCGGACAAATCAAAACATTTCCTCGTTTTGGAGGGTTTTATAATGAGGATTGCATTATTTACTGAAACCTATCCTCCCCAGATCAACGGGGTGGCTACACATGTCAAAAGCTTAAAGGACGGCCTGGAGCAGCTTGGACACCAGGTCCTGATTGTAACTGCGGATATCAACACCCGCCGCCACTATCTCAAGGACAACATCCTCCACTGCCCGGCCCTGGAGATGAAACGGCTGTACGGCTATGGCCTCTCCTCCCCTGTGGATATCCGGCGGCTGAGGATCATTCAGAACTTCCAGCCGGATGTCATCCACATCCACAACGAATTCAGCATCGGCCTGTTTGGGGTTGCCGCGGCGCGGATTTTAAAGCTCCCCCTGGTCTATACCCTGCACACCATGTATGACGATTATATCTATTATGTGGCTCCCCGCCCGTTTGTGCGGGTGACCAAGAGATTCTCTCACCGGTACATCAAGTTTTTTGCCGAGCAGGCGGACTGCATCACAGGTCCGTCGAAAAAGTGCGACGAGTATCTGAAGGCTGCCGGGGTGGAGGCAGGAAAAGAGGTCCATGTCATTCCCAATCCGGTGGAGCTGGACGATTTTTCACCGCAGAGGGTCTCTGAGGAAGAGAAAAAGGCTTTCCGTGCGAAATACAGCCTGCCGGAGGACGCCCTGATTGCCTGCTTTGTCGGCCGTCTGGGCCGGGAAAAGAGCGTGGACGTGCTGCTGCGGTACTGGGCTGAGGCCATCCACCCGGAGGACAATATGCGCCTGGTGGTCATTGGAGACGGCCCCGTCAAGGCGGAACTGGAGGAACAGGCAAAGGAACTGGGCCTCAGCGATGCGGTGATCTTTACCGGCAAGGTAGAGCACAGCGCCCTCCCGCCCTATCTGGCGGGCTGCAATATCTACGCCACCGCCTCCCTGTCGGATACCAACTCCATCTCCATGAAGGAGGGCATGGCCGCCGGTCTGCCGGTGCTCCAGCTCTATGACGAGCTCAACGCGGACCAGATTGTCGATGGGGTAAACGGCTTTGTCTTCCGCGATGCGGAGGAATTCGCCGGCAAGCTCCGTAAATTCCGGGATATGGACCGGCAGCAGCGGGAAACCCTGTGCGGCTCGGTGATGGAATCGGTCAGCCGCTACAGCGCGGCAAACCTGGGCCGCAACCTGATATCGGTATACGAAAAGGCCATTGTCACCCACAGTGAACGGGAGCCGGTGTTTGCCAGGCTGAATATACGATAAAAGAATCCTTTACAAGCCGCATCTGGTATGTTAAACTGTAGATGCACAAAAGGGTTATTTGAGGTGGAAGATTTCGTCCCCGTCCACACGCCGATGGCTTGACAGGGCCACAAGGTCCGAAAAATTTCAGTTCAGCTCCGCTGAACTGGGAGAATGGGACGCCTGCCAAATAACCGCTTGAGGGGCTGCGGAAACGCAGCCCCTTTTCCTTGCCAATGACCAAACACCGGAAACGCCGGATGAAATACCTCATCCGGCGTTTCCGAACACCCAAATATGCCGGGGAACCGCCTGCCTTAGCCGGGGCCCGTCCGGTCCGCAGGCAAATCCTCCTCCAAAAGCTGTGAAACATCTACCGAGAAAACGCTGGCAAACGCCGACAGTTCAATATCCGTGACAAAACGTTTTCCGCTTTCAATGCGCTGGATTGCGTTTTTGTCCAGATCAAGTCCGGTTATCTGCAGCATATCAGCCAGCGCCCGTTGGGAGACACGGGGAACCATACGCCTGCGCAGCTCATAAATCCTTCGGCCGCAAAGGTTGTTGCGGCCATTTTTTGCCCGATTGGTAAACATCCTTTCAACGCCGCCTTTCTTTATTTCGGACATGCGTAATCAATCTGATACGGCCATGATAAAAGCTGTTCCGGTCTATGGATAAGCCTTGTCCGCTTTTATCCTTTCCACCATCGCCTGCGCCATCCTATAAAAGAGCGCAGCGGATAATAAAAATGGCTATCCCCCCGGCCGCAGTGCAAAGTACGGTACAGAAAAGGACAGCGGCCCCTGAACCAGACCCCTTGTTTTCTGTTCCCGCTTTGTGGCAGCCAGCAAACAGCCGCTTTTATTCTCCGTTACATACGAAAGGATAATCGGACCGCGCCCAAGTTATCCGGACGCACCCTTACCCGGCAGACAATAGCCGACGCTCCTGGGACCCCGTCTCCCACATCCGGTCAGGCGCCTTGTTCCGCCGTTTTCCTCTGAAAGGGTCTTTAAAAGAATTTCACATTCTGGCCGGCACCCTTTTCGCCCTCATCTGCCATGGTGCAAAACCTTCTGTATCAAAACCCTCTAATGTCATTATATGGATTTTTTCCCGCTCTGTGACATTCACTTTATGCCGTGAACAAAAAATTGCATAAACTTTAGAAAAACATCTCCAACAGCATGAATTTATATAAAAAAATCAAACAAAAGTTGAAAAAAACTAGAAAGCTGTTTCTACGCCGCCGGAACAGATGCATCCCCCCGCCGCATTTTTCAGCGGGCCAGCGCCGCCTTAGGAATGGCTCTCTGCCGAATAATAAGCGGCGATTCTTTTGAAGATTTGCAGCAGCCGGGCGCAGTCCTCGTCCCCCAGCCACTGTAGCATATCCGAAAGGCGCTCCTCATTTTTCTTCTGAAAGTATTCCGCCATCTCCCAGCCCTTTTCGGTGGGATACACCTGCACTACCCTGCGGTCCTCGCAGGTACGGCGTCTTTCCAGCAGGCCATGCCCCTCCAGCGCGTCCAGAAGCGGCGTAATGGTGGAGGGGGCAAGGTCCAGGGCGTCGCTGATCTGGGAGGTTCGTATTCCCTGCCCTCGGGCATTTTCCGCTCCGCACTGCTCAATACAGCAGCCGCAGATAGCTATCAGCGCGCTCTGCTCGCTGTGCCGCAGTCTGGATGCCCTCTCCGGCTCTCTCTGTCCCTTCTGCATATCCTGCTTGACGCTGCGCAGGACGCCCAGCATCATGCTGGACAGCTCTCCCACATATTCCGCTGTCTTCTTTGCGCCTGCCTCCTGTACCCTGTCCGGGTTGTCTCCTGCGGCCCTCTGCTGTCCCCTCTGCATCTTTCTTATTCTCCCCTCTCCGTTTTTGGAAAAATCATCGCAGCACGCAGCACTGCTGTCAGCTGTCAGCTGTTATTAATCTTATTATAACGGATTTTCCGGACGAATTCAACGGATAAATGTGACCGGATGTGGCAAAAGCATGAACATTGCTTTTTTTCTCCAAAAAGTGTATGATGATTACATCATCTTTCAGGTCAGGAGCGTATCACTATGAACCTTCTTCTCATCGCACTCAATTCCCAGTTCATTCACACCAACCCTGCCGTCCGCATCCTCCGCCAAAGCCTCCTGCGCCGCTGGCCCTCCGATACGGATTCCATCCAAACCGCCGAGTTTACCGTCAACCAACAGGACGGCGATATCCTTGCCGCCCTCTACCGCCTCCACCCGAAAGCCCTGGGCTTTTCCTGCTACCTCTGGAATATCGCCGCTGTCCGCCGCCTCTGCGCTGAGTACCGCAAAATTGACCCCTCCGCCGTCATCTTCCTCGGCGGCCCGGAGGTCTCCTATGACCCGCAGGCGGAGCTTGAACGTCTTCCCTCCGCCGATTTCATCCTCTGCGGGGAGGGCGAATACACCCTCCAGGAGGTCTATCCCCTCCTGCCCCGCTGGAGAACCCTGCCCCGCTGGAGAACCCTGCCCCGTCAGTCCACCGCCGCCCCTGAGCTCTCCCGGATTCCCGGTATTGTCTACCGGGAAGGAGATAAAATCCGCGCCAATCCCTCCGCTCCGCCCGTCCGGATGGAGGACGTCCCCTTCCCCTATTCGGAGGAGGAACTGAAAAGCGGGCGCATTCTCTACTATGAGACCATCCGGGGCTGCCCCTTCCGGTGCCAATACTGCCTCAGCTCGGCGGAAAAGGGGGTACGCTTTCGTCCCCTGTCCCAGGTGTTCCAGGACCTTGACCGGTTTTTAAAGGCATGCGTGGGCCAGGTCAAGCTGGTGGACCGGACCTTCAACTGCTCCAAGGACCACGCCATGGCAATCTGGCGGTATCTGGCGGAGCACGACAACGGCGTCACCAACTTCCACTTTGAGCTGGCGGCGGAGCTCTTGGACGAGGAGGTGCTCTCCTTTCTCTCCACCGTCCGGCCCGGTCTGTTCCAGTTTGAAATCGGCGTTCAGTCCGCTAACCCAGAAACTCTGAAGGCCATCCAGCGTCCGGCGGACCTGTCCCGGCTGAGGGAGACGGTGCTGCGCATCCATGAGGGAAGAAATATCCACCAACACCTGGACCTCATCGCGGGTCTCCCCTTTGAGGGCTTCTCCTCCTTTGCGGACAGCTTCAACCAGGTTTACAGCATGAAGCCCCAGCAGCTCCAGCTGGGCTTTCTCAAGCTGCTGAAGGGCACCGGTCTAAAAAGGGACGCAGAGGAGTACGGCATCGTCTGCCGGGACACCGCACCCTATGAGGTGCTGAAAACCCACTGGCTCTCCTACGGGGAGCTTTTGGAACTCAAGGATATTGAGGCTATGGTGGAAACCTATTACAACAGCGGGCGCTTCCAAAGGAGCGTCGCGGAGCTGGAGGGGCGGTTTTCCTCTCCCTTCGCCTTTTACCAAAGTCTGGCGGAATATTGGAGGGAAACGGGAGCCTTTGACCGGAACCACCGCAACGAACAGGTGTATGAGCTTCTCTGGCTTTTTTTCCGGGACGCGCTGCGTCCGGGACCCGGCGAGCTGGAGGGCTTCAAATGGCTGCTCCTCCACGACCTGTGCCTGCACCAGAAGCCCCGGCGGACAGAGGAGAACATCGCGGTAAGCCTTTACCGGGAATACCGGGAAAGGGTTACTGCATTTTATCACACACCGGAGAACATCCAGGCATATCTCCCCGGCTATCGGGGAATGGACCCTCACCAGACGGCGCGTATCACCCATATGGAGGTATACCCCTTCGATCCCCGCCGGGGAATTCCCGCCTCTTTTGCCGGAAAAAAAGCCGCCGGTATGGTGCTTTACGACTACCAGAACCGCCAATGGAACGGAATGGCGGCCAACTTCTGGATTCCCTTTGAGGATAAAGCCGTCGGACTTACATGAATTTCTTTTGAATCTTTTATAAAATCTTAGAATCTTTCACAATAAAGATTGACAAACGCCGGATAAATCTATAAAATAATTTTGTAAGAATTGCCAAAGAACCGGCAGAGATTCCAGAGATGTATTCCACAAAATGAAAGTGAGGAAACACAGATGTCCAAAAAAAGATATGCTCAGGTGGGCACCGGCGGCAGAGCGAGATTTTTCTATGAGGCGGTGGCCTCCACATACAGCGAGACCAGTGAGATCGTCGCTTTCTGCGACGTCAACCAGACCAGAATGAACTTTGCCAACTCCCGCCTGGAGGCCCTGGGCGCAAAGACAGTCCCCACCTACAAGCACTATGAATTCGAGAAGATGATCGAGGAGATCAAGCCCGACTGCGTTATCGTCACCTCCGTTGACCGTACCCATGACTGGTACATCATCAAGGCCATGGAGCTGGGCTGCGACGTCATCACCGAAAAGCCCATGACCATCGACGAAAAGCGGGCCCAGAACATCATCGACACCCAGAAGCGCACCGGCCGCAACGTCCGCGTTTCCTTCAACTACCGCTACGCCCCCACCAACACCAAAATCCGCGAGCTGATTATGGACGGCGTGATTGGGGACGTGTTCTCCGTCCACTTTGAGTGGTTTCTCAACACCAGCCACGGCGCGGACTACTACCGCAGATGGCATCGCAACAAGGAAAACTCCGGCGGACTGCTGGTACATAAGGCCACCCACCATTTTGACCTGGTGAATTTCTGGCTGGGCTCCAGCCCTGAAACCGTCTACGCCATGGGTTCCCTGAACTTCTATGGCCGCACCAATGCTGAAAGACGGGGCGTCAAGGACTTCTACTACAGATGCCACGGCAATGAGATTGCCAAAAACGATCCCTTTGGACTGGATATGGAGGCCAATCCCACATTGAAGGCCCTTTACTTGGACGCGGAGCACGAGGACGGCTACATCCGCGACAAGAGCGTCTTCTCCGAGGAAATCTCCATTGAGGACACCATGGGTGTCATGGTCCGGTACAAGAACAACGCCATTCTCACCTACTCCCTCAACTCCTACCTGCCCCTGGAGGGCCTGCGAGTTGGCTTCAACGGCAGCAAGGGCCGGATTGAGATGGAGGTCTTTGAGAACTCCTATGTCAACGCGGGCGGCGACAAGTCCAACGAGGGCTCTGTCCGCAGCAAGAAGATCATGGTCTATCCCCAGTTCGGTCCCGCTTATGAGGCTAAGGTGGAAGAAGGCGTCGGCGGACACGGCGGCGGTGACCCCGTTCTGCTCAACGATATCTTTGGCGTCCCCGTTGAGGACAAGTTCCACAGGGCGGCCAACCAGGTGGACGGCGCAATGTCCATTCTGACCGGCGTCGCGGCCAACAAGTCCATTGCCTCCGGTATGCCGGTAAAGATTTCAGACCTTGTTAAATTCTAAATAACGCGCCGGGGCAGCCGCTGGGGAAAGCGCGGCTGCCCTTTTTGCGGCGGCAGGAGGTTTTAGGTTTTTCATGTTGGAAAAAAAGGAATGGATATTCTTTGATGTCGGCTCTACCCTTGCCGACGAAAGCGAGGCATACGCTCACCGCGTCCGGGACGCCATTTCCGGTACGGCCATCCCTTATCAGGAATTTTGGGACAAAATGATTGACTTTTACAGGCAGAATAAAAAAGGTGATTTGGAAACCCTGCGGTACTATGGCCTGGAAGTCCCCAAATGGCACAAGGAGGACGAAAGGCTTTATCCCGACGCTGGGGAATGTTTGAAACGATTAAAGGAAAAGTATAAAATCGGTGTGATTGCCAACCAGAGCCTTGGAACAAAGGACAGGCTGGAGGCCTTCGGTATCCTGAAATACATCGACCTGGTGATTGCGTCAGCCGAGGAAGGCGTATCCAAGCCAGACCTGCGGATATTTGAAATCGCCCTGGAGCGGGCGGGATGCAGGCCGGAAAACGCCGTTATGGTGGGGGACCGGCTGGACAACGACATCTCCCCTGCCAAAAAGCTGGGAATGACCGCAATCTGGATCACACAAGGTTTCAGCCGTTACGGAACTGCCGACGGCGCGGCGGAACAGCCGGACTATATTGCAGGCAGTTTAACAGAGATTTGCGCACTGTTTGAAGAGTAGGAGAGGATAACAATGTACAATGTTTTGGACCACGGAATCAAAAAGGACGGAACCACCGATAACACCCAGGCCATAGCGGCGCTGATCGGGAAAATGGAGCAAGCGGGCGGCGGAACGCTGTACTTCCCCGCCGGAAAATATGTGACCGGCTCCATTGAGCTGAAAAGCAACATGACCCTGTACCTGGAGGCCGGGGCGGAAATCCTGGCCAGCGAGGACCGGAGCAAATACCCCTTTGTGGACGGAAAAAAGGTCCCCGGCTGGGACGGGGTGACGGTGGCCGCCATCGTCACCGCCTTTGGCGCGGAGAACATCGCCGTCATGGGTCGGGGGAAGATTGACGGACGGGGGTACAACTGGTGGCACAAGTCCACCGATGGCACCACTAGGGACGGCAGGCCCAGGACCCTCCAGTTCTTCTCCTGCGACAACATCCGGGTGGACGGCATCACCATCGTCAACTCCCCCATGTGGACCATTCATCCGGTCTGCTCCAACAACGTCACCATTCACGGTGTCACCATCAAAAACCCCTGGGACTCCCCCAACACCGACGGCATCAACCCGGAGAGCTGCTCCAACGTCCACATCTCCAACTGCCATGTTGACGTGGGGGACGACTGCGTCACCCTGAAATCCGGCACCCAGCACGACAGCTTTCAGCGCCTGAAGCCCTGTGAAAACATCACCATCACTAACTGCACTATGGTCAACGGCCACGGCGGGGTGGTCATCGGCAGCGAGATGTCCGGTGGGGTGCGCAATGTGACCATCTCCAACTGCGTATTCAACGGCACCGACCGGGGCATCCGCATCAAGACCCGCCGCAAACGGGGCGGCACGGTGGAGGATGTCCGGGTGAACAATCTTATCATGAACGACGTATTCTGTCCCATTGTCATCAACGGCTTCTACCAATGCGGCGCCAAGCCCTACGAGGTAGAGGAGCTGTTCACCCGCGAAAAGCTCCCCCTGGCGGAGGACACCCCCACATTCCGCAACATCTACATCTCCAACGTGACGGCCAGGGGCTGCGCCTCGGCGGCGTGCTTTATGATGGGCATCCCGGAATCCCCCATCAGCGGGGTTTCCATCGAAAACTTTGTGGTGGATATGAAGCAGGGAGAGGTCACGCCGGAGCAGCCCGCCATGGCCTATGGTGTCCCCAAGATGGCGAAGCAGGGAATCAAGCTGTACAATGTACAAAACGTGCTGCTGCGGGATATTCGAGTGGCGGCAGAGGACGACAGCGCTGTCATGGTGGAGGATTCTCAGAATGTGACCATAGAGTCCATCATGGTATCGGCCTCGGCGAAGGACAAGCCGGTGATTTCCATGAAGAATGTGAAGACGGCCCGTATTACCAGGGGAGCGGGGACGGAGAAGTCCTTTTCGGGCGAAAAGTGTGAAGATGTTGAAATAGATTAAAAAAACAACAAAAGTCCATGTAAAGACAAAGGCGTTGTCTCAAAACGATGATACCGTTTTGGGACAGCGCCGGGATTATGAAAAAAATTTTTAAAAAGACTTCTGTAGAAACTCCACATAAGATATGGTATAATAGAAAAAAGAGTTGTCATTGCAAGGAGTGAGAAAAATGGGCCTGCTTCCCATGGATTTGGATATCCTGCCGCCGTCTGATGACCGGGTGTTTAAACTGATACTGACCTCCTCAGAATCCAAGCCGGTGCTGATGGATTTGATTTCCGCCATCATCGGGAGTAAGGTTGCTGACGTGGAGGTTCGCGGCAACGAGATAGCGCCCGGCGACACGGAGGAAAAGGCGGAGCGCCTTGATGTAAACTGTAGAATTAAGGATGGGACACAGATAGACCTGGAGATGCAGGCCAGCCACATCCGTGAGGAGTCCGACGAAGGACACCAGAACCTGAAGGGAAAAGGGATATATTACCTTTGCGATCTGCATTCCTCCCAGCCCTCCAAGGGGGTGCGGAGGTATGACAAACTGTCCAAAACCTACCAGGTGACGTTCTGCTCCTACACTGTTTTCCCCAAACGGGAGGAGTATGTCAATTCCTTTTCCCTGCGCCACGATGTGGACAATGAGCTTTTGTCAGATGCCATTCGTGTGGTGTATATAGAATTGAGCAAGCTTCAGAAAATCATGAAAAAATCCGTGAAGGACATGAGCGATCTGGACAAGTGGGCGTTGTTTCTCCAATACGCTGGCAACCCAAAATACAGAGAAAACCTAAACGAGGTAATCGATTCAAAGGAGGAATTACAGATGGCGGGAAATTTACTGATGAGCATCAGCCAGGATGAAAATGAACGGGCTGTATTCCGCAGCCGCCGGATGTATGAGTCGGATCTGA
>JAAWRH010000059.1 GCA_022800935.1 Oscillospiraceae bacterium
AACCTTTACGCTGGCCGCACCATCCCCGCCTTTGCCTACCGGGAAATGTGCAATTACTATCTGAACTATGATTTTTCCATTGTCCTGACCCTCCTGCTCTGCCTCTATGGGATCATTGGAACCTTTGTAAGCGAGAAGGAGACACAGATGGATATGCTGCTGCTGGTAAGTCCGGGCGGCGGCAGAAAAACAGCCCTGGTGAAAATCCTTGCGGCCACCTTGTTTCTGTTCTTGACCTCGCTGTGGTTTTCTCTCCTTGACCTGATTGGCTTTGCATCCTCCTTTCAGACCTTGGAAGGGCTTACCCTACCGGTATTCGCAATCCCGAATTTTGCGGAAGCATCCGTCAATCTCAGCATTTTTCAGTATGTCCTCTTGTCTGCGGCGCTCAAATGCGCTGGCGTATGGGTGATTGGGATGTTCTGGCTGCTGGTTTCGATGTTCTGGAAAAATGCCTTGCTCCCCTTTGTCATAGATTTTGCCCTCTGTATGGCGCTGACCGTCAGCGGGGCCGCCTGCGCCTACTCCAATTTTTTCTGGACTAAGGTGCTGAACCCTTATTCTCTGTTGACAAACCGAGTTCTCTTAGGTAAAACGGAGTTTGTAAACCTGGGCGGATTCCCCGTCCTGACCTGGCAGGCCGCAATATGGTTTGCGCTGATCGCGGGCCTTACGGCTGCCGTCATGATTTATTTTCTGTCAGCGGAAAACTGTCACCGCTGTATTCGGAGGGCAAAATGAGTGTTTTCTTTTATGAATGGAAAAAACTGATGATTTACCAGCGGAATCTGTTCTATATACTGGCTGTGCTTTTGATCAGTACAGTCTGGCTGGCTGTAACCGACAGGCCGCAGAACAGCGGAATGGAAGAATACTGCAAGGAATACCAGTGGTATCTGGAACGGCTGGACGGGGCGTATACAGAGGAAAAAGCCGCTTGGCTGGAACAAGAGGCCCAGGCCGTCACGGAGGCCCGCTATGCCCGCTCCGGGTCCCAGGAAAGCTATTACAGCGGTCAGATTACAGCCGAACAGTATGAACGGCAAATTGCGGAAGCGGGCGCTGTATTGGCCCATGAGCATGGCTTTGAAATCGCATACCGGCAATATTTATATATCTGCGAGAACACCGGCAATCGTTACTTTCTGAAAACAAACGGCTGGGCGGGGCTGTTTGCTGCCCAAACACTGGACTTCCCGCTGTTCCTTGTCATATTGATTTTGGCGGCCACTGCCTTTTGTTCAGAGTATAGCTGTCAGATGGATGCGCTTTTGCGGACGGCACCGCAGAGCCGCAAGAGTGCCAGATACAAAGTCCTGATGACCCTCTGCGCCGTGTTTGCTCTTTGCGGAGGGCTGGCCCTGATTCGCTTTGTATTCTTCGGGATGAAATATGGACTGCCCCACGGAGAGTACCCTGTCCAGAGTATCGCCTGTTTTGGAGGCAGTACAAAAAATATCTCCCTGCTGGCCGCATATCTGATGATAACCATCCTGCGCTGCTTTGGCTCGGTATACCTCGCCGCCCTGCTGCTCTTTACCTCCGTTTGGGTGAAGAAATATGCTTTGACGGTGGTAATCGGAGTGGCGTCCACCTTGATACTGTACATCGGCCTGTCCCGACAGATTTGCTACCGCTTGCCGCTGCCCCTGCCGTTCCTGCTAGCAACCGGCTTTCTGGAGGGGGCTTCCTCCGTGGAGGATTCGCTGACGGGAGAATCCATCGTGACCTTTTCAGAGCGTTCCCCCCAGGAGCTGCTGGTCCTGCTCGGCCTGTCCGCCGCGTGCTGCGCCCTCATGGTATGGTGGGTGCTGCGGCAAAACACAAACTGCTGGCAGTTGGGAAGGAAACTTGCCAGACGGTGCGGAGCCGCAGCGTTGAGCCTTCTGGTTTTGCTCTCGCTGTCCGGCTGCTCTGCCGGGAAATCCGCAAACGGGATATTTAATTCATCTTCTTCGCAAAGTGTGTCAGAAACTTACAGTGTTATTTTCGACGATCAGACGCGGGCATACTCTCTGAAAAACCGGGACATCGGCGCTTTGATGGATTTGCCCCTCTCTCCGCTGTTCGGGGCCTTTTCGGATGGGGAATCCATCAAGGCCGTTTATATGGATGCCCCGTACATTTACTATATGGTGCTGCAAACAGAACAGTATGTGGATCGGGTCGGCAGCTACAACAGCACATCTACCCAGGTATCCATCGTCCAGTTTGATACAGAAACCTTCGAGGAACAGGTTATTTTTGAGAAAATAACGGACAGCGGGCGATCTCTGCTGGGAATTGATTATACCGTGGGGGATACCTGGATGTTCCTGCAAACCTGTTACAGCTTTTTCCTGAATGATGAAAGCCTCTTTTTCATCACAAATGACGGGATTACAGAAGTGGGCAGGACGATCCAGCGAACCCACATGCTGGACATCCCCACCAAAGGGAATATCGCTTTTGATGGGCGGAAAATCTATTTTATCAACGAAAATTCTCTGCTGACGGTGTATGATACCAAGACCCGCAAAGCCAGACCGTTTCAGAATATGGTTGCCTATGACTTCTGTCTGACCAATCAGGGGCTGTATTTTGTCAACCGCATGGATTCAGACTGCGTTTATCTATGTGGCAGGGATGGCGCCCACAGTCTGAAGATTTCAAATGACCCGGCTTTGTCTGTTGATTATGACAGCGAGAAAGTAACTATGATTCTAAAATCGGATGGGACGGAGGTGATTTTTGATCCATGATAGTACAGGAGCGCCAGGTATCCTTCAAAGCAGGGCGGAAAAGCGCGGCAGAACGGCGATACTGAAATCAACACTAGGGCTGTAAGGCGCAGCCAGAACCACATAGCTTTGCAGGGGCATTTCAAAGAGGACCTGTTTTCCTCACAGCCCTCCCTCAAACCGCTTTGCCATCTCTTTCAGCCACCTTCTGATGGGAAGATGCTGGGGGCACATCTCCTCGCACTGGCCGCATTCGATACAGGCGCTGGCTTTACCGAACCGCTCCCCAAGGTGGCCGTACAGCATCAGCTGGGCCGTCCACGCTTTGTCGGGCAGCTCCTGTATATCTGTGTTATAATAGTATAAACCATCCCGTAATGGGAGAGTCGCCTGTTCCTGAACATCAAAGCTGAAGCATCACCCACCCGTCAGTTAAACTGACCATCATAGGTTGGCATATTGGCGATATACTTTCCCTCCACTGCCGGGACATAGTAGGCGCCGAAATCGTGGAGCTCCTTGTCCTCTGGGCGGAACTCCTCTGGCAGCTCCACCAGGAAGCGGTAATAGGGGAGCCACACCTGTTCATAGGCGCCGACGCGGTAGACCAGCTCCACCTTGGCGATGTGCTCCTTACCGGGCATTTCACAGGGGACGGATGTTGCATAATTTCCTGACAGGAGCAGATCCTTGGCTTCTTCGATGGATATAATGGGGTAGTCCCCCAGTTTTTGGGAAAGATCGGGGACAAAAACCCGGATAATAAAGAGCTTTCCCTCGTCGTTATTGTAAAAGGCCACCCGGTTGAAGTTATAGTTGACGATTTGTTCCTCCAGCGAACCGGAACCATCAAAAAATACCGTGTCAAAGCTGCGTTCCCGGTAAATATTCCTATCTGCCATGCCCTGGTCCAGCACCGGCTTTTTCATCCCGGAGAGAAGGCCGCTGTATTCTTTGGAGAGCCAGTCCGCCGCTTCCTTCATTTCCTCGCTGGAAGCGCCGTAGCTGAAACGGTACTCCGCCGGAAGCTCCACCGCCGGGTCAAGGTCAATGCGGGCAGTCAGGGTGCGGTCCACCTCTATCTTGATGCCGTCCCCTTCCATGATGACGGTGGACGGGTCAAAGTATCCCTCCGGAACAGTATCCCCCACCGATTCAATCTTTTCCGTCACCGCCTTGATATAGTCTTCATCGGGGGTATCGTCAGTGATGGGAATCGTCTTGGTGTCCAGTCCCATCTGCTCCGCTACCGTGAGGAGGAGGGACTTCATCTTGTCCAGATCCGTCCCGGAGGCAATGTGCTGTTCGTCATAGGAAATAGAGTTCTGGTATACCGGCAGAGTTTTGATTTTGGCCCCCTCCGTCCAAGGGTTCGCGCCACCCAGCTCGGAAATATCCAAAGCCATATAGCCCTCATAGCCGAAAGCCCCGGCCTCGTTGTTCTCAATGGTGATGGATGGCAATTCTCCTTCCGCAATATTCCCGGAAGAGGACAGCAGCCGGGTCCCCGCGAACACCGCCAGGGCAAGGCAGGCGGCCAGGCTCCCCCACTTCTGCCAGGCGGGACGGCGGCGGACCTTATGGTTTCTGGCTTCCTCCGCCTCCCGCAAAAGGTCCTCATCCAAATGGTTCAGGGCGTCGCTGATTTTTTCCGGTTTCATATTGAAAAGCCCTCCTTTTCCAGATACTCCCGCAGGCCCTGGCGGGTGCGGTACAGCATACTTTTTACCTTGCTTTCCGTAAACCCCTGCCCGGCGGCGATCTCCCCCAGGGGGTCCATAAAGTAGTACCGCCGCAGAAAGGCGGTACGGGCCTCCGGGGAAATCCCTCTGAGATACTGCCCCAGGGCCTCCGCCAGCAGGTGAACCTCCACCTCATCCTCGGTACTGCCGCTGGAAACGCAGTCCTCCAGCTCGGTGAGGGACAGGGCATACTCGGAGCCGCCCCGCTTGGCCCGGTTCCTTCTCCGGTAAATATCAATGGAAAGCTGCCGGGTAAGCTTTCCCAGATAGGTGGAGAGCATCGCCGGCTTTTGGGGCGGCATGGAGTTCCATGCGTGGAGGTAGGTGTCGTTGACGCTTTCCTCGCTGTCCTCCCGGTTGGCCAGGATGTTCCAGGCGATCTTTCCAAGGTACGCCCCATATTTTTCTTCGGTTTCCCGGATTGCTTCTTCGTTGCGCTGCCAGTAGAGACTGACAATGTCCGCATCGTCCATAAAAGATTTCTCCTTTCCAGGTGTCAGGTGTCAGTGGCGGATATCAGATATCTGAGTCTTAAAATTGGTCTCTCACCAGTATACCCGACAAAATCCCTCCGCGGTTGCGGGAGAGAAAAATTTTTTCTCTTTTGGGTCATCGTCCCATATAAAAAGCTTCTCCTTTAAAAAACAAAAAGATTTTTTCCGGTTTGTACAGAAAAACCATTTACAATGCCGCTGAAACGTGTTAAAATCAACTTATAAAGAGAACTGACCCAAAAGCTACAGGCGGGTTTCCTTCAGACGTACCGGTTTTGGCCGTGCGTTCACCGGAGGGGAACCGGTTTGGTAGTTTTCTTTGCGTGTCAAGGGACAGGCTTTGTCCGCCGTTCCCAAAATGCAGGAAAGGGCAGCGGTTCTCTCTGTCTGATGTCTCCGGTTCTGAAAGAAAAATCCCAAAGGGAGGAAAAAACATGGCAAGAAAAATGAAAACCATGGACGGTAACAATGCCGCCGCACATGTATCCTACGCGTTTACGGATGTAGCGGCGATTTACCCCATCACACCGTCCTCCACCATGGCGGAAGTTACCGACCAGTGGGCGGCAAACGGCCTGAAAAACGTCTTCGGCAATACCGTTAAGGTAGTTGAGATGCAGTCTGAGGCCGGCGCGGCCGGTGCGGTGCACGGTTCGCTGTCCGCGGGCGCGCTGACCACCACCTATACCGCTTCCCAGGGCCTGCTGCTGATGATCCCCAATATGTACAAGATTGCAGGCGAGCTGCTCCCCGGCGTGTTCCACGTCTCCGCCCGTACCCTGGCTTCCCACGCGCTGTCCATCTTCGGCGACCATCAGGACGTTTACGCCTGCCGCCAGACCGGCTTCGCGATGCTCTGCTCCAGCAGTGTTCAGGAGGTTATGGACCTGGGCGCGGCGGCACATCTGTCCGCCATTAAGGGCAAGGTTCCCTTCCTGCATTTCTTTGATGGTTTCCGTACTTCCCACGAAATTCAGAAGATTGAAATCTGGGATTACGACGACCTGAAGGATATGCTGGATATGGACGCCGTCAACGACTTCCGCAAACACGCCATGAATCCTGAACGCCCCTTCCTGAAGGGCTCCGCTCAGAACTCCGACGTGTTCTTCCAGGCAAGAGAAGCCTGCAACCAGTACTATGAAGCCATTCCCGGCATCGTCGAGGAATATCTGGGCAAGATCAATGAAAAGATTGGCACCGATTACAAGCTGTTCAACTACGTCGGCGCGCCCGACGCGGAGCATGTTGTAGTCGCCATGGGTTCTGTCTGCGAGACCGTTGAGGAAACCATCAACGCCCTCAATGCCCAAGGCCACAAGTACGGCCTGATTAAGGTCCGCCTGTACCGCCCCTTCTCCGCGCAGCGTCTGGTGGAAGCGATTCCCGCCACCGCCAAGACCATCTCGGTCATCGACCGCACCAAAGAGCCCGGCGCACTGGGCGAGCCCCTGTACCAGGATGTTGTCACCGCCCTCAAGGGCACCAAGTTTGACAGCGTTCCCGTTTACGGCGGACGTTACGGCCTGGCCTCCAAGGACACCACCCCTGCCGACATCACGGCTATCTATAAGAATGCGGAAGCGGCGGCTCCTCAGTCTCCCTTCACCATTTCTATCAACGACGACGTTACCCATCTGTCCCTGGCTCCCGTGGAGGTGGAGGATACCACTCCCGCCGGAACCACCAGCTGTAAATTCTGGGGTCTGGGCTCTGACGGCACCGTCGGTGCCAACAAGAACTCCATCAAGATTATCGGCGACCACACTGACATGTACGCCCAGGCTTACTTCGCATATGACTCCAAGAAGTCCGGCGGCGTAACCGTTTCCCACCTGCGCTTCGGCAAGTCCCCCATCAAGTCCACCTACCTGATCAACAAGGCGAACTTTGTAGCCTGCCACAATCCCGCTTACATCGGCAAGTATGATATGGTTCAGGATTTGAAGGACGGCGGCATCTTCCTGCTCAACTGCGCGTGGGACGAGGCTGAGATTGAAAAGAGACTGCCCGCTGCCGACAAGCAGTACATGCAGAAGCACAACATCCAGTTCTATGTCATCGACGGCGTGGAGCTGGGCAAGCAGATTGGTTTGGGCAGCCGCATCAACACCATCCTGCAATCCGCTTTCTTCAAGCTGGCCGACATTATCCCCGCCGACCAGGCTGTTCAGTATATGAAGGACGCTGCCCTGAAGTCCTACGGGAAGAAGGGCGAGGCTGTCGTCAACATGAACTATCAGGCTATTGAGCGCGGCGCACAGGAAGTCAAGAAGATTGAAATCCCCGCCTCCTGGGCCAATGCCGTTGACGAGAAGAGCGGAACCACCATCACAGGTGACAATGCTCCTCTGGTTGAGTACGTTTCCAACATTCAGGAAGCCATCAACGGACAGAGAGGCGACAAGCTGCCTGTCTCTGCCTTTGGAAAATATGTGGACGGCGTGTTCCCCCTGGGCTCCTCCGCTTACGAGAAGCGCGGCGTCGCCGTTGACGTTCCCGTTTGGAACCCCGAAAACTGCATCCAGTGCAACTTCTGCTCTTACGTCTGCCCGCACGCGGTTATCCGTCCTGTGGTAATGACTGCGGAAGAAGCTGCCAACGCCCCTGCCGCCGCCAAGCTGGTGGATATGACCGGTATGCCCGGCTACAAGTTCGGCATGACCGTTTCCGTCATGGACTGCACCGGCTGCGGAAGCTGTGTCAACGTATGCCCCGGCAAGAAGGGCAACAAGGCTCTGTCCCTTGCTTCCCTGGACAGCCAGGCCGAGCAGCAGGAGGTATTTGCCTATGGCTTCGACCTGCCTGTGAAACTGGAAGTCAACGAGAAGTTCAAGGACTCCACCGTCAAGGGCAGCCAGTTCAAGCAGCCTCTGCTTGAGTTCTCCGGCGCCTGCGCGGGCTGCGGCGAGACTCCTTACGCCAAGCTGACCACCCAGCTGTTTGGCGACCGGATGTTCATTGCCAACGCCACCGGATGCTCCTCCATCTGGGCCGGTTCTTCTCCCGCAACCCCCTACACAGTCAACAAGCAGGGCTTTGGTCCCGCGTGGGCAAACTCCCTGTTTGAGGATAACGCCGAGTTCGGCCTCGGTATCTTCTACGCCCAGAAGCACCTGCGCGATGTCACCATCAAGAAGGTGGAAGCTCTGGCCGAGAAGGCTGAGGGCACCGTCAAGGCGGCCATCGACGAGTTCCTGGCCACCAAGGAAGACGGCAAGCTGAACAAGATCGCCGCCGCCAAGCTCATCTCCGAGCTGGAGGCCTGCGGCTGCGAGGAAAGCAAGGAAATTCTGGCTGACAAGGAATACCTGGCCAAGAACTCCGTCTGGATCTTCGGCGGCGACGGCTGGGCCTATGATATCGGCTTCGGCGGCCTTGACCACGTTATCGCCTCCGGCGAGGATGTGAACATCCTGGTGTTCGACACCGAGGTTTACTCCAACACCGGTGGTCAGTCCTCCAAGTCCACCAACACCGGCGCTGTCGCTCAGTTCGCCGCTGCCGGTAAGGAAGTGAAGAAGAAGGACCTGGCGGGTATCGCCATGAGCTATGGTTACGTTTACGTTGCCCATGTGGCCATGGGTGCGGATTACAACCAGTGCATCAAGGCATTTACCGAGGCAGAAAGCTATCATGGACCTTCCATCATCATCGCCTATGCGCCCTGCATCAACCACGGCATCAAGGGCGGCATGTCCATTGCCCAGACCGAGATCAAGAAGGCAGTTGAGGCCGGTTACTGGCACAACTACCGCTTCGATCCCAGACTGGCTGTGGAAGGCAAGAATCCCTTCCAGCTGGACAGCAAGGCTCCCACCGCCGCTTACGGTGACTTCATCAAGAACGAAGTCCGTTACAGCTCTCTCCAGCGTTCCTTCCCGGACCGTGCGGAGAAGCTGTTCGCCAAGGCCGAGGACAACGCGGTTAAGAGATACGCTTATCTCCAGAGACTCTCCAAGCTGTACGACGCTGACTAATTGTCCGCGGACAGCTTAAAGCAATAGAAGTGCCCTCCTCATCGGATGATGGGGAGGGCATTTTTAGGTTAATTGTGAAGCCTTTAATTAATTGACTGTATGCCTGCAATAGGCCCGCACAGCCAGCAACAGAAACAGGGGTATCTCAACAACGCAGGCCCCAATGACAGCATAGGGTGTCCAGACAGCAATCCCGCCGAAATTCAAGAACCGAAAATCCGTAATGGCGTAGAGGATACTGGCCTGTATGCTGGTGCCGCTGGCGGGGAGAATGCTGCAAACCCATGGGGCCAGCGTCCCCGGCACGGCCATATAGACCACCACCGGTGCAATGCAGAAGGCCAACGCCGCCGCCAGGGATGCAACGGTGCTCCTGCTTCTGGAGGAAATCCACAGGGTAAAGCTGACCGATGCAAGCACCGAGAGCAGCCCCGCAGCGGCAAAAAGCCATTGCAGCTCCCCTATGTTCAGTCCTGCCAGTGTCACAATGGAGTACATCATCTGGATGGAGGTTTTTACACACTCCCACCCGAACAGGCTGTTGACCGTCAAAATATACACGGTAGAGCAAACCGTAAAGGTGGCTCCGCTGAGCAGAAGGGGTGCGGCTATCTTTGCGGCGGCCATCCTGGCCCTGCCATGCCTGGTGCATCTCAGAATATCATCGGCGCCGGACTGGTACCCAGCGGAGAATACGGAGGACGCGATGACCACACAGAACAGCAGTACCAAATAGCCCATAATATTCTGATAATCCATGACAGAGGAGGTCATCCCTGGATAAACCTCAAAGGGCTTCTCCACCCTTTGGTACATCTCCGCCGCCCTGCGCTGTGCCGCGGGATGCCCGGCCTGCTCCATTGCCATCAGGTAGACAATCCTCTGCTCACATACCGCGTAATAATCCTCAAGCTGTTCCGAGTCTATCTCCATAATGGCAGGGGCCATTCCCGTATTCGGGTCGGCAAAGGCCTCCTTGACCCCGTGGAGCAGCGGGGAAATGGGGAGTATCTCCTTTTCATAGACACCTTCAGGAAGATTGTAGGATTCCGTCACGCCGTACTGCTCCAGGCAGGCCTGGTATGTCTCCACAGCCTGCCGCACCCGCTCCGGAGTGACAACGCCGGAGGCATCCTTCTGCCGTACTTTTTCATAGGCGATGGACGAAAGCCCGGTCAGATTGACCTCGTTCCCCGCCTCATCTGTGTAATTGCTGTAACAGTATGTCACCGGCAGGTATGCCAACAGGACGGAAAAAACCAACGACAGCAACAATAAAATCCAGGTGAGCTTTGCCTTTAACATTCGTTTCAGCTCTAATTTGAAGATTTTCATATCAGTTAAAACCTCCCATTGCTTGCTCCGGTGTTCTGGGGAAACAGCCACAGATATAGGTCCTCCAGCCGGGGGACGGCGGGAACCGAATCGTCGGTACAGGGCCGCTCCGCTAGGTAGCGGATAGAGGTCCTTCCATCGTTCTCATTGCGCAGACTGACAATCTGAAGACGGCTTTCATATTCCCCTGCCTTCTCCGGCGGAACGGTACAGCTCCACACCCTGCCCTCCACCAGCCTGACCAGCTGCTCCGTGGTCCCTATTGCCAGCAGCTTCCCGTCCTTTATCACGGCATGGCAGGCGGCGATATACTCCACATCCGGGACGATGTGGGTGGAGATTAGGACAATCCGGTTGTGGGCGAATTCCGAAAGCAGGTTGCGGAAGCGGACCCGTTCCCCTGGGTCCAGGCCCCCGGTGGGTTCATCCAGGATTAAAACCTTTGGGTCGTTCAGCAGCGCCTGGGCAATCCCCACCCGGCGCTTCATGCCGCCGGAGAGCTTGGAGATTTTCCGGTGATACGCGTCCAGCAGCGAAACCTGTTCCAGCAGTTCGCTGATTCTCCGCCGGCTTTTCCGCTCCGGCAGGCCCTTCAGGGCCGCCACATATTCCAGATAGTCTTTCACGGTGAGCTCCTGGTAAAAGCCGAATTCCTGGGGAAGGTAACCGAAGATATCCCGATACCGCTCCCCAAGGGCGCGGATGGAAACGCCGTCATACAGCACATCGCCGGAGGAGGGCGGCATAATTCCGGCAATCATCCGCATCAAAGTCGTTTTGCCCGCGCCGTTGGCCCCCAGCAGGCCCCATACCCCCGGCGTGAGCTTCAGGGTAATATTGTCCACAGCCTTCTTATCCTTGAATTGTTTTGTAACATGGTCAATCAACAGCTCCATATACAGTCCCCTTTCCCTATCAAATCAAAAGCGCCCTTGCTCCGGCACTATCATTGTACCAGAAGCAAGGGCGCTTTTTCTTTGTTCCTTCACAGAATATGCGTCGTTTTTTCTCAGAATTTTCTCACGATTTTCTTACAAAAGGGGAAGCGTTACCGTAAAGACAGTTACATTCCCTTCGCTGGCGGCAGTAATGGTCCCCTTGTGGAGCACAACAATCTGCTTCGCAATGGCAAGCCCCAGCCCGGTCCCCTCTGTGCTGCGTCCCGCGTCGAGCCTGTAAAACTGTTCAAATATCCTCTCCAGCTTTTCCTGGGGAATCGTGCTGCCATGGTTGGAAATTTTCAGCGTCAGGGTATCCTTGCCTCTTTCAGCGGAGATAACAATTTCAGTTCCCCCATGGCTGTATAGCACGGCATTGCGCAAAAGGTTGTCAAATACCCGCTGCATCTTGTCGGCGTCGCATTTGAGTGTGATATCTTCCTCAGCCTCCAGGCGGCAGGACAACCCCTTCTGATTGAGGATAGGGGAAAATTCATACACAAGCTGTTCCAGCATTCGAGTCAGGTTGATTTCACTGTATTGCAGGGTAATGTCGGATAGATTATACTTGGCAATTTCCAAAAACTCGTTGATCAGCTCTTCCAGGCGTTCCGCCTTGGCAAGGGAGATGGAGATGTATTTTTCCCGCAGCTCCTGGGATATCTGCTTTTCGTCCCTCAGCAGGTTCAGATAGCTGACTGAGGAGGCCAGCGGAGTTTTCAGGTCGTGGGCCAGATACATGATAAGGTCATTTTTTCGCTGCTCGGCTATGAGCATATCGCTTTTCTGGCGGTCTATGGTGTGCTTGGCCAGCATCAGCTTCCGCTCTATGGAGCCAAGCTCCGGAGACAGGGATATTTCCCTGGGAGCCTCCTGGAGCAGCGCGTCCAGCCCCTTGTCTATCTCCTCAAAATACCTTGTAACCCGGTGAAGATAAATGTAGAGAAATAAGAAAAACGCCGACAGAATGGACAATAAAATAATCCCGTCCATATGGCGGCGGAACAGCCTTTCATAGAGCCCAAAAGCGGCATTGTAATCCATACGCAGCATCTTTTGAAAGAAGGCCGTCATAAAATTCGCGAAGTTCCCGCGCAGCAGCGAATAGGCGAGATAAACGAAGGCGGCAGCGGCTGCCCCCATTGCGACAGTCCGCAGAAAAATTTTTGTGCGCAGCTGACGAAAGGCCCCAGATTTATTTTTCAATGGTATATCCCACTCCCCATACGGTTTTTATAAAGCTGGGCTTTCTGGCGGATTCATCCATCTTTTCCCGCAGGCGGCCAATGTGGGCCATAACGGTGTTGTTATTGTTAAGATATTTTTCTTCCCACACCGCTTCAAACAGCTCCTCGGAGGGGACGACGGTACCCTGATGTTCACAAAGATACCAGAGGATGGCAAACTCAATGGGGGTCAGCTGCAACTCTCTTTGATACAGAAAGCATTTGTGGCTCTCCCGGTTGATGACCAGCCCCCGGATATCATACTCATTCGCTGCCTCTTCGCGTCTGGAAGCGGCGTTGTTGTACTGCATATATCGCCGAAGCTGTGTTTTCACCCTGGCTGTGACCTCCAATGGATTGAATGGTTTTGTGATGTAATCATCTGCCCCGATGGTCAGTCCCATAATTTTATCCTGGTCGCTCCCTCTCGCTGTCAGCATGATAATGGGGTAAAAGGCCTTTTCCCTGATTTTTCTGCAAAGCTGAAAGCCATCCATATCGGGGAGCATGACATCCAATATCGCCAGGTCCAACTGTGTATTCTCAATACAGGTTAAGGCCTCCCCGCCGGTATAAAATTTATAGACATTACAGCCGTCGTTTTTAAGGTAGAGTTCTATAACGTCGGCCAGTTCTTTTTCGTCGTCCACCACCAAAATATTAACACCCATACTGACCCTCCCTTCCTCTTTACTAGATAGATTATGGGGGTTCTATGGCTATTATATCAGAAGTTCAGATATTCTTTCTCTGGTTTCTCTATCGATTTTCTTACAAATTTCTCACGGAACGGAGCTGCCGCTTACAGTATAAATTGAAAAACATTCTCCACCGAACCTTCTCCAAAGGTCTTTACTGCCATCCGGTACATTGCCTTTGCGTGAATTCTGTCGTGCCAGATGAATCTGCGCATCACCTTTCGCAGGGACCAAAGCTCGTCATAGCTTCCGCATACCACCGCATTGGCAAGATAGTTTTCCATTTCTAACCTCTCCAGAAGCTCAAATCCCCGCCTGCGGCATTCGTAAATGGTCCCATCATTGGAGACATCAATGCCAATTTCCCCAAAATAATAGGAATTCACATTTTTGGTGTGTTCATACATTTCCTCCGCCGTCCTTGGAATATCGCCATAAAAGGTTTTTCTCACAGGAAGGCAGCTCCGGCTTTTATCGGGAATGGACAGATACAGACGGTAAAAATCCGCAGCGGATTTCAGCGCCAGTTCCTTCAGCCTGAAATACTCCTCAACGGTTAGGGGAGTCTTTTCTCCTTCAAAAATGACATCAGAATCCGCGTCGCATATTCGCAGAGAGCTTTCCTTCTCTTGCACAATTTCCACATTGCTTTTTGCATTGAGCTCTTCCGGAATCTCCCCACCGGCCCATTTCAGATAGGATTGCACTTCACCAGGCATTTTATCCAGAGCGGCATCCCTCGACGGTCCCCTGGTAAACGCGCCGGTAAAGTTTTCTGCATACAGGAGCGTATCATCTCCGTTGTGTTCCCAGACACACTTGATTTTCATATTTACCCTGCCTTCTTCTAAACTTCTAAAGAAAAAACGCTGAGATATTTCTATCTCAGCGTTTTTCAATGTTGGCGTTACCTATTTTCCCAGGCAGTCACCCGCCAAGTATCGTAGGCACAAATGAGCTTAACTACTGTGTTCGGGATGGGAACAGGTGGAACCTCACTGTAATCAACACCAACTGAAATGCCGGCGCAACCGATCTTTCCAGGCGGTCACCCGCCAAGTATTGTAGGCACGGGACGGGCTTAACTACTGTGTTCGGGATGGGAACAGGTGGGACCCCGCCGTAAT
>JAAWRH010000060.1 GCA_022800935.1 Oscillospiraceae bacterium
TGACCTGGAATCCGGCGTTCGCTACTACGCCAAGGTAACTGTCAAGGTATACAACAGCTCCGGCAGGGTAATCGAGACTGCCACCAAGAATTCCTCCACTGTCACCGGCGCTTAATCCAATTCCAATTGCCATAAAAAACAACTCCGCAAAGCCCCCGCCCCTGGAGAGATTCAGGAGCGGGGGTTTTGTGTGTTTCCAAGGGAAAGGCGTCTCATTTTTTCCAAAACATTTAAAAAGAACGCCTATAATCAGCAAATAGAACGGGTATCCTACATAAAAGAAACTTTCAGGCGTTCATCTTTATTTTCCCGCGGATGCAGTGGCTTTTTCACCGTAAATGTGGTACAATAATTCGCAGGCGACCCAAAAACAGCCGGCAGCAGACAGCAGAAACCACCCCCGCGCCGCTTTTTGGCCAGCCTTCCACGAAATTTTACGACATCTGGAAAGGATTGCTTTATGATGCAGGAATGGACCGAAATTCAGATTGAAATCCCCGTCTCCTATACCGACCAGGCCTCTGCCATCGCCCAGATGGCGGTCCCCTACGGCATTTATATTGAGGACTACTCCGACCTGTTGGAGGAGGCCCCTAAAATCGCCCATATCGACCTTATTGATGAGGACCTGCTCCAAAAGGACCGCACCCAGGCGGTCATTCACCTGTATATCAGCCCGGACGCCAACCCCGCCGAGGCGGTCTCCTTCCTGCGGGAACGCCTGGAAGCCGAGAGCATCCCCCATTCCCTGAGCACCGGCGGCATCAAGGAGGAGGACTGGGCCTTTGGCTGGAAAAAATATTACCACCCCCTGCGCGTCGGAGAGCACATCGTCATCTGCCCCTCCTGGGAGAGCTGCTCCCTGGAGCCCGGCGACGTGATGATGCGGCTGGACCCCGGCATGGCCTTCGGCACCGGCACCCACGAGACCACCCGCCTCTGCCTTGCCATGCTGGAAAAATATGTGACCTCCGGATGCCGGATGCTGGACATCGGCTGCGGAAGCGGCGTGCTGTCCATCGGGGCGGTGCTGCTGGGGGCGTCCCAGGCCGTGGGGGTGGATATCGACGCCACCGCTGTCCGGGTGGCCGCCGAAAACGCGGCCATGAACCGGGTGGAGGAGAAAACCCGCTACCTCTGCGGGGACCTGACCGACAAGGTGACGGGAACCTATCAGGTGGTCTGCGCCAACATCGTGGCGGACGTGATCATCCGCCTAGCCCCCCAGGTGGGGGCGTTTATGGACGGGAACGCCGTTCTGCTGGTGTCCGGCATCATCGACTCCCGGCAGGAGGAGGTGGCCCAGGCCCTGGAGCGGGAGGGCTTTTCCATCCTGGAAAGCGCCGAAGAAAAGGGCTGGTGCGCCATGGCGGTCCGCCGCTGACGCCGGGGAGCCGGGGGAGACAAAACAATGCCAAGATTTTTTACAGAGGAATTTTCAGCGGATAAGACCTATGCCGTGGTGTCCGGCGAGGATGCCGCCCACATCTCCAGGGTGCTGCGGATGAAGGAGGGGGATTCCATCACCCTCTGCGACAGGAACGCCACGGACTATATGGGAATCATCCGCTCCGCGGACAGCGGGCGGGTGGAGGTGGAAATCACCGAAAGCCGCCCCAGCGCCGGGGAGCCCAGTATACAGGCGGTTCTGTTCCAGGCCCTGCCCAAGGGGGATAAAATGGACCTGATCGTCCAGAAGGCGGTGGAGCTGGGGATTTTCCGGGTGGAGCCGGTGCTCACCGGAAGGTGCGTCTCCCGCCCGGACCCGAAGTCCTGGGCGCGCAAACGGGAGCGGCTGCAAAAAATCGCCTGGGAGGCCGCCAAGCAGTGCGGCAGGGGGATCATCCCCCAGGTGGGGGAGCTGCTCACCCTGGAGGAAGCCCTCTCCCGCATGGCCGGTTATGACCTGCCCCTTTTCTTTTATGAGCAGAGCCGCCGCCCCTTTGCCCCGCTGTTAGGCGGACAGTGGCGGTCCGCCGCCCTGCTGGTGGGCAGTGAGGGCGGCTTTGACCCGGAGGAGGCGGAACAGGCCAAACGGGCCGGTATCCCGGACGTTTCCCTGGGCAGCCGCATCCTCCGCTGTGAAACTGCCCCCATCGCCGCACTCTCCGCCCTGATGTTCCAGAGCGGAAATCTCTAGTAGATATGTAGATATAGAAAGAAGAATGACCGTAAATGAAACGATTTGCCATTGGCCTGACCATTTTTTTGCTGATTCTGGGAGTGACCGCCTGCCTTGCGCTGCTGGGATACGAGCATCTGAAAACCCGCTCCGCCTCCCCGGAGGTCCCCGCCAGCGGAAGCGTCGAGCAGCCGGTTTCCGTTGCCAGCCTCCCGGATTCCGATTCTGCTTCTGCCTCTGAATCCTCCCAGGAGCCGGAAAGCTCCTCCCTGCCTAAGCCCTCCTCTTCGGAGCCGGAGAGCAGCAGCGAGCCCGCCCTCTCGGAGCCCCAGGAGCCGCCGGAGGAGCTGATTACCCTGGAGGAGGACGACGAATGGCGGCTGCGGCTGGTCAACCAGACCCATCTGCTGCCGGAGGACTACGACTTTGAAAAGGGCACAATAGAGGGCGGCTTTACCTTTGACGCGCGGGCTGCCCAGGCCCTCATCCAGATGCTGGCGGATGGAAGGGCGGCGGGGTATTCCCTGCGGGTGGTGTCCACCTTCCGCACCGTGGAGCGGAGCGAATACCTTTACACCAATAAAATCGCCGAATACCAGGCCATCGGCTACAGCGCCGAGGACGCGGCCATAGAAGCCGGAAAGTGGATTGCCCCGCCCCGCACCAGCGAACACAACGCCGGGCTGGCCATCGATGTGGTGTCCAGCGACTACGACCAGGTCTACGGGGACCTGATGCACGAGTTTGAAAACTTTCCCTCCTTTGAGTGGCTCTCCCAGAACTGCGCCGAATACGGCTTTGTTCTACGCTACCCCAAGGATAAGCAGGAGATCACCGGTATCACCTACGAGCCGTGGCATTACCGCTATGTGGGTGTGGAGCACGCCCGCAAAATGCAGGAGCTGAACATGTGCCTGGAAGAATATGTGGAATGGCTGGAGGAGCACACGGCCGCGGATTGACCGCCCCTTCTCTGTCCGCCCAAGGAGTTGTGTTTTGTGTTGTCTTTAAAGGAATTCTTCTCCAAGCCCCAGAGGGAAGCGAGGCTGTTCCAGTGGTTTCACGCCCTGTCTGTCGCTTTGCTGCTGGCGGTGGTGGTGCTGTTTGCCCGGTTCTGCGCTTTCCAGAGCAGGGATTATCTCCGCAGGCAGGCGGACAGCGCTCAGCTCTGGATTTTGCAGGAGCAGACCATCACCAGGGGCTTTGGTTTACAGCTTTTGGACAATCAGGTCCGGTATGCCGTCAGCTTCGGCGTGGGGCTGATCGACGCCATGATTCAGTTTGAGAACATCCCCTACAACCCCTCCGACACCTTCATCAGCCTGTGGAAGGGCATGAACCCCGGCATCCTGGTGCAGAAGGTGGAGTTCCTGGACCACGCGGTCCGGGTGACGATGGTCTGCGACAGCTACGATTCCCTGAAGCTGTATCAAACCTCCCTCCTCAATGAGGACTATTTTTCCATGGTACTGACCGCCGACCTGGTGACAGCCGACCACCAGGTGAAAACCTCTATGACCTGTCTGTTTGCATAAAGGAGTGACCTGTAATGAGCCTTTCCGGCAAATCTCCCTGGAGCTATGACCTGCTGGTGGACCCGGCCCTGCCCGGCGACCTCCCCGAAGAGAACCGCTTCCGGACCATCCGGTCCGCCGCGGAGTTCTGCAAGGGGGGTACAAAGGAGCGCCCCGCTGTGATAGGCATTCTGCCGGGGGTGTATTTTCTCGGCGGAACCGAAGAAGACCCCGGACTCATCATCCGGCGGGATTATCTCAAGCTGCTGGGCCTTTCCCAGGACGCGCGGGACGTGGTCCTGGCCGACAACCGGGGCGAGTTCCAGGGCAGCAAAAAGCAGCGCTCCATGACCGTGGAGGTGCGGGGAACCGGCTTTGAGGCGGAGAACATCTCCTTTTACAACTACTGCAACGAGCCGCTGGTCTATCCCCGCGACCCCTCCCAGAACCGCCCGGCCCGTTCCGCCTCGGAGACCCAGGCCTATGTTCTGGGGGTATCCGGCTCCGCCGGAGGGCCCAGCGACCGCCTGTACTTTAAGAACTGCCGCTTTGTCAGCTGGCTGGACACCCTGGCCATAGGGGCAAAGCGGGCCTGGTTCAAGGACTGCTACATCCAGGGCACCGATGACTTTATGGGGGCAAGCGGCGTTTTCCTCTATGAGGACTGTGTGCTGGGCTGTTACAGCGGCTATCCCATCTACGGGGCCGGGCGAGGCACGGCGGGGATGGTGCTGCTGCGGTGCAGGTTTGTCTCTCTGCGGCCGGAGCTTGCCCAGGTACCCCTGAACCTCTCCAAGGAGCCCGGCTCCCTGGCTGTCATCGACTGCACCTTCCCCGACAACGCCGTGCTGGGCTGGTGCAAAAAGTTGCCCTCCACCAGGGACTTTTATTATTATAATCTCCGGTATGCGGACGGGCGGCCCGCCGAAATCCCCGGCTCGGAGCTCTGTGCCCGCGCCCTTTCGGCCCGCCAGGCGGAGGGCTTCAATCCCTGGAACCTTCTCCGGGGAGAGGACGGTTGGAACCCCGGAAACTGCCGGGAGGCATACGCCGCCCTGGGGGACGTCCCCGTCCGTGTCACCATTTTTCAGGATGAGGTCCGGCATCAATCGGATACCCTTGTGTTTCAGAAAAACGCCTCTCCCTTGGAAGTCCAGTCCTGGCGTCTGGCGGTGGGCTCTGTTCGGGAAGAGGGGGCGAATTTTCTCCGCACCGGCCGGGACGCGGCCTCCTTCCACACCCAGGTCTTTCCGGAGCGGCTTTCGGCGGAGGCGAGCGTCCTTGCCCAGGGCCCCGCGGCGCTTCAGCGGCTCTCCCACGATAAGTTCTCGGTCAGCGGGGACAACCGGGGCGAGGCGGCGGAGACTGCCATCGTCACCGCCTCCGCCTCCAACGGCATTTCCGCCTCCGTTTCCTTTTCCATAGCTCCGGCCCTTCTTCCGCCGCCTGTTGTCTCCGCTCCCGCCCTTGCCTTTGATGGGTCCGCCTTTCGCCTCTCCTACCATCTGGAGGGGATGAACGACGGTGAGGACGCCTCAGAAATCATATGGTACCGCACCGGGAAGGAGGCGTCCGGGGGAATCCCCCTCTCGGCCTCAAACGGGACCGGCCCGCGGCGCGCCTATCTCCCCTCCCATGGCGATATCGGATCTTTCCTGACTGCCGTTATTGTGCCGAAATCCTCCCGCAGCGGCTTTGGGGCTCCTGTCTCCGTGATCTCTGGGGAACCGGTTGGGGAGGGGCAGGTCTGTCGGAACGCCTTGGAAAGCGACTTTTCCGACATCGTATGTCTGGACGTTTCCGGCGAAATCCCGGAGATGCCCTCCGGCTGCTGGAGCGTGACCGGGAAATGGCTCTATGGCACCGGCTATGACGGGGCCTCCCTCAACCCCGGTCTGCTGACCCAATCTCAGTTCTGCCGCCTGGACTACCGCCGGGACGGCTGGGAGGGGGACATGTCCCTGCGCTTCCTGCTGGACCCGGAAAAGCGGATGGGCCAGGGCTTTGGCGGACCGGGACAGTATCAGGAGGTTTACATCAAATATGATCCCGTCACCCGGTCCGGCTATGGGGTGAGGTATACCCGTTTGCCGGAGGATGCCCGCTCGGTAGAGTTCCGGCTGTACGCCTATGACAACGGCACAGCCTTCCCCATCGGCGAGGCAAAGCTGTCCAGAGCCTTCCGCACCGGCTGCGAGCTTCTGCTGGAGACAGAAGGGGACCGGCTCCTGTGCCGGGCGCGCTCAAAGGCAGATGGGGAGGAAGCCTTCGTTTCCCTGTCCGCGGCTGTTTCCGCCAATTCCTTTGGGGGATTCGGCATTTACCATACCGGGACGGTTGCCGCGGGAAACCGCACCTCCCTGCGCCATATCCGGGTGGACTACCGTCAGCGGGTATAATTGCTGTTATCAATCAATAGACATATAGAAATGAGGTAGCTTTGTCCCCATGTCACAGATCAGGCGATTTTTACAGGACCTTCACCGGCTGTTCCCCCTGCGGAAGGTGCTTATCATTCTGGCCGGTTCGGCGATCCTTTCCTTTGGCATCTACAATATCCACCGGCAGACCGGCATTACCGAGGGCGGGGTGCTGGGGATGCTGCTGCTGCTCAACCACTGGGCGGGGTTTCCCCCGTCCATCCTCTCCCCCATCCTCGACGCGGCCTGTTATGCCCTGGGCTTCCGGTTCCTGGGGAAGGACTTTTTAAAGACCTCCATCTTCTCCACCCTCTGTTTTGCGGGCTTTTCCCGCCTGTGGGAATCCTTTCCGCCGGTCCTCCCCAACCTGTCGGGTTCGCCTCTGCTGGCCGCCTTGGCAGGGGGACTCTTTGTGGGAATCGGGGTGGGGCTGGTCATCCGCCAAGGGGGCTCCAGCGGCGGAGACGACGCGTTGGCGCTGGTGATTTCCAAACTGACCCGCTGCCGGATTTCCAGGGCCTATCTGTTCACCGACCTGACGGTGCTGCTGCTCTCCCTCAGCTACATTCCTTTTCAGAGAATTGCCTTTTCGCTGATTACTGTCACCCTTTCCTCCCTGCTCATTGACATGGTGCAGAATCTGGGGAAGGCGAAAAAGCAAAGGGGGGCGGTGGCGGAGGGGGATTAGCGCCCTCCAAAATAGGAGAAGAACGGTGCAAATGCTCATGTATACGGTAAAGAAGCAGAAACCGAAAACAAGAGATAGACCGCCAGCACCACACTATTCCAAACCAAAGACCAAAAGACAAGCAGTGTTGAAAAATCTAAACTTTTGGATTTTTCAACACTGCCGATGACGGCGAAAACCCTCTCATACCGATATTGTTAAAAAGTATTCTTTTAGAATTAAGATTCAATCACGATGAAACTGAATGTGATGATAATCAGAAATAACATTTTCCAATGTTATGCTTTTTAGACTTTCACACAAATCATTGCTAATTTTCTGATAGGAGCAATCCAATACATCATGTATATTTTTTCCTATGGGACATAACGGAGAGGGAAATGGGTGAAGTCCAATAAGCTTTGAAGCAAAGTCCGGTTCTATTGCCTTGCAAATGCGATATAAAGTAATTTCGTTTGGTGGGCAATTCAATGAGGTGCCGCCTGTACCAAATTTAACAGATATTATACCATCTTTTTTCAACGCGCTTACGATTTTTCGGATTGTAGCAGGGTTGATTCCAGTAGATAATGATAAAAGGTCACTGGTTACTTTTTGCGTATCGCCATATTCCAAAATAAAAATAAGGCAATGAATAGCGACGGAACACTTTGTACTGATATGCATGGCATTTCTCCTTTCCATGTTTTGATTGTACCATATATTTGCACTGGTGTAAATCTTGACATCACATCAGAATATTGGTACAATGGTGTAAATTTAAAAATTACAGGAGGAATAAACATGAAAGTTACACAGATTGTTTTCAGCCCGACAGGAGGAACACAGCAAGTTGCAGATACCATAACATCGACATGGGAGAATCATGCCAATAAGGTTGACTTAACCAATCCAGAGAATGAGTATTCTACCTTGAATTTTTCACAAGATGATATTGCGGTAATTGCGGTTCCTTCATATGGAGGACGAGTACCCGCTCTTGCGGCTGAACGGCTCACAAAAATAAATGGGAATCATGCCCAATGTGTTATCGTTTGTGTGTATGGGAACCGGGCTTACGAAGATACGCTCCTTGAATTACGAGATATTGCAGTACAAAGTAATTTTAATGTAGTTGCAGCTATTGCAGCAATCGCGGAACATTCTATCATGCACCAGTACGCAACAGGCAGACCCGATCAAAAAGACAAAGACGAGCTACGGAGTTTTGCAAGGAAGGTTCTTGAAAAAATAGAATCTGGAAATGGAGGTATATCTGAATTTCAGATACCCGGTAATCGTCCGTACAAGAAAGCTGGTGGTAGTGGCTTAGTTCCAAAGGCCACTGGTAAGTGTGTCAGTTGCGGCCTTTGTGCCGAAAAGTGTCCAGCACAGGCAATTAGCAAAGAAAATATAAAATGTGCGGACAGTAAAAAGTGTATTTCTTGTATGAGATGTGTTGTGCAATGCCCGCAGTCAGCCCGCAAAGTAAATGGAGCAATGGTTTCAGCGGCAGCACTGGCACTCAAAAAAGCCTGTTCTGAAAGAAAGGTTAGCGAACTATACATTTAAAGTCATAGTATAATCAACTCAACTATCTATTTTTGGGGTCAGTTAGAGATGACCACTTAAAGTATTGTTGTTCCTCTAATACTGAAATAAAACAAGTGTATAAACTGGCGAGCAAATTCTTATAACAGTCCCGGCCGAAATTCCGTTTGTAGAATTTTAGCCAAAAGAAAACGGAATCACTGCTCGGAGGTGCCTATGACAAAATCAAAATTACTTATGTTTTTTGCCGGTTTACTGCTCCTGCTGCCCGGCTGCGAGCTCGATGAACAAACGACGAGGATTTGAAACAGCGAATCGAAACGGATATCAGTATGGGGGCGCCGAAATAAACGGCAGACAAAAAATCGGAGCGAAAAAGCATATGTGCAAGCTTTTTCGCCCCGATTTTTACGTTTTTGTCGGAATTAACGGCTAGATGGTGACCGGCTTCTTTTGAACCGCATATTTTTTGTTCAACAGCTTCATCACATGGAAGTACATGGGGATCAGCAGCAGATCCGCCGCAACCCATGCCGCGGGATTGGACAGGCACGCCCCCGCAAAGCCCATGGGCTTCACCAGCGTAAACGCCACCAGGGAGCGGGCAACCATTTCGCATATCCCCGCCAGCATCGCGGAAAAGCCGAAGCCCATTCCCTGCAAACCGTTGCGGAAGATGAATATCCAGGACAGGGGGATAAAGAACAGGCCGTTCCACAGCAGGTACTGGCGGACATAGTCCAGAATCACGGTCTCCGTCTTATCTACAAACAAAAGGGCAATGGTCGTTCCGCCCAGCATCACAACCGCCATGCAGAACAGCGAATAGATTGTGGCAACCGCCACAAACCGGCGGAACCCCTGATGAATCCGGTCTACCCTCTGGGCCCCCAGGTTCTGCCCGCAGTAGGTGGCCGCCGTGGCCCCCAGGGAGTCCATGGGCTGGGTCACCAGGTTCTGCACCTTGCCCGCCGCTGTAATTGCCGCCACAACCGCCGAGCCCAGGGTATTGACCGCTGTCTGTATCACAATGCTGCCCACCGCCGTGATGGAAAACTGGAGGGCCATGGGGATGCCGTTTTTGGCCAGCCGGGCCATCACTTTGGTATCCAGGGTCATGTCCTCCCGGTCCAGGTGGAGCACCGGGAACCGCTTGCGGATGAAAAGCAGACAGAGCAGTCCGGAAAAGACCTGAGAAATAACCGTGGCCCACGCCGCCCCCGCTACCCCGGTGTGGAACAGCAGAATGAATACCAGGTCCAGCACAATATTTACCACAGAGGAGACAATGAGGAACAGCAGCGGCGTTCGGCTGTCCCCTAGGGCCCGGAGGAACCCGGAGAGCAGGTTATAGAGCATGGTGGCGAACATGCCGCCGAAGATAACGATGATGTACTCATATGCCCCCTGAAAAATATCCTCCGGTGTGCGCATCCAGACTAAAAACTGCCGGGTGAGCAGGAGGGTAACAACGGTGAGTACCCCGGTAATGGCCACGGAAAGATAGATTGCATTTGCAACACAGCGGCGCATTCCCTTCATATCCTCTGCACCGAAGCACTGGGAAATGGGGATGGTAAAGCCCCCGCATATCCCCAGCACAAAGCCCAGAATCAGGAAGTTGAGGGAACCGGTGGAGCCCACCGCCGCCAGGGCGTTCACCCCGACAAATTTCCCCACAATAATGGTGTCCGCCATGCTGTAAAGCTGTTGGAAAATGTTCCCAATCGCCATAGGAACCGCAAAGCCCAGAATCAGCTTTAAGGGACTGCCATGGGTCATATCTCTGACCAAAAAAATCACTCCGCCTTTCTGCCCGTATCAGCGTCAAAACAAAAGTCAATCAAAAAATGAAAGCCTGAACTATACTACTTGCATTTTGGGGAAAAGTCAACTGGCAGGAGTACAGAAAAATCTCCGGCATTTTATAGAACTTTTAGGAAAGATTTCTGACGCCTGCCACCAACTATAGTTGTCTGCCCTTTTGTATGAGGGTTGACAAATTTCGAAAAAGCATTATAATAAAGAAAAAACTGCGAAGGCCGTCGGGCGGCCGGGCAGAGGAGGTAAAAATAAGATAATGGCATTGAGAAGTGATAATGTTCTGAAAGGGCCGGAGCGAGCCCCCAACCGCTCCCTGTTTTACGCCATGGGCTATACCGATGAGGAACTGACCCGGCCACTGATCGGGGTGGTCAGCGCCTTTAACGAGATCATTCCCGGCCACATCCACCTGGACAAGGTGGCGGCGGCGGCCAAAACCGGGGTGAGCATGGCGGGTGGGACCCCTATTCTGGTCCCGGCCATCGGCGTGTGCGACGGCATTGCCATGGGCCATGTAGGGATGAAATACAGCCTGCCCAGCCGAGAGCTGATTGCGGACAGCATCGAAACCATGGCGCTGGCCCACGGCTTTGACGGACTGGTGCTGATCCCCAACTGCGACAAGATTGTCCCCGCCATGCTGATGGCGGCGGCGCGGCTGAACATCCCCTCCATTGTCGTCAGCGGCGGGCCGATGATGGCCGGGTGCCACAACGGCGAGGAGATCAGCCTGAGCAAAATGTTTGAGGCGGTAGGGAGCTACAAGGCCGGGTTCATCGACGGCGAGGAGCTCAAGCAGTACGAAACCGACTGCTGTCCCGGCTGCGGAAGCTGCTCCGGGATGTACACCGCCAACTCCATGAACTGCCTGAGCGAGGCCATCGGCATGGCTCTGCCCGGCAACGGGACTATCCCGGCGGTACACAGCGGGCGCATCCAGCTTGCCAAGCATTCGGGGATGCAGATCATGGAGCTGGTAAAGAAAAACATCTGCCCGCGGGATATCCTCACCCCGGCGGCCTTTAAAAACGCTGTGGCTACCGATATGGCCCTGGGCTGCTCTACCAACAGCGTGCTACACCTGCTGGCCATTGCCAACGAGGCGGACGCCCCCGTCAGCCTGGAAACCTTCAACGAGGTCAGCGCGGTGGTGCCCAATCTGTGCCACCTGGCCCCGGCGGGGCCCACCCACATCCAGGACTTTAACGCCGCGGGCGGCGTCCCGGCGGTGATGAAGCAGCTGGCCGACAGCGGACTCATCGACGGAAGCCTTATCACCGTTACCGGGAAAACGGTGGAGGAAAACATCGCCCAGGCGGTCAACCGCGATGCCTCCACCATCCGCACCATGGACAATCCCTATTCCCGGACCGGCGGTTTGGCGGTTCTGTGGGGGAACATCGCCAAGGAGGGCTGTGTGGTCAAGCGGAGCGCCGTTGCGCCGGAGATGCTAGTACACAGCGGTACGGCGCGGGTTTTTGACAGCGAAGACGAGGCGATTGAGGCCATTTATAATGGAAAGATTAAGGACGGGGACGTTGTGGTTATCCGGTACGAGGGGCCTAAGGGCGGTCCCGGAATGCGGGAGATGCTCAACCCCACCAGCGCCTTGGCCGGGATGAAGCTGGACAAGACGGTGGCCCTGATCACCGACGGACGGTTCTCCGGTGCTTCCAGGGGGGCTTCCATTGGGCATGTGTGCCCGGAGGCGGCTGACGGCGGGGAGATCGGCCTGCTGCGGGACGGGGATATCATCCATATCGACATTCCCAACTACTCCATTCACGCGGATGTAAGCGACACGGAATGGGAGGAGCGCAGGAAGAGCTGGACGCCCAAGGAGCCCGCCATCAAGACGGGATGGCTGAAGCGGTACGCCAGACTGGTGGAGAGCGCCAACAAAGGAGCTGTTTTGAAATAATCAGGCTTTGCCATAAAATACCGGCCCGGAGACAACCGTGTCTCCGGGCCATTTTCTGTCAGGTCTCTATTCCCGACAGCTTCCGCAGTATTTCCCCCGCAATCATCAGCCCGCCCACCGGCGGCACAAAGGAGACGCTTCCCGGCGTTCCCCTCCGGGCGGGGTTTGCCCCGTCCTCCGGCGGATATTTGGGCGAAATGGGCGTTTCCTGGGAATAGAGCACCCGCAGATGGGTGATCCCCTGTTTTTTCAGCTCCCTGCGCATCACGCGGGCCAGGGGACAGACCGAGGTTTTAGAGAGGTCGGTCAGCTCCAGCCGGGAGGGGTCCAGCTTGTTCCCTGTGCCCATAGAGCTGATGATGGGGACCCCCGCCTCCGCCGCCTGCCGGATCAGCAGTAGCTTGGAGCTGACTGTGTCGATGGCGTCGGAGATGTAGTCCAGGCCCGAAAAGGGAATCTGTTCCGCTGTCTCCGCCCCGTAAAAGACAGGATAGGTTTCCACCCTGGCGGCGGGGTTGATATCCCGGATGCGCTCCGCCATCACCTCCACCTTCAGGCGGCCCACCGTGGACCGCAGGGCAATCAGCTGCCGGTTGATGTTGCTTTGAGCCACCCGGTCGCTGTCAATAAGCAGCAGACGGCCCACCCCGCCGCGGGCCAGGGCCTCCGCAATGTAGGAGCCCACCCCGCCGATGCCGAATACCGCCACGGAGCAGCGGGCCAGCCGCTCTATAGCCTCGTCCCCCATCACCATGCGGGCGCGGGAAAAGGTCTCATCCATATCCTTTCAGCTCCTTTCCGCCTCCCATTATATCATCTCTGGAGGAAATTGAAAGGTGAATCTCTAAATTTTGTGGTGAACCGCCCCTGGAGGGAAGCCTGCATAAGTGGGACGCTTTTCAGCGTAAGCGGTTATAACCGGGCCCCAAAACGCAGGCGGAAACCAGGCGGCTGTGGTATACTATTGTCATGAAAGGGGTGCGCCTATGAAGGTAGAATGTCAAATCGGCGGAGAGCTGGAGCCACACGCAGTGCTCTGCATCCGCAAAATGACCCCGGCCATCGAACAGGCCATTTCCCTCCTGGAAAGGGAGGGGGACAGCCCGCCGCTGACCGGGGAACGGGAGGGAAAGACCTTTTTCCTGGACCCGGAAACGCTGGAGCTGGTCTGCACCGAGGGTGGGGAAATCGTCTGCTATGACCGTCTGCAAAACCGCTTTTCCCTGAACCGGCCGCTGTACGAGCTGGAGAAAAGCCTGGGCGGCGATTTTGTGAGGATTTCCAAGTCGTCCATTGTCAACATCCGGCAGATTGACCATGTGAAGCCGGGATTTTACGGCTCCATGGAGCTGGTGACCAAGGGCGGCCTGGAGAGCTGCATCTCCAGGAGCTACCGAAAATCTTTTAAGGAAAGGCTGGGATTATAGAATGAAACGTGAAGTGACCGCAATGACCTTTGTCAAATACCTGTTCTACGGCATCTGCTGGGGGTGCGTCTGCCTTGTGGCCTTCTGCCTGATGGTTTCCCTCTTTGACAAGGAGGCGCTTCCCTTTATCTTCAATGACTTTCCAAGGCAGGTGGCCGGTTCGGTTCTGGTGGGGATTGCCTGCGGTACCACTGGCATCGTGTATCAGTTTCAACGGATTCCCGGATTTGCAAAGGTGCTGATCCATTTCGTAATCGGGATGGGCGTGTTTTACCCCACCGCCATTCACCTGGGGTGGTTTCCCTTCAACCCGGAGCACATCGGGTATACGGTAATGCAGCTGCTTATTTCCTGCGGAATCTTTTTCGCCATCTGGGCCTGCTTTTATTTCGCCGCATGGCTGGAGGCCAGGAAGATCAATTCCCGGCTGAAGGAAATGGAGAGGGATGGTAAATAAAAACAGCGTTTATAATATTTTGATTTGCAAAAAAGAAGGAGC